>JAZKIU010000001.1:0-640007 GCA_040384705.1 Patescibacteria group bacterium
AGAACCAGCTATTACCAGGTTCGATTAGCTTTTCACTCCTTACCACAAGTCATCCCAAGACGTTGTACGATCTATGGGTTCGGGCCTCCATGTGGATTTCTCCACACTTCACCCTGCTCATGGCAAGCTCACCTGGCTTCGGGTCGTATGTATGACACAGACGCGCTATTAACACTCGGTTTCCCTGTAGCTCCGTCCCATTACGGACTTAGCTGGCGACATACATACACTCGCAGGCTCATTCTTCAATAGGCACGCTGAAACGGACATATAGCCCGCCCCAACCCTTTGTAAGTACACGGTTTCAGTTCTATTTCACTCCCCTCTCGGGGTTCTTTTCACCTTTCCCTCACGGTACTAGTTCACTATCGGTCTTGCGCAATATTTAGCCTTACCGGTTAGTTCCGGCAGATTCATCCGAGCTATTCGTGTCTCGAACTACTCAAGAATAGAAGCGCATAAGGGATATCTATTTCACATACGGGGCCATTACCCTCTAGGGCGTCGCTTTCCAGCGACTTCTGTTATAGATATCCTTTGTAACTTATGCCGTACGAGTACGGCGCTTCTACCTTACAACCCCGATATCCGAAGATATTGGTTTGGGCTTCTCCCGTTTCGCTCGCCGCTACTTAGGGAATCACGAGAGTCGCGTTCCATCTACTCGAAGCATCGAATAGACGGAACGCAACTCGTTGTTGTTTTCTATTCCTCCAGGTACTGAGATGTTTCACTTCCCTGGGTTCGCTTCTCTCCTTAAAAGGAGGATGACTCAAAAGAGCCGGGTTTCCCCATTCGGACACCTCCGGATCAAAGACTACAAATCGTCTCCCCGAAGCATTTCGCTGATTAGTCGCGTCCTTCATCGCTTGCGCAAGCCTAGGCATCCACCGTGCACCCTTCATGTTTCCTGTGCGGAAACCTGAACACCACTTCTAACGATTTTGCTCTCCGGCGACTTACGGCGCCGGAGTGTGATTTTGTGCAATTCTTACCGCATCACTGCGCAGCGTGATGGAATCTGATTGCTCAAATTCCATCACGCTGCGCACGACGCGGCTTGATTACCTATTTTGCATATTCGTGTGTCAAAGGCCCCGTGTGTTCTTGCAAGAAAAAAGCCCCTACCGGGGCGGTGTTCCCTAACCGGTTGGCTAGGATTTATCCGCTCCGTTTGGTTAGTAATTTCTTGGTCTTCAACACGTATTGCGAGTATACGCGGCCGCCATTTCCCTGTCAAACACTGGTATTTAGGGGGCTCTCTCCCAACGCAAAAGACCCCCTTTCGGGAGCCTTTTGCCTCTTGCAACGAGAGTCTTGAACCGAAGGATTACTTCAGTTCGTCGCGAACCCGATCAAGATACTTCGCTGCAGCCGCCTGGCCGCCAAGACCGAATGCGAGGCCGAAGGCGAGCGAAAGCGCGACTACGACGCCCGTGAATAGGGTCTGGACGAGTGGGGAGATACCGAGGCGCTCGAGCGCTACGAGGATCGCAAAGATCCAGATAGCCCAACGAGAGACTGCGCCAAGGAAGTTCGCCGCACGGATATTCGCTGCACGCGCTGAACCGACCACGAGCTTCTGCACCGCGTCAGCGATGACAGCCGCAACGAGGAGCACCAGTACAGCAACGATGACCTGCGGAATATACGTGAGTACCACGCCCCGGAGGAATATCGTGACCTCGGTAAGCTGGAGCACATCGAGAGCAGCAACGAGGAACACGATGATGAAGAACCACTTGACCAGCATGCCGACGAAGGCGCCTGAGTTAAGCGAGAACCCTGCGCGATCGAGGACGCGCTCGACACCTGCGTGCTTGAGAGCCTGATCGACGCGAAGCGAGTTGATGACCTGCGCTACGAGGCGGCCAAGTCCAGCACCGACCAACCAGCCGATGATGAAGATGATGACCGCGACCAATAAATTGGGGATGAAGGCGACGAGTCCATAGAACAGGTTCTGGAACGACGCTGCCAGTACATCCGCCCACGTGGTTAGGAACATATGCGTGTACTTCTCTTGGTTATCCGATTAATGGCGGCCTCAAGAAATCGAGAGACCCTGCCTACCCTTAAGTGTAGCAACCAGGGCCCTTCATAAAGCCAGGCATGTGGATAGGGCTTTTGGGGCCCTAGGCAGCGTTCGTGACACCGAGCTTGTCGAGCGTAACCCGGTTCGGGTAGTCGAAGACGTCCCGGAGGAGGCGGTCGTAGACCCCGCGGCGGTACTTGAACTCTTCCGTAGTGAAGCAGGCGTAGCGGAGCTCTCGGCCGAGCTCAGCCTCGAGCGAGCGAATGGCGGTCGCGAGGCGCTTGTCGTCCATGCGGTCCCCTACTACCAGTAGGTCGACCTTCGACTCGATAGCGCCCGTGAATAGTCCTGAGAGCATGACGAGGCGCAAGGAGCCTGCGCGCTTCAGTGTCGCGATGATATCGGTGTCACGGAGCTCGGTAGTCTCGCGCAGGAACGTCTTGAGGGGCTCGTAGTGAACGAAGCGCTTATTGGCTATGTAGCCGGCTACCCTTCCTGTCTTCTTCCGTATGACGTCGGCCGCGACGAGTACTGCCATTTCCTTCCGGGCCGCGTCCTTGGCGGTCTTCGTTCGGAAGGCCGCGTCAGCCGCACCGAACGCCGTATCGTCGTTAAATATGAAGAGCCGCAGGAGCTTCAGGCGGGCAGCGTTCTGGAAGAGGCGGGAGAGGGGTTCCATGAAGTCAGTGCATTCTACCTAGGAGCCGCGAGCCCGTCCAACCCCTCCCCTATTCCCCGAAACGTGCTCAAATCCAGGTCCGTAAACGGGAAAAGCACCCGCCGAAGCGGGTGCTTTTCCTTTTGAACGTAGGGTTACTTGAACGCAACCTTTCCGCCCGCGTCTTCGATCTTCTTCTTGAGCTCTTCGGCTTCGTCCTTGCCGACATTCTCCTTGATCACCGACGGCGCGCCGTCGACGAGATCCTTAGCCTCCTTGAGACCAAGACCAAGAACTTCCTTCACGACCTTGATCACCTGGATCTTGTTGGCGCCTGCATCAGCAAGCTCAACGGTCATGGTGCTCTTCGCCTCTTCGCCTGCGGCAGCACCTGCTGCGGGACCCGCAACAGCGACCGCCGAAGCTGAGACGCCGAACTTCTTCTCGAATACCTTCACGAGCTCGGAAAGCTCAAGAACGGTCATCTCCTCGATGGAGGCAACGATCTTCTTGAACTGCTCCGGAACCTCTACCTCTGCCTCAGGAGCCTTCTCCTCAGCAGCGGGTGCTGCGGGAGCGGCTTCCTCGACAGGAGCAGCAGCCTCTTCGGTTGCGCCCTCTTCCTGCTTTACTTCTTCTTCAGCCATAGTAATGAATGTAAGAATCTTTTAATTTACGCTGCTTTCTTCTCGCGTATCTGATCGAGCGCGATAACAAATCCCTGTATTGGGGAATTGATGACGTTCACGAACATGCCGCGAAGGACCGGCACCGGAGGAATGGTGGCGATGGCATTCATCGCGACCTTATCCTTGAACATGCCGTTGAATACGCCACCCATGATGGAAAGCGCGTCCTTGTGCTTCTTGCTCTGCCCGTAGATCTCGCGCGCTGGAAGCGTCGGATCCTCCGCGCTCCATGCGATAGCTATCTCGCCCGGAAGCTCAGGGAGCGTTCCTTCGTACTTCGCATCCATGAGCGCACGACGGATAAGCGTCTTCTTCGCGACGAAGTAGCCTATGCCCTGCTCGCGAAGCGTGCGACGCATGACTGCGGTGTCGGCGACGGAAAGACCCTTGAAGTGCACGAATACGACCGAGGCCGCGCCTTTGAGGGCGCTCTCGAGCTTATCCACTATCTCTACTTTCTTTGCTTTGGTAATCGCCATAGCGTGTGTTGTTTCTGTACGAAACGGCAAAAAGCCCCTTTCGGGACCTTTGCGAGGAGACATTCGACCCGGCAGGGCGCTTAGTGCGCTAGCCGTTTCGTCCCTCGACCAGTCTTCTGCCCGTGAGGGCTGCTGGTTGTCTTCGGTCCGTACGGGAGCACTATACCCTTCCCCACTCTAGGAGACAAGCCGGATGACGATGAGCGCGGCGACCAGGATGACTGCGAATCCGGCGGTAAATTTGAGGAAGTGGAGGAAATAGTTCATATGACAACAGCAAGTATAGCAAAGCAAAAAGCCGCCCCGTGGGGCGGCTTTTTGCTTTGCTTATCCTATGACACGTATGTCACAAGCATCAGCTAACGATCTTACGATGCGTCGACCTGGATAGGAGTTGCCTCTGTATCCTCATCCGAAGGAATCGTGTACCACGTATCCTCGGTTGAAGCAGAGTCAGCTGCGTTCTGTGGGTCGAAGCGGAGGGAATCGAGTTCAACGTGGTAGAGACCAGCTGCGTCAGGGTTGACCGTAATGGTAACCGTGAAGCGCTCAGTCGTACCTTCGTCAATCACGAAGTACTCGCCGTCATCATCAGCCGTGGTCGTAACCACAGAGCCGACAGTGGTGTTCGTCGAGGTAGCTGAACCGTTCTTGTAGACCGTGTAGTAGAAGCCAGCATCCGTCGAACTTGCAGAAGCTGCGAGCTCGTGGACGTACTGATCCTCACCGAATGCGGTCACATCAATCACGATTGAGAAGGTACCGGTGTCCTCAGCCTCGTTCACGTCGGAATCAGTCGAGACTGCAACAACCTGGATGCCGTTCTCGAAGACTGCGTGTGCGTCGCTCGTTGCAGAACCAGTCTTGTCGGTTCCGTCAGTAAGCTCCTCACCCGTCTCGTCCTCTACGTCCCAAGCGTTGAGCTCGGTGCTGGTGACCTTCGCGAGGATGGTATCACCTGCATCGAGGTTGCCGCCGGTCGAGAGAAGATCCACTTCAACAGTGAACTCATACTCATCGCCTGCAGAGAGCTCGAGGTCGATGTCATCGAAGGTAACGGTCTCGTCGTTCGTTGGAACGTTCTCCGAGCCGACTTCCTCACCATCCATAAGGAGGGTGATCTCCGTTGCCATGTCATCAAGGTTGGTTGCACCTGTAACGACGAACTCTACGACGATGTCGTTAACGGTGAGATCTGAATCCCCTTCAACTTCTGCGTTGAAGGCAAGAATCTCTACGTTTTCGGTATCGTCAGAGTCATCGACTTCGATGGTGCGGCTGTCGTTGATCTCATCGTCACCTGCGGTGATGTGGAGTTCCACATCAGCTGCGGTTGCGAAGGTCTCAACTGAGAACGCGCGCTCGTCAGAGTCAGTCGTAGTGTCATCGTCGGTTTCGCCGATGTCGCCTACTGAGTTCTCAGTAACGGTTGCACCGTCACCATCTACGAAGCGAACGGAGGTGAAACTTACGTTCCAGTTCTCACCAGCGTCGGTGCTGTCGAGGTTCGAAACACCAGAAACAGCGACCGTAAGTTCACCGGTCTCGCCAGAGCGAATGATCGCGTCATCGAGAGAAATGGTGTCAGTCCAGTCATCATCATCCATGTCACCGACATCGATGCGTCCAACTTCCTCACCATCCATCCATACAGATACCTCGGTGATGTAATCATCAAGATCATCTGATGCGCCAGTGTCAGCGTAGTCGAAGTTGAGGCTAACTGCGGTGATTTCGATGTCAGAGTCATCACCAGCCTCGATCTCGAGACCTGCGACCTCTACATCTTCCTCATCCTCACCTGCCTCCTCATTGTTGAGGCTGGAGATGAAGTCAGCGTCCTCGATTTCGCCGGTGTCACCCTGGAGGCCAGTAGAGCCACCAGTGTTGCCGCCGGTGTTTCCACCAGTGTTGCCGCCGGTAGAACCACCTGCTGAGGCGTTAACCTTAGCGCGAGTGATAGGACCGAAGTAGCCAGCAGCAGGCGAGATGCCTACCGAAGCCTGGTACTTAGCCAGAGCTGCTGCAGACTGGGCACCGAAGTAGCCAGTTGCGCCAGCAGGGATGGTGAAGCCACCCTTGATGAGCCAGTTCTGAAGTGCGGTTACATCAGCTCCAGTGGAACCGAGGGTAAGATCGCGAGTGAAGGTAACGGATGCCGAAGCACCTGCGCTTCCCTGAAGTGCTGCGATCTGTGCCATGAGGGCTGCGATCTGAGCCTGAAGGTCGCTCGAAGTCTGTGCGTTCGCTGCAGGAGCGAAAGCGACGAACGAGGACGCGACGAGGCCGAGACCTGCCACCACAGCTGCGACGCGTGCAACGATATTGTTGTTTGCGATTTGCATGGTAATGCGTTTTTTAATTAATTTTTTGCGAGATACGTATGCAACGCGATTAGTAATAAGTGCATCGCATACGCATCCGTATCTGTCTTTGTAATTGCGTCCGCGGCGCCCTAAGGCACCGAAGACAAGTCTGTATTTCCCGTTTCCTTCACTAGACCGACGAGGCGCTCTATCGACGCGCGCCCCATCGGCTAGCTGGCAAAGTGAGTCATCAGTTCCGCGTTCAATCGTATCTGGATATCCGCAATAATTCCGAAGCCCGCCCACCTATAGTGGCAGACGTGCAGGCATATGGGTTTCTTACCAATATGCCAACGTAAAATCCCTCTTCTATTATCAAGGATTCAATCGTCCAGGAATGAGCGCTGAGCTCGTTTCTGACACCCCCGCCCCTGACTAATTCAGGTGATCGGGTATGGGTGACAGTATACCGAGCAGTTGAGCCATTCCCGGCAATCGTAATGTGGATAACCTGGAGAATAGATGAACGGAAAATAGGCCAGTCCGCCTGTCGGCAGTGGCCTTTCCCTAACTTCTGTTCCCCGTATTCCCCACAGCCGCAATATAGGCCGGATGAGCTTAAAAGTCAACGTTCTCCTTGCTCGGTTCCCTACCCCTTTGTAAGGACATATGTCGTCCAACGACGCTCTCCGGAGCGCTCCACCTTCCCCTCGGCGACAAGCGCAGACAACTCCCGCTGAATTGTTTTCTCGCTCACCGAGCGGATGACGGTCGAAATATCCTTTATGTAGGAGGGTCCTTTTTCTTTAAGGACGGCAATGACGGCGTCCCGTCGCGAACCACGTCCCTCAGTGTCCGATACGACATGTCCCTTATTAGAATCCTGTCCTTTATAGCTTACCGAGGGGAGCCGTGGCGTCTGGCGCGATGGACCGACCGACGACTTTGCGAGCGCGGCTAGCGTGGGCGCTTCCTCAAGCACGAGCCTCGGCTCCTCGTAGGTCGCGACCTCCTGGAGCAAGAGATGGGATTCGCGTGCAATGAGGTCAGCATTCATGGGAGAGAGGAGGCCGCCTGCCCGCGCGATGGAGAGCACGGAAGAAAGTGCGAGCAGCTCACGTGAAAGCGCAGTACGAGCGAGCATGGGCGGAAGGACTGCCCCATCTACCAAGCCTATGCCTATGAGATCCAACTTCTCGCGGAGCGCCGATGAATTCTTGAAGGCGGGGCCAATGAGATGGATGGCTTTCGCAAGACGCTCGGCCTTCTTGTAGATGTATACGCGTCGTATGTCTTTATCGAATACGTTTGAGAATATACCTTTATCTAGGACGAACGTGTCGAAATGAGCACCATTCCCAGTTGCCTTCTGCATGTCCGTTACATCCTTTTTCGCTTTATCGGTCATGTCTTTCTGTCCTTTATCTTACGGGCAAGTATACGCCCCGGGTCATGTCCGTCAAAGCGCTCTCGGCTCGGCTAGTCCCTAACGAACGGAGGGGTTACAAACAGTTGCCGTGACAGTCGATGCCCGCTTGTTTACTGCGTTATCCCCATACTTGAGTGATAGAATGAGGAAAATGGGACGGAAAAAGAAGGCAGAGATAGAAGCGCCGAAGAAGCTCGCCCGGATAGCGGGCGGCATTGCTCTTATCGCATTCGGACTGATCTTCGGACTTGCCGCCTTCGGACTTGCCGGCCTCGCGGGAGAAGCTCTCTTCGCCTGGGGCTTCGGGATGATAGGCCTCGGATCCTTCCTCCTGCCAGTGCTCATGATAATGACGGGGCTCGCAGTCATGTTCGAGCGTTCCTTCGTTAAGCCGCTCACCGCAGCCGGTGTCGCTCTCATCGTAGTGGCAGTCGTGATGCTCTTCGGTATCGCATCGGAAACGCTCGGCGGGAGCCTGGGCCACGCAGCCGGCATGACAACGGTCGAGTTCTTCGGCTTCGCCGGAGCTCTCATACTTCTCCTCTCGGTAGCGCTCATCGGCCTCGCTGTAGTCGCTGACCTCGCCGCACTCATTGCGAGCATGAACGCATTCTTCGGGAATACTAAGGACGCGCTCGGCTCACTCAAGGTCCCGTCCCTGCCATCGAAGAAAGGTGATGATTCCCTAGAGGAGTCCACGGAAGCGGAAGCTGTGCCTGATGTGGCACCATTGAACGTCGATCGTGAGCCGGTAGTTACCATGTTCAACGAACCGAGAGAAGCGGCTCCCGTATCCGCTGCAGACGCCATCCCAACATATGATGCCGAGTACCATGCCCCTCCCCTCTCGCTCCTTGGCGTCGACAAGGATAAGCCGGGCGTGGGCGATATAAAGGCAAACGCTAATATCATCAAGCGCACCTTCCTTAACTTTGGTATTTCCGTGGAGATGGACGAGGTATCGGTGGGCCCTACCGTCACCCGCTACGCGATAAAGCCGGCCGAGGGAGTCCGCCTCCAGAAGATAGTCTCGCTCGTAACCAACCTCGAGCTCGCGCTCGCTGCCCACCCCGTCCGTATCGAGGCTCCTATCCCCGGCAAATCCTTGGTGGGCATCGAGGTCCCGAACGCGTCGAAGGCTACGGTTGGGCTTGGTGGCATCATCGGCGCCCCTGAGTGGAATGCCTCGAAGAAGCCTCTCCTCGCGGCAATCGGCCGTGATATCACCGGCACACCGCATTACGTGAATGCAGCCAAGATGCCTCACGGACTCATTGCGGGTGCGACTGGTTCCGGTAAGTCGGTGGCAATACATGCGGTCATCACTTCCCTCCTATATAGGAATGGCCCTAACCAGCTTAGGTTCATCATGGTGGATCCGAAGCGTGTCGAGCTCACCCTCTACAATGGCATCCCCCACCTCCTGACCCCAGTCATCACTGATCCGAAGAAGTGCATCATGGCACTCAAGTGGGCAGCGAAAGAAATGGATAGGAGGTACACCATCCTCGAGGAAGAGCAGGTGCGCGATATCGAGTCGTACCACAACTCCATAGTGGAGCCTGCGAAGAAGAAGGGGGTAAAGGACCTGCCGGAGGCGATGCCGTACATCATGATAGTCATCGACGAGCTCGCCGATATCATGCAGAGCTACCCACGGGAGCTCGAGGCCGCCATCGTGCGCCTCGCGCAGATGTCTCGTGCGGTCGGTATCCACCTCGTACTTTCCACCCAGCGCCCGTCCGTGAATGTCATCACCGGCCTCATCAAGGCGAACGTGCCTACCCGTATGGCACTCCAGGTGGCGAGCCAGATAGACTCCCGCACCATTCTCGATGGCCCAGGCGCCGAGTCCCTTCTCGGCGCGGGCGACATGCTCTACCTCTCGGCTGACATGCAGAAGCCGGTGCGTATACAGACCGCATACATCGCCGAGCAGGAGGTGAAGAAGGTCGTGGCGTACATAAAGCAGCACAATGCGGGTTCCTTGGGCGCACTCGATCTAGGCGGTGGCACCGACGGCTCCGGCCACCACGAACCGAACGACGCCATTTCAATGATGAGCGACGACGCTGATGTGGACGATGACCTCTACGCAGCAGCCAAGGAATCGGTAGAAGAAGCAGGTCGCGCCTCGACCAGCTACCTCCAACGCAAGCTCCGCATCGGATACTCCCGCGCTGCCCGCCTCATGGACCTTCTCGAGGAGCGAGGGGTCATAGGCCCTGCCGACGGTTCCCGACCGCGCGAAGTCATTGCCCAGGGAGGATCCTCTACCCCAGAAACTGCCGAGGAGGTATTCTAGCGATGTTCTTGCGCATCCTCATCGGTCTCGCGCTCGCCCTCCTTCTCGCATATGGCCTCGTGAAGGCGTACCCGCTGCTTTCTGGGCCCGCTATCCATCTCGACTCCCCTGCCCCTTACGCAACCATCCCTGACGGGTTTGTGACCATTTCAGGCACCGCGCTCCGTACCGAGACCCTTACGCTCAACTCCGGCGTGCTGCTTATCGACGAGAATGGCCGCTTTTCTACCTCCCTAACCCTTCCTTCAGGGGACGCTATACTATCCTTAACTGCTCGTGATCGCTTCGGCAGAGCTGTCAGTGAATCAAGAGTCGTGCATATCCCTTAATCCGATATACCCATGCCTGCAAAGAAAACCGTAAAGAAAGCACCTAAGACCGCCACTCCCGAGACTGAAGGAGAAGCCTCCTCATCCCCTGCCGACGCGAAGTCGAAATCCATCGCGCTCGCTATTAAGGAGATACAGGCGAAGTTCGGCGACGAATCCATCATGACGTATGGTAGCGGCAAAGTGGCGGCCATCGCCTCCATCCCGACCGGCTCCTTGGGACTCGATGCGGCGCTCGGTATAGGTGGACTCCCCCGCGGACGCATCGTCGAGATATTCGGGCCGGAGTCTTCGGGTAAGACAACGCTCGCGCTCCATGTCATCGCGGAAGCGCAGAAGAAAGGTGGCATCTGCGCGTTCGTCGACGCCGAGCACGCGCTCGATCCGGAGTACGCGCGCCGCATCGGCGTTAAGCTCCCCGAGCTGCTCATCTCTCAACCGGACACCGGCGAGCAGGCGCTTGAGATAGTGGAGTCGCTCGTGCGTGCGAACTCCATCGACGTCATCGTCGTGGACTCCGTCGCAGCGCTCACTCCGAAGGATGAGATAGAGGGCGATATGGGTTCGGCTCAGATGGGTAAGCAGGCTCGCCTTATGTCGCAGGCGCTCCGCAAGCTCACTGCCATCACTGCCAAGTCCAATACCATCATCATCTTCATCAACCAGATCCGCATGCAGATAGGCGTCATGTTCGGGAACCCCGAGACGACCACTGGCGGTAAGGCTCTCAAGTTCTATACCTCGGTGCGCCTTGATATCCGCCGCATCGCGCAGATAAAGAAGGGCGAGGAGATAGTGGGCGGGCGCGTGCGCGTGAAGGTGGTGAAGAACAAGGTGGCAGCTCCGTTCAAGACCACCGAGTTCGATCTCCTCTACAACGAGGGCATCAGCCGCGAGGGCGAGATAATCGCGCTCGGCGAGAAGTACGACATCCTCCAGAAGTCGGGCTCGAGCTATAAATATGGCGAGGTATCGCTCGGCCGCGGATACGACGCGACGCGCACCTACCTACGCGAGAACAAGCCTATCGCGAACGATATCCTGAAGCAGATACAGGCGAAGCTCAAAGAAGATTAAAGCTACTGATGCGAAAAGACTCCCATCCGGGAGTCTTTTCGCATTGCCTTTAGAGCTACGCGAGACGAGGACTGGAACGAAGCGTGCGAAGCCCGTCACTGACAAGCCAGGCGAAAGCTGCGATAGCGAGGACGGAGAGCGCCTGCACGAGGAAGTCAGTGTGAAGGAATGCGGAGAGCGCGAAGCGGGAGAGCGCAGCTGCGTCGGACAGGGACGGCATGTTCTCGAAGACGCGCGCGACCCACACTTCCCTGCCGATGCCCCAGAGCGCACCCAGGAAGAGGAGCGCGGAAAAGGCAGTCGTCGAAACGAACGGACGAAGCGTATGGATGGTGCGCACGCGGCGCATAACGTTCTGTTGTATACGGGACTGGTTCATGGCGTATGGGTGGTATCGATGGCTTCCTTGAATAATTTCTTCGCGCGATGCACGCGGGTCTTCACGGCTGAAACGCTTGAGCTCTCGAGCAGGGCTATCTCCTCCTGGCTCTTCCCTTCTATGAACTGCAGTCGGAGGACGCGGGATGCAGCTTCGGGGAGCTTCGAGAGAGCGACGAGAACTTCGCTGCGGACAGAGAGATCTTCGAGGAACTCGCTCTCATCCCGTATACGTTCGTATACTTCCGGATCGAGCTCTTGGGTACGCGCTCGGTGCTTACGCAGCTTCTGGTACCGAGTGAACGCGAGCCGGGTCAGAATGGCGTATGCCCACGAAGAGAATGAAGCTCCCTCCTGGGCCTTATAGCGGTCCGCGTACACGTAGATGCGGGTAAAGGTGTCCTGGACTATCTCTTCCGCGTCCTCTTTCGTGAAAAGGATGCTGCGGGCTTTGCGCAGGAATGGGGCCTCATAGCGGGTGACCAGAATCGCGAAGGCGTCAGGGTTCTCCCGGGACAGGCGAAGTATCTCCTCGTCAGAGGCCTCCTCGAGCCCCTCAGTGAGCCTTGAAAACCGCATTATGTCCTGTATCATACCCCGTACCAGGCGTGTCTGGCATTTTTTATAACTCCAGGCCCCTCACTAACGTTTCCATGGCAATACTTTCCTACAACGAGATACTCCCGAAGTCGGTCATCGTGTACAACAACGAGCCGTTCGAAGTGCTCTCCTCCCACATCTTCCGCATGCAGCAGAGGAAGCCGGTGAACCAGACCAAGCTCCGCCACCTCGTTTCGGGCAAGGTGCTCGAGATATCCTTCCACCAGTCCGAGACCGTTCCCGAGGCTGACATCGGCAAGATGCAGGCCACCTACCTCTACACGAGCCGCGGCGAGTCATGGTTCGCGGAGGAAGGTAATGCCAAGAACCGGTTCGCCTTCCCGGAGAACATGGTGCACGACCGCGTGCAGTGGCTCCCGACCAACAGCCCCGTCGAAGTGCTCCTGTACAACGATGAGCCGGTATCGATAAAGATCCCCATCAAGATGGACCTCAAGGTGACCGAAGCGCCTCCAGCAGTGCGCGGCGATACCGCGACCGGTGGCGATAAGAAAGTAGTGCTCGAGTCGGGCGCCGTGGTATCCACCCCCCTCTTCATCAACGTGGGCGACATTCTTAAGATAAATACGGACACGGGCGAATACGTTGAGCGCGTTGAGAAAGCCTAGCCCAGGAGATTAGGTTATGGAAAGGGCGTCCCGTTTTGGGACGCCCTTTGCATTTAGGTGACGAGGGAGCGGCCTAGCCCGCGCGCCGGAGCCCTTCGTTCTGGTCCATCTCCACGGATCCCGTGACCTGCCGTGTGGCGAGGATGAAAGTCCGCACACCCACGGCCTCAGGCTCGACTTCGACGAGTGCATACATCGGCGAATATGGGCCATTGCGCTGCTTCCGGTCGATCATGGCGGCGCCCGGCCGGAATTTGTTCGGGAGGCGTTCTGCCACCCTCACCGGCTCGTACTTGCAGCTCAAGGTCGCCAGAGTGATGGAGACCTGGAACCCATGAGGGACCGAGCGGGCGAACGCGACGCTCATTCCGTGAGTGTCGCTGCCGCGCCCGAAGTCGTGCGAGAGCGTCTTGCTCACGTTTTCCGGCCACGAAACGCACATCGCTGCCCGTTCCTCGATGGTCATCTCCGAGGACATAGCTGCAGTGTCCTCGGCGGACGTGCTGACTCCCCATATCCCGAGGGATGCGGCGACGGCCGCGATAAAGCCTGTGAACGCTCGATTCCGAGTCATTTCAATTCCTCCCATACTGAAACTAGAGCGTACGATTCGCATGCTCTTTCCGTCCTCAATCATATGCCTGTCGTACGCAAAAGCAAAAACCGCCCGAGGGCGGTTTTTGCTTAGCTGAACTCGAGACTATGCTGCGAGATACGGCATGAGCGCCATATAGCGTGCACGCTTTATCGCGAGCGATATCTCGCGCTGGCGGCTGGCCTGGGTGCCAGTACGCTTGCGGCCGAGAATCTTCGCATGCGGGTTGGTGAACAGCTTCAAGTACGCGACATCCTTGTAGTCGACGAACTTCTTGTGCTCTATCTCTTCACGTTCTGATTGATATGCCATGGTGATTGCTTTAATTCGAAACTAGAACGGGATGTCCTCGGGATTAATCTCCTCTTCGGGATACTGGATGGCTTCGGCTGCAGAATTGCCTGCCATCTCGCTCGCTCCTGCGCCTGCCGCGGCTCCGCCAGCTGCATAGCCACCGGCGTTCCCTCCTCCGGCTGCGCCCCCTGCCTGAGGACCGAACTGGAAGGTATCCACGATGATCTCGGTCTTATAATTCTTCTTTCCCTCGGACTCCCATGAACGGGTCTGGAGACGTCCCTCGATGAAGACCGGACGGCCTTTCTTGAGGTACTGGCCCATGACTTCCGCGGTGCGACCGAACGCAACGATGTTGTGGAATTCCACCTGCTCCTGCTTCGCGCCCTCCTTGTTAGTAAAGGTGCGATTGGTTGCGATGCCGAATGATGCTACCTGCTGGCCGCTTGGAAGCGCTTTCACTTCCGGATCGCGGGTCAGGTTGCCGTAGAGAAGGACTTTGTTTAGGTACATGCGCCTAGTATACCGCTACGCAGCGGCCTCCTTAAGGGCCGCATCGAGCTCGGTGTCGAGAACCTCCTCTTCGGAAGTCTGGCCCTCCTCGCGCTCGCCCATCTTGGCGTAGATCTCGTGCATCTCCGCCGCATGCTTAGCCGACTCCTTATCCGTGCGGATATCGAGGAAGCGTACGAGCGTCGTCGTGCTTTTCGCGAGCTCGAGCATCGCATCGTGACCCTCGCCTTCCGTCTCGTACGCGATCCATGCGAAGTACGCGGAATTGAAGTCGCGACGGCCAGTGGTCTCGCTGCGCGAGATGGTGTATGCGAGCGCGATCTTCTGCGGCTCGCCTTCTGCCACCACGGAGCCGACCGAGGCGGCCTTCTCGCGGATACCCTGATAAACCTTCTTCACCTCTTCCTGGGGTAGTTCAGGATCGATGTGGAAGCCGAGTTCGTAGACGCGGGACTCGTTATATCCCTCTACGGACTCCTGCTCGGTACTGTCTGCACCGTGTTCGATTTCCTTTTTCATAACGGGCGAACTGTACCACGGGCAGTGCGACCAGGCAATTACAGGGCGAAAAGGCGCTTGGCATTGCCGAGGACTATTTCTCGAACCGTTTCCTCGTCCTCCCCCCGAATACTAGCGATGGAAGCGATTACGTCTTTCGCTGAAATGGGGTCGTTGCGCTGCCCCCTTCGGGACGCTGGAGCCACATAGGGCGAATCGGTCTCGGAAAGGATACTCGTAAGTGGCACGGAGCGTATGACTTCGTCGTAATCACGGGCGAAGGTTATGACCGCCGTGAAGGATAGGGTGAACCCGAGCGCAACGAATCGAGCGGCTATCTCGGGCGTACCGACGAAGAAATGGATGTCACCCCGGAGCTTATCTCCGTGCGTTTCCTTGAACTCCGAAAGTATGGAAATGATGTCTTCGTACGCATCCATCGTTCCCTTTGATGGGCGACCGTGAATCATCAATGGCTTATCAGCTTCGAGCGCGAGTTCGACATGCTTGCGGAATATTTCCTTCTGGAGCGGCTTCGCGGCCTCCGCATCCCCGGGACGGAAGTTATCGAGCCCGCACTCCCCTATCGCAACTACTTTCGGATGCTTCGCCAACGTGAGGAAGGCATCGTACTCAAAAGCCTCATCGCCTGCATGATTCGGATGGAGACCGACAGCTGCGTACATATCGTCCGCACCTTCGACGAGCGTGATAGCAGCGCGCGAGGAAGCGATGTCGGTGCCGACCACGATCCCGCCGACCTCCTCGTGCTGCATGCGCGCGACGAGATCTTCCCTGTCCTCAGAATACGCGTCGAACTGTATATGGCAGTGCGCATCGAAGTACCGCATGACTACGGAAGACGTGGGAAGAGATTCTCCGGTTTCTTATTCTCTTTCACGGCTGCGAGAACAGCTGCAGCCGTGGCTGGCATGACAGCCACCAAGTGCGTAGCAAGCTTCGCGAGATGGTGCGCGAGCTTCTCGATGTCGGCCAGCCCTTCCGCCTTGGTCGCTTCATCTTTCACCTTTTTATACGGCTCGTGCTCCGTCATCAACTCATCGCCCTTGGCGATATGCATGAAGACCAGATCCATGGCGTCATTGAAGTCGAAACTTTCGAGCTTCGAGGTGAATGCGGTTTCAATCGCCGTATCCTCTTCAGTAAGCGCAACCGGACCCGGCAGATGCTCCTCCGCAAGCTTCATCACACGAGCAACAAGGTTACCTAAACCATTCACCAGGTTCGCGGTGTACCACTCATCAAGCCTCTCCCAAGTAACGTCCGAATCCTCGGTCGGGTGGACGTGACGAAGTAGAAGATACCGAGTGGCTTCAGTCCCATACTTCTCCACGAGCTCGTACGGATTGATGACGTTGCCAAGCGATTTCGACATCTTCTGACCGCCAGAGTTTATAAACCCACGATAGAAAACCTGATCGGTATTCTTGATATCAGCCGACATGAGCATGGCCTGCCACATTAAGGACTGGAAGCGCACCTGGTCCTTTCCGGCCACCTGCAGCGTCTTCCCTCCTTGCCAGAACTTCTTGAAATTCCCTTCCCTGTCCTCGGGCCAGCCTAAGGTCGAGATGTAGTCGGTAAGGGCGTCGAACCAGACGTACATGACCTGCTCATCGTCGCCTGGTACCGGCACGCCCCAGGACAAACGCCTCTTCTCACGCGAAATGCTGAAATCCTCAAGCCCGCCTCGCACGAAATTGACCGCCTCGTCCCGACGCCACTCAGGCACGACAACGTCCGGCTGCGCGAGGTACTCGAGCAGACGGTCGCCATAGTTACTGAAGCGGAAGAAGTAATTCTCCTCGGTGACTTCCTGCGGCACCAGATGCGGATGGATAAGACAGTGCCCGCCCTCGTCGAGATCCTTCTCGGACTTATACAGCTCGCACCCGACGCAGTAGAGGCCAGAGTATTCCTTCTTATAGATATCGCCCTTGGCTTCGCACCGCTTCCACATCTCCTGCGCCGCACGTATGTGATGCGGATCGGTGGTGCGGATGAATGCATCATTGCTGAGCGAGAGAGCCTCGCGCAGCTTCCTCACCTCTCCTGCATAGTGGTCGACGTATTCCTGCACGCCCTGCCCCGCTTTCTCTGCCGCCTCCCATATCTTCTGGCCATGCTCGTCGGTACCGGTCGAGAAGAACACTTCCTCGCCCTCAAGCCGCCATGAGCGTGCGAGCACATCCGCCTGCACGAGCTCGGTAGCGAACCCGATGTGCGGGTCCGCATTCACATACGGAAGCGTGGTGGTTATATAGCGCGCCATGGAGATTATGCGAGCTCCGCCTTCGCACGCTTGCTGCGCTCTACGTCCGTGAGGAATTCGCGTGCTGCAGCTGCGAGCGGCACTGAAAGCAGGACGCCGAGGAAACCCGCCAACGAGCCTCCCACGATGAGGGCGAGTATAACGAGGAGCGGCGGAATGCCGACCACCTTATTCACCACGAGCGGATAGATGAGGTGCGCCTCGAACTGGTTCACGACGAAGAAGAGGCCGGCCACGATGAGCGCGAGCGCGAAGCCTCCAGAACCGAACGCCACGATGACCGCGAAGATGCCCGCGATGAAGGAGCCGAATATCGGGATGAGGTCGAGAATGGCCGCAATGACAGCAAGAAGAAGTGCGTACGGCACACCGAGGATAAGGAGACCTAGATACACGATGACGCCGACAATGAGTGATAACAGTAACTGTCCTTGCATCCATAACCCTATCTTCTTCTTGGCGCGCAGCCACAGGTCGATGACATACTCCTCATGCTTCACGGGCGTCACAAGACGGATGAAGTCGTCGACACCTGTCTCCTGTATGGCGAAATAGAACGAGAGGACAATGACCAGTATCAGCGCGAAGATGCCGCCGAAGAAGGTGGAGACGATGCGCACGACGCCGCCGGATGCGTCCGTGAAGGCGGAACGGAACGCGAAGAGCGTATCGAGGATGGACTGCGCCTGGTTCTCCCCTGCCGCGACCACGCTGGCGTCCGTCAGGCTCGTGAGCGACGCCGGAAGGTTAAGCGTGTTCAGGTACTGCGGAGCGGAAAGAAGGAAATTCTGCGTATCCTCGAGAATTGGTGGGAAGAACGCATAGATGACGCCGAAGAGGGATCCGAATACTACCGCATACATCATGGTGACCGCGACGACGCGCGGGAGCCTATGCTTCACGAAGAACGCGACGCCCGGCTCGATAGCGGAGGCGAGCACGATGGCAGTCACGACGAGGAGAAAGAGGTCGCGGAGCGTCCAGAGCGCATAGGCCGCTGCGAGCACGAGTATCACCCGTACGACGGTGCCCGTGGTTATTGAGATGGTGGTGTTCTTATCCATAGAAGGTGATTTCAGTAAATGCTAGCACACCATAGGAAATACGGGCTGGAAATGCAAAAGGCCGCCAGCATATGCCGGCGGCCTCATTTCTTCTTCGCTTTCGCTTTCTTGCGCGATGGTTTCTTCTTGACCGGCTTCTTGGGCTTCGGCTTGAATGTCGCCTTCGCCCTATCCACCACCGGGACGAGCATGTCCTCCAGGGACGGAGCCTTCGGTGGCTCGTATCCATAGACCATGCACCCGCCACGAAGCCGTTCGGCGCGCGTCTGCGGAAGGATGTAGGATCCGTTCGCCGACGGCACCGCACGACAGTACTCGACGACCGTCTTGCCTTGATCAAGGCGGAACTCCGCATAGATGCGTGCTCCGGCTTCCGTGGGAATTTCCCGCGTCGGCTCGAGTACGAACGGCGGGTCGGCGCTCGCATCATAGCCCATCAAGGCATAGACGGTAACGCCGTATGCTGACGGCCCCGAGGCGGCGGGACTTGCCGTACGAGGCGAGAGCACGAGCGACGTGCCCGACGGGATAAGTACTTCTGCGGCTTCGCTTCGAGGAGCGAAGGCCGCGAGAACGATTGCGACGGCAATCATCTTCATGATTCTGCTCCTGTTCAGGTTATAGCCGCGACGGGCTCCGGGGCTATCCTGCACCCGGAGTGATTGGCCGTCAAATAGCGGCCCGAATCCTTTCTGCAGCCTCTTCTAGGGAAAGACGCTCCTGTTCCCCGCTGTCGCGATGGCGGAGCGTGACCGTATCCTTGAGCTCCGGTGTTTCGCCGAGCGTATCGAAATCGATGGTGATGCAGAACGGCGTACCTATCTCGTCCTGGCGGCGGTACCGCTTGCCGATGTTGCCGTTATCATCCCATGCGATAGCAGGATGTATCTTCTGGAGCGTACGACGGACCTCCTTCGCCTTCTCGACGAGCTCGGGCTTGTTCTTGAGAAGCGGCGACACCATCGCTTTGATGGGAGCTATCTTCGGCGGCAGCTTGAGCACGATGCGCGTCTCGCCACCGAGCTCATCCTCGTGGTATGCGGACACGAGCGCTGCGAGCATGGTGCGGCCGACACCGAGCGATGGCTCGATGACGTGCGGAAGGAATTTCTCCCCGGTCGATTCATCGAGGTATTCGAGCTTCGCTCCCGAATGCTCCTGGTGCGCCGAGAGATCGAAGTCGGTCCTGTACGCGAGACCCCAGAGCTCTTTGCGGCCGAATGGGTAGTCGAACTCGAAATCAATGGTGCGCTTGCTGTAGTGCGCGCGATCCTCGGGGGTGACTTCAAGCTCATGCAGCGCCTCGGTTGGAAGACCGAGCTCACTAGCGAACGCAAGCATCCCCGTGCGCCACTCCTCGAAGGCAGCCTCCCACTCGCCTGGACGCACGAAATATTCCACCTCCATCTGCTCGAGCTCGCGCACGCGGAATACGAACTCCCGTGGCGCTATCTCGTTCCGGAACGCCTTCCCTATCTGCGCGATACCGAACGGAAGCTTCGGGTGGAAGCTGTCGACGACATTCTTGAAGTTCACGAAGATGCCGCCCGCAGTCTCAGGTCGCAAATACACGGTGGCCGACTCATCTTCAGTTGCACCCGCTTTCGTCGCGAACATCATATTGAACTGGCGCGTCTCCCCGAGCGTGCCCTTCTTTCCGCAGGATGGGCAGACGTCAGGGCTCTCGAGATGGTCCGCACGGAAGCGCTTCTTGCAGTTCGCGCATTCGACAAGAGGATCGGAGAAACCGGAAACGTGGCCCGACGCTTCCCACGCCTTCGGGTTCATGAGGATGGCTGCATCGAGGCCGTACATGTCGTCGCGTGAGTCTACGAACATGCTCCACCAGAGGTTCTCTATGTTCTTCTTGAGAGCGACACCCAGAGGGCCATAGTCGAAGGTGCCAGCAAGCCCACCGTATATCTCTGAGCCCGGGAACACGAAGCCGCGCCGCTTCGCGAGCGAGACGATGGTGTCGAGGGTGACGGGTGCCTTATCCATGAGGACTACTGTACTTGGCCCGCACCCGGATTCCAAGCCGGGTCGTTGTCGATGTGCGTCGTGAGCGCGGACGTCGCTCCCATGACCTTATTGCCCGTGAACCTATCCGTACCCGAATAGCTAGTGGCATTCACGATGACGGGCGAGGTCGCACGCTGGGATGCGCTTGGAAGGAGCGATACCTGGAAGTACGCGGTCTTGGCGGCGGTGCCCGGCGGCACGTCTCCTGCGTTCCAGGTGACCGTCCTCGATGTCTCGTTGTACGTGAGGTTGCTCCCGCTCGGGCTTATCTGCCCCGTGTACTTCACGTACGACGGAAGCGTCGCGGTGACGGTCGCGCCGCCCACGGAATTCACCGAGTTAGCGAGTGTCCACTGAACGGTATATGTCGTCTCGGTATCGGCTTTGGGCGGCCATGGCCCGGTATTCGTGAACGGTCCTTTAGTACGAAGCGCCACGGATGTGAGCGCGAGCTCGGTCTCCATCTTGAGCGTGCGTGTGATGGTCGAGGAAACGTTCATCGGTACGTTCCGTTCGTTAAGCCTTCTCCCAGCGACCGAGATGACGAGTTCGACCGTCGGGTTACGGAGCGCAGCTGCAGCGGCTCCGGACTTCGTCGCGAAGCGGAACGAGCCGTTACCGGTCTGGCCGGGACCGACTGATGCGAGTGCGGGAATGGTCTCGCTCGCGAAGGTGATGGTTGAGTCTGAGGAACGGTAGAAACCGTTCGCGGTGGTGATGCTCTCCGGGTCGAGCGCGCTTCCGCTCAGCTTGATGCGTATCTCGGCGTCCTGGATAGGGGTCGCAAGCGTATTCACCCAGGACAGTACCCCATCGACCGGAAGGCCAGGCGAGAGCGTGATGTTCCCTGTCGTGTCGCGATTGAGCGAGAGGGTGGGCGCCAGGAACGGCTTCTCGACAACGACCGATGATTGCGCGGTCGTGTACGAAACAGCGAGCGTGGTAGCGTCCGCGCTCGCACGGGTTCCGGTCGTGAACCGGAATACGCGGGTATCCCTATCCTCTCCCGAGATGCGTCCGGTGATGCGCACCACCTTCTCTTCTCCTGGAGCGACGGTACCCAGGTCAAACATCGAGCCGCTCACCGGGGCCGGTACTGACTCGGTCACGACGAACCCAGGCGGGTATTCCGCAAGCAGCGCTGCGTTTGTAAGCGGCGTAGCAGCGTTCGAGCGGACAGCGACCGCTATCGAGAAGGGCTGTCCTGCCGAGACGGCAGACAGTGCGCCGATGGATACCGATAGCGGTGACGTGGTTATGGTGAATTCGTATGTCTCTTCTTTTATGAAAGCGGAATTGGAACCGGGTGTCCGGTATTCAAACCTAATAGGAAGAATCACCTTCTGGCCTTCCGAGCCGAAGAGCACGGCGCGCACCGTGCGCTCTCCCTTCCCTCCTGCAGGCAAGTCGCCGAGCGTATCGCTGTAGTGCGAAAGCGTGTCCGCCTTATCGTCCGCCGTACGCGTGCCTTCCGGGAAATCCACGGAGAGCGTAGTTCCGGAGAGTGGCACCGGGTTCTCGTTCTCTACCGTGATGAGTAGTTCAACGGTGTCCCCGCTCCCGATGGTGGTAGGCCCCCGCACGCCTATGGCCACATTCTCGGTCGAGACGGTGCGTCCCCCGAAGATAATGAGGGCGGCCGCTACGATGAGCGCTATACCGAAGAATGTCCCAGCTCCGATAAGGAAAAGGATGGAACGCGGGAGGCCCGGCTTCTTGGGTGGAGGCGGCAGGGGCTGCTGCCAGCGCTCGGGCTCCTGCGGCTTCGCGTTTCCAGCAAGGGTCGGAACCTCGAACGAAGCGCTCTTCTTCGGCGCGTAGAGACGCTCCTGCATCTTCTCGAGCGGGCTTCTGTTGTCACCAGGAGGCATTACCGCCCAGTATACCGTAGCCCTTACAGCCCCGACGCTTCCAGCCCGCGATTTATGCGATTGATGAGCGCAAGCCGCTCCTCCTTCGAGAGTGCCTTCACCTTTTCCGCGCTCGGGAACGGTCCGTCATCGTGACCCAGTATGGAAAGTATCTTGAGCGTCGCGAAGAGCTCGGCGCGGTCCTGCTCCGTATCGTCCCCTGCCGCAAGCTCGTTCAAGAATGCGATGAACGTTTCGTACAGCTGTGCATCCACGGTCTCGCCCTGCACCAGGCGGAGGATGAGGCTTGCGCGCTTCCCTGCTCGCGTGCGTGCGGAGGGCGATAGCTTCTGGAACCAGGGCTCTATGAGTACTGCGCCGGATAGCCGCCACCCTTCTTTCCCGCGAAGCACCGTGAGCTCGACTTCGGAGAGGGTCTGGAGCGCATGAGCGAGCTTGGCGCCCGAGCGTCTGAGCCCCTCGGCACGAGCGCGCACGAGCCCCAGGTCTTGGGTCAGGAGCGTTACTACCGCACCGACTTCCTTCACCGGAGCACGGGAGAGCACGACTGCCCGGGTTACGTACTTATGCTGCATCGATAGCGAAACGCACGGTGCCCGTAGAGAGCAGCGCTTCGTACGGCAGTTCCCCATCACCGCTCTTGAGGCTTGAGACGCCCGGAAGCGATACGTCACCTAGAAGCGTGTGGAGTGCGGAATCTACACGGAGCGCGACCATGTCCTTGGGCGATAGATCCATTGCCTTACGCGCATCGGCGAGCGCACGAGCGAACTCGCGCACGTCCCCTTCCTGCACGAGCTCAGGAGTAAGCACGGTATCGAGCGATACTTCGCTCGCTCCCCCGATAAGCTCCTTCACGTTCACCTCGTCCTTGAGGATACCGACGAGCTCCGGATGTATCGGTATCACTGCCGCAGAAAGAGAAGCGAGTGGCTGACGGACCTTCACGCCGAGCTCTTGGCGCTTCTTGAGCGCTTCGGATGCGAGCGAGCGTACGAGCTCCATATCGGCGAGGAGCGTCTTCTTATCGGAACCATCGCGGAGCGGAAGTTCCTCGGGCCAGTCGACCAAGTGGACGCTTTCCGGGTCATCCGCGTACCTCACGCGCTTGAAGAGGTATTCGGCATAGAACGGAGTGAATGGGGCGAGCAGTATCGCCGTCATGCGGAGCACGGAGCGGAGCGTGCTCGCAGCCTCACTCGAATCCTTTATGCGCTCGCGCGAGCGGCGCAGGTACCATGTGGAGAGATCATCGACGAGCTCGGCGAGCGGACGCGTCGCACGATCGAGCTCGTACCCTTCGAGCCCCGCCGTTACCTCATCGCGCACCCGAGCCAATCGCGCGTTCACCCACCTATCGAGCACATGATCGCTCGGGGCACGCTCAGGAACGTCGCTCGGGGCGTACGTCTCGAGGAACACCAGCATGTTATGGAGCCTCCCGAGCACCTTGTTCCCTACGTCAGCAACGCCACGCTCCGAGAAGCGCAGGTCCTCCGAACGCATGAGCGATGAGGAGAGAAGGTACAGCCGGAGCGCGTCGGCGCCGTACTGCTCCACGATATCCATCGGTTCCGGGTAGTTCTTAAGGCTCTTCGACATCTTGCGCCCGTCCTCCGCGAGGATGAGCCCGTTCACGATGACGTGCTTATACGTTGCGCGCCCGAAGAGCGCGACACCGAGCACGAGGAGCGAATAGAACCAGCCACGGGTCTGGTCGAGCCCTTCCGCTATGAAATCGGCTGGGAAGCCTTTCGTCCGGTTGAAGAGCCCAGCATTCGGCGAGAACTGATCGGTCTCGAACGGATAGTGGTCCTGCGCGTACGACATGGAACCCGACTCGAACCAGCAATCGAAGACGTCCTGCACGCGACGGAGCGCCGCGCCATCGGTGTCTACGACTTCATAGTCATCGATGTATGGACGATGGAGATCGAGCTCGTAATCCGTATTGTGCGGGACTGGGGCGAATTCGAGCTCCTCTACCGTAGCGAACTCTTTCTTGGGAGAGAACGCGCGCGCTACCGACTCCTTGCGGTTCGCACCGTGCGCTGCCGCACTGATGGTCTCGAGACCCACCCCATGGGTGACGATGAGAATGTTTTCCGAAGCCTGCGCGCGATCGGTGTCATACAGGAAATCGCCGAAGCGGCGCTTCACGTCGAGATAGCTCTCTCCGCCTGGTATAGCCGTATCGTACTCGCGCATGTATTTGTCGCGATAGGCCATGAACTCATCGAACGGCTTGCCGTTCAGTTCCCCGAACTCGAGTTCCCTGAGCCGTGCATCCACCTCGACAGTATCCTCGGAGAGGCCGAGCGCATTCGCGACGATGAGCGCCGTCTCCCGCGTGCGCAGGCACGGCGAGGCGTAGATGCGGGTTATGCCTTGGGTAGCGAGGCCCTTCGCGGCAGTAGCGACCTGCTCGCGACCGCGTGATGTGAGCGGTAGCGCCGCCTCCGGGTCGCACGACACGATATTCTGCGCGTTGCTCTGCGCCTCCCCATGCCGCATCACGAAGTAGCGGTTACCGCTCTTCTTCGCGTAACGCATGAGCTCTGCCATCGAGCCTAGTATCTTGAGTGCGCCTGTCTGTTCGTTCTTCCATACCGGTATAGGAGCCCCCCAGTAGCGGCTGCGCGAGATCGACCAATCGCGCGCGTTCTTGAGCCAATCGCCGAAGCGATTCTGGCCGATGGCGTCCGGCACCCATCCTATCTTCGCGTTCTCGGCGACAAGCTTATCGCGGAATTTCGGTACGGTGACGAACCAGGAGCTCGACGCATAGTTAAGGAGCGGCGTGTCGCACCGCCAGCAGTGCGGGTAGCTATGCTCCTTCTCCTCCGCGCGGAACACCTTGTCGCCCAGGTACTCGACGATGAGCGTGTCGGTCTCCTTCCAGTTGCCTTTGGGCTTCGCTGAGCGGCCCGCAACCGCAGGCACGGCCGAATCCATCTTCCCATCGCGATCCACATGATGAATGACCGGTAGGCCATGCTCGCGCGCGAGACCGAGGTCCTCCTCGCCGAATGCAGGCGCGATGTGCACGATACCAGTGCCTTCTTCCGTAGTGACGAAGCCGGCCTCATAGATACGGAATGCGGCACCGAGCTTGTCGCGTTCCTTCCCCTGCGCGAGCGCGTCGACTACCCCACCGAAGAGCGGCTTGTAGCTCCGTCCTACGAGCTCCTTACGCGAGACAGGCGTTACGCGAACGCCTTCGGCATCGAACAACCGTTCCGCGTGTGCGGCCGCGAGAATGAACGCACCTGCATCCGTTTCTACCTTCACGTATTCGATGTCCTTCCCTATCGCGAGCGCGACATTGCCCGGCAGAGTCCATGGCGTGGTCGTCCATGCGAGCACATAGGTACCCGGCTCGTCCTCGAGCTCGAACTTCGCTATGGCGGTCAGGTCCTTTATATCCTTGTACCCTTGGCTCACCTCGAAGTTCGAGAGGGTGGTGCCGCAACGTGGGCACAGCTGCATGACCTTGAACCCCTCCTCGATGAGGCCTTTCTTATGGAGTTCGCTGAACGCCCACCATACCGATTCGGTATATGGCGTATCCATCGTCTTATAGTCATCGTCCATGTCCACCCATCGTCCGATGCGCGGGATGATACGCTTCCACTCGTCCGCATATCGCAGCACGGCCTTGCGTGCCGCTTCGTTGAACGTGGCGACCCCCATCTCCTCGATGTCGCGCTTCGTCTTTATGCCGAGCTCCTTCTCGATGATGTTCTCGAGCGGAAGGCCGTGGCAGTCCCAGCCCCAGCGACGACGCACGTGGTATCCACGCATCGTTCGGTAGCGCGGGATGACGTCCTTGATGGTAGACGCGAGTATGTGGCCGTGGTGCGGGAGACCGGTCGCGAACGGCGGTCCGTCATAGAAGACGTACTCCCCTTTCGGCGAGGGCTTCTCGAGCGACTTTTCGAAGATATGCTTCTCGTTCCAGAAGGCCAGGACCTCCTCTTCCCGCTTAGCGACTTCCGTTTTCTCCCGTTCAGCCATGATTTTCCTATCGTATCGTCTTGCTTCATAAAAAGGAAACGACCGGCGCCATAGGACGCCGGTCGAAACAAAGCCTGAAGCGTGGCTTACGCGTGAACGAGGGGGCGACTGTCCAAGAAGCTCTTCACCCAGTCGACGACGCGCCGCTTGCGGCGGTACTTGCTGACCGCCTCCAGAACGGCCCCGCGAGTGATGCGACGCCCGAACGCGTCATTAACCCACTCAGCGGCGAGCTCGAACAGTCTTTTGAGAGAGACCCCGAGTTCCCGACGTCTCTGCTCAACCGGGTCGATGTTCTTACGCTTCGACAATGCAGCTCTCCCTAAATATCAATGGCCCCCGAATTAGAGCCAATCGCAACCTTATCGTGCCTTGCCTATAGGCGCAAGAGAAGTTATCTACATCCGCTCCGGCACCGGGATGCCGAGCAGCCCGAGACCGTTCCTCATAGTGGCGACGAACGCCTTCGCGAGCCGTAACTTGTACGCCTCATGCTCCCCATCGATGATGCGTTCCTTCGCATAGAAGGAGTTCCATTCGCTCGCGAGCTGCGTGAGGTACTGCGCGACATGATGCGGCGCTCTCTCGCGCTCGGCCCTTGCCGCAACTTCGGGGAACCGGGTGATGAGCCGTTCGATATCGAATGGTTTCTCCGGCGCATCACTAACCTCCTTGTCTCCAGCAGTGGCAATGATGGATGCAGCACGCACGAGCGCGTACTGAAGATAAGGACCTGAGTCACCTTCGAGAGAAAGAGACTGGTCGAAGTCGAAGATTATGTCCGAGCCCGCAGACTGCTTGAGTATCGAATACTTGATAGCAGCGAGCGCCACCTGCTCCGCGATGAGCGGATCCTCATTACGCTCGCTCGTCTTCGCGACGACGTCATTGATGAGCGACGCGGCGGTGATGATGGTTCCCTCGCGCGATGACATCTTTCCTGAGGCGAGACGCAGGAACCCGTGTGGGACATGTGCGGTCTTAGCTGCAAGCGCTGGCGCCACCTCCTCGAGCGCTGCGAACATGACCTTGAAGTGCCCTATCTGCTCCGCCGCGGTGATGATTATCGAAATATCGGACGGCCATCGCTCCTCCTTAAGGAACGCGAGCCCGATGTCCTTCGCTTCATAGGTCGGTGTGCCGTACGACGTGATGAATACGAGTGTGTGCAATCCCTTCTTCTCGCCTTTGTATATGACTGCCCCTTCGCTCTCCTCGAATACGGCCGGGGTATGCTCCCGTACGATATCGAGCCCGGGCTTTGAGGTTTCGCTTTCGAAGAAGTAGTAGTCGAACGTGGTACCGAGCGTACGGTACAGCTCTTCGAATGCTGCGAGCGAGACATCCCGTCCTTTCCGCCACAGCTCCATGAGCTCGTGGTCAGTGCCTTCGTATATGGCGCGGTTGATGGCGTCCACCTCCCCTTTCACTTCCGGTGACTCGTCATAAGCACGAGACCCTTGAGCGTACGCATGGCCGAGCTCTTCCGCAGTCGCGGGCTCGGTGATGCCCTTCTTCTGGAGGCCCCATATCGCTTTGGCTACATGCGGCCCGACATCGCCCTCATAGTTTGCTCGCATCGTTGTCGCTCCGGAGAACTCCACGAGACGTGCGATAGACTCCCCGATGACATTGCTCATCAGGTGACCGATATGCATCTCCTTGAAGGGATTCGGATCGGTGTACTCGACCATGACGCGCTTCCCTGCGTTCGCGTCTCCCATTCCCCACACGCCTGGCTCGTTCGCTGCAATTCCAACCACAGCTGCAATCGACTCAGGCGCGAGCGTAATGTTCACGAACCCCGGTCCTGCCGCTTCCACTGAACTCGCAATGTCACCGAGCGCGTCCCGGATAAGCGGCACGAGCGCGTCCGCTATCTCGCGAGGCGCCTTCCCGAGCGGCTTGGCGGCTGCGAGTGCAGCGTTCGTCGCGAAGTCGCCATGCGCGAGGTCTCCCGGCCATTCGACCGCAAACGCAATGCCTTCAGCGCCGAGCGTCGCTAGAGCGTCCTTCACCGCCTGCCGTATCCGGTCTTCCATATGGCCACTCTAGCAAAGAAAGCGCCCGCTTCGTAGCGGGCGCTTTCCGGAAGGACTGCTCTTTATTCACCGTTCTTCTTGAACCACCTCCATATCGGCATGTCTTTCATCCAGTTCTTCCAGTCCTTCTTCCCTTCCTCTACGTGCACTCCGGCGTTCAGCGTTATCTTCGTTGCAGCCACTACGTCCGTGCTGGCATTGTATCCGCCTGACACGACGAGCTTATCGCCAACATCGATGTCCGCGAATGCGCCACCGACGTACGATGTGTTACCACTCGTATCAACAGTGACCGAACCGTGCTGCTTGGAGTTGAGCGTGAACGAGTCATCGTCCTCGTCTACCGCGGTGACCGTTCCGGTAACTACGGAACTAGCCTGATCCTGCGACCAGTTCCTCACGACGTCAGCATCTACAGTGAATGCGCCGAGATCATCGTCTATCGCGCCACTGAAACTGACCGTGTCACCGGTCTCAATAGAGGCGAACGTTGTTCTTGCTCCATTCTTCTCAACGAAGCTGGTGTCGCTATCGGTGCGGACAGTCCACGTGAGGGCTGCATCGCCCCACTGGGTCTTCGCGGTGAGCGTGCTTCCGCTGACAGCGGTGACTTCCGCGCCGCGCACGAGTGCCATACCGTTCGCGCCGATGCTGACGCTGAGCGTAGAGCCTACGGGTGCTATGCGGGTCTCGGCACTCGCGTTACCGGCGAATGCGAACATGAGCGAACCGACAATCGCGAGCCCAACGAGGAGCGCGACTCCCGATTCTACGAATGCTTGAGTGAGTTTCGTCATATATAAGATGGTGCTTTCATTACTGGTAAGCGACCTACGGTATATGACGAACGAGCACGGATGCTGTTACTCATCCGTGCTTCATGTTCAAGCTACGTTTATACGAATGATTCGGGAATGGGGTGCGCTTGCGCGAGCGCAGTCACCTTCACGCGAGCGGAGGCGACGGTCGCGTCATCGCGGTTCTTTAGTACCTCGAGCATGAGGCGCGCGACCTCGCGGGAGTCCTCCTCGAGGAACCCGCGCGTAGTCATGGCAGGCGTACCGAAGCGGATGCCGGACGGATCGAACGGCTTCCGGGTGTCCCCCGCTATCGAATTCTTATTCAGCGTCATCCCCGCCTTATCAAGCAGCGTCTCCGCTTCAGCTCCTCCCACTTCAAACGAAGTGAACACGTCCGCGAGGATGAGATGGTTGTCGGTGCCGCCCGCGATGAGGCGTACGCCGCCCTCAGTGAACACTTCCGCCATCGCTTTCGCGTTCTTCACTACCTGGTGCGCGTATGTGGAGAAAGAGGGCTGCGCAGCCTCATGCAGCATCACCGCTTTCGCCGCTATCTGGTGCATGTGGGGTCCGCCCTGGAACCCGGGGAACACGCTGCGGTCGACGAGTGTCGGAAGGTTCTCAATGGTCTTCTCCGGAGCCTTCAGTGGGGTGGAGACTGTTCCCTTCGTGAGGATCATGCCGCCACGTGGGCCGCGCAACGTCTTGTGGGTGGTAGTGGTCACGATATGGAATCCGTAGTCGAACGGATTCTTAGCTGCGCCTCCTGCGATGAGCCCCGCGATATGCGCGACGTCCGCCATCGCGACCGCTCCCACTTCTTGCGCGATATCGGATATCTTCTGCCAGTCGAGCTCGCGAGGGTACCCGGAGAATCCTGCGAGCACTATCTTAGGACGCTCCTTCTTCGCGACCTCGAGCATGAGGTCGTAATCTATCTCGCCGGTGTCAGCGTCCTTCATGCCGTAGCGGACGAAGTTGAAGAGACGCGCCATATAGGTCACGGGCGAGCCGTGGGTGAGGTGGCCGCCGTGCGCGAGGTCCATGCCGAGGATTGTGTCGCCCGGCTCAAGCCATGCGAAATATGCAGCGATGTTAGCGGCGGCACCCCCGAGCGGCTGCACGTTCGCATGATCTGCGCCGAAGAGCTTCTTCGCGCGCTCTATCGCGATAGTCTCTATCTCATCCGTGAATTCCTGGCCGCCGTAGTAGCGCTTGCCGGGATATCCTTCGGAATACTTGTTCGTGAGCCCGGAAGACATCGCTTCGCGCACGGCTTTCGATACATAGTTCTCGGACGGGATGAGCTCAAGCCCGTTCGCCTGGCGCAGCTCTTCCCCCGCTATCGCGTCGTATATCTCTTTGTCTTCGTTCTTGAGGTGATCGTACTGGTCCATGGCGTTGTTCGCTTACGTAAATAAAGGATGCCGTGGAGCCTCAGATCATATGCCGTTTAGCTAATAGTACCTTATTACCCTTCCGAGCTTTCAGGTGCTGTTCCGTGGAGATCTTTGTTGTATCCTCCTGCCACGGTGAGCTCGGCCTTGATTGAAGGGTGCGGATCGTAGCCGTCTAGTTTGATATACGAGGGCGAGAACGAGTCCAGCGAATCGAAAGGCTCGGTGAATGAGACGGTTGGGAATGGGCGCGGTTCGCGAGCGAGCTGCTCCCGTGCCTGCTCTTTGTGGTTCTCGTATATATGCACGTCACCGAACGTATGCACGAACTCTCCTGGTTCGCGGCCAAGTATCTTCGCGATGACGCAAGTGAGAAGCGCATAGCTGCCGATATTGAACGGCACCCCCAGGAAGATGTCGGCACTCCGTTGGTAGAGCTGAAGGCAAACCTTTCCGTGCTTTATATTTATTTGATACAGGTTGTGGCAGATGGGGAAACGCGCACCCTCTCCCGGCTTCGCCATGGCATACATGTACTCAGGATTCCATGAGCTTACGAGCGTGTTGTGCGCATCGGGGTCTTTGCGAAGCTCCTCTATCGCCCAACCAAGCTGATCCACCGTGCGACCATCCTTAGCCTCCCAACGTCTCCAGTGCTCTCCATAGATATGAGGGAGCTCACCGTGTTCTTTTGCGAAGTCGGCGTCTGCGGCAATTCTCTCGATAAAGGCTTCCTTCGTGAGGGCAGGCACGCTTCCCTTCTCCGCTAGCTCGCTATAGATCTTGTGCGGGTAGTCGTCCCAAATATGCACATTCCTGTCGACGAGATACTTGATGTTCGACTGCCCCGATAGGAACCAATACAACTCCTCCTTCACACCATTCCAATAGACTTTCTTGGTCGTAAGCAGCGGGAACCCTTCGGCGATATCAAACCGTATCTGCCGCCCGAAAAGACTGTAGGTCTTTACGCCCGTACCCTTATCGACCTGTTCCTCCCCCTTATCGAGGAGTTCCTGCATCAGGTCGAGGTACTGGTGTTCGGGGTGTCGTGGCATAGGTTACTTCTTCTTTACTGCCGCGGCCTTCCTGCGAGACGTGGGCGGCGCAAAGTTCTTCCAGTTATCCGCGGCGAACCGTCCCATCTTCTTATAGCTACTCGCCGTCGGGCTCGTGAGCTTCGAGAACGTAAGCTGCGCGATATCCATGCCCGGACGGATGATGATAGGTACGTTGTTCTGGTTCGAGAGTTCGAGAGTGACACAGAGGAAATGGCCAGGATTGATGATGCCTGCGGTGTTGTGAATCATGAGACCGACGCGAGCAAGCGATGACTTGCCTCCAACCTGGATAAGGAACTCATCAGAACCGAAATATTCCTTCGAAGTCCCGAGCACGAGCATGCCCGGGTGCAGGACGAACTCGCCACCGTCCGCAATGACTATCTCGCGCGTCTTTGGATATATCTTCTTGGCTGGATCAACGATATGCGTCGCGCTTTCCTCGTTCACGATGAACTTGTTGCCGAGCCGGATGTCGTAGCTTGCGGGCTGTAGGCGTGTGGTGGTGAATGGTTCCAGCACGATAGCGCCGGTCTTTATAGCTTTCTTGATGTCGACGTCGGAGAGGAACATATGATTATTCTACGTTAAATACCTTGTCCGTCCCGTAATAATCCTGCCAATGGGCATTATAGTGCGCGAACATGCGCTCGAGCCTGTCCTGCGACAGCTCTTCGATTCCCGCCCGCCCCATGAGCGACAGAAGGTCATCGCGCACCCGTTCGGTATCCGCCGGGTCTTCGATGACCCTTTCGAACTCTGCGACATAACCGTATCCTGCATTCTTATCGAGACAGACAACTGTTTCTCCGACCTGGTACTCCTCGCGGCTGCGCGACCACTTCGCTTGGTACTGATATCCGGCCATGAGCACTCGAGCGTCGAGCTCTTCGAGCGAAAGGCCTGACACCTCCTCGTCCACTTCGATGCGAATGACGCCATTCGCACTTGAATCATCGCCGAGCGAGGCCTTCATTACTATTCGGGCTCCTCCATCTACTCCGCGCGTTCGAACGGAAACGTTCTCTCCCCTCTCCGCTATGCGCTCCATCTTTCCTTGGGCTTCTTCCGTGAGGAGAGGACCGACATCCCCAAGAAGCGCTCTTGGGTCGCCGCCTTCGAAGTAGTGGTTCAGCTGCGTGCTCGTGGCAATAAGTGCGCACGTCGAGTCGAGCTCCTTGAGGGAAGATCGGAGCTTGTCTGCGTTCTCTTCGGTCCCCAAGAGACTTTTAATCTCTATCTCGTACTGCTCTTTTTTCATTCCTGCTAGTATACGGCAGATGAGCCAGAAGCCCGCAATGGATGAAAAAGATAGGCAAATGCTTGCTCTCCTGCTCTCGAAATCCCCGATAGCAATCGTATACCGACCCCTTCGTACCGAAGTTTCCCTCGCTGGTCTTGATTTACTCCCTGAGGGCTCAAGGAAATATGAAATAGCTCCTCATGCCGAGCTCGATCCAATACAAGAAGCATTGAAAGCCAAAGAGATAGCGGGTAGTGACGGTGCCGTGATACTCATTCCAGGACGCGCCTTCGATACGCTTGGCACGCGTCATGGTCGAGGCGGAGGCTGGTATGACCGATTCCTCGCGCATGTCCCCATCGAGTGGGAGCGCATCGGGTTCTGCTTCGATGACCAATTCTCGGAAGACCCTCTTCCCCGTCAGCCGTGGGACGAGGTAATGGATTTCGTCGCGGTCGCCAATCGTAAGGGTGACGATCTCATACTTCACACCACCCACGCACGAAGCTGATATGCTGTTCCCATGAATCAGATCAGCCTCATCGCAGCGCTCGGCAAGGACCGGGTCATCGGGAAGGATAACGGCCTCCTCTGGCATCTGCCCGACGACCTCAAACGCTTCAAGGAGCGCACCATGGGTCACCCGGTCATCATGGGCCGAAAGACCTGGGACTCTATTCCCTTCAAGTTCCGCCCTCTTCCTGGCCGCACCAATATCATCATTACGACCATCGAAGGATATCCAGCAGAGAACGCGGTGGTAGCACATTCCTTTCCTGAGGCGCTTTCGTATGCAAAAGAAGCACCTGGAGCTGAGGAGATACTTGTTATTGGTGGTGGTGAAATATATCGCGCAGCACTTCCCTTCGCCTCTCGCCTCTACCTAACACTCGTCGATGACGACACGGCTGGTACCGTCACCTTCCCTGACTATCCGGAGTTCGTGAATGAACTAGAGCGTGAAGACCATTCCGAGAATGGTATTTCATACACTTGGGTCACGCTCGAACGATAGATTCCCTACGTCGGCCACGTCTCTTCGCTCATCGCGAGCACCTCACCAGCGAAATGCAGGCCGCCGCAGATCAGTATGTGAGGCGGCGGACTATCCGTCTCGAGTGCACGCGTAACCGCGTCCGTGACATCGGACGCTGTCTCGGACGAAAGCCCTACCTTAGTCGCGGCCTCGGCCAGGTTCTCTGCGCTCGCGGCATTCGGACTATCGAAAACAGTCGTGATCACCCGCGGATTCATTGCAGCAAAGGGACGGAAGAACCCTTCAGCATCCTTGCGCGCGAACATGCCAACGATCAAGACAAGGGGTCGAGGATCGTTCTCGACGATACGGCTCGCAGCCTCTGCGAGCGCCCGACCCGCATGCGGGTTGTGGCCGCCATCGAGCCACAGGTCAGCACCTCGAGTCTCGGCCAGCTCAGCTAGCGGACCAGCGGTTAGTCGCTGCATGCGGGCAGGCCAGATGGTCGAGGAGATACCTTTTCCCAATACTTCGTCCGAAAGAGTGGGGTCGAACTGCAGCGCCGCAGCAACCGCGAGTCCCGCGTTCTGGAATTGATACCCGCCGAAGAGGCTCGGTGCCGGTAAATCGATCAATCGATCGGGCATCTGAACAATCAACCGCCCCTTCTCTTCCCGAACATCGAAGTCGCGACCCATGAGCTGCATAGGGGCTCCCAGGTCATTGGCTTCACGCTCGATGACCTCCAGTGCTTCGTCCTGCTGATGGGCGACCACTACCGGTCGATCCTGCTTGATGATTCCCGCCTTCTCCCACGCTATTTTCGACAGTTCGGGTCCGAGCATCTCGAGGTGGTCGTAATCCACGGGAGTGATGACGCTCACCGCAGGCGCGTCGAATATGTTGGTGGCATCGAAGCGGCCGCCAAGTCCCACTTCCACGATGCAGAGGTCAGCTGGTGTCTCGGAGAAAGCGAGGTACGCCAGGACCGTGGTTATCTCGAAGAAGCTTATCGGCTCGCCCGCATTCGCCTTCTCCACCCTATCGATGAGTTCGGCGAGCTGCTCATCGGTGATGAGCGTGCCAGCGATACGGATACGCTCGGCGAACCGTACTAAATGCGGCGAGGTAAGCACATGCACTTTGAGCCCCGCGGCTTCCGCGATTGCCCGTAGGTACGCGACTGTCGAGCCCTTTCCGTTCGTTCCCGCCACATGGATGACCGGCGGTAGTTTCAGGTCGGGCCGCCCGAGTGCAGCGAGCAACCGCTCCACCCGACCGGTAGTCAGGTCTATCAGGGATGGATGATTGGCTCGTAAGCGCTGGATCACCTCGTCCGAAGAGCGGATCGGGTCATACCCGGAGTCCCCTGCCTGTGTTCCTTCAGGGGCTGTCTGCATTCCCGCACTGTAAACGAAAGAACCCCCGGCGCAAGGCCGGGGGTTCTTTCTTCAAAGCGGTATTAGCTACCGATGGTAACGCCCATCGAGCGGGCGGTTCCTTCTACCGTCTTCTCCGCTGCTGCGAGCGAACCTGCGGAAAGGTCAGGCATCTTGGTCTCGGCGATCTCCTTTATCTGAGCGCGGGAGATGGTACCCACTTTAGAGAGCGGGGTCTTGCCCGAACCCTTATCTACGCCGATAGCCTTGAGGATGAGGCGGGACATAGGGGAGACCTTGAGGACGAAGGTGAAGGTGCGGTCGTCGTATACGGAGAGGTCCACTGGGACGATCTGGCCCATACGGTCCTTGGTCGCCTCGTTGAACTTGTTCACGAAGTCGCCGATATTGACGCCTGCAGGACCAAGAACGGTACCAACTGGTGGTGCCGGGGTCGCCTTCCCTGCCGGGATCTGGAGCTTTATCTTCTTAACTACTTTTGCCATGTCAGTGGAATGTATCTTAAATGAGTGTTCGGGTCAATTTCTTCGCGCTTTTCCTACAGTTTCCTGATCTGGAGGAAGTCGAGCTCGACGGGGGTCTCGCGGCCGAACATTGCGACCATGACCTTCACCTTTCCGCGCTCCTCGTCTATCTCGCCCACCTTGCCTTCGAGATCCTTGAACGGACCGTCGGCGATAACGACCGGATCGTCCTTCATGAGGTCGATACGGTGCTTCGGTGCCTCCTGGCCCATGCGCTTCATGAGGGAATTAACCTCTGCATCCTCCATAGGAACGGGAGTGGTTCCGGACCCCACGAAACCGGTCACGCGAGGCGTGTTGCGGACGACGAACCACGAGTCCTCGTCCACTACCATGCGAACGAGGATGTAGCCCGGGTATATCTTCTCTTCCTCGACGACGCGCTTGCCGCCCTTCACGCGGATCTTCTTCTCGGTCGGAACGACCACCTCGAAGATCTTGTTCTCCATGCCGAGGCTCTCGATGCGCTGCTTGAGGTTACGCTCGACGGCGTTCTCGTATCCAGCGTACGTGTGGATGGTGTACCAGTGCGGCTCGAGCGAGGCGCCTTCGTCTGCGAACTGGGGGAGGGTCTTCATGTCCATACTGAAGTGGGGTTAATAGCTGGAAACGACCTGGTTCACGATGTTCGTGAATACGTAGTCGAAGCCCGTGAGCAGAAGTGCCACGAGCGCGGAGATAACGATGATGAGGACGGTATGGGTTATGGCCTGACCACGCGATGGCCAGACGACGTGCGCGAGCTCGCCCCGAACGTTCTTGAGATAGGTGAAGAATGAGGTCATATCGTTCCAAATAAAAAAGCCCCGCGGGCCTTATATAAAAGCATGATAGTACGGCCTGGTTCCTGTGTCAAATAGCACAAAGCCCCGCGTGCGCGGGGCTTTGTGCTCACTACGGTGATCGGTGTTCTTACCGTATCTCGTAGGTGATGGTGACCGAGACATTCGTCTCGTTCTCCCCCATCGGAAGCATCGGAGCGGCTGCAGAGATCCGGACATCGGATTCCATAGCCATACCGCCCTTGCCGTATCCGTATACCGGGTAGCCGCCCTCGTTCTCGTAGAACGAAGTGACCTTCCCGAGGCTGACGCCGAGCTGCTTCGCGAGGACTTTCGCCTTCTCGCGAGCCTCCTTGATAGCCTCTTCGCGTGCGGTAGCGCGGACAGCATCCTCATCATCTACGGTGAAGTTCGGTCCGGAGATGTTCTGGACATTCATGGAACCAAGTCCCTCGAGCACCTGGCCTGCCTTGGCGGTATCACGCACCTTCACCTGGATGGACTGCGATACTTCGTAGCCGATGATTTTCGGTGAGCTGGTGACCGGCGGGCACGGCATGCCGTATCCGCAGGACTGGGTGTTGTACTCGTAGCGAGGGTTCACGTTGTAATAGACGGTCTTCACGTCCTTGTCCTCGATGCCTTGCTGCTTGAGGTACGCGATCGCGGCGTCGCTCTTAGCAGTCGCCTTGGTCTGCGCTTCAGCGACCGTCGCGCCCTGTTCGGTCACGGTGAAGTCTATCTGCGCTATATCAGGTATCATCGTCGCTTCTCCCGAGCCCGTCACGGTTATCGTGTTGTATGGATCGCTTGGCTCGCGACCGAACACTGCGTCCCAGGTCTTCGCGAGGAGGAAGAGCGAGAGAAGTACGAAAACGGCGAGGAGCGCGAGGCGCATCTTCTTGTCGCCCATCATTTCATTCATCATAATCTGGATAATTCTTAATAAGGATATAGCGAGTATATCACTGGTGGCTATGACGTTCGGGAATGCCTTTTCTGGCACGAGGGCAGAAATCCACCACGCCTTGTTGCAATCGTCTCCACCCGACGTATCCTTCCTTCCATGCTCACTACCTCCCTCTTCGCCCTCGGTAGCGTCCTCATCGTGGGCGCTCTTTCCCTCATCGGGATATTCACCCTGTCGCTCAAGGACAGCCTTATCAAAGGTGCGACCTTCATTCTGGTCGGTGTCGCGACCGGAGCCCTCCTTGGCGATGCGTTCATCCATCTCATCCCCGAGGCATTCGAGGAAGCCACGAATCCGGTCATCCTCTCGCTCACCATCATCGGGGGCATGCTCATATTCTTCGTGCTCGAGAAGTTCCTCCACTGGCACCACCACCAGGGACTGGAGGCGAGCGAGCCCGAGGTGCACCCGGTCGGGAAGATGATTCTCGTTTCGGATGGCGTGCACAATTTCGTCGATGGCCTCATCATCGCAGCGAGCTACCTTGTTTCCATAGAAGTCGGCATCGCAACCACGCTTGCGGTCATACTCCACGAGATACCGCAGGAGATAGGCGACTTCGGCGTATTGCTCCACGCGGGGTACAGCAAGATGAAAGCACTCTGGCTCAACTTCCTCTCCGCGCTCTTCGCAATACTGGGCGCCGCTGTTGCGCTTCTACTTGGCGGCGCAACTGAGATGTTCACCGTGTGGCTCGTGCCGCTCGCAGCCGGCGGGTTCATCTACATCGCACTCACCGACCTCATCCCGGAACTGCACAAGACGACGTCAGTGCGGCATTCCCTCCTTCAGTTGCTCGCTATCGTCATCGGCGTGCTCGGCATGGTCGCCATACTCCTTCTTGAGGGATAGTTAATCAAAAGCCCCGCTTCTGCGGGGCTTTTCTTTATCCTGCTATCTGAAGCGTTGCCAGCATTCTTTGGAGTGCTGCGTGCTCCGGAAGTTCCTCGACGACGAGGTTCGGTTCCATCCAATCCGTCACATCGTGCTCGACGATGTCGAAGCGAAGGACCGTGTTCCCGCTCACGACGAAGTACGAGCTCTGCACGATTGCCTCGAAGCGTTCGATGACCGTGGTGCGGAACTGCTTCCCGCCGAGCGTTACCGTCTTGAAGCGGCTGAAGTCCTCCGCATCCATGTCGGACGGTTGGTAGCGGGTGTTCGCGAGGATGACTTCGTCCGCGGTCTTGCCGGTCGGTATCGGATAGCGCTTAACGGTTATGTTGTGCTGGACGCTCGGGGATAGGCTCGGCTTCTGGTATATGCGGAGTGTCTCCTGATTGGCAGCCCCGGCGAGAATCTGGGTGTAGCCGGCTGGAAGCGCGAACGCAATCCCGGCATCCGCTATCTCCACGTTAGGCGGAGGACATGCAGCGAACTCGCAGGATGGTCCTTGGCGACCGACTCCCGTCCCGTCAGGGCATATCTTCGCCTCTTCGGTGCAGGCGACCGCGCCTCCCGGCACGAGCGGGCGCTCCATCGCGTTGCGGTACATGAACGCGCCGACGCCGAGCACGATGATGATGAGAACGCCTGCGAGTAGTTGTTTTATGGAAAGCATAGAGTGTGGGTTCAATGGGTAAGACGGGTGGCCCGCTCAGTTCTTTCTATCCCTTGCGGAGGGCGTCCCGTATCTCTTCGAGCACGACGAGCTCCTGGCTTTTCTCCGAGGCAGGAGCGGTCCCCTCTTCCTGCTCCCTGCGCGCGACCAGGACGAGGCGGTTGATGAACTTCACGAAGAGGAATAGCGCGAGCGCGGTGATGATGAAGTTCACGCACGCTTCGATGAAGAGCCCGTACTGGATGACGGCGTCGCCCTGGAGCGTGAACCCCAGCGCACTGAAGTCGATGCCACCGAGTAGGAGGCCGATGGGCGGCGTGAGAATATTCGTCACGAGTGAGTTCGTAATGGCCGTGAACGCCGTCCCTATCACGACGCCGATCGCGAGATCGACCGCATTGCCACGCAGCGCGAACTTCTTGAACTCTTCGAAGAAGTGCTTCATATGCTTCCTGTATACCGCACGGGTACATAAAAGCAAAAGGGAGGGGACCGAAGCCCCCTCCCCTTGTTGATGCGCGACCGATTAGTGCGGCCGGAGCGTCCACGTCTTCACGACTTCGGCCGTTGCTCGCTCGAAGAGCGTCAGCTCCGTAAGGAACACCGAAAGAGTGCAGTACTTCCAGGGACACAGGTCCTTGAAGATCCCGAAGACGAGCTGGACGTCTTCCTCTGCCGCCAGCCCGAGCCCCTGCGCCTCGCGAAGCGCAAGCGTCGCATAGCCGGTCTCTCGATCCAGTGGTGGGGGTTCGATGCGCATTTCCTCGAGAAGCGCACGAAGCCGGACGAGGGTCGGCTCACGGAGGTTATTGTAGAGGCTGAGATAGATAGCTTCCTCCGGCTCCTTGAAGTGATCGACGGCGCCGATTTGCACCTCGACGGCCGGCAGTCTGCCGAGCCCGAGCAGCCCGTCCATCCGCTCCACGAAGCGGTCTCTTGTAGGTCCATCCATCCGGAAGGGCTCCTTCACGGTCGAATGGAGGCCGAGCCTGCCCGGATACGGCTGGATGCCGAGTTCACGCTGGCACCTCTGCGCAGCACGCTCGTGAAAATTCATCACCTGCTTCGGCATGCCGAACGTCATGACGAACTCTTCGTTTACTACTTCCTGACTCATTCGAGCCTCCCTAGTTGATCCGCTCGTGATACTACTCCCTATTTAAATACCAGCAACTACTCTATCCACTTACGTTGGGCGGCTACCGGGAATCGAACCCGAATTGACAGAACCACAATCTGTAGTGTTAACCGTTACACCATAGCCGCCATGGCTTATATTTCCGAACAAGTACGTAGGGTTTATAACACGATTCAAGCTAAATGATTAGCGATATACGACGAAGGCCCGACGCTTTCGCATCGGGCCTTCGTCGTCTTTGTGCCCAGGAGAGGACTTGAACCTCCACGCCTTGCGGCACATCCACCTCAAGGATGCATGTATACCAATTTCATCACCTGGGCATCAGGTTCCCCCCAAATAGGGAGGGCCCGCATACTATAGCGGGCCGCTTCCGTATTTACAAATGCAGGCGGGTTACGCAGCCTCGTCCTTCTTCTCTTCCGCTGCCTCTACCGAAGCTTCAGCGATCTCCTCTTCGACGGGCGTCGTCTCCTCCGCAGTCTCGACGACTACCTCCGGAGCTGCCTCTTCTGCTACTTCGGTGACCTCAGCTTCTACCGCTTCAGGCTCTACGGCCTTCTCCTCTTCCTTGAAATCGTCGGTCGAGATGTTGACCATACGCATGTTGCGGAGCTGGCGGCGCACTTCGCGCGCGACCTTCTCGCGGATGAAGTAGAGCTTCGCGCGGCGCACCTTGGAGCGGCGCACTATCTCTATCTTGTCGATGACCGGGGAGTAGAGCGGGAATATCTTCTCGACGCCGACGCCGGACATCGTGGCGCGAACGGTGAACGTACCACCGGCTTCGCTGCCGTGCTTGACCGCGAGGACGAGGCCCTCGAAGTTCTGGATACGGGTCTTCCCCTTCTCGACGACCTTCTGGTGGACACGGACGGTGTCCCCCGGGCGGATACCGAGGCTCGTGCGCTCATTGACGGCGACGGGGGTGATGACGTTCTGCATGACCGGGCTACTGTAACACGGCCCAAAATAAAAGCAAAACGGCGGGGCCTCATGGGCTCCGCCGCTTCCTGCTTGCGTCCCGGGCCGCCTCTACGCTGCGGTCCAGATACGGCTGAGGATGGTAATAGGCATCGCTCGCCAGCTCCCGAAGGGCGATGAGCAATTGCTTGGAAGTCTCGCGTACGTCGGTCAGCACAAGCTGCTGATTGCAGTGCCCGAGCTCAAGCTGCCGAAGGGCGGCATTCGCCGAAACAACTAGCTTCAAGGTGTTCTTCTCGAAGCGTTCGCTCGCGATGACGGCCAAGTGCCGTTTTTGGATCTTACGGGGGTCGTGTTGGTACAACGGCCACCCATGGAGGGCCAAGCGGTCGATATCCATCTCGTTGAGACGGACCAAGGACTCCAGATGGAGCACCAGGCCCAGCAGCTCCTCGATTCGCCGATGGGTGCGCACCCAGCCGGCATGCTTCGTGCTCTCTGCGAGCCCGCGCAGCCACAGGCTCTTGCGCCTGATTCGCTTCAGGGTCCGCTCGATCGCATAGGCCTTCCGCTCCCGTTCTCGCCGTCGGGCGATCGCTCGCCGCTCCCGCAGGCTGTAGTGGTTAAGGTGCTTGAAGGTGGTCAGTATCGCTTCCGCACGCACCGGACATTCTCCTCTTTACTGTTTACCCGTGCTGAAAATACTCCGTATCCGGAAACTGCGCAAATGCGGCCTTCATATCTTCCGGTATCGGAGCGGAAAGAAGCTTCCGTTCGCCCGAAAGGAGCGGGATGTCGAGCGAGTACGCATGGAGACCGAGGCGCACGAGCCCTAAGTCCTTCGGCTTGTTCGGCGCGTAGAGCGGGTCAGCGACGACCGGATGATGGATGGCCTTCAGGTGCACACGTATCTGGTGCGTGCGGCCGGTCTCGGGCATCACTTTCAGCAGCGAGTGGGTACCGATATCACTTATGACCTCGTACCGAGTGAGCGCCTCGCGCATAGTGCCGCGCGCTCGCGGCTGCGCTGACCGGAGCCTGAAATCCTTACGCGAGCGTCCTATCGCGAACTCGATGGTCCCCTTCCGCTCCTTCGGCACGCCGTACACGAAGGCGAGATAGGTCTTATTAGCCTCATGTTCCTGGAAGGTGGCCTTGAGATGCGCATGGGCTTCAGGAGTCTTCGCGAAGACGAGCACGCCTGAGGTCTCCCTATCAAGCCTATGCACCACGCCCGGACGCGCTATCTCCGTACCATCCTTGAGTCGCTGCATCTCCCCCACCTCCTTCGAAGCAGGATATGCCTTAGCGAACCAGTCGCTCGCCGTTTCGTCCTCGGAGTGGCCATCCGGGTGCGTCATCACGCCCGCGGGCTTATTGACCGCGACCAGGTCCGCGTCTTCATAGATGATAGGTAGCGCGAGGCCGTTCATTTCCCCACCCTATCACAACTCGTTATTTACCCAGGCGGCGCTCCCTCGATGTGTAGTCGCTGATGATGCCGTCGAATTCTTCCTTGCTGAAATCCGGCCACTTCGTATCGATGAAGAAAAGTTCGCTGTATACCGATTGCCAGGTAAGGAATCCGGAAAGCCGCTTCTCTCCGCCAGTACGGATGATGAGGTCAGGGTCGAGTGTATCAGCGCTCCACATAGCAGCGCGGAAGGATGCTTCGTCGACATGTTTCGTGCCCGATCCGAGCAGCGTATTCACGGCCTTAAGTATCTCCGGGCGTCCACCGTACGAAAGTGCGATGATGAGCGTTCCCTTTGTTCCATCCTTACTCTTCGCTTCCGCTTCGTTCATGAGCGTTTGGAGCTTCTCTGGCATGCGCTCGCGCTCCCCAATGAAGCGGATCCTGCCTCCAGCTTCCATGACCTCGGCAAAATGCTCGCGGAACCCGAGCTCGAAGAGTCCCATGAGATATCCGACCTCTTCTTCGGTGCGATTCCAGTTCTCTGTCGAGAACGCATAGAGCGTGACTTCCTCGATTCCAGCGTCACGCGCCCACTCAACCATGTCGCGCACCTTATCGAGACCTTTCCGATGACCTTCGAGCGATGGGAGGCCACGCTCCTTCGCCCACCGACGATTGCCGTCCATGATGATTCCTACTGATCGTGGCCCGCTAGTCATAGTTGATGTTGAAACGCTTATGCTCGCCCGTTGCTGGTAACCATTTCACTTGCACGTCTTCGACATGCGAGAGGAGCGAGCCTTTCCTGAGCTTGAGAACATACCGCTCGAGCTGGGCGCGCGGACCCTCCGCAATTACCCGCACGGTACCGTCCGGCAGGTTCTGCACAAAGCCTGTGAGCTTGAGGCCGTTCGCCTTGCGCTGCGCGAAGTCCCGATACATCACGAGCTGAACGCGACCGGAGACGATAGCTTCGAGGCGTTCCATAGGAGTTAAGAACCAAGCCTACCCCGGGAGGGTTACTTCAAAAAGGGGGTGAAGTGCGATAAGGTAGCCGTACGCGCGATTAGCTCAGTTGGTTAGAGCAATCCGTTTACACCGGAAAGGTCGGGGGTTCGAGTCCCTCATCGCGCACCAGGTGAGCAAAGAGGTCGAACGCAGCTGCGTTCGACCTCTTTGCGTTGTGGGTATGAGAGGATTTGAACCTCCAAGGATTGCTCCATACGCTTCTGAGGCGTACGCGTATACCAGTTCCGCCACATACCCATTCGGTCGCTTGTGCCCCGAGCTGGAATCGAACCAACATCCACGGCTTAGAAGTCCGCTGCACTATCCATTGTGCTATCGGGGCTCCTTTACCTTATCGTCTTATTTGCTCGGGTCAACGAAATGGTACTCGCTGCGGTAGCGGGCTTCTTCAGCTGCGCGCGAAGCGAATATCCCCTGCACCGCTTCGAGCGCGGAGACGTCGGGCGCCTGCGCCTCGATTACCGCGTCGCCTACGAGCTGCCCGCTCGTCACTCTCATGAACATCCACACGTTCCAAGCGACACTCGCGAGCAGGACTATGAACGCAATCGTAAGCAGTGAGAACCAGTCGCGTATCGGACGGCGACGGCCGTTCCGAGCGAAATGCGGAAGCGCGAGACTCTTTGGGAGATGGAGTTTCATGTTCATGGTTTGGTTGGTGCCTCGGTGACGGCAACTGAAATATTCACCGACGCGGTCCAGGCGCTTCCGGTGGTCGGTGGCTTATCGAGCGTAAGGTTCACGATGCGGCTGTCGTACGGACCGTACTCGATGGCGCCGAGCGTGCGCATGACCGCATCGAACGAACCGAGGATACGGAGCGAGATGATGATACGCCCGTCGGCGCCTGGCTTATCCGACACAGCAACCACTTCGGCCGCTGAGCCCAGTTCCCTGCCCGTGCCCTCGATGCGCTCGAGGAACGGGACGATGTCGACGAGCGGTATGGAATACCCCTTGATGGCGGCCTCGTCGCTCGCGAGCGCAGTGAGTGCATCGCTCGTCTCGGCCGCGACCACCGTGTCATGCATTATCTTATCTATCTCCGCCTGGAGCGCGACCGAGCGCTCCGTCGCCTTCTCGACCGTGTAGTACCAGAAGGCGTAGAGCCCGAGTACGCCTACGAGAAGCGCGATGGATACGATGAGATGGGAGAAGGAGCGGTTCATGGCAGGAGGGTACCGGTGAGGGTAACGGTGAACGCGATGTCGCGCTCCTTCGCGTACGAGGAAATGGGAAGCTCGGCCTTCGTGACGAACGGAAGCGTGCCGAGCGTCTGCACGTACTGGCGGAGCGCATCGCGGCTAGCGGCTACGCCCACGAGCGTCATGCGGTTCGTTCCCGGCGTGACGGAAGGCGTGAACGTGAATCCTTGGATGCTGATGCCTGGGCGCGGCACCAAGAGCACCGCTTTCACGACCCCCGCAGCCGTCGCCTGCGTTCCCAGCACCTGGAGCTGCTTGGCCTTGGCCTTGAGCGCATCGACGCGACCCTTGAGCTCCTGCTCGCTCGTCGCGCTCGCTGCTATCTGCAACGTCGCGAGCTGCTCCGCACGCGACCCTGCCTGCTGGACGACGTATATATATGACGGGAGGAGGAGCGCCCCATGCACCACGATGAGTGCCGTGAGCAGGCATATCGCCACGACGATGACGCGGAAGACGTAGTCCCGCACGAGTCCGTGCTTCCTGTCACGCGGAAGAAGATTAGTGAGGTCAGTTTGCATAGGTACGAAGCGCGAGCCCTATGGCGGTCGCGTAGGCGAGGGATTCCATGTAGTCGATAGGCGGGAGCCACTCGTCACGGGATGCTAGGTTCGTGAACACGTCACCGAGCTCGACCGGGAGACCGAGGTTCGTCTCAAGATATTCTGCAAGGCCGCGCACCGTCGCATTGCCGCCCACGAGTATCGCGCGGGTGACCGGGGTATGACCCCCTTCCCCGCCGGCCCTCGCCTGCCAGTACTGGAGTCGACGCGCTATCTCGTCGCGAATGACGGAAACGGTTGTGAGCATGGCGGCGAGGTATTCCTCGTTACCTTCCCCTCCCATGAGCCCGCGCTCGGCCTTCACCCGCTTCGCCTCCTCTTCCGTTACATTGAAATACTTCTGGACGGCGAGCGTGAGCGCATGCCCGCCGATATCGAGCGTGGTCGCGAAGCGCGGGATGCGCTTCTCCACGATGACGAGCTTGGTGGTGGTGCGCCCGAGGTCGATGATGAGGACGGTATCGGTATCCCCCACCGGAAGAAGAGCGCGCGGGAGCGAGAACGTCTCGCTCTCGACCGCTGATACCCCTACCTTCGCCTCGTCGAGCACCGAGAGCGACTCATCGATGAGGCGGTTCGCGTACGCGATACCCACCACATGCGTGAGGTCTCCTTTCGTATCGGTCGGTGCGATATCGAAGAGTGTCTCTGCAGGAGGTAGTGGTACGTACTCATCGATATGCGCCTCGACCGCAGCTCGCCATTCGCTCTTCTTGGTACCCGGCACGTCCGCTTCGAAGAGATAGCTTCTCGATTCGGAGAGTGCGATGTGTGCGTACCGAATATTATGCTCCTTCGCGAGCGTACGTATCGCGTTCACGACCGCCGCGCGGTCCGCTATCTCGCCACCGTTCATCGCGCCGAGCTCGAGACGGCCATCGCCGAAGTCGGTGAGCTCGAGACCATCGAGCTTTTCGCTTATCACCGCGAGCTTTATCCCGCTTGCGGATATGTCGATGCCCGCCGAGAGCGGTGCAAGGTATCTAGGCGCGGCGAATTCGACGCGCATGAACCGTTTGAGAGAATCGTTGAGCGCCATGCTCCGAAAATTATACCGCACGCACTCGCACGCGCGCTTAGTGAGTACCTGTTCCAGGCGGAACCTGCCGGTCAGGCACCATGAATGCGAAGGTCTCGCCTTCCCCTGCGGCGAAGAGCATACCGTTGCTCTCAAGCCCTTTGATGGTACGGGGCTCGAGGTTCGTCACGAAGGAAAGCTGGCGACCGATGAGCGTCTCGGGCTCGGGAACATACGCATTGATGCCCGACACTATCTGGCGCGGCGCTTCTTCCCCGAATTCCACCATGAGGCGCAGCAGCTTATCGGTCTCGGGAACGCGCTCTGCCGATATGACGGTGCCGACCTTCACTTCTATCTTCGAGAAGTCATCTATGGAAATGCGTGGCTTATCCATGGTTCGCGTGGGAAAGGTAGCTGGTAAGTATGAGGGCTGCTGCGGACGAGTCCACGTTGCCGCTCTTGCGGATGTGCACTCCTTCGAAATCCCGACGGGCCTCTTGGGTAGTAAACGTCTCGGGCTCGTAGAAGACGGGAACGCCAGTGCGCTCGGTAAGCGCCTCGGCGAACGCGCGCGCGTCCTTGGCGACCGGGTTATCGGTGCCCGCGAACGAGCGGGATTCCCCCACCACGATCGCTTCCACCTTCTCCTTCTGGATGAGGCTCACGACTTCATCGAGCGTTCGGCCATCGTTCCCCATGATGCTGTGCGGGAAGCCCATGGTGCCCGCGTCGTCTGAGAGCGAGAGCCCTATCCGCTTGGTGCCATAATCTATGCCGAGGTAGCGCATATCCGCATCCTACACGCAGGCCGGGCTCTGTGCTATAGAATGTAGGTTCTCGGAGGAGTGGCAGAGTGGTCTATCGCACCTGTCTTGAAAACAGGAGTGCCGCAAGGTACCGTGAGTTCGAATCTCACCTCCTCCGCCAAAAGGCTTCTTATTGCCGTTTCGAGTCGTGCTAGCATTTTTAGTATGAACAAATATTTAATCGTCGGAGTGGTGGCGATTTTGGTAGTTGCAGGTGGGTGGTGGTATGTAACTCAGCCGCACGCAATGGAACAGAGAACGCGTGAGGCTGGCCCCAACCGTACATACGCGTATGAGAATTCAGATAGTCTCGAATCTCTGAAATCGCCAACCGGAAAGTACGCAATTATGTACGACGCGCAATCTAAAAGTTCATTTCGTATCGTGGACACATCAACTAAAAAGGTCCTCTCTGACTACACCCCAAAGACAGGTAGTGCCATAATCTGCGAGATGGTTTGCTACCCATTTGCTCTATGGATGGACGACACGAAACTCGTTATCGGCTCTTATAGTCTGGTCAATCGCGCATGGGGACCAGATAATCCAGCAAAACGCCACGAGACTGTTGTATTTGATGTCTCTACAGAAACGTACAGAGTAGCGACTGAATTGGAGATAAACCAATCTGGACTGTATAGCGATAAGAATCTCCCGTTTGAGTAGATTCGCAGGACATTTGTGCGCAGCCGACACTTCACATACGTTCGAGTGATATCATGAGCGCATACCATGCCTCGCCCGCCGCTCTACGATTGGGAAGGAACGGAATACTCGTTCGAAGAAAAAGGCGCCGACTGGTACTGGGCGCTCGGTATCATCGCGGTCGCAGCGATAATCGCCTGCATCCTCTTCAATAACATCATCCTCGCGCTTCTCGTGGGCGCTGCGGCTTCCGCAGCTGCGCTCCAAGCAGCGAAGCACCCGCGCACCCACCACTTCGCTATATACGATCGCGGCCTCGCTATCGATGACCGTCTCTACCTGTTCGAGGACATGCTCTCCTTCTCGGTGCTTGAGTATGCGGACGAGACGCTCCCACCATCGCTTTCTATAAAGACGAAGCATTTCCTCGCCCCCCACCTCCTCATCCCCATCGAAGGGTACGACCCGGTCGAGATATACGCCTTCTTCCTCGAGCATGTCGAGGAGGGCCACCATGACGAGTCAGTCGTGGACCACTTCGTCGACATGCTCCGTTTGTAGGAGCTTCTTGCGAATAGGCGACTGAAACGATAGAGTCAGGCGTATTGCTCCCGTCGTTCAATGGATAGGACGCGAGTTTGCGGAATTCGTAATGATGGTTCGATTCCATCCGGGAGCACCGAAAAATTTTGTGCTATAAGATGAGGCGTCAGCTCTCGTCGTTCAATGGATAGGACGCAAGCCTCCGAAGCCTGAAATGCAGGTTCGATTCCTGCCGAGAGCACCGCATATAAGAAAAGAGCCCCTCTCGGGGCTCTTTTCTTTAGGCCTTCGCCCGCGCTATCGCTTTGGCGAGCCTCGACTTCTTCCGGGAGGCTGCGTTCTTCTTGATGATGCCGGTCTTAGCCGCCTTATCGATGGCCTTGTATGCCGCCGAGAGGGACTTCTCCGCTTCCTTGGTGTCGGTCGTGATGAGCTTGCGGACGACTTTGGTCGTATCCACGAGCGCACGCTTCCTGCGCACGTTGAACACGTGCTTCCGGAGGGAGGCGCGGTGCGCTTTCTTAGCTGATTTCGTGATTGCCATGTGTCCGGAATACTACTATCGAAGCCCTTTAAAGACAAGTTCTTCGGGGCACAGGCCGCCTCAACCCTGTCTGTTGCGAGGAGTGGTACGATAGACGCATGATCCGGGAGATAAAAGGCATGGTCCTCTCTATAGAAGCCGCCGGTGCGGTCATCGACGTGTCCGGGTGGGGCGTATTCGTATTCCTCGCCAATCCCCTCCTCCTTACTGAAGGCACGGAAGTCCGTCTGAAGACCCATCTAGGTATCAAGCAGGATGGTATCGACCTCTATGGATTCCCGACCGAGGAGGATAGGCACTTCTTCGAGCTTCTAGTAACAGTGCCAGGGGTCGGACCCAAGACCGCCATGGGAATACTGCGCAAGGCGCCACGCGAGGCGCTCGAGGGCGCGATAGGGTCGCGCGATATCACGTACCTCACCCGCGTCATCGGTCTCTCGAAGAAGGCGGCGGAGAAGTTCGCCATCGAGCTCTCGGAGAAGATAGGCGCGAAGGCGGTGCATGGTGACGATGATGCGGAAGTCTTCGATACGCTCGTGGCGCTCGGATATACCGAACGCGAAGCACGCAAGACGCTTTCTTCCCTTCCCGCGAGCGTCACCGGGAAGGACGCACGCCTGAAGGCCGCGCTTACTTCCGCCTCACGCTAGCTATGGGCGCGTTGAAACGACTCATAGAAGCACTTGTTCCCCGCCAGCTCTATCGCACGCTCGTGCGTCCCTACCATTTCCTCATCACATGCCTGGCCGCATTTCGCTACGGCTTCCCCGCGAAGAAACTGACGGTCATCCTCGTCACCGGCACCAAAGGAAAATCTTCCGTGACCGAGATGCTGTTCGCGACTCTGCGTCATGCGGGCATCAAGACGGCAGTCGCTGGCACCATACGCTTCGCGATAAACGACGAGACGCGCCCGAACCTCTATAAGATGACGATGCCTGGCCGTGGGTTCATCCAGGCGTTCCTCGCAGAAGCGGTCGCGAAGGGCGCGACGCATGCGGTGATAGAGGTGACGTCCGAAGCCACGCTCCAGTACCGCCACCTCTTCCTGTTCCCGAACGCGCTCGTGTTCACGAATCTCCAGAAGGAGCACATCGAGTCGCATGGCTCGTTCGAGAAGTACGCGAAGGCGAAGCTTTCCATCGCGAAGGAGCTCGTTAATTCCTCGAAGCGTCCACGCGCTGTCATCGCGAACGCGGATAACGAGCACAGCGCTCCGTATCTCGCGCTTCCGCTTGAGAACGTGCTTCCATTTTCGTACGCCGATGCGACCGATGTCGTACTTCATCCCGGCAGCGTCTCCTTCTCCGTGGACGACACCCATTTCGATATGCACCTGCCCGGCAGCTTCTCCATAATGAACGCGCTCGCCGTCATACGTGCAGCACGCTTCTTGGGTGTGCCACTTGGGGCTATCGCAGACGCGCTCGTCAAGCTCGAACGAATACCTGGACGCACCGAACGCATAGAAGAAGGCCAGGACTTCCATGCCATCGTCGACTACGCGCACACCCCTGACTCGCTCGCAGCGCTCTATGCGGCATACCCGAGCCGGAAGATATGCGTGCTCGGCAACACAGGAGGCGGGCGCGACACCTGGAAGCGTCCTTCTATGGGCGCTATCGCGGACCAAGAGTGCGACGAGGTCATCCTCACGAACGAGGATCCGTACGACGAAGACCCCGCGGATATCGTCGACGCCATGGCAGCCGGCATGAAGCGCGCACCGAAGATAATCATGGATAGGCGTGAAGCTATACGTACTGCGCTTTCGCTCGCACGCACCGGCGACGCCGTACTCGTCACCGGCAAAGGGACCGACCCTTATATCATGGAGGCGAACGGCATGAAGACTCCCTGGAGCGATGCGGAAGTCGTGCGCGAAGAACTCCGGAAGCTCAAGGGTACCCCTGGTAGTATGTAGCTATGGGAAGCGACGGTATCCTCTTTGCGACGGTCATCATCTTCTTCTTTCTCCTGTGGTTCGTCTCGGGCGGCCCGACGAAACCTATCTCCTTCTCAGGCCCGTATATCACCCCGATAACGGATACCGGCCAGACGCAGTTCGGATACGATGAGGGACAGTGGTTCGGTGGTAATTCAACCGGAGGCGCCGGTCTCTTCGGTGGCCAGCAGAGCATCCAGGGTATAGGCAGCGTGTTCTCAGGTGATGCAGATAAGGCAAAGGCATTCGGCGACCCTTCGCCGTATCGAGGTCAGATAACGATCACGAGCGTCTCGAGCGGCACAGGACCGAACGACGAATACGTCACGCTCCAGATGTCGAGCAGCGCGACGGGCCCGCTCACGATAAGCGGATGGCGATTGCGCAGCGATGCGACCTATAAGGCCGGGACAATACCGAACGGTGCGGAGACGCCGAAGACCGGAGTGAATTCAACCGGGCCCATCACGCTCCAGCCCGGCGACCGCGCAATCGTCCTTACGGGCGAGGCGCCCACCGGCGTCTCCTTCCGTGAGAACATATGCGTCGGCTATTTCTCGAAGCGGCAGGCGTTCTATCCCTCGCTGAGCGGTAGTTGCCCTTCGCCGATGCAGGAGTTCGATCGATATTACGTCGGGAACAAGCTCGCGGACGATTCCTGCTACCAATATGTCCAGACCATCTCGCAATGCGTCTCCCCTACCGATACACCCAATCTGACCGATAGGTGCGAGGAGTTCATCGACGACTACCTCGACTACAACGGCTGCGTCGCAGCGCATCAGCAGGAACCAGGATTCAAGAGCCAGGACTGGCGTATCTATCTCGAGCGCAGTGGCGACTTGTGGAAGTCGGACCGCGAAGCGGTGAAGCTCCTCGATGCGAACGGGAAAACGGTAGACCTCTACACGTATTAAGGATATAACTTTTGGACTGCGCCCGTAGCTCAGTCGGTAGAGCAGCTCCCTTTTAAGGAGACGGTCCCTGGTTCGAGCCCAGGCGGGCGCACACAATAGACAAAGTGGGTTTCTAAGATAGAGTCATCTCAGACTCCTGGAGGGACCATGGAAAAGACGCCTCGAATCCTCGTCGTTGATGACGAGGCCAGTTGGATCAATAATATCGTCGCCGCGTTCGCTGATACCGAGCACGAGATTGTGACCGCCTCAAGCTATATGGAAGCGGGCATATTGCTCGATGAGTCCGCGTTCGACCTCGTTATTTCAGATAACCACATGAAGGTCTCTAACGCTGGACTCGAGCTACGTGAAAGAATGTGGCTCAAGAGCCAGGAACATATCCCGTTCATTCTCTATACATACGATGATTCGCCGCACATTACGGAGAGTCTCAAGAAGCACGGCAACGCCTGGCATCGCACTAAAAGCACAGTGCCTCCGGCTCGCTTAGCGCGTTTTGCTATGAGCGTTCTCCGCAAAAGGGGACGCGAACTGCCTCACGAGGATTCCTCGTGAGGCAGTTATTTTTTATTCTCGCTAGCTTGGCGCGATAACGCGAAGATAGTGCGCAATCGACATGCAGGGAATTATCATCCCTTCTTCCCCGATACTTCCCCTGACCTCCACGAAATCTCCTGCCATGAGCGCGAACGCGTCCGCCATGTTGTCTCGCGCGGCACAGGTGGGTAGCCCCATGGAAGGCACCGCGATGACAGCGATGCCTTCGGTCTCGCTGAGGATGGTCACGAGCACTGGACCATCCACCATGGCTTGTTCGGTCTCCACGGATATGACCGTGCCGCTCACTGCCCTATCTCCCGAAGCCACTTGGTCTTCAGGCGCCATCTGGGGTGCGCCCTGATCGAGAACAACCTGGCGTGGGTATTTTGTAAGTACGGTGTACAGGCCGGCAGCCACAAGCGCCAGGATAATAACTGCGATAAGTGTCTTGTTCATATAGGTGGATTATAACGCGAGCGCGAACCGCTCAAGGGCGAGCGGAAGCGGAAGGTCTCGCCCCCTTGAGTCCGAGAGAAGCTCGATAAGCGAAAGCGAGAGCGCTCTCGTCTCTTCCTTATCCCATCCGCGCCCTCCCTTCTGCATCAAATCGCGCGCCTTCCAGTGAAGAAGGCCGTGCACTGCCTCTGGAGCATCGCCCGCCCGTGTAGCCTTGATGATTTCCTTCCATAGCGCGGCGCTGTCCTTCGCTGCGAGCGCATTCACAAGCGCGCTATTGAATCCGCGATCCTTCGAAGCGACCGCGTCTATCTTGAACGTTTTCTCTGCAACGGCTTCGAGCTTCTTCGCACGCGCAGCAAGAAGCTTCGGCGCAAGCACCGCGACCGGATTATCGGACGAGGCGAGCAGGTCGATATGTTCGAGCACCATCTCACCGGACTCGCTAAGGGCGAACGGGTCGTCGAGCAGCACGAGCGTCTTCGTGAAGAAGAGACCCTGGGAGGAGAGCGCCTCGAGGAGCGAGCTCGCGCTTACTTGGTCAGCGGATATGCGTATATAGGCTGCTTCGGGCGCCTTCGCGCGCGCAGCCGCCACCCAGGCGAACGCCTTCGCTCGCACCTTATTCGTATCGCTTCCGTGGAAAAGGTAGATCACGTATCCAGTATATCCGAGCCTAGGAAAGCGGGGACATCTCGCCCCAGTTCTTTCCTACCTTCCCTTCCGCGATGATGGGCACGCCTTCCGCATCTTTTTCTGGCAGGACGTCCTCCATCATCTTCTTTATCTTCGGCGCGAGCGTATCCACGAGCCCGTCGCGTATCTCGTATACGAGTTCGTCATGCACTTGGAGCAGCAGGTGCGCGTCCTCGTGCTGGCCCTCTTTCCGAAGCATGGTGTCGACTTCCACCATCGCGCGCTTGATGATGTCGGCCTGCGTCCCTTGTATCGGCGCATTGATGGCCATGCGTTCGGCCTGAGCGCGAACGTAGGGGAGTGGTGATTTCATCTCCGGGAATTGACGGCGCCTGCCGAACAATGTCTCGGTATATCCATTCTTCCGCGCGAACCCTCGGGTGGACTCGAGATATTTCGCGAGCGTATCAAAAGTGCGGAAATAGTCTTCGTGGAATTGGTGCGCTTCTGCGGTCGATACGCCGAGCTGGGTACGAAGCGAGTTCACGCCCATGCCGTACAGAATGCCGAAGTTGATTATCTTCGCTCGTCGGCGCATCTCGCGGTCCACGTTCTCGGGCGCTACCGCGAACACTGCTGCAGCCACTTCCTGGTGGACGTCTCGTCCGGAACGGAAGATATCGCCGAGCTTCTCGTCCTTCGAGAGTATCGCGGCAATGCGGAGCTCTATCTGTGAATAGTCGAGGGCGACGAGGGTGAACCCGTCGCGCGCGATGAATGCGTTACGGATAGCACGGCCCTCTGGCGTGCGTATAGGAATGTTCTGGAGGCCCGGGTTCTGGCTCGCCATGCGGCCGGTGACCGCCCCTGTCTGCAGGAACTCCGCATGGAGACGGTCCTCGCTATCAAGAAGTGGCGGTATCGCTTCTATATACGTGCCGAGCAGCTTCATGAGCCCGCGATATTTGAGCACTTCGTCCACGATAGGATGGAGCTCCCGTATCTTCTCGAGCTCGGACTCCTTAGTCGAGCGCTGCCCGCCCGCAGTCTTCTTCTGCCCCTTCGTTACAAGCCCGAGCTCGTCGAAGAGGACGTCGCCAAGCTGCTTGGGCGACGAGACGTTGAACTCGTGCCCTGCCATCTTATAGATACCCTTCTCTATCCTCTCGAGCTCCTTGCGGTACGTAGCGCGCAGTCCCTCAAGCACCGAGCGGTCTATCTTCACGCCGCACTCGCCCATCTCGCGCACGATATCGATGAGTGGTTGCTCGATGGAATCGTATACCTCTTTCAATCTTCCAGTCGTAGCGATGTTCTTCGACAGGGTTTCGTATGCCTCTTCGAAGTTCTTCGCCTTGGTATACGCGAGCACGTCATCGAGCGATGGGTTCGTGAAGTCGGAGTGGAGCAGGAAGAGCATGACCTTCGCCTCGGCGAGCCGGTCGGATGCGACCGACTCCTCGTCCTCGAGCGGGCCGTCATCGAGGAAATCATCGTCCGTGCCGTCCTTCCCGAAGAGCGCCTGCGCGCGGGGACGGAGCGAGCGGAATCCGAACCTATCGAACAACGCCGCGATGACCTGCAGCGACACGCACTCGTTCCAGTCCTTCTCCGGAAGATGGAACGCGATGGGTGCGTCCATGCGAATGGTGGCAAGACTCTTTGAGAATCGCGCATCCTCTTCGTGCTCGATGAGCAGCTTCACGATACGCGGCTTTATGCCGGCCGTTATGAACGCTTCCTCCCCTTTCTTCAGCGCCTTGTATATATCCTCGACCGTACCGAACTTCTGGATGAGTTCGGTCGCGGTCTTCTCGCCGATGCCGGGCACGCCCTTGATGTTGTCTGAGGGATCGCCGCGCAGGCCCTTATAGTCCGCGATTAGCTTGGGCAGGAAGCCGTAGCGCTCTTCGACCGCCTTCTCGTCGTACAGGATGGTGTCATTCAAACCCTTCTTTAGGGTATACACCTGCACCTGCTTCCCTTTGATGAGCTGCATCGTATCCATATCGCCCGATGCGATGATTATCTCTATCTCCTTATCCTTCTCAAGCATTTTCACGATGGTGCCGATGACATCGTCCGCTTCGAAACCTGCACGTTCGTATATAGGAACGGAGAAGGCTTCGAACACATCGCGTGACGTAGTGAGCTGCTTGATGAGCGCATCGTCGGTCTTCGCGCGCGTCCCCTTATATTCCGCATATGCCTCGTGACGCACGGTGGGGCCCGCAAGGTCGTACGCCGCAACGATGTGGTCCGGCTTGAGCTCGCTCATGATGCGCAGAAGCATCGAGGAGAGTCCGTACAGGGCCCCAGTAGGTTCTCCATCGGGCCCCGTGAATTCCGGGAGCGCATGGTACGCCCGGTGGATGATGGCGTGCGCATCGAGAACGACGAGCCGAGTCTTGTTTGTGGTCTTCTTAGACATAGGTAATGGTGCGGGATTGGTCCGGTTCTACCGTAAGCGTTATGGCGACATCCGCTGTCGGCAGCCCGTCGGCGACCATCTCCGGCCACTCGAGCACTACGAGCGTCCGCGCATCCTTCATAAGATCTTCCCAGCCGAGCGGGCCGAGCTCTGCGCCTTCCTTCAAGCGGTACGCGTCTATGTGCGCCAACCGCCTGAACGGCTTATCCTCCGCGAGCTGGTATACCTTCTCAAGTACGAACGTCGGGCTCGTGACGTGCTCCTCGATGCCGTACGCCTTCGCAAACGCCTGGGTGAACGAGGTCTTCCCCGCCCCGAGCTCGCCCGAGAGCGTAACGAGGGTCGCGCCACCCTCCTTCGGGGCAAGGCGCTCGGATAGCGCCTTCGCTTCCTGCGCGAGCTCGTCGAGGTCCTGGAGCTTCTTTCCCATGGTGGGATTGTACCAATATAAAAAAGCACCCGCTCCCCAGGGGGAAGCGGGCACAGTATTCGTTGGTTCGCCTATCGGCTCGCGCCCGCAAGAGCGGTGAGCACGCCGGCGGTGATGGCGAGGCTCTTCACGTGCTCGGAACCTTTGACCACGTAGCCGCCGTATTGAACGGTCAGCATGCGTTCGCAGTGCCACTTGTAGCCGCGGGGCGCTTGGGTGTTGGGCGGCGCCGGCGGGCACTGGTTGCCGTACTCCTTGTAGGGAAAGGGCCACACGATGCCGCCGTAGAACCGCGATCCAGAGCTGCCGTACCGGCCGTAGCCGTAGTCGCGTTGGCCGCTGTAGCCGTAGTCGCGACCATCGGGCGTCTGGCACATGTTCGACCGCAGATCGAATCCGCAGCCAATATTGCTGGCGTTGCTGCCGTACCCTCCGCGGTTGTAGCCGCGATAGTCGTTCGCGACGCGCACAGGCTCGGGATACGCCTGCGAAGGCGGTTCCCGATAGCTCGGTGCGTAGCTCGTGGGCGTCGTAGAGGATTCGGAAATCCGGTACTCCTCGAGCGGAGTGATGCCGCTCGAACGCATCGTGGCTGCCGGAGCAGGCGACGCGTGCTCGATCGGGCTTTCCGTGAACGCGAGCTGGCGCGGGTGCGCGGCGTAGGCGGTAGGCGCGGCCGGAGCCGCAATCGATTTCGAGCAGTCTTTCGACATGTTGCCCGAGAAGGATTTGAAGCATTTCGCCGACGCGGTGCCGCCGAACGCGATGGTGGCGATTATGGCGATGGAAGGAACGCCAAGAAGAGCGCGAAGGCGCATGATGAGTCTCCTGATTGCTTGGTTACTGAGGTATAGTATAGCAAAATACACGGTAAATGTCAATAGCCTGGCCCTTTCCGCAGGGTGCTACTATATGGCCTATATGCCGGCTCATTTCGATACCGATGCGGAGGACGCGAAGCTAGCGTCCGTCCGCGAGAAAGAGGAGGAGGACCTCGCCCAGATACTCTCCGAGAAGCACGGACTTCCCTACACCGACCTCTCGGTCGTGCCCGTGAACATGGACGCGCTCCGCATCATCCCGGAGACACAAGCAAAGGAAGCGGAAGTGGTCGCGTTCGATAAGAATGGTAAGCACGTCTCGCTCGCAATTCAGAACCCCGAGAATATCGCGCTCGCGAAGGTGGTGAGCGACCTCGAAGCCCAGGGCCTCATCATCGCGAAGTTCCTCGCCTCGAGAAAGAGCCTCGAGAAAGCGCTTTCCCGCTACGCCGACCTTTCCTATGCCCACGAGGATAGGGCGGGCATGTTCGACATCAAGAGCGAGGAGATCCATGAACTCACTAATAAGCTGACTGATATCGCAGCGCTCCGCGACGACCTCACCAAGAGCATGGAGGTGGGCCACCGCGCGCAGACCTCGAGGATATTGGAGCAGATGCTCGCGGCAGCGCTCTCTATGCGCGCTTCCGATATCCACATAGAACCTGAGGAGGCCGGAATACGCCTTCGCCTTCGCATCGACGGTCTGCTGACCGATGTGTTCATGTTCGATTCTCACGGGTACGAACTCCTCGCGTCCCGCATCAAGCTCCTTTCGGGACTCAAGCTCAATATCAAGGACCGGGCGCAGGACGGACGCTTCTCCATTGTCGTGAACAATGAGATAGAGGTTCGTACCTCCGTTATCCCAGGCGCATATGGCGAATCGATTGTCATGCGTATCCTCAATCCCAATACCCTTTCCATATCCTTCGAGGGCCTCGGCATCCACGAGAAGATTCTCGCGAAGCTCGCCGTCGAGCTCAAGCGCCCTAACGGGATGCTCCTTACGACCGGCCCCACGGGCTCGGGTAAGACGACGACGCTGTATGCGTTCCTTAAGTATCTCCATACGCCTGACATAAAGATAATCACTATCGAGGACCCGGTGGAATACCATATCCCCGGCATCGTGCAGACGCAGGTGAACCATAAGGACTACACCTTCGCTGCGGGACTCCGCTCCATTCTGCGCCAGGACCCGGACGTCATCATGGTGGGCGAGATACGCGATGCAGAAGTGGCAGAGACCGCTATTCAAGCAGCGCTCACCGGTCACTTCGTGTTCTCAACACTCCACACCAATAACGCAGCGGGTACCTTCCCCCGCCTGGTCGATCTTGGTATCGATTCCAAAACATTCGCATCCGCCATTACCGTCGCGATGGCGCAGCGTCTCGTGCGCACGCTCGACCATGATCGCCGCAAGCAGGTCCCGCTTACCGACGAGCAGAAGAGGACAGTCGAAAAGATATTCTCGACCGTCGAGGATAAGTCGCTCCTCCCTGCTTCATACGACATGACGTGGGTACCAGATGCCGCAGAGGGAGACGAGACGTCGGGATACAAAGGCCGCATGGGCCTCTACGAAGCGATATTCATGGACGATGAGCTGGGTGAGTTCTTGCGCGATAACCCGAGCGAGCATGACATCGCGAAGCATGTACGCCGCCAGGGCGCGCTCACCATGGCGCAGCAGGGCGTCATCGACGCACTTAATGGACTGACCTCGCTCGATGAGGTGTTCCGCATCGTCGATATCCCCCGCGATTAGAACGTAAAAAGCGCCCCACGGGGCGCTTTTTACTCATGTACGTTCTCGCGCGATCCCGCACATTACCCTCCAGGCACGATCATCCGAATGGATGACTGAACAAATCGCCTGAGGAGTGTCCCAGCGCTCCGCATACGAGTGCGGTACCAGAATGTCCTTGGGGAAAAGCCCAAAAGCCGTCAAGCCTTGCCTAGAGGGTGATGAGTAGGATCTAAGGGGCCGCGTTCCTTACCAAGGTAAAGAAAAAGGCCCGGTGAGAATGTTCTCACAAGGCCGACCCCTGTGTGCTAGAATACTAGCATACCTCGATTTTATGTCAAGTACCCCTGACACGATTCGGATAAAAGACCAGTCCCTCGATTCGGCCCTCCGCCCTACCCTGTGGGATGAGTACATAGGCCAAGGGCACGTGAAGGCGAACGTGCAGGTTGTCCTCACCGCGGCCAAGAACCGCGGCGACATGCCCGAACATCTCCTTTTCTATGGCCCTCCGGGGGTCGGCAAGACCACGCTCGCCCATCTTGTAGCCCACACGCTTGAGGCCCCTATCAAATCGACGTCCGGGGTCGCGATAGAGCGCGCAGGAGACCTCGCTGCCATACTTACGAACCTTGAGCCGGGCACCGTCCTCTTCATCGACGAGATTCACCAGCTTTCCCATAAGATTGAGGAGCTTCTATACCCGGCGCTTGAGTCGGGCTCGCTCGATATCATCCTCGGGAAAGGTCCGTCAGCGCGCACCGTCGAGCTCGCGCTCCCGCCATTCACCCTCGTGGGCGCCACCACCCGCGTCGCGCAGCTATCGAGCCCGCTCCGCTCGCGCTTCGGCGGTGGTGTGTACCAGCTCGATTTCTATACCGAGGACGACTTGAAGAGCATCATTAAGCGTTCCGCTGGTGTGCTTAGCCTTTCGGTGGATGACGCGGTTGTTGACCGCATCGCGAGCCGTAGCCGCGCGACCCCAAGGGTCGCGAACGCGCTCCTCAAGCGCGTGCGTGACTATTCGGAAGTGAAGAATGTCCCTATCACGCCCGAGGTGTGCGATCTCGCCTGCGAGATGTTCGGTATCGATGAACTCGGGCTCACCAAAGACGACCGTCGCTACCTCACGACATTGCGGGATAGCTTCAAGGGCGGGCCCGCTGGTATTCGTGCGCTCGCAAGCGGACTCCACGAGGATCCTGAGACTGTTGAGAACGTGTACGAGCCGTATCTCCTGCGTCTTGGATTCATCGAACGCTCTCCAAGGGGACGTATCCTCACCTCAAAAGGCAGGGAGTATTTGGGAGACTGAGAGACATATCTAACCAGTAGTATGTCGCAAATACGTTTGGTTTCCTTGAACGTCGAGAGGTCCAGGCACCTTGAGAGGGTTCTGCCCTTCCTGATTGGACAGAATCCGGACATCGTCTGCATACAAGAACTCTGCGAGCTGAACATACCTGCATTCGAAAATGCGCTCGGTGTAAAATGCCTCTTTACCCCACTGAAACATAATGGCCAAGACGGCCCGCTCAAGACCGAGGGTTTGGGGGTCTTCTCCCTCTTGAGGATTCTCTCAAGCGGGGTGGATTTCTACGTCGGGAATAGAGAATATATCCCAACCTATGGGCAGTCATCCGACCCTACAAAACAAATGAGTGACCGCTGTGCGCTCGTCAGCATTGCTGTCGAGAAGGATGATGTGGAGTTCCGAGTCGCAACGACCCATTTCGCCTGGACGCCCGATGGGCAACCTGATGAATTCCAGTTGAGAGCGTTCGAAGGGCTTAAACAGGTGCTCGAAACAAAGAGCGGCTTAATCTTATGCGGCGACTTCAACGCGCCCCGAGGAGGAGAGATATTCAGCGCCTTAGCAAGGCAGTACACCGACAATATCCCGCAGAAGTACATAACGAGCCTGGATAGGAAGCTGCACAGAGCTGGTCATCTTGATCTCATGGTGGACGGCCTTTTCACTACTTCGGAGTACGCAGCAATGGACGTGGAGCTTGTGTGCGATATCAGTGACCATTGCGCCGTGACCGCGAACCTCATTCGGCTGGAAGCCAACGCACAAAAGCTGTAAGCTTGAAGCAATGTCAGGACACAGTAAATGGTCTCAGATAAAGCGACAGAAGGGCGTCACTGACGCCGCTAAAAGCCGTACCTTCTCCCGCTTCGCCCGGCTTATCGCCATCGAATCCAAGAAGGCGAACGGTAACCTCTCCTCTCCCGGTCTCGTGACAGCTATTGAGCGCGCGAAGGCGGCGAACATGCCCAAAGACAACATCGAACGTGCCGTCACCAAAGGTAACTCCAAAGACGCGAGCGACCTCGAACAAGTCGTCTATGAATTCTATGGACCCGGCGGCACCGCACTTATCGTCGACGCGCTCACCGACAATAAGAACCGAACCACACAGGAGATAAAGCACCTTATGACGAAGAACGGATTCGAACTCGGGAGCCCCGGTTCCGCGCTCTGGGCATTCACGAAGTCCCTGGACGGCACCCTCGCACCGAACGAACCGCTCATGGATCTCTCCGAAACAGATGAGACTGCGCTTGGTGCCATCCTTGAGCTATTCGATGACCATGAGGATGTGCAGCAGGTATATACGAATGCGCGCGGGTTCGAGACGACGCGCGAATAACGATGAGGGTGCTCGCTATCGATCCTGGGTTCGATAGGCTCGGGTTAGCGGTGCTCGAGGGAGACCCCTCCCGCCCCACCCATATATGGAGCGACTGCGTCATCCCGCCCAAAGGAACCGCTGATGAACGTCTTGCGGTCGTACATAACGCGGTCGCGCTTGCGATACGTATGTACGCCCCTGATTTCCTTGCGCTCGAGACGCTTTTCTTCAGCACGAACAAGAAGACGGCCCTGGGAGTAGCGGAAGCAAGAGGCGCAGTACTCTCGGCTGCAGGAGAAGCTGGTATTCCAGTCACTGAGCATTCCCCGGGCACGGTGAAGCTCGCAGTTACCGGGAACGGGCGGGCGGATAAGAAGTCGATCGCCATGATGGTGCCTAAATTGATAGTCCTCCCACCAAAGAAGCGCCTCGATGACGAGTTCGACGCGATTGCGGTGGGCATCTGCGCCTTGTCCACATACCGAGGTCGGTAAGGTTGCAAACTTTTTCCCGTCTGCTCAAATGGGTGGGCAACGCGCCCACGCGCGAGCATGATCAAAATAATTGATACGTATGGCAGAAGACGAACTCGAAGAGGCTGGGCTTGACCCGGAGGCGGCAACCGAAGACGAGGAGGATGACCTCCCCGTCGACATCGCTCTTGAGGAAGAAGAGGACGAGATGTAAGACAAAGCGGCCCTAACGGGCCGCTTTTGTGCTAGCATACCCCTCATGAGTAAGTCGTTCTGGAAGAAGCACCTTCAGAATCCCCACCCTCTCCTTCGCTACGCCTTCATAGGAGGCGGAGTCTTCATGCTCATCTGCGGCGTGGCCATACTCTCGGTCGCGTTCACCCCGATACCGGACCTTAATTCCTTCGACGCACGCAAGGTGTCGGAGTCGACCAAGATATACGACCGGACCGGCAAGACCATCCTCTACGACCTCAACCACGACATGCGCCGCAACGTCGTGCCTCTTTCGGCTATGTCCAAGAACCTCCAGCAGGCCTCGATCGCGATCGAGGACGATAAGTTCTATGAGCACAGCGGCGTGCGCCTGTTCTCGTTCATACGCGCCCTGCTCGCTAATATCGAGAGTGGCTCATTCAGCCAGGGCGGTTCGACCATCACCCAGCAGGTGGTGAAGAACACCATCCTCACCGGCAAGAAGAGCCCTATCCGTAAGGTGCAGGAGTGGATACTCGCCTGGAAGCTCGAGGGTAAGTACACGAAGGATGAGATCCTTGAGTTCTATCTCAACGTGACCCCGTACGGCGGCACGCTCTATGGCGCGGAGGCGGCAAGCCGTTCCTTCTTCGGGAAATCGGCTTCGGACCTATCACTCGCCGAGGCCGCGTACCTGGCCGCGCTCCCCCAAGCGCCGAGCTATTACTCCCCATACGGCAACAATCGCGCCGCACTTGATAGCCGCAAGGACCAGGTGCTCTCCCGCATGCTGCATCTCGGCTATATCGATGAAGCGACATACACGACGGCGAAGAGCGAGGCGGTGACGTTCAGTCGCCAGCAGAATGGGGGTATCATAGCTCCCCACTTCGTCTTCTATGTAGAGCAGTACCTCGAGCAGAAGTACGGAACAGACGTCGTGAACCAAGGCCTTTCCATAATCACCACACTCGATGTCGATCTTCAGAATGATGCGGAGGAGATAGTGAACCGCTACGCGCTCGCGAACGAGGGCAGGTTCAATGCGGAGAACGCGGCGCTCGTCGCGATCGATCCCAAGACTGGGCAGATACTTTCCATGGTGGGTTCCCGTAACTACTTCGATCCGGATATCGACGGCAACTACAACATCGCGCTCGCTCCCCGGCAGCCAGGCTCCGCCTTCAAGCCGTTCGTGTACGCAGCGGCTATCGCGAAAGGCTACACACCCGAGTCCGTCCTCTTTGATCTCCCTACCCAGTTCTCGACCGCCTGCTCCCCAAGCGACGTATTCAATAGTGCGCCGCCTTGCTACGCACCAGGTAACTACGACCAGACATTCCGTGGCCCGATGACGTTCACTTCCGCGCTCCAGCAGTCGATAAACATCCCAGCGGTGCAGACCCTCTATCTCGCCGGTATCAAGAACGTCATCGACCTCGCAACGCGCATGGGCATCCAAGGCCTTGGCGACCCGAAGGATTACGGTCTCTCATTCGCGCTCGGTGCCGCTGAGGTGCGCCTTCTTGATATCACGAGCGCGTACGGTGTCTTCGGCAATGACGGTATCCGCCATGCGCCAACTGGGGTGCTCGAGGTCCGCGATAAGAAAGGAAAGATCATCGAGAAGTTTGAAGAACGCGGCGAGATGGTGCTCGATAGCAACGTAGCGCGTCAGATGGCGTCTATCATGTCGAATAACGACGCGCGTATCCCCGCGTACGCAGCCAACAATCCGCTCACAGTCGCCGGATACGACGTTGCAGCTAAAACCGGCACAACCAACGAATCGCGCGACGCATGGACCGTCGGATACACCCCGGATATCGCGGTTGGTGTGTGGGCCGGCAACAACGATAATCGCCCGATGGTGAAGGAAATCGCAGGATACATCGTCGCCCCTATGTGGAACGAATTCATGAAGAAAGCCCTCGTGAAGAAGCCGGCGACCTTCTTCCAAGAGCCTCCCGCAACGCCGACCGATGTTTCCCCTGCGCTTCGTGGCCAATCATTCGTACAAGCGGCCGACGGAAGCATGAGTGCGCACAGCCTCCTGTACTGGACGAACAAGGACGCTCCGCAAGGCCCTCCTCCTGCGAATCCGGGATCCGATCCTCAATTCCCCTACTGGGAAGCTCCTATACAGGCATGGCTCGCTTCAGGGGGCGCCATGCCGTCGCAGGAAACGACCCAGAACGAGGAGGATCTGCTCGATGAGTTGGACGACTTACTTGATCAAGCAGCCGACCTCCAACGGAAGCAGCGGCCCGACATCGGAGGACAGTAAAAGAAACGAGCGCCTAAGGCGCTCGTTTCTTTTACTGATTCATCGGCATTACCAAATACAAGAATGAGTTGTCACCAGTGCCTCGCATCACGAGCGCACGCCCTATCCCTGAGGCTGAAAGCGTAATGCTCTCGGAGGGAATTATCGAAAGTGCTGCAGTGAGGTAGCGATGATTGAACGAGAGCTCTATCGAGTCGCCGGACACCGCTCCTGCGACCTCCTCATTCGATTCCCCTATATCCGCATTCTGTGCGGAGAGCTGTATACGCTTGCTGGCAGGATCAAACGCGAGCCGTACCTTCTGGAAAGTGTCGGAGAAGACCGCGGTGCGCCTGAGCGCAGTCTCGAAATCCTTCTTGATGAGGTTCGCTTCGGCGAGGAATGACTTCGGTATTATCTGCGCGTAGTCAGGATAGTTCGCGGCGACGAGGCGCGTGGTGACGAGCCCTCCCTTCCAGCTCATCGCGCATTGGTGCTCGTCGAGAGCTACGGAGATATCCTCGGCCGGAAGCGTCTGCACGATATCGAGCGCGTTCTTGGCTGGGATAAGCATCGAGAACGGCGCGATGGAGCCGGTGAGCGATATCTTCTTCTCCGCGAGTCGGAAGGAATCGGTAGCCACCGCCTTCAATTGCCCGCCTTCCGCTGAGATAAGAACACTTGCGAGCTCGGGACGAACGGTCGAGGTCGATGCGAATGCAGCGACGGACGAAATGAGGTTCGCGAGCACTGCGCCCGGGAGCGTAAATTCGCTCGTAGGAGCGTCCGGGATAGGCAGTATAGGGAAATCCTCGGAGGCGAGGGTCTTGAGCGTGCTCTTGGCCGTTCCTGCGGCAATGATGACGGTATCTCCCGCGTGCTTGAGGGATAGTTTCCCATTCCCCGACATGCTCGCGGTTATCTCACGGAGAACATTTGCCGGAAGCACGACTACTCCCGTCTCTTCGATGGTGCCTTCGACCTTGATATCGATACCGGTCTCCAGGTTCGTTGCACGAAGCTTGATGCCATCGTCCCCTGCGATGAGCGCGATGCCTGCAAGGACAGGAAGACTGCCTGATCGTCGCTCTGCGAATCGAGCTACGCTCCCCACCGCTTCCTTGAATGCATTTTTATCTAGAGAAATAATCATATCGCTACTATTATTAGGGGTGTTGATACCGTGGATATCGATTCTGAGCCTGTAGCTGCGGCGTATAAATTATTTCGGCGTCCCACTAAGCTGTTGAAAACCCGAGTACAGCTTCGTTCGATGCTGGGGACGAGAATCGAAGACCCGGTTTCCTGTCCCCAACCACCCTCCTGTCTCCCCATCCTGTCCGCTGTCTTTTCCATATCTTTTCCCCACTATACCAACATACTTCTCCCCCGGGTTATACCAGGAGCGAACGGATGTCCTGGATCTCTTTCGCGAGCTCCGCGTCCTCGCGTACCTCCCGCTTCACCTTCTCGCACGAGTGGATGACGGTCGTGTGGTCGCGGCCGCCCAGCTTCGAGCCTATCGTCGGGTACGACACGCTGAAATCCTCCCGGAGGATGTACATGATGACCTGACGAGGACGCACCACTTCCCTTCTGCGGGTCTTTTCATAGATGCTTTCCTCGTCTATTCCGTAGAACTCGGCGACTTTCGAGACCACATGCTTCACCGACACTGTTTTCGTAGGGCGGGAGAAGGAACGGAGCGATTGGCGTACTTCGGCGAGGTCCGGCGGAACGCCCTTCACCTGCGTGTGGCAGACGACGGAGTTGATGACGCCCTCGAGTTCGCGGATGGAACCTGAAATGGAGGCTGCGATGTGCTCGACGACCTCGTCCGAGAGCGTAACACCATGAATAGCTGCCTTCCTGCGCACGATGTTCATCCTCGACTCCCTATCCGGTTCGCTGATATCAACCGTCATACCGCTCTGGAAGCGTCCACGGAGCCTTTCCGCGATGTCCGGGATAGCGGCCGGAGAACGGTCGGACGAGAAGATTATCTGCTTGTTGTTGTCGTGGAGAGAGTTGAAGAGATGGAAGAGCTCCTCCTGGAACTTATCCTTCTTCGAGAAGAACTGGACGTCGTCCACTATCAGAAGATCGTACTGGCGGTACTTCTCCTTGAATCGGTTGGCGGTACCCGCCTGGAGCGAGTCAGTGTATTCGTTACCGAAGCGGTCCGACGTGAGATAGAAGACCTTGCGGGTCGGGTACAGCTTCTTGTACTGGTTCCCTATCGCCTGGATGAGGTGGGTCTTTCCTCTTCCAGTGTCCCCATATATGAAGAGTGGGTTATACGTAATACCTGGGCGGCGTATGACCGCTTCCGCTGCGCTGTGCGCCAGGTCATTGAACGAGCCCACCACGAACGTTTCGAAGGTGTAGCGCGGATTGAGGTTATCGCTCTTGTTGATATAGAACTCATTGAGCGGTAGTTCCGGTGTCGGAACCGGCTGACGCTTCACTTCTTTAGGCTTCCGTCGGTCATCTTTCACTATCATGTACTCGATATTCCGGTATTCGTAGGAAACAGAGCGCACTATCTTCAGAAGAAGCGTGTGGAACTTCTTCAGGTACCAGTCGCGGAAGAATTGGCTCGGGACCCCGACGTATACGATGCCGTCCTCTATCTTTATTATCGAACTATCACGGAACCAGGTGTTGAAATTAGCTTGGGATATGGAAAGTTCGACTTGCGTGAGCATATATTCCCAGAGTTCGCGCGTATCGAGACGATTCATAGTGTTCATGTCCCGGGTAGTATACCCAACCTGTGGATAAAGAGCGAAAACAGCGGTTTCCTTGCTCGCTTGGCGTCAAGCTGGTACTATCCTGTGGATTATGCCAAAGCGCACGTATCAGCCGAAGAAGAGGAAGCGCGCCCGAACTCACGGGTTCCGCGCTCGTACTGCGACGCCGTCGGGCAGGAAGCTCCTGCTCCGCCGCCGCCGCAAGGGTCGCGCGAAGCTTACCGTCTAATGATGCCGCGTCGCCTGCGACTCTCTCGGGAGACGTTCGCGAAAGCAGCCTCGGGAAGGCGCGCCACAAGCGCGCATTTTTCCGTTACGGTCCGGAATACGGCCAAGGAAGGCGGTGCAGCAGTCGTTATCTCCAAGAAAGTGGCTAAGAAGTCGGTGGACCGCCACCTGCTCAAGCGCCGTGCGCTCGATGTGATCCGTCCACTCGTCTCCCCCACCTATTCCATGATCATCTACGCGAGATCAGGAAGCCCCGCCCTCTCATACCGCGCGCTCAAGGAGGAACTGACCCAGCTCGTTACGGAGGCGGTAGGTTCTGGGAAGGATATGCGATAGTCTGTAGTCCATGACGTCATTCTTCCACACCGTTCTCTACACGCCGATATACAACCTCCTCATATTCCTCACCGATGTCCTTCCGGGCGGCGATATCGGTCTTGCGGTCATCGCAGCGACCATCATCGTGAAGCTCATTATCATGCCACTCTCCCTTTCGGCGCTCCGTACGCAGAAGGTCATAAAGCTCATCGACCCGAAGGTGAAGGAGCTCAAAGTGAAATACAAGGACGATAAGGAGAAGCTCGCTATTCAGACCTTCGCGCTCTACAAGGAGTACGGCATAAACCCGTTCGCAGGGCTCCTCACACTGTTCATTCAGCTCCCCATCCTCCTCACCCTTTTCTGGGTGTTCCAGTCGAAGACCCTCCTTACAGTGGACACGAACATGCTCTACTCGTTCGTTCCCGTACCCGAGATGATATCCCCGAATTTCCTCGGTCTATTCGCTATCGGAAGCGCGAGTATCACGCTTGCACTCGTCGCGGCCGTCCTCCAGTTCGTCCACGGCTACTACAGCTTCCCTATCCCGGAGAAGAGCACCGCTACCGGCAAGGATGCGCTCCACGCAGACTTCGGCCGCTCCATGGCGCTCCAGATGCGCTTCCTCCTCCCTATCTTCGTCGGTATCGGCGCGTACGTGACGAGTAATGCCATAGCGCTTTACCTCATCACCGCGAGCGTCGTGGGCCTCGCGCAGGAATTCTATATACGCCGTAAGAACGACTCTTCCGCTACGAAATAAGAGCTACAGGTCGTAGGACCACAAGGATCCATCGACCTTATTCATGAAAACGAGCACGTCTTCGCCCGCATCGATCGAGAGCGATTGAGCATCTATCTGCACGTCCGCGAGCTGGCGCGGATCGAACGTAAGGGTTGCGACGCGCGTAGCTAAATCAATACGCCATACACGGTCCGAGAAGGAGCGGGCACCCTGGTACCAATCATCGGGCAGTATGCCTGAGAGCGAGGTAGGGACGCCGCAATAGAGGGCATCGCTGCCTGGTGTCCACACGCATTTCTCCGGCAGGGTCGAGAGCGGCAGAGGAACGGCAGTGCGGGTGGCGGTGTCGAAGACCTGCGTATATATCTTTCCGCGGTCAGCGTAGCTATAGAGGATCTTCGTGCCGGACGGTGATGGGAGAGTCGAAAGCCCGCGGAGCGGCCCGAGGACGCGCGTGAACGTTCCTGCCTTGTCGACGAGGAACGCATATCCGTCGAGATGTGCGGAGGCTTTGGTCTGCGCTACATACCCGCTTCCTGCGAAGGCGACGCGCAGCGATGACATCACTGAGGAGAAGATGGTCGTGGCGCCGCTGCCGTCGGTGTTCATTATGGTCGCGACCGATCCGCTGCCGCTTGAGAGGAGCGTAAGGACGCTCGAGCTCGCCGCCGTTATCTGCGCGAGGCCTTGCGTAAGGAAATAGCCCCCTTCCCCGCTCACCGGCAGTAGGTACGTGCTTACGCGCTCTTCGGTACCGTCCTTCTCAAGGAACCGTACGAAGGCGCGCGAACCATCGCGCGTCCATGAAGCGTCCTCGATACCAGGCAGCGTCTTGTTCGAAAGCCTCGTCATCGTGCGCTCGTGGATTCGGAAGGAGTACACGTTACCACTCTGCCGATCGATATAGCGGACTTCCACATCTTCTGGCACTGCGATAACCGTCGTCTGGGTCGTTGTCGCGGTCGAGGAAGCCGTTACCGGCGCGGAAAGTTGCGGTGGGAAGTATATAGATGCGGTGCCTTTGGCGACCGGTCCGTTCGTGAGCTTCATGAGGCGTGGAGGGAAGACGGTCCCGGCTCCAGGCGTAGGCACCCCCGTGTCCACGGGTGTCACTGCTCCCGGATCCCTGTCGTCCGCGGAACCGAATGGGTCAGGACCAACCGCAATACCAGAGCCTTTGGAGAAGAAAAGGAAGTATGCGCTAAGCCCCAACGCAATGAGGAGGACGAGCGTACCGACGATGATGAGGATGCGACGCATAATTATTTCTTGTCGTACGAACAGGAGCAGTACTGCTTCTGCCCGTTCGCCGTCTTCGCGGTGCTGCACGAGACCCCATCCCCTTTCTGGTAATTGCAGCACTGGATAGCGGTATTATCGGTCCACGCTATCTCCGTGCCGTGCGGGATGGATTTGCATGCGGTATTCGGCTCGCCAGTCGCCGGTATCTTGGACTGAGGCGGGTTCTGCGGGGAAACAGGCGCAGTCTTCAGTCCGCAGCAGATGCCGCCGTTCAGGTTCGTCGCGCAGCAGCTATCGGTGATCCGCAGTTCCCCCTTCCCTCCGTCGCACGCATTACCTTGCGGCTTCACCACAGTCTTGTCCTTATATTCTTCGCAGCTCGCGGCCGGAGTAGTGCCCTCTCTCTTCATGCAAATTGTTACGACCGTCCCGGTGCACGTTCCGCCGTCGGGTATTGGAGCTATGGCGCCACCATCGGCGGGTTTGCAGTTGGCTATAGGCAGGCCGCCCTGCTGCAAGCACTGCGTGCTGGCCGTACCGTACGACGAAGTGTCGTTCGCCCATAGGATATCTTCCGCGATACTATCACCGGCCGATAGATCGGAAAGTCCTCGTATCTCGAGCTTCAGTATGTCCGGATTGATTATGGAGAAGACGATGGTGGGCGCGAGGACGAGCAGTAGGCCGATGATAGTATCGCGGATGAGATTCTTCGCGTCCCCTATCTTCTCGTGGCTACCGGCCGCCGTCATCCAGGTCACGCCTGCCCGCATTATCTGCAGGACGCCAATGGCGGCTGCGAGCCCGATACATATCATGTATACGCTGTTGAGGAAGTTCGGGAGGTCGGCCGCGTTGCCTGCGAACGTTACGTTCTGTATGTTCGTGAGCGGCACAAAGCCCACTTCCGTATCCTGCGCAAAGGCAAGAACAGGAGCCAAGACAATCATGGATATTACGAATGTAAGGAAAGTCTTTTTCATAGTCCGAATATACCAAGCCCACGCTCCTCCCCGAACTTAACTTGGAGGCGTTGTTCAGCGGTTGCGAAAGTCGCCGCCTGCTTAACACGGGCGATGAGGTTCGCGACCCCTCCCCCGCTCCCCGTCGCTCGGAGCGTAACGTCCTTATCGCTTCCACTCTCGGCATTGTTCACGAGCCAGGTGAGCGCGGATCCATTTGGGAAATAGTACGGAACGGCGCGGAATGTCTGCTCATCCCCGCCCATGGTGATGGCTCCTGAAAGCGCGGTATCGAAAAGGGGTCCGAGGAGCGGATCATTACGATATATACGGACGAGTGGATCTATCGGGGACACTACCGCACTGGTCTGCGCTACGATCGCGCTATCCGCGCTCGTTACGGTGAGTGTCACGCGGGTATCACGGAAGCGCACAGGCGCTGTTGCTGAAAGGTAGGACTTGCCGATACCGGACTCCGCTTGGAGCACGCGGTCCCCCAGGCGCCACGTATAGACGAGCGAGCTCGCGGGAAGGCGGGTGCCTGCCGAGGAGCGCAAATCAGGGAGTGCGATGATGCGTAGGAGTCCCTCCGAAGCGACACCCGCACCGCCCTGGTAGAACGGATGGGTGGTAGTGACCGGCTCTATAACGAGCGACACATCAGCAGGACGGACCGAAAGGGTCTTGTTGTAGGTGCGTCCTTCGGCGGTCACCGAGACGGTGATGGTGGTGACGCTTCCAGGCCCGCCAACAGTCACGTTCGTGGGTGCGGTGCCGCTCCCACGCGAGACGACGGTGCCGTTCGCTGAGACGGTGACCGCGCTTGAGGAAAGGTCGACGAGCGTGCTGCTTGGGGTCACCACAATCGTCTGGTATGGCTTCGGATACTCGGGGGAGATTGTTACGGTAAGCGGCTCGACCCCGCCGAATTGCGCATGGAGCGCACTCGGTACGAGAAGCGCGATGAGCGCGAGCGGGAAAAACAACCTCGACATACCGCTAGTATAGCGCCCTTTCACGTAGCAGGACGGATACGCCTGGGTATTTATGCAGCTTCACGATGTTCGCCCGCAGCTGGTGCATTATCATTCGCCGGCGTACCTCTTCTCATTCTTCGCTTCCCTACCTGCTGCGTAAGGAATGGCGCATTCTTCTTCTCTTTCTCCCCCACCTCCTTATTGTGCTGATAGATGAGCATCGCTACCCCAGTGGTAGTAGCAGGAAGCGCATTAATGAACGGAACGAGCTCGACGACGATAGCTGAGAGCGAGGTGAAGAGCTTCCCACCACCCTTGTTCGTGATGTATTGGACGCCGAGTAGCTGGAACCAGATGAAGAACACTATCCACACGAGCGGCGTAAGGAACCACGAGAAAACGGCACCGAGCACCGTAAGCGTCAGGAGGAATTGGATAAGGTCTACGAGTATCGCTACAGCGAGAAGCGAGAAGATAGCGACCGGGCCTATCTTCTCCTGCTTCATACGCGCAAGGGCGGAGCCCCTCCCTCTGCCCCTTGCCGTTCCTTCTCACGCTTTATCGCAAGAAGCTGCGAAGGGTCCGATGTGATTATCTGGTCCTCGGTGTATGACGCAACAACCTTGATGGCGACGTGCTTGAGGCCCGCAAAGAAGAGGCCCTCCCCAACCCCGCTCTCAAGAAGAAGGTACTTCTCCTCATCGGTGAGGTTGAACGTCTCCTGGAGCACGTCTATCGTCGTTGGTGACTGCTTAAGGAGGAGTTGGAGGGATGAGTTCGTGAGAATAGGGCGGCCATACGGCGAGCGGAGGAAGTCCTCCACATCCTGGGTGATGGTAGCGAGCCCGAGATAGTACTTGCGTCCGCGCTTGGCGAGGCTGTAGAGGAAGGAGGCGGTGTCCTCCGACTTCATCATCCACCACGCTTCATCGATGACGAGTAGGCGCTTCTTGAGCTCGTGACGCACCGCGTTCCAGATGAAGTGCGTGATGATGTACATCGCGACCGGCTTGAGCTCGTCCTCCATGTCCCGAACCGAGAAGACGATGAACTGCTTATTGATATCGACGTTCGTCGGTCGGTTTATGAATCCGGCCCAGGTGCCGTGCGTGTATTTGGAAAGCCGGGTAACGAGCGACTCGGATCCCTCCATGCCGGAAAGCACGTTCTCGAAGTCGGAAAGGAGCGGCGGCTCCTGGCCCGTGAAGTCGTTATCGCCCGTGATGTCCTTCAGCGCGTATGTCTCCGTGATGGCTCGATCGATGATAGCGTCCTCTTCCGGGGTAAGGCCGCCCAGCATGATGCGGAACAGGCCGACGAGATTGATGATGTTGGACCGGAGGATATCGGAAGGCTCCTCGTCCTCTTTGACCGGCGGCAGGTCGAACGGGTTGATGTGATGCTCGGAGGAGAGCGAGATGTTGAAGGTACGTCCGCCGGTCGCTTCCGCAAGGTATTCGTACTCGCGTTCCGGGTCAATGACAATGACTTCCGTCTCGAACATGAGGGAGCGGAGTATCTCAAGCTTCACCGCGTACGACTTGCCCGAACCTGACTTCGCGAACACGACGGAGTTGTAGTTCTCGAGCGAGAAGCGATCGAAGAGTATCAAGGATGCATTGTGGCGGTTGATGCCGTACAGGATGCCGCGATCGCTCGTGAGGTCGAAGGAAACGAATGGGAATATCGAGGAAAGCGGCGAAGAATTGAGCTTGCTGTTCACCTGGAGCTCGTCGAGCGCGAGCGGAAGCGTCGAGCGGTATCCCTGCTCCTGCTGAAAGAGAGCGGGCTTCGTGTATACGAGCTTGGAGTCGAGGATGCCGCGCACCTCCCCTTCTATCTTGTCGAGCTCCTCCTTGCTGTCGCCGTAGAGCGTGAGATACAGGCCGACATCGAAGAGGCGCTCCTGCGCCTGCTGCAGCTGGTCGCGCAGGTTCTCGAGGTCCTGGTACGCCGTGTCGAGCATCGGGTCACGCACGAGCCCCTTCGATTCCCTCTCGTTTATCTGGCTCTCCACTTCAGCGACCTTCCTCTGGAAGCCACGAAGAGCACCTGCGGTCTCGAGCGGGTGTATGAATATGGCAGCATCGAGCACACGGTCGAGGTTCACGATTGGCATGAACCAGCCGTCCGAGAGGAAGCGGGGGTATGAAATGGTGTAGAACGAGCGCGAGAACTTCTCCCCGAGTTCGATTTCCCGTGCGCTCACCTTGAGTGCAGCTGGGGCGATAGCATCAGCAAGATCGAGCTTACCTTCCCGATAGATATCGGCAGGAAGAACGGGCGTCACGCTAGGCGTTTCTTCTTTCTTGCGGTTGAGGAAATCGAGTAGCGCCATGATTATTGTTCTAGTCGGATAGGGTTCTCCGTGACGCCAGGATTGAACGAGCGGTACAGGAGTTCGATGAGCTCCTCGGTACCGAGCGGTACCGCGCGTATGCCGGCGTTCTGGAGGCCGGACGCGACGAGTCCCATCCGCTGCTCGAGCTGGACGCGGTGCTCATCGAAATTATTCGGGCCCGCCTGCTCGGTCGGAGCTGTCGGCTTCTTAAGGAACGGAATGCTGCTCGTTACGGCGCTCGCGATTGCGGGGGTGTATGGCACGACGACATAGAAGAGCTTCGTCATGATGTCGCTCGAATCCATGAAGTTCCGTATGAACGCGAGATACTCGCGGAGCTGCAGGCGCATCAGCTCGCTCGTCTGCGTATCCATCTTGCTCTCGAGCAATGCGAGGTAGGGTCGGATATCCATCTTGCGGGAATGCACGAGTATCTCGACCGAGAAATCGAGCGTGTTCAGGAAGTTCTGGAACCCTCCGATTATGCCGCGCTGCTCGTCCTCGGATTTGAGGAAGAAGTTCATGGAGGAGCACATGAGGACGCCTCGGTACCCGTCCTCCTTGAGGATGATGATGCCGTTGCGTACTTCTTCGACCGGCACGAAGGATTGGGTTGCTTTTGGTGTCGCCATGATTAGGGGTTCGTGGGCGGCTGATTGTCCTTGATATCCAGCGACCAGGCGAGTTCCTGGAGCCGTCCGCGCGAAAGGCCGAGCTTCTGGGGAGCCTGCACCTCGACCGGGGCGACGTATGCCGAGCTGGAAGTTTTCGCCTCCTTCTTCCAGAGGTAGAGGCGCCCGCCTACGTAGTACTTGAAGCCGGCCTCGAGCATCTCCACGAAGGTCTTGTTGTTCACTTTGTAGAACGCGAGCGCAGCTGCGAGCGCGACGACGGGTATGGAGAGGATGATACCGAACAGGAGCGGTAGATACAGGAGGAATATTGCGGCAAGTCCCCCGCCGCCGGCGAGATAGATGAATTGCTTCAGCGTCAGCGGGCCGATTATCTTGTCCTCTACTTCGATGAACTGCGGCACTTGGTATTCCATCGCTATCAGTATAACTGATACGGCGCGAGGAAGCAGCGGGTTAAGAAAATAGTTCGCGCTATTACTGCATCGGCTCGCGATATGGGTCTACGCCGTACTGCTTCAGATGGGTGCGCATAGCAGCTTCAGGGCTTTCGCGCTCAGGAGCTGGTTGGGTAGTTGGAGGAACGGATGCAGCGACTTGCGGGCGCGGTGCTTCGGCTGCTACCCATGCGGGAGGTGCGGGATGCGCAACGCGTATAGGATCGACACCGTCCTTGAGTGCTTTCATATCGCGCGCCATTGTGTGGATGACCCGGGCATTCGTGTCGAGCGGCTGGGCTTCTGGCATGGGAATCGAGACAGCAGGAGTTGGCGCCGGGTTTGGAGGAGGAGGAACGGGACGCTCGGGCATCTGGCCCGGCAATATCTGCGGAGGTGGGACTTGCTTGGGTGCCACTGGTTTCTCTATCGCTTTCTCGATGTACGAAGGCGGAGCGGAGACCGCAGGCAATGGGCTATATACAGGAATCATAGGAGAAGGGTGGGGTGCGGCAGGTGCAGGTGCCACATATATAGGTATCTCTTTAGCAACCGGAGCAGCAATAGTCGCAGGCACCAGGTCTTTAGATCCGGTGTCGCTTCCCCGCCGCTCTTCTTCGCGTAAACGCATGAAAACATCCTTATTCACATCTTCCACGAGCCCATTCACTTTCTCGGGAGAGATGCCTGCTTCACGCAGCGAAACCACAAATTCCGGTGGCGAAGAAATACCTAGAAGCATGAATATAAATGCCCGCTCAAATTCCCCCGCTTGATCGGCATGAAGACCATACTTCTTTGATAGTTCCAACACGACGCGAGCGCGCTCGCTACCAGTTATGAATTCTTGCACAGGCTTAGGTAGCTCGGCCACCAGTGTGGCAATAGCGTCTTCGACGGACATTTTCTCGGAATTAGGCGTTACGTTGGTCGGTTCCATATCTGAAATCATCAATGCGCTCCACCTCCACCTCCACCTCCACCTCCACTAGCCGGTGCCCCACCCCCACCTATTTTGCTGCCGAGTCCGGCTATAGCATCTATCACCCTCTGATTTTCTGATTTATCAATACTCTTCAGTATCTCTGCAGCAGCCTCATGGTTTGCGTGGGCGTCGGCCGTCGGCCAAGGCAGGCCTCTATGCTCGATATTCTTAGCAAACTCGCGCTTCGGCACATTTGAATCCACGTCTTTCATCGCTCGATCGATATCTTCGATTTCACGATCGATTCGGCGCGCAGTTGCCTTCTGGTCCTTCTCAAACAACGCCTTACGAGCCTTCAAGCTCTTTGCCAACGCTTCATTTGTGGGCCCACCAGCACTTTCAGCTGCTGCAATTTCAACCTGGAGCGTGTCAGTTTGTTCCTCCGTCTGGCGCTGCAGGATTTTCTTCTCGGCTTCCTTGCTGTTCTTCTGATTCTTCAGCTTATTCTCTGCGGATTTTTCCTCATCTGTTTGCTTAAGCTTGCCGGCATAGTCAGTGCGCTCCTTTTTCGCTTTCTCCTCTATCCCATGCCAGCCATGAGATGCGTCTTTACCAACCTTCCCAAAATCAAGATGTGCACCCTTCCCAGCAGCGGTAGCAACGCCTCGCATGCTGTAGCTCGCTGCCGCACCTTTGCTAAAGGTGTTGTAGACGCCTCGTCCAAATTGACTGTTCCTCGCCCACTTGGTCTTTCCGATACGCTCAGCAACTACGCCCGACGCCGCACCAACCGTGCGTCGTCCCAGGAAGCCATACGTCCCAAGCACCGCTCCGCCCGCCTTCTGCGTCGCGAAGTCAGCGCCCACTGCTCCCATACGCTTGGCGACCACTAGTGAGGCAACCATGAACGCGATGACTATCGCGAACATGACGAAGACCTGGGGAGCATTCATTCCGCCATTGATGAGCGCGAGCGCGAACGAATCCCCGTTATCTGTACCGACGAGCCCCTCGACTATCTTCAGGCTGATGAGGACGAGAAGGAGGTAGACGGGAGCGAAGAACGCATTCGATAGAAGCTGCTTCCACCAGCTGCGTGCGAATTCTTGAAGCGGCGGGATGGCCATTCCCGCGAATCCAATAGGCGAAAGGACCATGAGAAGGCAGAGCATCACCGCACGCATGATGAGCATTATCGCTGCGGCAAGCAGGACGACGGCAGTGATGGTGACGAAGATCGTGAGACCTACGTATACCGGAGCGTGCTTCTCCGGACGATTGCTGAAGTCCCCGATACCCTGCGGGCTCCATATGCTGGATATGCCGGCCATATGGATGACTTGCCCCGCGATGCCGTTATTCGCGCACGCCTCTTTTCCTTGCTCGTCATTGCCCGAGCAGCCGGAGAGGCCAGCCTGTGTCGTGAACACGGAAGCGAAACTGTTGGATACGTCGATGATGATCTGCGTGGCGAAGAGGCTGAAGTTGAGAAGCACTGCGAAGATAATGAGTCGTGCGATGGTCTTACCCCCTGCGAATTCATTATGGCTATCGATTATCTTCATCAGCCCCATGAATATGAATCCGAAGAGCAGAAGAATGTTCGCAATATCACGGAGTATTCCCCAGGCGATGAGCATCCCCGGAGAGGTTCCAAAGTAACTACCGAACTCGAAGACTGTCTTTATCACTACCCAATTAAAGAGACCGCCCACCACCCAGAGCATGAAGCTGGCGATGATGAGGAGCACACTCGCGATGGAGCCGATAATCGTTCCCATAAGGCCCGCGAGGCCCTCTGCGACGCATGAGCCGATATCCCCAAAACTTTTGAGGCTACAATTGCTTGTGGAATCAGGGTTCGCGTCCACATTCGCGTTATTTTGCTCCCCAGTCTGCTTAGCATCGACCGCACTTGCATCTCTAGAGTCATCGGTCCCAATGAGCTTCCCATCCGCGTCGTAGTTCTTCACTTCCTGCCCCGCCAGTGCTCCGGGGGTTATCGTCGTGTACGAGCCGTCCTTAAACGTAACCTTGCACGTGCCAGCTGAGCCAAGCGCCCCCCCACAAGCTGTGGTGCTTCCGTCAGCATTCGCACGCGTGCAGCCGGTATTCCCCGTGGTGGCGCCGCACGGGCTTTCATCAACCGATGCGTGGCTAATGGATGTAACGGATGTCTGAGCGAGAGCTGCTGCTGGAATAAAAAGACACGCTGAAGCTGCCGCCAGAAGCGCTCCACAAATGATTAGGGCCTTAAGATGGTCAGTTCGTGCACCTTGATCCTTCGGAAGTGTGCGCATGATTAGTTCGACGGACAAGCGCGTGCTTGGCGTATCTGTACGAGCTGACTATAGAGTGAGCCAGATACAGTGCTTGCGGCCGCTTGCGCAGCTGCTGTTTCCGTGGCTGTAGGGACAACACTCGCTATCACGTCGGTGGTGACGCCTGGCTGACGTAGTACTGACGTGGCGGTGCTTACGCGTGACTGCGCGATCACTGAATCCTGAACGGCCTTAAGGGCGACGCTTGACTCGGGACATTTCTGGACAGCTGCCTGTGCCGCTGTACCAATCGTTTGCCAGCTCGTCTCATACGTCGCGAGGCGTGACTGCGCTGCAGCGTCTACCGTACCTCCCGTTTGTTGATTGGGAGCGGTCGCTTGATTCAGGATAGAACTACCACCACCGCTCGATGGTGCGGAAACGCCGAGGAGTCCCGTCTTCCCGATGACCTGCGTCACCAGCTGCTGCATGAGCGCGCCGATTATCTCATCTATCTCGTCGGCGGCGACGAGCCCTTCCATACTCTTCGGAAGTGCTGCATTGAGCTGCGACGATATAACGCTTCCCGGGGTCTTTATCTCCCGATACAGACAGTTATCGACTTCCGCGAGCGATGTCGCGCTCCCACCCTCGGCAAGATCGGTCGCGTCTACCCCATCAGCCTTTTGGGCCGCGGTCAGGCTATCGGAATCGATGAGGCAATCCCCGCGGTACGACATGAACCCATCACCCCAATCAAGTTCGGTTATCCGTTCTCCCTGGGCGCTCGAGAGCCGTCGGTCGAGTTCGCCGAGCGCGAGCTGGTACGCGCCATACGGATTGTTCTGCTGGTTCATCGTGGTCGAGAACCATGCGGAGAGCCCGCCCTGCGAGAAGTCGCCACGAAGGAATGCGTCCGGATCCGAGCTGTACTGGTCGAGGGTGAACGGATTCCGGACGTAGAAGGAGCCTCCAGTAGAAAGGTAGTAGCCGGTGCGGACCGCTGTCACTATCTCGTCCTGATAGGGCGAATCCACTATCCCGTCCGCGAGCTCGTCGAAAAACCTCCCCGCGACCGCGTCACCTACCCGCAGCAGGTTCTGCCGTAGATTAGTCGCGAATGCCGGAGAGCCCTGGAAGCCGGAATTTATCCACGTTACCAGGCTTCTCGTCATGGCGGATACCGCAGACTTCGCTATCATCCAGGCGATACCATCTGCGATAGTGTCCTTTCCGAAATGGGCCGCCTGGAAGGCAGTATTCAAAACATCGCCGACTGGGAGGAAGGCGTGCGCCGGGCGCGGTGCGACCGCGACCCCCATCGGCAGGACGATACTGAAAGCTACGAGTAGCGAAATGAGGGTGCGGGTGAATCGTGCCATATACGTTTACGGTTGTTGGGAAGCGCGGAGCGCGGTCGCGTCAGCTGCACCTTTCACGTACTCCTCCCCTGCTGCGCCGGGTGTGAGCGAGAGGCCAGCTGCTCGGAACACTGCATCCTGCGCAGATAGTGCGTCAACGAGTGCGTTCGAATAGGTCCGGTGCACGCCGAAGCCGAGCAGCGCGAGTATCGGATCGGTGCTTATCGTAGAGAGGTCTTCGGTAGCGCGACCCAGTCCCATGAATGCATTCGCAAGCGCGAGATGAGACTGGGCGGCTTCGGCAGGCACGCTTATCTGGATAAGCGCCTCCCCTATCGCTGCATACCCGACGGCTATTTCCTTCATGCGACGCGGGGCGGCCGCATCGTTGTCTTCTATATAGCGCTCAACATGGTCGAGCTCTGACGCGCCTGTGTTCGCTGCATTCTGCTCAATCGCATTCTCGACAGCGGCGACGTAAGTCGCGAGGCTGGTCCCGGCCACTATTTTGATATCTTTGGTATCAAAAGCGTTCTTCGCCGTCGCTTCCGCGGTCAATTCTTTTATCGCGCTCTCGACGAACGCAAGCATCTCTTCCTCCCTAGGAGGGGTCGCTCCACGCGTCGAGAGATACTGCGCGAGGAATTTCTGCGCGAATCGCTCGGTGAGCGATGAGGGTGCAGCCGAGGTGCCCGGGAATTCCCCGTCATCCTTGGGCGCTTCAAGGGATTTCGGTGTCAGGAGACCTTGATTGACTGCTTCACCGTCCTGAATGTCAGCTCTGAAGGAAGTCGGATTCAACGGATCGGTGCCGTAGAGGGACTCCTGCCAATCCTGTAGCCCGTCAGCGTCCGTATCCTTCGCCGCATACGCACGAAGCAATTCCTCGCTCGATTCAGCCGTCACGGTGTTGATGAACGGGATAGGGCCCGAGAGTACGTACGCACCAGCCATCAGCGTTACCGCTATGACCGAAGCGATGATGATTGGGACGGTACGGGTAGAATGAGCCACGGTAATAGGCTCATACTATCACGCAGGTATGCGGTCGTTCAGGCCGCTTTCACGAAATGTGCATTAGTGCGCAAGCACTTTTGCAATCAAGAGCCAGGCGGAGAGAGGAAGGTCCTCCGCACGCACGGTCGGAGCTATGGAAAGTGAGGAAAGCACGGATACCACTTCATCTTTAGGGGCTACGGCCTCCAGATTCCCGGCTAGCTGCTTACGCTTGTGGGCGAAGCCGGCGTGCAGTATCTCAAAGAATCTCGACTCCTCGCCTTCATTCGCGAACGAGCCGCCAGAAATCCCGGTTATCGAAAGGACGGCAGAATCTATGGTCGGAGCAGGCTTGAAAGCTCCCTTAGGCACCGTGAACCTATATATAGGAGTGCCATATGCCTTTACCGACAAGGAAAGCAGGCTTTCCTTAGGGTCCCGCACGATGCGTTCTGCCACCTCCTTCTGCACGAGGAGTGTCATAGAGCTCGGTTTAGGGCTTCCGGAGAGGAAGGTCCTGATTATCTCGCCGGTTATGTAGTACGGAATATTCGCTACCAGATGATACGGCTGCGGAAGGATCGACGGGTCGAACGAGCGGATATCGGCATGGATGAGCTCAAGCTTCCCCTCCCCAAGCTCCGTCTCAAACGTTCCTCGAAGCTCTTCGATGAGGGTGTGGTCCGCTTCGACCGCGATCACCTTCCCCACCTTCGCGAGCAGGGCTCTCGTGAGCATACCGGTCCCCGGCCCTATCTCGAGTACTGTCGCGTCAGAAGGAAGATCTGCCGCATGTACGATGCGGTCCGCCGTCTGCTGATGCATCAGGAAATTCTGGCCGAGGGATTTCTTTGCGAACATAGTTAATCTATTATCACCTCCCCTTCCCCGTCCGGAGGAACGGAATACATAAGGCCCTCATCGATGTCGTAGAGGAAGTGGGATGGTTCCGCGAAATAGTCGGTGCCATAGAGGCGACGGATGCGCGCAAGCGTAAGGTTGAGGCGTTTCTTCGCGCGCGTGACTGCGACATAGAAGAGCCGGCGTTCTTCTTCCTGATCGCGCTCGTTCTCGTCGCCCATACCTTCGTGCGGGAATAATCCCTGCTCCATGCCGGTAACGAATACCGTATCGAACTCAAGCCCCTTCGCTGCATGCACTGTCATGAGCGTGACTCCCGTCGTTCCCGGTTTCCTGTCGAGTTCGTCCTGGTCGCCCGCGAGCGCGGTGTCGGCCAGGAACGCATTGATGCCCTCCTCTCCGGGTGTCGCGTCATAGCGACTCGCAAGCGTTGCGAGCTCTTTCACGTTCTCAAGTCGTTCCTTGTCATCATCCGCTCCCTTTGCGAGCGCCTCTGCCATTCCGCTCTTCTCGATGATGGAGCGCACGAATACAGAAGGAAGCGCGGTCTTCGCTTCCGCGTTGAGCTCCTCGACAAGCGCCTCGAATGCCGCGACCTTGGTGCGCTCACTCGGCTTAAGCGAATCCCTGTTCCCTTCCGTAAGCTTCCCGAGGGTCACCTTCCCGATACCGCGAGGAGGAAATTGTACGGCGCGTATACGGTCCGTTTCGCGCGTTGGCTCGAGCGCGAGCCTGACCCACGCGAGCACGTCCTTTATTTCCTTCCTATCGAGGAACCGCGTACCTAAGAGCTTGTATGGCACGCCCGCGTGCAAGAATGCTTCCTCTATCGCACGCGACTGGAAGTTGGTTCGATAGAGCACCGCTATCTCTTCGGGCGGCGTGCCGCGCAGCATCTCGGAGTGCGCCTGCCGCGCGACGTATCGGGCCTCTTCTTCTGCGGTTCCGGCTACGAATAGGCGGATGGGCTCGCCATCAGGATTATCGGTGACAGATGTCTTCTCTTTCCGGTTGCTGTTCTTCTCGATTATCTGGTTCGCAGCTTCGACGATAGTCTTCGTCGAGCGGTAGTTGTGCGCGAGCACGATGGTCTTCGCGGACGGATACGACTGCTCGAACGAGAGAAGGTTCTCGATGGTTGCACCGCGCCAGGTGTAGATGGTCTGATCGATGTCGCCCACGACGAACAGATTCCCGTGCCGGTGCGACAGCATGCTCGCAAGTCTACCCTGGAGCGCGTTGGTGTCCTGGTATTCGTCCACGTGAATGTGCGAGAAGAGTTCCTCGGCTGCAGTGCGGATGTCATCATGCCCCGCGAGCAGATGCACCGGAAGGCAGATGAGGTCATCGAAATCGAGCGCCTTCTCTTTCTTGAGTGTGTTCTCATAGCGCTCCCATACCTCAGACGCGATACGGGCACGGAAGCTCTCTCGCCCGTGCTTCTCGCGGAACTCGGCCGGCGTCATGCCATCTCCTTTCGCTTTGCTGATGCGGGAGAGAATAGCCCGTGGAGGTACCTCCTTAGGGTCCACGTCGAGCGCCTTGAGCGCTTCCTTAATCGCGCGCTCCGAATCATCACGGTCGAAGATGCTGAAATACCGCGGAATACCGAGACGGCTGCCGTAGCGCTCGAGGATAATACGACCAAGCCCGTGGAAGGTGACCACTACCGGAAGCGGAGAGTCTCCGAGCTGGACTGCGAGGCGCTCCCGCATCTCGCGGGCGGCCTTATTCGTGAACGTCACGGCCAATATCTTCTCGGCCGGTACCCCCTCCCGGATAAGGTGGTAGATACGGGTGGTGAGCACCCGGGTTTTGCCTGAGCCCGCGCCGGCAAGAACGGAAATCGGGCCTTCGGTAGCGAGCACCGCCTCCCGTTGCGCATCATTGAGTCCATTAAGGTACTGCATCGTTAATGAAATATACCGCGGGCGCATTATCTCCCCTATTTTTGGGAGACTGGCTTGACGAAAACCCGATTTTTAGGCTCTCAACACTACGCAATTGCTGAGGTTGACCCTCATTCTCAACCCTTTATACTACCTTCATCGAGTGAGATTCTGACACGCAAGGATGGCTTACATAAGCCGTTTTGTATTCTGAAGAAACGCTGAATATACCCCCGTTCCCCCTTATTTCAACACCCAAGCACCCTTCCCGTTCCAAGGCGAAAGCATTGAACGGGAACGCATACTCAAGCGCAGCCGCACTCATCGCGGCGGGCCTTATCCTAAGCCTCCTTGCCCTCCTCATGCCGCGCATAGCGGGAGCCTTTTGGCCGTTCGTGGGAGCGAGGGCCCAAGTCGCAGACACCCTCACCCACGACAGCACCATGGATCTGCTCGATGGAGCGGTGAATTCCGATCCGAACCCAGCTAAGGGAGGCGGTACCATCGCCATGACCGGCGACTCCGCCCTTATGGCGAACGTGGGCCCTGACGGCACCATCGCTCCTCCGGGCTCTTTTGCCGCGGCCGCAAGCGAAGGGGGCGGCCAGATTCGTACCTATACCGTCAAGAACGGCGATAACCTCTCTGAAATAGCGAGCCGGTTCGGCGTTACGGTGAACACCATCCTCTGGGCGAACGATATAAAGAGCGCGAATCTCGTGAAGCCGGGCGACGAGCTGCTCATCCTCCCGGTTTCCGGGCTTCAGTACACCGTGCGCCCGGGCGACACTATCTCCGCCATCGCCAAGAAGTACAAGGCCGATGCTGAGGAAATCGCGCTCTTCAACGGTCTTGAGTCTTCTGCGGATCTCATCGCGGGTTCTGACATCATCGTGCCGGGTGGCGCACTTCCAAGCGCTAAGCCGACGACGAAAACGAGCTCCTCCGCAGCTGCTAAGGCGAAGTCGAGCGCGCCAGCTACGAAGAGCCTCCCCGCTATTTCCGGATTCTTCGGTAACCCACTTCCAGGCGGCCGCGTCTCGCAGGGCATCCATGGCTATAACGGTATCGACATCGCTGCCCCGTCAGGCACCCCTATCTATGCAGCGGCGGGAGGTTCCATCGTCGTCGCGAAGAACAATGACGGGTACAACGGCGGGTACGGTAACTACATCGTTATCGACCACGGTAACGGTACCCAGACGCTCTACGCACACATGTCGTCGACCGCGGTTTCAGGCGGCGCGATAAGCAAGGGCGACCTCATCGGGTATGTCGGTAACACTGGACGCTCCACTGGTAACCACCTTCACTTCGAGGTTCGTGGCGCGAAGAATCCACTCGCTAACTAGGGATTGATACAGCAGAAAAGAAACAGCGCAGGCCTCAGGCCTGCGCTGTTTCTTTAGCTGCCCCCTACTTACGCGGCAGGAACTGTATCTATCACTGGCGTTGCAGCGACTGCTCCACCTGAGATGGTGCGATATGCATGAACCATCGCAAGCACAGTGACCGGAATGGTCACGAGAAGGCCGACGAAGAGCGCGAGAAGGCCGAGGAGGTTGATACCCACCACCGCGAGCATGAGAAGGAGTATCCTCCATCGGTTGCCCTTGGTGAGACGAGCGCTCTCCTTAAGTGCTTCGATAGGGGCGAGGTCCTTATCCACCACGAGGTAGAGCGCGAACGAGAAGACGATAGCAGCGATGACGCCCGGAACGATGAGAAGCAGGATACCGATGCCTACAATCACCCAGAGAAGGATGGATGTACCGAAGAAGCGCCAGAAGCGGGTCGGGTACCAGAGGTCACGGAGCGTTACACCTTTCGAATCGCTATGCGCCTTAAGGAAGAAGTGCGTATGTCCGAGCGCGTAGAGCATGGAAAGCCCAAGCGAGATGAGCACGCCTACGATCTCGAGAAGCGAGAGGAGGGATTCGCCCTCGAATTCGAGCGCCTTCTGCACGCCCGAGCCAACGAGCTCGACCGCGAGGCCGACGATGATAGCGCCCACGAATATCCAGGGATTAGCCTTGAACGTCGTCCAGCCGAAGCGGAGGCATTCTTTTATAGAGAGGGTCATAGAGGTATTAGTTATTGAGGTGAGCTATGCAGGTCTTGGCTGCAGGTTCCGCTTCGAGGCGTTCTTCCTCTATCTGCTCGCCGCTCACGATGCAGACGCCGTAGGTGCCGTCCTCGATACGTGCGAGCGCTGCGAGGACGTCGTTGTATCGGTTCTCGAGGTCGGTAAGTATGGCCGCGTTCTCCCCGAGGCCTTCCATAAGGTCAGCTTGGTCGTTCGGGTCGGACTCCTGCCCCACTTCCTGCGGGATCGGTTCCCAATCAGCGGGATTAGAAGGGTTACGGCGACCTACGGTCGCGAGTTCGGCTTCGAGCGTCTGCTTCTCGCTCGTGAGGCGTTCCTTGAAGTGTTCTATATTCATGCTGCGTACTTTACCACACCGGGAAATAAGGCTAGCGGGTCCGACTCGCGGCCAGTCGTGAGAGAAGTTGGGTGTATGCTGCCTCATCGCGAGCAAGGACGAGCGTTTCCTTATCTACATATCCGTAGAGCATGAGCGTGTTACCTGCAGTGTCCCGCAGCACACGCACGTCATGGCTTTGGACGATAGCATCCTCGAACTGGGTATTCGCCCGAACCGGCTCTACTGCCTGCGGAGTCGAGGTTCCGATAGGTGCTTGAGTGGCCGGAAGGAGATTCCCTGCTCCGCGAGCTGGGTACAGTACGGCAAGGTCGCGATCCATGCTTACCTCCCAGGCGAGCATGCCGGCGAACGTGCGTTCGTAGGAAGTGACGCGGAATATGAAGAATGGACGTGTCTCCCCGCCCGCCGCAAGTATCCCTACGGTACTGAATGGCGCGATATTGCGTAGCAGGATGTCCGGAGCCGGAAGCTTCATCGCCGCAATGAGTGTGCCGCCTGAGAGCGGGACTTCCCTCACCTCTCCCTTGGACGTCGTGGTCGACTCCGAGAGATAGGTGATTATGACGTTCCCTTCGGGGAGGGGTTCGTTCGCAAGATCAGCGATCTGCTGGATGAGGTCGTTACCGCTCCCTTGGAGCTTTACTTGCTCGTCCGCGAACACGAGCGATGGAACGACGAGTCCTGATGGGGGAAGCGTATTCAATCGCATGACGTACCAAGCGGCAGTCGCTACCCCTACCCCACCAAGGACGATAAGCAGAATACCGCTGACAGCAAAGATAACGCTTCGCTTCTTCGGGGCGGATGGAAGCACGGTTCGCTTCGCATCCTGCTGCGCCGCCAGCACCGAGAAGGAAGAAGCGCCACGCGCATCGATGTGGTCGGCGAAATCGCTCTTATAGGTATGTATGGGTGAAGGCTTCTCTTCAGCGCGCGCGACTGCTGGCATCGGTGCTGGGGCGGGCTGCGCTACTGGCTCGAATAGCGGTTGCGGGGGTGCTATTGGTTCGGGCGAAGCTAATGGTGGTGGCGGAGGGGCGGAAGCTATCTCTATCTGCGCGCTCTCGCTCACCTTCTTCTTGAGGCGTGCGAATAGCTCTTCGCGATCGGTGTCAGTAGGAGCTACCACGGGCGCGCGATAGGTCTCCGCTACTTCCTTCGAAGCTTGCGGCATCCGCAGCACGGGCGCCGGAGGCGGGGCTATGGGTGCTGGTTCAGGACGAGGTTCCGCAATCTTCGCTCCCTGCTCGCCTGAAAGCGCAGCCACATCTTTCGCATAGGTGCGGATGTATTTCGACTTGTCCTCTTGAGTGCTATCGCTCATGCGTTATCCCAAAGTATAACCGGAGAAACCCCCGAGACGCTTCCGTCTCGGGGGTTTCTCGCACATTAGATACTCTTAACGATGTCCGATGATGAACTTCTTCGGGTTCTCGCACATATCGGTGAATGCGTGCGCTGCTTCCTTCAGCTTCTGCGAGGATGACTTGCCGAAGGAGATGACCTCCACCTGGCAACCTTCGTTCATATCGAGGTACTCGATGAGCGGGACGAAGTCGCCGTCACCGGTCGCGAGGATAATGGTGTCGAGCTTGGGTGCGAGCTTTACCGCATCGATAGCGATACCGACGTCCCAGTCAGCCTTTTTAGCGCCATCGGAGAATATCTGAAGGCCCTTCGTCTTCGTTTCGATGCCAATCTTGGTGAGGGCATCGAAGAACGCTCCCTCTTCCCCGCCTTCCGTCGAGATGACATAGGCGATAGCGCGCACGAGGACGCGGTCGCCCACTGCCTCAGCGAGGACGTTAGCGAAATTAACACGGGATTTATAAAGATGCTTGGCGCTGTGGTAGAGATTCTGGGTATCTATGAAAACCCCCACACGCTGCGCCGGATGTTTTATCACGGCCATAACGGTATGTAATTAGATAGGAAGCAGGTTGTATTGAAAATAACCCTCACTCCCCTGATTCATTAAAATGATGGTAGCCACCGGCTACGTCATATATAGTCTAGCACCTGCTTATGAAACGAGAATCGCGGGCTTGGGTGCCCGCGGTTCCTACTTCTTCAAACCAAGCTTCTTGATAAGTGCGTTGTAGCCGCGCTTATTGTTCTTTTCGAGGTAGCGAAGATGTGCGCGACGGTCAGCGACCATCTGGAGAAGACCGCGACGGGAGTGGAAATCCTTCTTATTCTTCTTGAGGTGGGCGGTAAGCTCCTCAATCTTGCGGGTAAGGATAGCCACCTGGACCGGAGCTGAGCCGGTATCAGTAGGATGCACTGCCGTTTCTTTAATAACGGTCGTCTTCACGCGTTTCGTTAGCATTAGCCCTACCTTACCACATCTTGATTAAAAGCGCAAGTGTTGTGGGGTGCGGACAGCCTCCCCTGCCAATATTTTACGACGTCCCGGGTGCTACACTTTCTATATGGATGCTCGCTCTATGCTTCGTCAGTTCCTCGAATATACCGAGATCGAGCGCGGTCGTGCGGTCAAAACGGTCGAGAACTACGAGCATTATCTCGATCGATTCTTCACTCAGATGCAGATAAAGGAGATTTCTGACATTACGGAGGATCGCATACGTGAATTTAGGCTCTGGCTCAATCGCCAGCCTGGTACCGCAGGCACGATGAAGCGCCGAACGCAGAACTACTACCTCATCGCGCTCCGAGCCTTCCTTAAATATCTTAGGAAGCGAGGCGTCGATGGCCTTAATCCTGAGCGTATAGAGCTTGCGAAGCTTCCTGAGCGCCAGATAGACCTCATCTCAAGCGCCGAGCTCGAACGATTGCTCAAGGCGACCGATGGCGATAGCGAGAAGGCGCTGCGTGATAAGGCCATTATGGAGATGCTCTTCTCCACTGGACTGCGTGTTTCCGAGCTTTGCGCTCTCAACTCCGATATCGATCTGTCGCGGGATGACCTCTCCGTTCGTGGAAAGGGCGATAAAGTACGGGTCGTATTCCTCTCCCCTGCCGCGAAGGACTCGGCACGCACCTATATGAAGGCTCGGAAGGATATGGAGGAAGCGCTCTTCGTGAACATCCCTAAGGTTGGGAAGGACAGCAAGAAGACTCCGTCGCGCCTTACCCCTCGCTCGGTCGAACGCACGATGAAGTTCTATGCCGCTAAGGCAGGTATAACCAAGAAGGTCACTCCCCACGTCCTTCGCCACTCCTTCGCCACCGATTTACTCTCTAACGGCGCTGATCTACGCAGTGTTCAGGCTCTTTTAGGCCATGCTTCTATCAATACCACTCAGATATATACCCACGTTACCGATGCGCATCTCCGTGAGGTGCACAAGAAGTTCCATTCGAAGCAGCGGTAGTTTGCTAGAATGCGCACATGCGCATCATGTCTTGGAACGTGAACGGAATACGGGCTGTCCATAGGAAGGACGAGTTCATGCCGTTCCTCAAGAAATACAAGCCGGACATCCTCCTTCTTCAGGAGACCAAGGCCGAGCAGGAGCAATCCCCTCTCGACCTCCCTGACTACGAGGAATTCTGGAGTTCATCAAAGGGTCGCAAGGGATATAGCGGAACGGCAATATTCACCAAAATGACTCCGAACGATGTCATCTTCGGCATGCCCGAGGATATCGCCAAGAAGCATGGCCTCGCGGATGATGGCTACGGCGACCCTAACCAGGAAGGCCGAATCGTCGCGGCGGACATGCATGATTTCTATGTCGTTTCCGTATACACCCCGAATGCCAAGGATGATTTATCCCGCCTAGCGCTTCGCCACAAGCACTGGGATCCGGCGTTTCTGGAGTATATGAAGCGGCTCGAAGAGGAGAAACCCGTTATTTTTGGCGGTGATTTGAACGTCGCTCATACGGCGGACGATTTGGCGCGACCCAAGGAGAACGAAGGAATGAAAGGCTTCACTGCCGAAGAGCGAGAGGGTATCGATCAGATACTGGCAGCCGGATTCGTCGATACGCTTCGCATGTTCAAGCAAGGAAATGGGCTCTACACGTGGTGGAGCAATTTCGGAGGCGCTCGCGAACGTAACGTTGGCTGGCGAATAGATTACCTCTTCGTCTCGAAGAGCTTCAAGAAGCATATCAAAGAAGCGGACATCCACCCTCAGGTCATGGGCTCCGACCACTGCCCCATCTCGATTGTCTTATAGGACAGATAAAGGACATAGTTATACACACATTCTTATATTGTGTCCTTTACTCTGTCCTATACATAACCTACTATTACTTGAGGACGTGGAGGGGCTCGCGGATCATGCCATGATGCGCAGACTCTTCCGCGCTTCGGCTGTTCCTTGCGAGCTCTTTCCAGGTTAGGCGCATAACGTTGCGTTCTGGCCCTTCCACCGTCTTCGGAGCGTATCTCCTGATAAATACTGGGTCCGGTCCGGTTCCACGTGAAAGCGCAGTTCTTTCCATCATGCCAAATGCGGCCCCCGTTTTCCTCCAGTAGGCCATCCAAAAGCCCCAAGCCCCATTTAGGTCCTACATCCCGGGTCGCAAAGTAGCCACAAATAAAGAGCCTCGTCTTTAGCCTAGAAACTTAGTTTCCGAGCTAAAAACGAGGCTCTTTCTTATTTCATAGAGTTTTCACGTGAAATGTTTATAATAGCCACCAGCTAAAAGCACTGCTCCGGTAGTGCTTTTAGCCTTTTCTATACCCACCTTTCACGTGGAACAGCTCTAATCCCTAGCTAACGTGGTGCTTTTCCAGTATTTCGCGTACTTCCTTCTCTTCTTCCACTTCCCTTCGTTTCTTGCCTGAATCCCCTAATTCTTTAAGTTCGCTATCCGAAAGTTCTAATAGGCCTTCCGTACGCGTATCTAAATAACCCTCATCGTTCTTCTGAGGATCCTCAAGCACCTCCTCCAATAGTGCATGAAGAATAAAGCCTATCTTTGGTCCTGGTTGCACGTGGAACTTCTCCATAATCCTGCTTCCGTCAGTCTTTAGCATTGCGACGCTGATGGGGTCACGAAGAGCCTCCTCGACCATTGCCTTGTATCTCCGGAAGCGGAATGGCTGCTCCTTAGGGCGGCCAGTTCCTATGCGGTCGCATATACGGAGATTGAGCAAATCCCATATATTATCCTCACCGACATTCACTATCATGCGGCGGACAGCTGAAAGGGTTATTTGGTCGGGATCCGAGAAAAACATGTGCCAACGCACCAATTTGGTCACCTTATCGATAGTTTCACGTGAAAACCGCATATCCTCGAGCGCCTTACGAGTTACACGTGAACCAACAACCTCATGACCATGAAATGTCCAATCCTTCTTTTCGTCTGACCAGCGGCGCGTTTCTGGCTTAGATACGTCATGGAATAGGGCAGCGAGGCGTATATCGAAATCCCACTCCTTATCTGCTGCATGCTGTACAGCGCGCATAAGATGGCCAAAAACGTCATAGCTATGAGCCTGGTTCTGTTCGATGCCTATTCCACGAGTTAGGTCCGGGGCGATATGCTCAAGGATGCCAAGCTGCTGGGAAAGGGTAAGGGCCATCATCGGCTGCTTGGACTCGAGTATTCGGACGAATTCGTCCCTGATTCTTTCACGTGAAATGAGCTTGAGGTTTTGGCCCTTATTCTGTATAGCCGCAGCAGTTTCAGCATCAAGAGCGAACTCGAGCTCCGCAACCAATCGGACAGCCCTCATAAGACGTAGGCCATCCTCCTCGAAGCGGTCTTCGGCATTGCCGACAGTCCGCAAGACCCGAGCCTCTATATCTACCTGTCCTTTATAAGGGTCAACCAGCTGTCCTTTAGACTCATCGAGAGCGATGGCGTTGATAGTAAAGTCGCGACGGGCGAGGTCGTCCTCGAGGCTCTCGCCGAAGATGACCTCGTCCGGCCGACGCTTGTCCGAATACCCAGTCTCAGTTCGGTAGGGAGTCACTTCGATAACGGCGAGTTTCGAGCTTTCCGAGCCTGTCTTTACCCCCACCGTCCCGAACTCGTTCTCGTAGAAGGATTCCGGGAATATGCGCTGTATATCCTCGGGCTTCGCGTTCGTCGTTACATCCCAGTCCTTGGGCTCACGTTGGAGGAGGATATCGCGTACGCAGCCGCCGACTAGATAGGCTTCGAAACCTTCTTTACGAAGACCGTCAGATACGGCCTTCACTTCGAGCGGAACAGGGAAGTGCATTGAGAAAATACTAGTATGTGTGTGGTCATTCTCCTAGCTCTCGCGTAGTATCTGAATACGCTCCTGTAGTGAAACGGATATCACAACAGTCTTCGGAACTGTCGTTCCAGGTTCGAGTCCTGGCGGGAGCACCACAAAGAGAAAAGGCCCCCTGGGCCTTTTCTCTTTGCTCGTTACTTCGAGTGCGGATAGGGAGAATCGAACTCCCGACTGATCCTTGGCAAGGATCCGTTTTACCACTAAACCATATCCGCTTCGGGAGGCATCATAGCATGAAGATGCTGCGCTTATCCAGTGTATTTCAAGGAAATTCACGAAAATAGCTCTGTTCATAACTGGGGACAAACCTGTGTCCAGTGGGGATAAAGGACATAAGACAGGAAAGGCAATTTGGAGCGAGTCCGAAGAATACCTAGCAAATACAACACTTTATTCTTAGTCACGGTCTCGGTCATATATGCACCCGATATAAACTTGTCCACGAACATATGCCCGTAGCGCAGGGGGACTTGAGGGACGTGCATACACATGACACGGCGCACCAACCTGGGGCACCTCCCCCAAATCCGGGAAAGCTGGTAGGATGCAGTAAACGGGGTGTCGTATACCGGTAGTACGTCTGCTTTGGGAGCAGATAGACGGAGTTCAATTCTCCGCACCCCGACTAACGTCCAAGCGTCGCAAGAAGCTTCTTGCCCATGCGCTCCGCATCGTCCACGAAGACTGAGACAAAGCCCTTAACGCTTCCATTTCTGAAGTAGGAGTCGAATTCCTGGCCGCTATCCTTTTTGAAGCTGCTGCGAATGTGCCCGGCGGTAACTACTCGTACCTCACGGTTGCCGAACTCGCCCTTATCGCTTGCGGTCGTGATTATCCCTACCAACTGGCCGCTCGCGTTCACGATGCCGCCGCCTGAGGAACCGTGCTGGCCGGCCGCGCTTCCGCTTAGCGTGAGGAGATCGACGCTGGTTGAGTCGAAGGTAAAGATGCTCTTCACTTGAGCGAACACGAGCGTAGGCAGAAGCGAGCTCTGTATCTGCTTGGAGGTGAGGTTCTGCGCACCATAGGAGCCGATACCCACGTTGTCCTTGAGTTTCGGCGTTGCTTTGGTGAGCGGAACATAGGGAAAAGAACTAGGGAGGGGAATAGGTGATGCGCTCTCGGTTATCGCGAGTACGGCGAAGTCATGCTCTCCGGTGCCCCGCGCTACCGTCGCGGCTATGGTGTCAGGATTGTCTTGTATCCATTCGCTTGATACATACGCCGCTTCTGCCCTGTACGCGGCCTGTGCGGGGCTTCCAGCGCGAATGGTGCAGGTTACAGCCCCTTCAGGCAGTACCTCTTTCAGCATGTAGTACTGCGCAATGTGGCTATTGGTGAGGATGAGGCCCTTAGGATCGAAGATGACACCGCTGCCGGACATCGAACGGACCTTCGCGTCCTTCGACATGCAGACGATATTCACTATCGCGCCGCGAAGCGTACCAAGTGCGAGCGCAAGGTCAGTCGAAGGGGCGTCAGGGAGAAGGGGAGCGAGTCCGGTCGGGGCTGCGGGCTTGGGTGGAGCAGGTTTCGGGAGCTGGGCTTTAGGAAGCGGGACCGTACTCGTTGCAGTCGGGCCGAATATACCGGTTACTTGAGGCGTGGTAGAGCCTATCTGCGTTCCGTAGAGCGAGTTAAGCGTAATGATGAGCGCGGAAAGCGCGGAGATGACGCCTTGGAGAGCGGGCATATATGAACGCTACACCGGAGCCGTTCAAAAATACAGCCCGCGCGCTGGCTATGGTATCCTCTTTGGCGAAGCGGGATTAGTTTAATGGTAGAACATCAGTTTTCCAAACTGAGAGCAGGAGTCCGATTCTCCTATCCCGCACACTCTTATGCAGGCCTGCGAAAGCAATGCCTATCCACCACGTCTTACCCTTTAGTCCACCAAACCTGCCTTCATTGCTTTTCCACCTACTTTTGGTGTAATGTCGGTAGTAGGTACCGGGCGAACGATTATAAATGGCTTATTTACTATGCAGAAAATCACTTCTAAGACAGGAATCCTAGCTTTTGCGGCGTTTATCGCGGCAGCTTTCATGATTCTGGGCTTCGCTCAGGCAGCAAGCGCCCAGGCGACGCAGTGCGTATTCACCCGTGACCTCGGACTCGGGGCAGTGGGCGAGGACGTACGCTGCCTCCAGCGTTACCTCAACGCTTCGGGCTACACCGTAGCTTTCTCGGGTATTGGGTCTTATGGCTATGAGGGCACCTACTTCGGCACGCTCACCCAGGCAGCTGTTGCTCGCCTCCAGGCAGCAAACGGGCAGCAGGTAACCGGATACTTCCGTGTTGCATCGCTCACTGGTGGAAGCTCGAACCCCTTCACGAACAATCCTATCAACACGGGTTCATCGAACAATGATGACGATGATCACGATCGCAACGATGCCCGCAAGGCAATCCGCGATGCGGAAGAGGCGTACGACGATGCTAAGGATGAGGTAGAGGAGGCGGAGGACAAGAACAAGGACATCAATGATGCCGATGACTTCCTCGACGATGCCCGCAAGGACCTCCGTCAGGCGGACCGTGCGTACGATGATGAGGAGTATGATGACGCCGTAGACTTCGCTAACGATGCGGAGGATGCAGCCGAGGATGCTATCGATGAGATAGACGACAACGACGGCACCAACAGCGGTACCGAGAGCCGCGCTCGCGAAGCTCTTGAGGACGCTGATGACGCTATCGACGACGCATGGGAGGACGTCGAGGATGCTGAAGACGATGGCGAGGATGTCGACGAAGCCGAGGACCTCCTTGATGAGGCCGAGGAAGAGTACGACGACGCTATCGATGCGTTCGACGACAAGGACTACGATGAAGCTATCGATCGTGCAGAGGAGGCAGAGGACCTCGCTGACGAGGCTGTCGACGAGCTCGACTAATCGACTAGTCGCTCAAAGGAAAACACCCGCTTCTGGCGGGTGTTTTCTTTAATTGAATCCCTTCATTGATTTTCATACTGTGGAGCGTACCCTTTCCATATGGAACCGCTCGCCAATCGTATACGACCACAGACCATCGAAGAGGTGGTGGGGCAGGAGCATCTCGTTGGAGAAGGGAAGCCCCTTCGTGTCGCGATAGAGAAGCAGCACCGCTTCTCGTTCATCTTGTGGGGGCCACCAGGCACCGGCAAAACCACCATCGCCCGTATCTATGCCCGAGCGCTCGATGCGGAGCTTCATGAGCTCTCCGCGGTCTCAGCCGGCAAGGATGACATACGGAAGATAGTCGGCGAGAGCCGGACACCCACGCTCGGGCTTCGTCCCAAGGTGCTCTTCCTGGATGAGATACATCGCTTCAATAAAGCGCAGCAGGACTTCCTCCTGCCCTACGTCGAGAGCGGCGAACTCACGCTGATTGGCGCCACTACCGAGAACCCTTCGTTCGAAGTCATTCCAGCGCTTCTCTCGAGGGCTCGTGTATTCGTGCTCGAGCCGCTTTCAGAGGAATCACTACGGGCGATAGTCGCCCGAGCCAAAGTGAAGCTCGGTAAGGACGCATTCGAGTGGTTGATGGGATACGCGAACGGGGACGCCAGGCGCGCCCTCACGGTGCTTGAGGGCGCTAAGACGCTTTATGGGAAGGTGACGGTAGATACGCTCAATAGGGCGCTCGAGGACCCCCATCTGCGCTACGACAAGAAGGGCGAGGAGCACTACGACACCATAAGCGCGTTCATAAAGAGCATGCGTGCCAGCCAGCCCGACGCCGCCATGTACTATCTCGCCCGCATGGTAGAGGCAGGTGAGGACCCGCTCTTCATCGCGAGAAGAATGGTCATCTTCGCATCAGAGGACATAGGGCTCGCGCAGCCCACCGCCCTCGTCGTCGCTAACTCGGTGTTCCGCGCTTGCGAAGTCATCGGATATCCGGAATGCGCCATCAATCTTGCGCATGGCGTCGCGTATCTTGCGAACGCTGCGAAGGACCGTTCCGCGTACGATGCGTTGATGGCGGCCCAATCCGACGCACGCAAGCTCGGGAACCTTCCCATACCGAAGAAGATACGGAATGCACCAACCAAGCTCATGAAGGAGCTCGGGTACCACAAGGGGTATAAGAAATACGACGAGGAGAGCTATCTACCCGATAAATTGAAGGATAAGAAGTACTTCACATAGTAAAAGCCCCAGCAAGCGCTGGGGCTTTTACTATAAAGAAGCGGATATTACTTAACCGCGTCCTTGAGCGCCTTAGCCGCGCGGAACTTAGGAGTGCGCGTAGCGGCGATCTTGATGGTCTCGCCGGTGCGAGGGTTGCGACCGGTGCGCGCTGGGCGAGCCTTCGCGCTGAAGATACCGAGGCCTGCGATCGAAACCTCATCACCTGCCTTGAGGCCGGTGGTGATGCAATCGATGATGGTCTCGACTGCGCGCTCTGCGTCAGCCTTGGTGGTGCCAAGGGTGTCCTGCACTTTTGCTGCGATTTCTGCTTTGTTCATAAACGTCTGGGGAGTCTTTAGGGCTAATCCCCTCTCGGGGAGGGTACGGGAAAAGTATAGGAAATGAGCCATATTGCGCAATAGGGCTTGCAAATAGGCGGGGATAAGGTGAAATAGCGATTTTCGCCCTCGTATACTGGCGGTATGAACATCTTCGAGTTCGGAAGGCCTAAGCAAAAGACGATAGAACCGGTCGAATCAGCGCCAGAAAATGTAGTACATACGCCACATCCTGAGAATCTCCCCGACATATTCGCGGACGTACGGAACAGCCTCGCCGCAGGAAAGGTGGGCGAGGCTGATCTTGAATTGAACCTGGATTACTCGAAGATTGAAGAGCTCGAACGGGCAGGAAAGCTTACCGAAGAGGAGGCGCAGGTGCTCCGCGACGAGGCGGCTGCCTTCGAGAGGGAAATCCGCCGCGAAGCCGCCTAACTAGCGGGCGAATTCGACGACGCGGTTCTCGCGGATGACGTTCACCTTTATCTCTCCCGGGTATTTAAGTTCCGATTGCACGCGATCCGCAATCTTGCGAGCAAGCTTGTGGGTCTCGAGGTCCGAAACCTTGCCGGGGTTCACGAAGATACGTATCTCGCGGCCTGCTGAGATGGCATATACCTTCTCGACGCCTTCGAATCCCTTCGCGATGCGCTCAAGATCGCCGAGGCGCTCGAGATAGCGCTCTACGGTGTCGCGGCGTGCACCAGGGCGACCCGCTGAGATGGCGTCCGCCACCTGCACGATGACGGATTCCGGCGTTTCATACGGATATTCCTCGTGATGCGCCTGCATAGCCTGGATGACTTCCTTCGCCACGCCGAACTTCTCGAGTATGCGGCGGCCTATTTCCACATGCGTACCCTGCACTTCATGGTCGACGGCCTTGCCGATGTCATGGAGGAGCGCGCCCGCGCGCGCGGTCTGAGCATCAGCACCAAGCTCATCTGAAAGCATGCCGGCGATATGCGCCATCTCTATTGAGTGCTGGAGCACATTCTGCCCATAGCTCGTGCGGAAGTGGAGGCGGCCAAGGAGCGCGATGAGGCGAGGGTCGAGTCCCACGATACCTACCTCATACGCCGCTTCCTCGCCCTTCTGCTTCACCATGTCCTGTACCTGCTTCTTCGCTTTCTCAACGGTATCCTCTATCTTCGCGGGCTGGATACGCCCATCCTCGAGGAGTTCCTCAAGCGCCAGTTTCGCGATATGACGGCGGAGCGGATCGAATGACGAGAGCGTTATCTTATCCGGAGCGTCATCGATGATGACATCGACACCGGTCGCACGCTCGAATGCCTTTATATTCCTTCCTTCCTTACCGATTATCTTCCCCTTCATCTCCTCGGAAGGAAGCGTGACGGAAAGCGTCATGATATCCGCATTCACGCTCGAACCGAGACGATGGATGGTGGAAAGGAGTATGGAGCGCGCCTTCTCCTCGAGCTGCTTCCTCCCATGCGCCTCGAGCTTCTGGAGGCGGGCGAGCAATGCCTCGACCTCGGTTTCCTCGAGGTCCTTCATGAGCATGGTGCGGGCTTCCTCCTCGGAGAGACGGCCCATACGTACGAGCTCGAGACGGCGCTCCTTGAGGAGCTTCTCTGCATCCTTCCGCAGGTTAGTCGCTTCGTTCTCACGATTACGCACCTCTTCCGCTTCCATGGAGAGGGTACGCTCACGCTCATCGAGGAATTCCTCGCGCTTCGCGATGCGTTCGGTGGACTTGATGAGCACCTCCTCCCGTTCCTTGAGGGGAAGCGCCTTCTCCTTCTCCAGCTGAAGAGAGCGTGCTTCAGCTTCAGCGACTATCTTGTTAGCGCGTTCCTTCGCTTCGAGAAACTTCTGCTTCACCTCGAGCTCCAAGGAGCCGCGCTGGCCGAGCGCGATGAGGAGCCGGAGCACGTACCCCAGCGCGATGCCGGCGAGCCCCGAAAGGGCTAGCAAGCTCAATATTAGTTTTATGGACATACAATTCGGGTCCCGTGCGAGGCTATACGCCTCACGCAGGAGTTAAGGCAAGATAAGGTCAGCCGGAAATCAGTCGAATAAGCGTCTCGTGCGTGGCCTGACTACGGGCACGATACACCTATATATTGGAGCGCGCAAAACAAAGCAATTACTCGACAAATAGCGCATAGAGCGTTATATATGTTGCGGGTTAAGTTTCGTATCTCTGGTGGGAGTGGGTGATGAGGCAACCGGATATCAATTGGAAGGATGAGCAGGTGTTAGAGGTCCTGAGAGAAGGCTTCTTCCGAGGAGATAGTAGCTCTGAGATAGCTGCTCAACTGCGCGAGAAATGCTCAATTCCGAAACTCGAAGGCCATCTCGTATCACTGGCGCTGAAGAAAGATCACGTGCTTAAGTGGCTCGAGGATAAGTGCGGTAAGGATGTTGTGGAATCCAGGCTTCGAGTCAGAAGAGTCCGACAGGGACGAGGGTGACAAATTCACCAAACGAAAACGCCCCGGCGATGCTATCGCCGGGGCGTTCGAATGTCACAATACTTAACGCTTGTAGACGGAATCGATGATGCCATACTTCTTCGCGTCGTCCGCCATCATGAAGTAGTCGCGGTCGACATCCTTCTCGACTTTGGCGAGCGGCTGCCCGGTGTTCTTCGAGAGAATCTTGTTGAGCCGTTCACGGGTCGCGATGATGTGCTTCGCGGTTATCTCGATATCGGTCGCCTGCCCCTGTGCGCCGCCCCATGGCTGATGAATCATCACTTCGGCGTTCGGGAGCGCATAGCGCTTGCCCTTCTCTCCGGCAGAGAGGATGACTGCTGCAGCAGATGCCGCCATACCCACGCATACGGTAGAGACCGCAGGCTTCACATGGTTCATGGTGTCGAGGATGGCGAGTCCTGCCGTCACCGAGCCGCCCGGGCTATTTATATAGAGCGAGATGTCCTTCTTTGGGTCTTCCGACTCGAGGAAGAGGAGCTGGGCGATGATGAGGTTCGCTACATCATCATCGATGCCGCCGCCGAGGAAGATGATGCGCTCGCGCAGCAGGCGCGAGTATATGTCATAGGCGCGTTCGCCGAATTGCGACTTCTCTATGACCATCGGGATAAGCATGGATGCGCGGGGCGTGGTGTTCATATATACAGGCAGTTACGTCCGGCAATGGTATCAGAAAAGAGCGATGAACGGAAAACCGCGACCCTAGGGTCGCGGTTTTCTAGATGTTCGCGTCGATGTCGACGCTCGTTCCTTCGCCCGCGGGCGCTGGCTCCATACGCTCGCCCCAGCTATAGAGCGCGGCAGTGAGGATGAGTCCCACGATCATGACAATGCCGATGAGGCCGCCCCAGGAACCTTTCTCGGTGCTTTTCCCTCCGGTCACGACAGGCGGGATAATGACGGTAGTAGAAGAAGTATCAGGAGAAGGGGTCGAGCTAACGTCAGCTGAGGGGGTCGATGAGGCAGTATCCATACGGGAAGTATAGCGGGGAAGCTTGGCAAAAGAAAAGACCCGCTTGGGGGCGGGTCCTTTCTTGGCTACGCTTTCTTCTGCGTATACAGTTCGCACGCTCGGTCGAATGCAGCTTGCGCAGCATCCTTTCCTTCGAACTCCCCGACTTCTACTTCCTTCTTCTGTATCTGCTTATAGGTAGCGAAGAAGTGAGCTATCTCCTTAAGGGTGTGAGCATTCACGTCCTTAAGGTCCTTCACCTCCGCGAAGCGAGGATCGTCAGAAGGGACCGCGATGACCTTCTCATCGGCTTCGCCGCCGTCCACCATGTGCATGATGCCGACCGGGCGCGCGCGTACGAGGATCCCGGGCGCGAGCGGGTACGTGGTGAGGACCACTACATCGAGTGCATCGCCATCGTCCCAGAGCGTCTGCGGCACGAAGCCGTAGTCGAAGGGGTAGTCCTGGGCGCTGTGCATTACGCGGTCGAGCGCGATAATTCCAGTCTCCTTATCTATTTCGTACTTGTTCTTCGAGCCTTTCGGTATCTCGATGATGACGTTCATCTCGTCCTTGGTCCCTGGTGCTATGTCGTGAAGAAGGTTCATATAGCGGAGATTATATAGGACGATTACGCTTCGTCGCGGGACTCTTTCGCGTCCACGACCGATTCGTTCTCATCGGTGCGCGCCGTCTCCTGCTCTGCGGTGAGTATCCCTGGATCCTCGCTCGCGTCCTCCTCGCTCGTGATGACGGAGTCGCTCTCGTTCGGAGCGATGCCCGCTTCTATCGATGGGCTCTGCTCGGTACCTGCTTCCGACGCCTCTATCTCGGCCTCAGCCTTGATGGTGGAGTCGTTAGACGCCTTCTTGTCGAAGGATATCTCGTCGCTTGCTGCGCCGCCGACGCTCGTACCGCCCGTGGACTCGATATCGAGGTTCCAACCGGTGAGCTTAGCTGCGAGGCGAACGTTCTGGCCGCCGCGACCTATCGCGAGTGACTGCTGGTCCTCCGAAACGGTGACCTTGGCGCGGTGATTCACTTCATCGAGCTCTACGCTCATGACGGTGGCCGGCGAAAGCGATTCCTTGATGAAGGCCGACTGGTCTTCCGACCATTCGATGATGTCGATACGCTCGCCACCGAGCTCGCTCATGACGGTCGAGACGCGTACGCCGCGCTGGCCCACGAGGGAGCCGACCGGGTCGACGTGGGAATCCACCGAGGAGATGGCTATCTTCGTGCGGGAGCCAGGCTCGCGCGCGACGCCTTTCACCTCGATAGAGCCTGCAGCGAGTTCCGGAGCCTCCATCTCGAAGAGACGGATGAGGAAGCGAGGGTGGCTGCGGGAAAGGCGGAGGTATACGCCACGGAACCCTTCATCGACTGCGTAGAGGTACGCACGGATGCGCTCTCCTGGGCGATATCGTTCGCCAGGAATCTGCTCCTCGTACGGGATGATGCCGGTCGCGCGCCCGAGGTCGATGAATATCGCGCCGCGCTCGATGCGCTGCACGACACCCGACACGATCTCGCCCTTCTTGTGGGCGAATTCGTCGAGGATGGAGAGCTTCTCGGCCTCGCGGATCTTCTGGATGACGACCTGCTTGGCGGTCTGGGCCGCGATACGGCCAAAGTCATCCTGGGGCTCGAGCGGGAAGATTATCTCCTCGCCAAGCGCTACGCCGCGCTTGATGCGCATCGCGTCCTCAATGAGGATGTGCTTCTCGGCGTCGTAGCGGGGGAGTTCGCCCTCGGCGACTTCCTCCTCACGGTCGTGGGCAGGGTGGCCCACCGGGTGCTCGACTACTTCCTCCTCGCCTTCGACGGGGAAACGGACCATGGTGTCGTCCACAACGGTCTTCACCTGCTCGAAGGAGACGGTGCCCGTATTCATATCGAGCTTGCCGCGTACCACCTGGCCGCGCTTCCCGTATTCCTTCTTATATGCGGTGGCCATCGCGCTTTCGATAGCGTCGACCATCGTTTCCTTCGTGATACCGCGTTCCTCGAACTCCACGAGCACCGAATTGATTGTTTTGAGATCCAACATAAGCCTTCCTCTATTTAGTTGTATGCACGTATGTAATTGTAGCCCCTTAAAAAGAAATGCCCGCGGGTGCGGACAATTCAGATAGGTAGAACATACCATATATAGGTGCGTTGCGTCAATGGTGTGGAAAGGGTAGGGTGGACGCGGAAAGGGAGGAATCACATGGTTCATGACATGAGCCGTCCTGGTACCGACGAAGAGATCCTCGGCATCATCGAAAGTCAGGCGTACCGTCGGTGGACCATAGCGGGGTACCGATACTGGGATCTGCAGCTTAATCCATCCGATCAAATGCTCCTCGGCCGCTCATATGCTTGGCTGAGGAATCGTCACATTGACCGCATGAGCATGAGTGATCTCGGAAAAGCCGAACTAGAAGAGCTGATTTTCACGGTGCTCCCTGCTTTTGCAGGCGCCGTGAAGCGAATCTGGCCGGTGACGAACGTGAATTTCGAGTGGCTTGGGAATTCAACGGACCATCACCGAGGTCACGGGCATGCCCACCTCATTCCGCGTCTCAGCCGCTCTGTCGAGTTCATGGGACATATGTTCATGGATGCTGAGCCGCAGAAGCGCCGCCCGGCTGGTCGGCTCGAGCTTGATGATGAGGTCCTCGAACAGATCCGATACGTCATTAAAGCCGAGCTCGAACGGTGAGTTTCCACTTACGAAGATTATTGCGCGCCGCGATTCACCTCGCGGCGCGTTATACTTTTACTACTCAACAGCTATGCAAGTATCAGAAAGCGAATTGAAAGAGTTCATCCTTGACTCCGGCCTTGTCGCGCGCAAGGACGTCGAGGACGCGGATAACGAGGCGAAGGAGAAGAAGCAATCCGTCGGCGATATCCTCGTGTCCCGCGGCACGCTCTCACAAGATGCGCTCCGTCGCATCAAGGCCTATGTGCTCGGCATCCCGTTCGTGAACCTGAAGGATAGGAAGATACCGCTCGAGGTGCTCTCCCTCATCCCAGAGCCTATCGCGCGCACCCACTCCATCATCGCGTTCCGCAAGAACGGCGGAGACCTCGAGGTCGCCATGCTCGATACGGAGGACCTCATCTCCATCGATTCCGTTCGGAAGAAGACCGGGCTCAAGATACTCCCGCGTCTCACCGACGATGAGTCGCTCAAGTTCGTGCTCCTGCAGTACCAGAAGTCCCTCAAGGAGGAGTTCGGCGACCTTATCTCCACCGAAGCGGGACGCCTTAACCTTATTAAGGAGGGAGGAGACGACGAAGCGTCGGGTGAGGACCTCAAGAAGATGGCGGAGGACCTGCCTATCGTGCGTATCGTGGACACACTCCTGCGTCACGCCATCATTCAGAGCGCATCCGATATCCATATAGAGCACTCCGAGACGGAAGTGCTGGTCCGGTATCGCATCGACGGCATATTGCACGACGCGATGACGCTGCCGCGCAATGCGGCTCCGGGTATCGTCGCGCGCATCAAGGTGCTGGCCAACCTCAAACTCGACGAGAAGCGTCTCCCGCAGGACGGACGCTTCAAGATGGAGGCGGAGGCCGAAGCGGTCTCATTCCGCGTCTCGCTCCTCCCAACCTATTACGGCGAGAAGATAGTCATGCGTCTCCTTCGTGAGACGGGAGGGGAAGGCTTCACGCTCGACGTGCTCGGTTTCCACGGCGAGACGATGGAGAACATCCATAAGGCGACGAAGTCCACGACCGGCATCATCCTCGTGTCGGGGCCGACCGGCTCGGGTAAGACGACGACGCTGTACACCATCCTCGATATCCTGAACACGCCGGACGTGAACATCTCGACCATCGAGGACCCTATCGAGTACCAGATGAAGCGCGTGAACCAGACGCAGGTGAATCCGGGCATCGGATTCACGTTCGCGAACGGGCTCCGCTCCCTCGTGCGCCAGGACCCGGACATCATCATGGTGGGAGAGATCCGTGACGGTGAGACGGCCGCGCTCGCTATCAATGCGGCGCTCACCGGCCACCTCGTGCTCTCCACCATTCACACGAACTCAGCTGCAGGCGCTATACCGCGTCTCATCGATATGGGTGTCGAGCCGTTCCTCCTCGTTTCCACGCTCCGTGTCATCGTCGGCCAGCGCCTCGTGCGCAAGCTCTGCGAAGGGAAGGAGCAGTACGCGCTCGATGCGGAGGAGCGCGCGAAGGTGGCGCACGATGATAAGTTCGAGGCAGCGCTCAACTCTCTTAAGGAAGAGAAATTGATTAAGGCGGGCGTGAAGATAGACGAGCTTCCGTTCTATAAGCCGGTACCGAGTAGTGAGTGCGAGGAAGGATACAAGAGTCGTATCGGCATACACGAGATACTCTCTGTTTCCTCATCCATTCGCGAGCTTATTTTGCATAGCGCGACATCCGAAGCGATAGAGGAGCAAGCGAGAAAAGAGGGCATGCTCACGATGCTCGAGGACGGTCTATATAAGTCAGCAAGGGGAATTACCTCTATCGAGGAGGTGCTGAGGGCGGTCACGGAATAGCTCGTTGCGGTTTGCCGGGGCGGTGATATAACTGCGAAGAGCTGCGTATGAACTCCGAAGAACCGGAGAAGCGCAGCCGGAGGAAACGCAATGGGTCGTTTCTTTGTTGGTAACGGTTGGGCAATGTTGGTCGGAGTCGCTCTCGGCCTCGTCCTGCAGATGTCCGGCGTGGTGAATGGCTCCCTGTGGAGCTGGATGGCTGGAAGTCTCGTGGCGACCATCGTCATGGCCGCGATCGGGCACGGTTCCAGCTTCTTCGACGGGGTGCTGGCCTGGTTCGTCCTGGTCGTCTTCGTCCTTGCCGCCGTGTTCGCGCAGGCGATGGGCCAGACCGCCTCGGTCTATGACCTGTTCGCTGGCATGTCCATCGGTCTCGCCGCGCTCCTTCTCGTGAGCCTGGCGCGCCGGTTGCGCGGCGGCGGGCGAGCGGCGCGCGCCTAAGTGCGCACGGGCCCGGGAATCTTCGCGAGAAGAAACCCGGGCCCGAAGTCTTTTGCATGCTAGAATTTTTTCATGAAATATCGCGTCACGCTCAAGCGTGAGGATGGAACTGAAGAGAAGCGAACCATGGAAGCGGCATCGCGTTTCGCGGTGTATGCGGATGCGGAGAAGGAAGGGCTGGCCGTGATCGCAGTACAAGAAGGCGGAGGGGGAACCTTCTCGCTTTCGCGTCTCTCAAGCATCCAGATAGGGAGCGGGGTGAAGATGGACGAACGCATCACGTTCACCAAGAACCTTTCTGCCATGCTCACCGCCGGCCTCTCGCTTTCACGTGCACTCTCCGTCATCGAGCGGCAGACCACCAATAAGGCGCTGAAGCGTATCGTCGTGGACCTTTCCGAGAAGGTGAAGACGGGACAGGCGTTCCATGAGGCGCTCGCATTCCATCGCAATATCTTCTCCGACCTCTTCATTGCAATGACGAAGGCAGGCGAGGAGTCGGGAACGCTCGCCGAGGCGCTCAAGGTGGTGGCCAAGCAGATGGATAGGTCGAACTCTTTGAATAAGAAGGTGAAGGGCGCGATGATCTATCCTTCCATCATTCTCGTCGCGGTCGTGCTCATCGGTATCCTCATGCTCATCTACGTGGTGCCGACGCTATCGAACACGTTCCGTGAGCTCGGCGTCGAGCTTCCCGCTGCCACCAAGATGGTCATCGGTGCGTCCGACTTCATGGCGAATAATCCAGTGCTCGTGCTCGTACTGTTCGCGCTCGTCGTCATTGGGTTCGTGCTCTTCACCAAGACGAAGGTGGGAGGAAGCATAGTCGTCGCGGTAGCGCTCCGTGTTCCCATCATCGGGGAGCTGGTGAAGGAGACGTATAGCGCGCGCGCCGCACGGGCCCTCTCCTCGCTGCTGTCGTCCGGGGTCGAGATGCTCTCGGCGCTCTCCATAGCGGCAGAAGTCGTAGGTGAGAAGAAGTTCAGCAAGGTCATCACCGAAGCGGAAGCGCGCGTGCGCAAGGGCGAGACGCTCTCCGCTACCTTCAGTGACTATCCGAAGCTGTATCCGGTGTTCATCGCCGACATGATAGCGGTGGGGGAGGAGACGGGTAAGGTGGCGGACATGCTCGGTCAGGTCGCCGAATACTACGAGACCGACGTCGAGGACCGCACCAAGGACCTCTCCACCATCATCGAACCTATCCTCATGCTCTTCATCGGCGGGGTCGTGGGCGTATTCGCGCTCTCGATGATATCCCCTATCTACTCGCTTTCGGATAAGATCTAGGTTCGATACCTAGTCTGCCAGCACGTTCATCAGGTGCACAAAGCGCAGTCTCGACAAAGTCGCAGCTCAGTCAGCCCTTAGTTACCGCGCTAAATACGTGGCCATTGCTTAGTTTGGAGATATTTCTCGTGCGCGCGGTCGGTCAGTAAAATCCGGGCGCGCAAATCCGCAAGCTCAGGCAATTGCTTGGATGCGTCGTCAGCTCCATCGAGGAAGTTCAGAAAATCCTCGACGGCATCGATGCTGTAGAGGCTGAGGGCAGATAAGATCTGTGGTCGGGGGTACTTCCAATCAACAGCTGGCGTGAAGCCGTCGGCTCCGTCCCATTCCAAGTGGTTACCGTACAGTTCCTGCCAATTGCCATGGACGCCATGGCTGCCGCCACCAAACATCGCCAAGTAGGCCATATCAAGATCCAACACTTCGCACTTCTCTCGAATATTTTTACCGCCCCACGGCTTTCGGTCCTGAAGATCGATTTCCGCTAAAGTAATTCCGGATGCTGCGAATGAACGATCGATGGACTTCAGCATTCGCTCCTCGATGGGTAATCTCACATCGCCCCGGTCTGATATGTTTGCCATGATCCTTTCATGCAGGCGTCGCTCGTGCCGAAGTGAGTACCTGATGTAGGAGCGTATGAGATCCGGATTGAACTCCCGGATTAGAAAACGAATGTTGACGATAGTCTCGAAGGTGAGACGCGACATAATGAAAGCGATTTCCCCTCGTCTTTGGCAAGTTTGATCCAAAACGGCGTGAAGTAGCTTAGAGAGCCTCACAATGTTCCCGCCAACCGCGGCTTGATCGCGAGACCACTTTCCTGACGCGTCAGTAGCGTTGGCTGCAATAACAACCCATGACGCGGCTTCAACCATTAGGTCAACAAAGACACTCATGAATTCGTCTTCTCGCGTAAATGATGCGAGTTGCTCGGCGCTTACTTCTGTACGGATGATTTGATCTCCCATGTGTTCTCTAGGATAAACCCATCAACCCTTCCTCCTCAGACGTTAGGGATGATAGGGAGGTTGGAAATGTGTCGGGTTTAGCCAGCTTCGCGTCCAATGCCTCTCCCCGCCGCTTAATCTCGCGCATCAGCCATACGAACTCCTGACCCTCAGAGGTCTGTAGCTCGCACGCGAAGCCTATCAACGCCTCCTCGACCTCCTGCCGCTTTGCGGGAGAGAGTTCATCCAAAGTATCCGTCATATCCGCTTTGTATAGCGCAGGTAGAGCTATTGCGCGAACCGAGCAGTCTTCGTGGTCATGGGTGCTGCAAAAGGTGCGAACGTCCCCGCGTAGCCCCAGCACGTTTTAAAATATAGATCGTACGACAGACCAGATTGATACTTTGGAACTTATAACCAAGAGCCATTGACATTGTAGTCGTATTCTGCTATTTTACTGGAGTCGGACACTTATCCCGATTGGGTCTTCGGACTCAGCCCCCGCTGTAAAACGCGGGGGTTTCTTTATATATAAAAGTTCCAACATCGTCCCAGGTGATCACAGAAGCGGCTCTATTGCAGGCTCCCTAGCGTGAGCACCACTACTGTTATCGCCCCGAACATCCCTAGTGTCTGCAAGAAATACGACACCGCTTCGGCCTTTTTGTTCTCTATGAGCCGCAGCGCCGGTTGATAGAAGAACAGGAACGCCATGACCGCTGCGGAGAATACGAACAACGAGATGAACCCCATGCCATCGAGCATGGTATCAGGAGTATCGTGACGGATAGACTCGATAAACTGCATAAACAGCGCCACGGCACCGATATAGGCGGCTGCAGCGCCCGCATTCAGGAAAGGATTCCATTTCATATGGCTACTATAACGCTACGCACGCGGCTCTGGTTGCAACATCGTCCCCGACAGTAGTCGCGTTAGAATGAACGATATATGGCGGCATACGTTGCTCTCTTGCGCGGGATAGCTCCCACGAACCCGAACATGCGCAACGAGAAGTTACGCAAGACGTTCGAGAGTCTCGGCTTTACTCATGTGGAAACGGTCATTGCGAGCGGGAATGTCTTGTTCGAGACAAGATCCAAGAACATAAAGAAGTTAGAGCTCGATATCGAGAAGACCCTGCTGAAGCAGCTCGGGTTCACGAGTACGACCATCATCCGTAGCAAGGAGGAGATAGCGTCTTTAATAAAGAAGAATCCATTCAAGGGTCTCGTGCACGGACCGAGCTCCAGCCTGAACATCACCTTCCTCAAGAGCGCGTCTCGTAAGAAGGTCGCTTTTCCCTATCACGCGCCGGGGTATCGTGTGCTCGGCTCATATGACCGTGCGCTCGCGAGCGTTGTCGACCTCACGGGAGCGAAGACGCCCGACCTCATGCGGTGGATGGAGAAAGGGTTCGGCAAGGAAATAACGACACGCACCTGGAAAACCGTTGAGCGTTTACACAAGAAACTCGCCGAATATTAGTCAGAATGGCGCTGCTATACTTCACTCCATGAGCGAAGGCCTTAATTTCGAGAGGGCACCAAGCAACGAAAACAGCGCGTATGAGCCTGGAGCGGAGATGCTGGGCGAGCCAAGCCGCAGTTTCCAGGATTACTCCAATGGGTTTCTCGGGATGGATGGCCTGATAAAGCGCTCCCTCGAGAAGAAGTCGCTGAGCGAGGAGACTGCGGACGAAGAAACGTTCCGGAGCATCATCAATTCGATACGTGCGCGATACTCGGTCGAAACGGTCGAGGAATATCTCGAGCATCGCGAGGTGGGTAGCCCTGGCCGCGCAGAACTTGAGGGGGATATGAAGCGGTCGCCGGAACGGGTCGCTGCACTCGATCATGTAGTGGAAATCCTCAACACCACGGACGATGTAGGGGAATTCAAGCACGCGCTGAACGAAGCGTACCGCTTGAGTAGCGCTAGCTATAATTCTCCGGACCACTACCTCCCGTTTCCGCACACCGCATAACGATCGCGTGCGCTATCATAGGTGCATGTCCCCTCGCACTCCATCGCGCGGCATGTCGCTCATAGACGTACTCGTCGGTACCGCAATCACGCTCATCATCTTCCTGGCCCTCTTCGGGCTCCTGCGCGCCTCGTTCCTCGTCTCCTCGCTCGCTAAATCGAAGGCGGTCGCTACCTCGATAGCGACGAGCCAGATGGAATACGTCCGTTCGCTCCCGTATGACTCGATAGGAACGGTCGGCGGTATCCCTGCGGGCGTCATACCCCAGAACGCAACGACAACTATGAACAATCTTTCGTACGGGGTCAGGACCTTCATCCAGTATGTCGACGATCCGGCCGATGGGCTCGCGGCGCTCGACCAGACCGGTATCACCACCGACTACAAGCAAGTGAAAGTAACCGTTACGTACTACACGAGCGGCACCGCGCGCGAGGTCGAGCTCATATCGAGCCAGTCACCGGCGGGGCTTGAGACCACGACCGGCGGGGGAACGCTGCAGATAAGCGTGGTGGATGCGCTCGGTGCCGCTATCGCAGGCGCGACCGTCGATATAGACAACCCAAGTACGGCGCCTACGGTTAATCTCACCGCGTTCAGCAACGCCGCCGGGCTCGTGTACCTGCCTGGCGCCGCGACCTCGACCGACTATCGCGTCGTGGTCACGAAGGCCGGGTACTCGACCGCGCAGACCTATGCGCGCGATGCGACGAACCAGAATCCGACGCCGGGATACCTGACGGTCGCGCAGAACCAGACGACGGCAAGCACGTTCGCGATAGACGTGCTGGCCGCGCTCACCGTCCGCACGTTCTCCCCGATAGTGACGGTGAGCTTTGGGGACACATTCGCTGACAGTTCACTGGTAGCGTCCTTGTCGAACACGGTGGTCTCGGGCGGCTCGGTCATCCTTGGAACGGACGCGGGCGGATACCTTGCGAGCGGTTCCGTGCGGTCGCAGTCGGTCACTCCAACGTATCTCGCTGGCTGGCTCAACATCGAGGCGACGCGCTCCATTTCAGCGAATACGAACATTCGCGTGCGCGTCGTCGATAGCGCGGGTACACCGCTCCCTGACGCGGTGCTTTCAGGAAATATTGCAGGCTTCACGGTGTTTCCGATAGACCTGAGTGGCATTTCCACGACGACATACCCGACGCTTGCGCTTGCTGCCGACCTCTCGACATCGCTCGCAACCGAGACGCCTTCACTGGGTAGCTGGAACCTGAACTATAGGCGCGGGCCCATACCGCTCCCGAATATCCCGTTCGAGCTTCAGGGCGCCAAGACGGTGGGGACCACGGGCGCGGGCGCTTCCATATATAAAACGCAGATCACTGACAATACGGGAGCAAGCGCGGCCAAGTCGCTCTCGCTCGAGTGGGACGCGTACCAGCTCGAGCTTACCGGCTACGACGTCGTGGACGCCTGCGGCATGCCGCCGTACTCGCTCGCGCCAGCCGCAGTCGTCGAGAGCTCCCTCGTGCTCAGCACCAACACGGCCCACAGCATCCTCGTCGGGGTGCGTGACGCAGGAGGACTGGTCGTGCCGGGCGCGAGCGTCACGCTCGCGCGCACGGGATACAACAGCACCGTCCCCGCGTCTTCTTGCGGTAGCGCCTCGTTCGGCGGACTTACGTCGGCGAACGACTATACGGTCACCATCACGAAGACCGGGTACACGACCACCGTATTCACTAACGTCTCCATTTCAGGCGACACTTTCTATGAAGCGACCTTCGATTAAGCCCATGCGCGGGTTCACGCTCGCCGAGACCGTGGTGGTGGTCGGCATCGTGGCAGTTGCAGGTGCCGCCCTCGTCGGCTCCATCCAGTACTTCTATCGCAGCAATGCGTACATACTCGAGCAGTCCGTCGCGCTCGATAGCGCACGCCGCGGCCTCGCGCTCACGCTCCAGAACTTCCGCGAAGCGTCCTATGGGGATGATGGCGCATATCTCGTTACGCTCGCCGCGACCTCGAGCGCGACCTTCTATGCGGATATCGACCAGGACGGCGGTATCGAGCGGGTGCGTGCATACCTCTCGAACGGAACGCTCTATCGAGGTATCACGGGCTCAGCGGGGAACCCCGCGACTTACGTGGGCCAGCCGGAAACCATAGAGACCGTCGCGACCTATGTGAAGAACGCGACGTCCACGCCGATATTCACGTACTACGGCTCCGACGGTACCGCGCTCGCGTATCCCATCACCATCTCCCTCATCCGCGCGGTCGGGGTAACGATGGACGTGGATCTCAACCCCAACCGCTTGCCGAACGTCTTCCGGTTATCCGGAACGGCAACGCTCCGGAACCTGCGTGCCGAGTAGTATGGAAGGTATGCGCACCCGTCCTCCACGCGGATATCTCCTCCTTCTCGGCCTCGTCTTCGGCGCGATATTCCTTACCGTGCTCGGGAGCCTCGCGAGCTTCGTGCTGACCGAGAACCGTCTGCAGAACGTGAGCACGGAGCGCGCCCGCGCCTTCTCGCTCGCGGAGGCGGGGCTCGAATACTACCGCTGGTTCCTCGCGCACTATCCGGGCAATCTCACGAACGGGACGGGTGTCCCGGGTCCCTATGTCCTTTCATACAACGATCCGGAAGGCGGGACGGCAGGCACCGTCACGCTCGCGGTCACCGGCAACCTCGCCTGCGGCCAGGTGACCTCTATAGATCTCGCTTCTACCGGGCAGCCCACCGGAAGCAATGTCTCCCGCACCATTTCCGTACGCTACACCCGTCCCACGGTGGGGCAGTACTCCTATATATTGAATGACACCGTATGGGCGGGCTCCGACCGCGTCATCAGCGGCCCGTACCATAGCAATGGCGGCGTTCGCATGGACGGCACGGCGAACGCGCCGGTGACGAGCTCGCTCTCGAGCTGGCTATGCACCTCATCGTTCGGCTGCAGCCCGAACTCGACCGAGGATGGGGTATTCGGTGCGGGGCCGAACCAGACGCTGTGGAGCTACCCCACGCCTCAAGTGAACTTCGCGGGCATCGCCGCCGACTTCTCGGCGCTCAAGACCGCGGCGCAGACGCAAAGCATGTTGTATTTCGCACGTACGAGCGTGGGCTCGAACAATACCCAGGCGAACTACTGGAACGGCTACCGCCTCATCTTCAACGCAGCGGGCACCGTGACGGTGCGACGGGTTACCGGTACGACGAACCTTACCTCGACCGCGCTCAATACCGCGGAAGACGCGTTGCATGACCGCGCGCTCGTGACCACCGACACGCTCGTGGGGACGTACCAGATACCGGATACGTGCGGGCTTATCTTCGTGGAGGACAACGTGTGGCTCGAAGGGACGATAACGAAGAAGGTGACAGTCGTGGCGGCGAACGTCGTCGATGCCGGCATCGCGCCTAACGCATACCTCAAGAACAACATCGTGTACCAGGCGACCGATGGCACGGACGGGCTCACGGTCATCGCGGAAGATAACGTGCTTATCACGCCGGACTCGCCGAATACCATGACGCTCAACGGCATCTTCATCGCACAGGGTGGCGCGTTCGGCCGCAACTACTACAGCGGATGCTCTGCTTCATACGAACCCAAGACGACGCTCACCATCCGCGGGACCACGGTGTCGAGCAAGCGAACGGGTACGAAGTGGATGGGCGGCTGCTCGAATTATGCCGGCTATGGCACTCGTATCGATGCGTACGATAGGCAGCTCGCGACGAATCCGCCGCCGTTCACGCCGGTGGTGAGCAATGACTACCAGTTCGTGGATTGGAGGGAGGAATAATACCCCTCGTTCTGAACGAGCAGAGAGGAAGAGTTGATTTCGAAGACGATATAGTGCGTAATGCTTTTGGATACTTCTCGAGGAGAGGGTAAGTCATGCGAGTACTCGGGGCAGTCGAAGAACGAAGGCAGGCCCTCCTTCGGAATGGAGCTCATCATCGCGCTAAATATATACGGGACACGCTGAGGGAGAAGAAGGCCGAGAATTCCGAGCTTCAAGGACTACGTTTGGAATTCATCGAGACGGAATTACTTACCAACCTTGCGCGGCTCGAAGAAATTAGGGTTGCGCGTCAAACTGGACACGGTCGAGCCTTCGAGCCGAACGCTTTCGTTATTAACGCGTATGGCTATACCGGTCCAGCGATATGCCGAGCGGTGTGCCCATTCGATGGGAAAAGCATCATGCTCATCGTACGGGGCCACTCGGCCATCAAGTATGAAGTGCTCGGGTTGCAGGCATGCGCCCTCGATGCCGTGAACCTCATACTCAAGCTTGGCTTGTTGCAAGGCTGGCCATCGAACGAGCCGCCATCAATTCGCGGGCACTAAGGACAGGGCGGTCGCGCAAGCGGCCGCCTTTTCATATCGCCGACCTGGTATCATGAGGGGCATGCTCATCGTCTCTAATTGGAAGGCGTACGTGGAAAGGACGGAGAAAGCCAAGGCGCTCCTCGCTACCGCTAATCGTCTTGCGGGGAAGGGTGCGCACGAACTCGTGCTCGCGCCACCTGCGCCGTTCCTCGGGCTATTAGCGTCCGGCAGGTCCAAGGCGAAGTTCGCGGCGCAGGATATATCGCTCACGACCGGTGGGGCGCAGACCGGAGAAGTCACTGCAGCAGCTGCAGCAGGCGCAGGAGCTTCATACATAATCGTCGGGCACTCCGAGCGTCGTGCGGGAGGGGAGAACGATAGCCAAGTGCTCGAGAAGGTTCGGCACGCGCTCGCGCACAGGCTTACCCCCATCCTCTGCATCGGGGAACGGGAGCGTGACGAGGACGCGCGGTACCTGAAGCATATACGCGAGCAGATAGCTGCGGTGTTCAGCCAACTCACTCCCAAAGAGCGCCTTTCCATAGTCATCGCGTACGAACCTATATGGGCCATCGGGAAAGCGGCGAGCGAAGCGATAACGCCGCCCGACCTCGGAGAGCTCGTCCTATATATACGCAAGGTGCTCGGTGACTACATCCCCGGTAAGGCGAACCAGAAGGTACGTGTCCTCTATGGCGGTTCGGTAGAGCCCACGAACATCCGGCAGCTCGCGAGCGGTAGCGGGGTGGACGGATTCCTCATCGGTCACGCGAGCGTGGATGTTCCGACATACGGCGCGCTCGTAAAAGCGATTTCATAATCTTGCCTCTCTCGAGTCGTGGTGTATTGTCACTACGGAAACAGGGGGAGCGTCATGGGAAATAAGCGAAGGGCGATCCGCAATCTCGAGGAGCTGTTCGAATCGTTGCATGGAGACGTGTCGCATGAGATATCGTGGGGCTACGAAACGTGGCCGTCGATAATGCACGCGTGCATTGCAACGGCGTTCTTCGATGGCCCGTTCAAGAGAGCGATTCGGGACGCAGGAACGGTAGAGCAGGCGCAGAAATGCGCGAGGCATCTTTTCAAGCTACATCCGGAAGTCGTGGTGCCTGCGAAAGAACGCCTATTCCAGCTGCAGGGCTTACTGCAGGTGTGGCAAGATTCGTGTGCAGGGAGGGTATCGGAAGCGGCGGGATGACTCCCGCCGTTTTTCTTTATGCGCGGTATCATGGGACTCATGAAAACGCTGCGCGACATCAAGCATCTTGAGAACGTACCGGTATTGGTGCGTGCTGCGCTCAACGTGCCGGTCGCGGACGGGAAGGTGACCAACACATTCCGGCTTCGTAGCGCACTAGCGACCATCGAGTTCCTTAGGACGCGACACGCTCGGGTGATCCTCATCGGGCACATCGGCGACAAAGGAACGGAAACGCTCCATCCGGTATACGAAGCGATGAAGGAATTCATCCCGAGCATACAGTTCTGCGAGAACGCGACAGGACCCGTCGCACGCCAGGCCGTGCGCGATACGGTCCCGGGCGATGTGCTCATGCTCGAGAACCTGCGGCGCGATACGGGGGAGAAGGAGAATGACCCGGCGTTCGCGGCGGAACTAGCCTCGCTCGCGGACGTGTTCGTACAGGACTCGTTCGATGTCTGCCATCGTGCGCACGCGTCGGTCGTGGGAGTGACGGAGCTCCTTCCTTCATATGCTGGCTTCCAGGTGGAGAAGGAGGTGACGGAGCTCACCAAAGCACTTAACCCGAAGCGTCCCTCGCTCGCTATCATGGGCGGTGCGAAGTTCTCCACGAAGGAGCCGGTGCTCGCCATGCTCCTTACGTCATACGACCATGTGTTCGTGGGCGGCGCCCTCGCGAACGATTTCATGCAGGCGAAGGGCGAGCCAGTGGGCGCGTCGCTCGTCTCGGGTGCGGACCACAGCGCGCTCAAGAAGATACTTGAGAACCCGAAACTGAAACTGCCCGTCGACTACGTCGTCGCGAAGGTGGGAAGCAGGCGCGAGGACGGGCACCTCTCGGGCGTGACGGTCGTCGCCCCGAACGAGGCGATACTCGATGATGGTCCCAGGACCGTCGAGCTTCTGGGCGAGCTCATAGGGAAGGCGAAGACTGTCCTTTGGAATGGTCCGCTCGGTAATTACGAAAAAGGATTCACGGAGGGAACGGAAGCGCTCGTGCGCATCATCGCGCAGTCGAATGCGCACTCGATAATCGGTGGCGGGGACACCATCGCTGCGATAGAGAAGCTCGGGCTCGATGACCGTATCTCGTTCGTCTCGACCGGAGGAGGCGCGATGCTCGATTTCCTCGCGGACGGCTCGCTTCCTGGTATCGACGCGCTTCGTTAGCTAATTAGCTTCGCTCGAAGCCGCTCCGCAAGGGCTTCCGCTTCACCGTCCTCATATTTTCCTTGAGGGAAGTGCGTAAAGCCATCGCCTTCGTGGCGCGGGATGAGGTGTACATGCGTATGGAATACGACCTGGCCTGCAGCTGGTTCGTTATTCATCGCGATATTGAGCCCGCCCGCTCCCACCGCTTCCTTAATGATGGGAGCGAGCTTATGCGCAGTACGCATGACCGCGAGCCAGGAGTCTTCAGTGATATCGAGGATGTTGCGGGAGTGCTCCTTCGGGATGACGAGCGTATGGCCGGGGTTATTCGGTGCGATATCAAGGAATGCGAGCGTATCCTCATCCTCATAGATGATATTCGCTGGTATCTCGCGGCTGAGTATCCTCTCGAAAATAGTCGGTTCCATATGCTCAAGGATACGACAGGTCCGGCTTTTGATACAATGCGCCCACATGTTCCCGCTCCATGATCCCCTTGATGAGAAGTCGCGTGATATGCTCCGCGCATACGATGATTTCACGGCGTCACTTCTGGCGAGGAGAGGGATAACGACCGCTGAGGAAGCTGAAGCGTTCCTCTCGCCTTCGTACGACGAGCATATCCATGACCCGATGCTCATGGTGGATATGCCGAAGGCCGCGGAGCGCCTCGCGCGCGCGATAAACGGAAAGGAGCGCATAACCGTGTGGAGCGATTATGACTGCGACGGCATACCGGGAGGCGTCGTGCTCCATGATTTCCTCAAGAAAGCGGGAGCTACTTTCACGAACTATATCCCGCACCGCCACCTCGAAGGGTACGGAATGAATATTCCTGGTATCGAGAAGCTCGCGCAGGAAGGGACGAAGCTCATTGTTACAGTCGATGTGGGCATCGTCGACAACGAGGCGGTAGCGCGCGCGAACGAGCTCGGCATAGATGTCATCGTCACCGACCACCATTTGCCGTCGGGCGATCTTCCTCCGGCATACGCGGTAGTGGATCCGAAGGCCCGAGAGGATGAGACGTATCCGTTCAAGGATCTGTGCGGCGGCGGCATCGCATGGAAGCTCGCGTGCGCGACGCTGCAGCACGGCTTCGCTGGAAGGGAGGATATCGCGCCCGGTTGGGAGAAATGGCTCCTTGATATGGCGGGGCTCTCGACCATAGCTGACATGGTGCCGCTCCGGGGAGAGAACCGGGTCATCGCGAAGTACGGGCTCATGGTGATGCGGAAGTCGCCGCGCCTCGGCCTCCAGCGACTATGCAAAGTCGCGCGCGTGGACCAGAAGCGCATCACGGAGGACGATGTCGGTTTCATGATCGCGCCGAGGGTAAACGCAGCGTCACGAATGGGCGACCCGCGTGATGCGTTCCGTCTCTTCACTACGGAGAGCGAGAGCGAGGCGGACGAGCTCGCGAAGCTGCTCGAGGCGACGAACCGTTCCAGGCGTGCGGTCGCGGGCGCAACGACGAAGGCGGTGCACGAACGTATCGAGAAAAGGAAGCAAGAGGGAGAGCTTCCGACCGTCATCGTTATGGGGGATCCGGATTGGCGTCCGGGACTTCTGGGACTCGTCGCGAACGGCATCGCGGAAGAATACAGCCGTCCGGTATTCCTCTGGGGTCGCGAAGGGAACGAGACGCTTAAGGGCTCGTGCCGTGCCGGAGGGAAGACAAGTGTGAACGAGCTCATGCACGCCGCGACCGATGCATTCATCGAGTTCGGTGGGCACGCCGCGTCGGGCGGATTCTCCCTCGCGCCTGACAAGGTATTCGATCTTGAGGCACGCCTCGTCGAAGCGCTCGCCACGCTTCCGAAGCACGATGCGGAAGAATCGAGAGCGGATGCGCACCTCACCACTGATCAGGTGTCGGTGAAGACTCTTCTTTCGCTCGAACGGTTCGCGCCATTCGGTATGGGCAACGGCAAACCAGCGTTCGCGCTCTCGCACGTAGAGCTCTCGGAAGTCTCTTGGTTCGGGAAGGCGGGAGAGCACTTGCGCGTGAAGCTGCTGCGGGACGAGTTCGGGAGCGACACCATCGAAGCCATTTCTTTCTATGCGAGGCGAGAGCTCGGAAGTTCGTGCGATGCTCTCGCTGTGGGTGCTCGTGCATCACTGCTCGTGCATCTTGAGCGCGACACCTTCTCTCGGGGCCAGCCCGTGCGATTGCGCATTATTGACATCCGATAGGAGCGGGCGTTGTATGGGGAAGGCAGGAGGGATTTCCCATGTTCATGTTTAAGGAATGCAGGTACCCGTTCCAGATTCTCATCGCCGAGCTCGGCGTCTTCCACGAGTGGGCGTTGTCAGGTTTCAAGAAGCCGGAAAAACCTGAGGACCCTGTGCGGGAGGAAGAATGTGCGCTCCTCAAATGAGGATACCGCCCGCGCTCGCGCGGGCGGTTCTCATTGCTTGGTATACTCGAGCAATGCATTTCACGCTCTATGCAGATGGTGGTGCCCGCGGGAACCCGGGACCCGCAGGCGCAGGCTCTGTCGTCTTCGACTCGCTCGGCAAGCGCGTGGTCGAGGTCTCGGACTACCTCGGGGTCGCGACCAATAACATCGCAGAGTACGAGGCGGTCATCCGCGGGCTCACCGCTCTTTCGAACGAATACCCCCCCGAGATACTGAAGTCGACCCCGCTCACCATCCGTATGGACTCCAAGCTGGTCATCGAGCAGCTCAAAGGCAACTACAAAGTGAAGCATCCGAACCTTGTTCCACGGCATTTGATACTCAAGAATCTCCTCGCACGCTCCTTCGGAGATGTTTCATTCGAGCATGTGTACCGGGAGAAGAACAAGGATGCCGACGAACTCGCCAATATCGCGATGGATAGGGGTCATTAAAGCCGGTTTCATACTTCCTCCAGCTTTTCATCATATTTGTTTCCTAGAATAGCTACGTGCAGCAGCGGCTTATCTTTGCGATCCTTTCGTTTATCCTAGGCATCGCCCTAGGTTCGCTGCTCTTGATTTCCTGGCAAGTGATGGCGCTTTTGGCGTCCGTCATCTTTTCTTTATCTTTTTTATTGCTCCTCAAAAGGAGCGAAGCGTACATCCTGTCAGCCCTCTGCCTCCTTGGGCTTCTCATCGGGCTCGCGCGCGTAGGCAGTGCTCCGGTCGTGGCACCTGGCGCATTCCTGCCCCTCTTCGATACGAAGGTCATCCTTACCGGGAATATCGAGGGCGATCCCGACATACGCGAGACGACGCAGCGTGTCACGCTCGCCGTGGAACACGAAGGAGAGCATATGCGCATGCTCGTTGTCGCTCCTCTATACCCTGAGCTCTCGCACGGGCAGGTCCTCGAGGTGCGTGGAACGCTCGAGCGGCCCGAACCCTTCACGACCGATGGCGGGCGCACGTTTCGGTACGATAGCTTCCTCGCCAAGGACGGCGTGTTCGGCATCATCGGCTTCGCGAAGATACGGGTGCTCGACGACAAGCCTGGCCTGCGCACGTATCTCTACGAAGCGAAGCATCTCTTCGTGCGTGGACTATCGAACGCGCTTCCCGAGCCCTATGCGAGCCTCGCTGCCGGGATAATCGCGGGAGGGAAGCAGGGGCTCGGGAAGGAGTTGCTCGAGGCGTTCACCATCGCCGGCCTCCTGCCCATCGTCGTCCTGTCGGGATACAACGTGATGATAATCGCCGAGGCGATACTACGCGGGTTCAGCTTCCTCAGGAAGCGGACCGCCATCATCCTCGCAGGGATTACGATATTCCTTTTCGTGCTCGCGGCAGGAGCGGGAGCCTCCGCCACGCGTGCTGGCATCATGGCGGGCTTAGGACTCTTCGCACGGGCGAGCGGCCGTACCTACGACGCGCTCCGCGCCCTCGTCTTCGTGCTCGTTATCATGCTGCTGTGGAACCCGCTGCTCCTCGTGCACGATCCGGGATTTCAGTTCTCGTTCGTCGCGACGCTCGGATTGATACTGGGTAGTCCCGTCATCGAGCCGCACCTCATGCGCATACGGAACGCATTCCTGCGCGACATCGTTGCGACTACTGTCGCGGCGCAGCTCTTCGTGCTTCCGCTCCTCCTGTACCAGACAGGGAACCTCTCGCTCGTCGCGCTCCCGGCGAACGTGCTCGTCCTCCCCGCAGTCCCGCTCGCGATGCTTTTCTCTGCGATCGCGGGTTTTGTCGGCATGCTCGCTCCTGCGCTCGCAACTGTCGTCGGGCTCCCTGCGCTTCTCCTGCTTTGGTACTTAGTCGAGGTCGCGCAGACCAGTGCCGCGCTTCCGTTCGCGAGCCTGACCATTCCGATGTTCCCGTTCTGGGTAACGATTCTTCTGTACATGCTCTTAGCGTTCGGCATGCATTGGCTTAAAGAAAAAGTGCCTGCGACAGATGTTGCAGGCACTCCTTCTCCCTGACCTGATTTACGTGGCTGCGTTCGCGAAGCGTTCGTTCACGAGATCCCAGTCCACGTTCGCGAGCAATGCGTCGACGTACGTCTTCTTTTCCGCCGGGACATAGTCGACCATGTACGCGTGCTCCCATAGATCGATGGCGAGGATGATGGGAAGTCCTGCGAGCTGCCCGAGCTCATGGTCACCGACGAAGGCAGTATGCAGAGAATTTATCCGGGGGTCGAAGTACGTGATGACCCAGCCGATGCCACGCGTGCCCGCGACCTCTTTCAGATGCGTGATGAAGCTCGCCCAGTTGCCGTACTTCTCGGACGCTGCGTTCGCGAGCGGGGAATTCTCCGCGGCCTGGCTCGGTCCCTTCTCGAGCTGCTCGAAATAGTACTCGTGCATGCGCATGCCATCGAACTCGAAGCCGAGGCGGCGGCGTAGCTCATTCATCACGAACGCGTTGCTGTCCGCGTCCTCGTCACGCAATCGCTTGATGGTGTCGAGGATGACGTTCACGTGCTTCACATACCCTTCGTAGAGAGCGAGGTGGACGTCCATCTGCTTCTTCGAGAGGCCGGAAAGCTCGGGCAAGCTGAAGGTGCGTGCGGTATAGGTCATAGGTAAGGGTGAGACGGATAAGTATCCCCGAGTATACCGTAGGGGGATGAAGGTTCCATGGGCTAGAACTTAGCTCGTAGTGTAGCGGTCCTTGTCGCGCGAGGACACCTTGTCGATGCTCTTGCGTATCGCGTCGTCGAGGCTTATCCCATGAGAGTTGGCGAAGCAGATGAGCGTATAGATGATGTCTCCTATCTCTTCCTCCATATCCTGCTTCTCCTCATCGAGGCGCTTCTTCTTGGGTCCGTAGACATGGTTCACGATACGGGCGAACTCGCCGCCCTCCTCGAAGAGCCGTGCGGTTATCGCGAGCGGCTCCCAGTACGGCCATCCCTTCTCCTTGAACCAAGCATCCACTTCCTTCTGGTATTTATCCATGGCTCGCAGCGTACTTGTGATAGAGCTCGAGCACGTCATCCACCGATTCCGATTGCTCGAGGCTCGCGAGCTCCTCGACGCTGAACCAGTGCGCCTCGCCCACCGTATTCGGGTTTATCTGGAAGGCCTGCGTACCGACATGGGCCAGGTATGCGCAGATGACATCCTTCTTGTGCTGCCGGGTATGGAAATAGGAGCCGAGCGGGATGAGCACCGAGAGCTCGATGCCTACCTCCTCGCGGACCTTGCGTTTGGCGGTCTCGAGCGGCTCCTCGTCCTTGCGGCTGCGCCCGCCCGGAAGCGTCCAGTGCTTGGGCCCGTACGTCTCGCGGATGAGGAGGAAGTTCTCGCCCTGCTTGATGAGGACCTTGGCGCCCTCGGCTTGCGGCGCAGCCATACGCCAGTAGAGGAGCTGGAAGGGGGCGAGTACCCGGTTAGATAGGCGTTTCAGGAACATACGCTTCGTGTACATCAACAGTACCATTTGCGCCGGATTATACTGACCCTATCAACGTCCCATGAATTCCCTGCGCACCAAGCCGGCCTTAGCCGCGTTCGTCCTGCTCGCGCTCGTCGCGGTGAACGCGGCAGCGATATACGCCATATACGAGCCGAAGCAGGGCCTGCTCACGGTCTCGTTCCTCGCGGTGGGGCAGGGCGACGCCATCCTTATCGAGAGCCCGGAAGGCGTCCAGCTGCTCATAGATGGAGGCCGCGATCGCGCCGTGCTGCGCCAGCTGCCGAGAGTGATGGGCCCGCTCGACCGTTCCATCGATATGGTGCTCGCGACGCACCCGGACGCCGACCATATCGGTGGGTTGCCCGACGTCCTCAATCGCTACCGCGTCTCCTACTATCTCTCGCCGGGCATAGAGCACGGGACGAGCCAGGCGGAGCGGCTGGATGTGGCGGTGGAAAAGGAACCGGGCGCAGTCAGCATCCTCGCTAGGAAGGGTATGCGTATCCATCTCGGAGAGGCGGTATACGCGGACGTACTCTACCCTGATCATGACGTGTCGAAGGGGGAGACCAATAGCGGGTCCATAGTGCTCCGGCTCGTGCATGGCGACACCTCTTTTATGCTCACGGGCGACGCGCCGTCCTCGGTCGAGGACTATCTCATCTCGCTCGGCGGGGAACTGGATAGCGATGTGCTCAAGGCCGGGCACCACGGCTCGCGCACCTCGACCGGGTCAGCATGGCTTAACGCCGTTATTCCCGCGACCGTGGTGATCTCGGCAGGGAAGGACAACTCGTACGGCCATCCGCACGAGGAAGTACTAGAGCGCATACAGGTTTCTGGGGCTTCGGTAGCTTCCACGGTAGAGGGGCGACCGGTCATCTTCACGAGCGATGGGAAGACGGTAGTGCACAAGTGACTTTACGGATGGGAAAGTAGTGGTACTGTGCGAGAGGAGAGTCCAGAAGGGGAAATACCATGCTATCCATCGCCGTTAGAACCGAGCTACGGATCGATGAAGTCATCGCCGCGAGCATCGTCGAGTATTTTTGCACGCACCAGACGGAAGACTTCCGGGCGAAACGCGCCGCTGTCCTGGAATGCGCTCGCGCCGACATCGAGAGGGGCCCGCTGCCCGACTCGCCGTACACGGAGCTGTACTGCAGGGTAGTGCGTCGCTACCTCGAGCAGAAAGTCCCGGAATCTAGCTGGCAGAACGTCCTCGGGCATCTCGAGGATTGGCCCATGCACCGCCGCCAGCCGCTCAACGACAACTGAACTTCCGCCCACGAACGCGAAACGCCCCGGTCTTGGACCGGGGCGGCTTCTTTTCCGAGCGGCTAGATAACGCCTGCTTTCGTGAGGGTGGCGAAGGCACCGTTCTTCTTGATGTGGCGCATGCCCTTGGCGGATACGTCGATGAGGACGTTCTTGCCGAGCTCGGCAACGAATACGCGGCGCTTCTGGAGGTTCGCGCTGCGGCGGACCTTGCCGGTAGGGTTGAACTGGGTAGCACGCGTGCGGTTGGAATACCGCCCGCCTACTTGCGTGCTCTTGCCGGTCACTGCGCATTTACGTGCCATAGTCCCCGCATGCTAGCATAATGGGGCTTACCTCCGCAAATCCATGGCCATCCTCATCTTCGGCATCATCGTCCTCATCCTCTCCATCATCATCCATGAGGTGGCCCATGGATATGCCGCCTATACGCTCGGCGACCCTACGGCCAAGCTCGAAGGCCGTCTCACGCTCAATCCGGTCTCGCACGTGGACCCGGTCGGATCCGTTCTTCTCCCGGCCATACTCGTGATGACGGGCGCAGGCATCCTCTTCGGATGGGCGAAGCCCGTTCCGTACAATCCATACAACCTGAAGAACCAGCGATGGGGCGAGGCCATCGTCGCGGTCGCGGGTGTCGCCACCAACCTCCTGCTCGCCATCATCTTCGCGCTCATCGCGCGCTACGCATATGCGAACGGCTTCGGGGAGTTCGGCGACCTCGCAGCGCTCGTGACCCTCACGAACCTCTCGCTCGGCATCTTCAACCTCATCCCTATACCGCCGCTCGACGGGTTCACCGTCCTACGGGGCATTTTGCCGTACAAGCTCGGCATGCAAATGCGTGAGTTCGAGGACCGCATGCGTGCCGGCAGCATCTTCACGCTCATCGCCATACTGTTCATCTTCACGTACTTCTTCGCCGGCCCGTTCTACGACTTCATCAGCTACATTTTCGGATTGCTTATTGGTTCGTAGCGCATGAAGGCCATCTCGCTCAATACGTGGGGAGGTGAGGCGGGAGTGCCCGAGCTCCTGGCATTCCTTAAGTCATACGACGATGTCGATGTATTCTGCCTGCAGGAAGTCTGGAACGGAGGCGAGCACATGCTCGCGGAGAAATCGGGCGGGTCATGGCTCTCGCGCCGCAACCCGCACCTCCTGTCCCACATTGCCGGAGTGCTTACGGATTACGAAATCTATTACCGACCGCATTTCTTCGATTTCTACGGACTCGCGATGTTCGTGAAGAAAGGGCTCAAAGTCACCGAAGAAGGCGAGCTCTACATATATAAGGAGAAGGGATACATCTCTTCCGAGGAATTCGGCAACCATGCCCGCATTCTTCAATACATGACCATCGATACCTCAGAGGGCGCTCGAACCATCCTTAACCTCCATGGTCTCTGGAACGGGAAAGGGAAGAACGATTCCGAAGACCGTCTCGAACAGTCGGATAGGATCGCCAGGTTCGTAAAGGATCTTACTAATCCGTATGTCGTCCTTGGTGACTTCAATTTGCGACCAGACACTGAAAGCCTCGCACGCATCGAGGCGTGCGGACTACGCAATCTCATAAAGGAATACGGGATAATCTCGACGCGCACGAGCCACTATACGAAGCCGGAGAAGTTCGCGGACTATGCATTCGTAAGCGATGGGGTCGAGGTGAAGGATTTCAAGGTATTGCCGGACGAAGTGTCCGACCATGCGCCGCTGTATCTCGAATTCAGCTAGCTAACGAAACGGGGAGGGCAAGGCAGTGGTTATAGAGAGCATGAAGAAGCTGCTTACCGCCCTCGCACTTCTCGCCATCGGGTACTTCATTGGGGTCCGGCAGGATAGTCGCAGGGGTATTCCGGAATGCGATAGATAAAGGAAAAGCCTCGCGGAGCGAGGCAGTCTTCCTTGAGCTTCATTCCGCCGCGATCTTGAGTGCAGCGGGTGGTTCGAGGGTCAGATAGTGGTCGGGAGCTTGGGCGCAAGAGATCTGATGGTGCGGGAAGCAGGCGCAGATATCGCAGAATTCCATCCCGCCCATCCACACCACTGCATGCTCGCTCAGAACGGCGCCGAGTCTTCGGCAGCGCGCCCCGCAATTGAATGTGGCGGCAGTGACGAGAGGCGGGGGCTCGAATAGCCCGATAGTACCTTCAGGTAGTCTCATGACGCCCTCCCCGGACGATCAGTTCGTGCTCACAATGAGCCTGTACCGCTATAAGTGTACACTCGACTGGCCACGCTATCGCCCTAGTGTTGCACAAGTAGTGCGGTAAGTGGATTCGGCCCTGATCGTCTTTACACACGGTATACACTGTATAAGCGGTGTATTCGATTCCCGGTATTACAACGCGTAACTATTGACCCAATCTATTTATGATAAAGAAATTAGCCGCATTCACTATCGCGCTCTCGCTATTCGCCGGCATCCTGCCGACCGCGACGTTCGCCGAGACGGTGACCTCCACTACCAGTGTGCAGATGCAGACGTACCTAGAGCAGATAAAGAAGCTCCAGGACCAGCTCGCTGAACTTACCAAGAAGCGCGGCGAAACCGTTACCGAGCTTAGGGAGACCATGGCGCTCGCAGGCGAACTCCGCCAGGGCATGACGAGCGAAGAGGTGAAGGCGCTCCAGGAAATACTGGCCGCTGACCCCGATATCTATCCTGAAGGCCTCGTGACCGGTTTCTATGGCGCACTCACCGCAAAGGCAGTGGCCAAGTTCCAGAAGAAGCACGGCGTTGAGGGAGAAGTCGCTGTCGGCACGATGACTCGTGCGCGCTTGAACGCGCTCGCGAACGATTCAGACTTCAAATGCAAGGCATGGGGCAAGTTGATCGCGCCTGGCCTGGCTAAGAAGCGTCTCGGTAATGCTTCGATAGACCTCTCCGCTTGCGGGAAGGTCCCGGCGGGAATCATCAAGAAGATAGACACTGACTGGAAGCATGGTACCTCAACCGCTACTTCGACCGACACGAGGGCTCCGGGCATCTCGAACATCGATACCGATGATGTTACTCATGAGTCCATCGTGGTCTCGTGGGAGACAAACGAGCGCACGAAAGCGGTCGTCTGGTACGGGACCGATGAGGATGTGGATCTCGATGATGCGGAGAAGGAGACCAGCTCGACCTTCGCGCTCGAGCATGAGCTTACCCTCGAAGACCTCGATGAAGACACGGAATACTTCTTCATCGTTGTTGCGACCGACAAGGCGGGCAATACCGCGACGTCGAGCGTGCAGGACTTCGAGACCGAGAACGACTAACGAACGGTTCTGATATGAAAATGCCCCGACTTGTCGGGGCATTTTCATATCTCTGCGCCTCGGTGTTGGCTATAGAAAGTTATCAATAGGCGTGTCGAAAAAGGCAGGAGTTGAATCCCGTAGGGGCTGTCGAGGAGTTCTAATATGCTCATAAGGGCGGATTTGATTTCATTTAGGATTGGTTCATACTCCCACGAGACGCCGAGTACAAATCGCCTACAACAATAAATATCATCAGGCCGAAAGGGGTCATGACATGTCTGCGTTGGTTCAAGCACCCACTGCTAAGGTCTTCCCGCCGACCATAAGCCGTAAGGATATCAGGGGGCATATCGATGGCCTCTCGGAACAAAGTTCCACTCTGCTCATCGACTTGTCGGCCGGTCTTTCTGATCAGAGGATTGCGAACAACCTCAAGGTTGAGGTTGTTCGTCTGCCGCTTCTCATGGAAAAGCTGTTCCGCAGCCTGAAGCTCTCGACGACGCTCTCGATGCAGGAGAAGCGCGCGGCGGCCATCCTCATGAACCGGATCTACGAAAAACTAGGCCCAATCAATGAGGAGCATGCCGAGTTCCTTCTTTATGCGCTCGCAATGAGCGCCGAGAAGGTCGCCATTCCTGACTTAAGGTTGGAGAACGAAGAGAGAGCGCTTCCGCCTGCCGCGGCAAAGAGCGCAATCGTTGATGAGCTCGCTGCGGCCCCACAACCGGAGGAGGTGCGGGAAGTGCCCGTCGACGAACCGAGACTCATCATCGAGGCTCCGGAGCTTGAAGAAGCAGACTCGGACGTTCCCTCGGTTGAACCAGTGCAGGAGGTCCAACCCCCTGCCCCAGAAGGGCCCGACCCGCTTCTGTCGCGCATCACGAGAATCATGAACAGGAAGCCGATCACCGAGCGAAGGGCTCTCATCCTCGACACGCTGATCGTGGAAGGTACAGTGGCACGCATTGCCGCTGTGCTTGGCACTGAATCCAACGGAATAAGCGCGAGTCTCTCGCAACTGAAGGCGATCTTCAAGGTCCCGACTGTCGAGGCCGAAGGGAGAAGAGAAGGAGCCAAGCAGGAGTTAGCCATGCTCGCCCGGGCGTGGGCGCGTTATCGCGGGCGCGAGCTCGTGGAAGCGCCGCCGCCGGATTCGTCCACGAAAGTCGTCGAAGAGACGCCTCTGAACGCGGAGTCTGTCGTGGAGCTGTGCGAACTGGCTCCACCTGCTCCAAACTTGGAGGTTCCGCTCTTCACCGACGCGGAGCGAGAAGCGATCATCGCTCGCATCAAGCGGGTGATGAAAGCGCGCAAGCTTAGCATCCGGAGAATCGAGGTGCTGGATGCTTTGGCTGCGGCGGGGAGCGTTACCCTTGCTGCGACGGCAGCCAATGCCTCGACCGGTAGCGTGAGCACGATCGCGACGTTCGCAAAAGCGTTGTTCGGTCTTCCGAAGCGTGAAGAAAGGAGCGTGGAGACGAAAGCGCTCATTGAGGTGTGGAGTATCTATCGCGAGCGCTACTCTACGCACGCGGCGGCCATGCCTAAGCCGAAGGGCGCTGTCGTCGCTCGGAAGCGTCTTGAAGTGCCTGCGGCACCGCTCGTTGCTGCTATGGAACCGGCGGCGGAAGCTCCCGCTCCCGTCGTTGAGTCTGAGGCGCGAGCAGAGCCACCCGAAACCGCTCCTCTGATGGTCATGACCACACAAGAGCCATCAAGTAGCGCTATCCTGCGCCAACCGGATGCTGTTCTGGGCGTCCGCACGTTATGGACGAACGCTCCTGATTTCGTGGACGAGCAGGATAGGCTCATCGGCGAAGGTTACCAGGTGGAGCGTGTCGATCATCTCGTCTCGTTCCATCCGGTTATCCAGGGCGTGTCCGTCCTGACGTTCGTAAAGCGGGCCTAACGGCCCGCGCAAGAGAACCTTGAGCCCCGTCGGTTTACCGGCGGGGCTTCTTTATTAACAACGAGGGTCAGGACATGAGGAGTTATCAACAGATAGGAGACGAAAACACAGGAAATTTTATCTTTTCATTATCTTTTGCCCGCTACGATGCAGGCAATGAAAAAATCACTCACATCCATCTTAGTGCTCGCGACGATATTCGGGCAGGTCCCAGCTCAAGTATTCGCTCAAACACCGGAGGAACCCTGCGTATACGATGCCGATTTCAATCAACGCTGCCTGCAGGATGACGGAAGCATCCTGGAGATTCCGAATCCATTCTTCGAAGCGCGCGAAGCGCTTCGTGCGAGGGCTTCTACGCTCGCGCTCTCTGCCTCTTGGAATGGGACAGGTGTTGCTTCTGTAACATCTCTCCCGATCGACACCGACGGCACGCTATCCGTATCCTATGTGCCGCACCCGCAATCCATCACCATATGGGGTCGTAGCGCAGTGTTCGCGGACGTTCTCGCGTCGTCGACCCTGATGGCAAGCGTATTTGAGGGCGAGCTCGGGTCGAGTACGCTTGTCGCAGTGCAGGCCGCTTCGCACGATAGCGAAACCCAGTTACCCCTACACTTTGCTCGTGCAGGGAAGTATGTCATCGCGCTCACTGCTAACTTCCCGGATAGCGAAGAGGGCAGCGTGCCTGGGTTTACTGCAGATGCATTATGCGTGGGCGCAGAAGGCGATATATGCGCTACTCCCTCGTTCCCATTCGATACATTCCGTTCGTTCGTCGAGAAAGGAAAGGAGCAGGAAGGAAGTGCGACAGGGGTTGGTGACTTCACCCCACCTATTCTCGGATTGCTTGAGATAGAAGTGTCTGAAGGTGTAGTGACTGGAGCATCGAATGTCCTGTTCATTCCAGGATTCACGGCGAGCAGATTGTATACCAAGGAAGCGGGCGGGGATGAGCGTCGCTTGTGGGAGCCGAACGGCAGCGATGATGTGCGTGACCTGGCCTTGCTTCCGAATGGGACGAGCCCGCTTGCGGTCTATACGCGCGATATAGTCGACTCCATCCTCGGTCTTCCTTTCGGGTTCACGGTGCATAAGAAGTTCATGGAGTATCTCGGTGGACTCAAGACTGAAGGAAAGATAGTGGACTGGAAAGGATACCCGTACGACTGGCGCTATGACGTATTCGATGTGGTCGATAACGGTGCGCTTAAGGAGGATGGTTCTCGTGAATATCTAGAAACCGTCGTAGAAGGCCTCGCGGCATCTTCTAAGAACGGAAAGGTGGCAATTGTCGCGCATTCGAACGGCGGTCTGGTGGCGAAGGCGCTCCTGGTGCGGCTCCAAGCGGAAGGGAAGATGCATCTGGTAGATAAGCTGATACTTATCGCTTCCCCGCAGGCAGGCACTCCCAAGGGATTGTTCAGTCTCATGCACGGGCGAGATAAGCTCCTCAACTACATCATTCCAGCTCCCGTGCTCCGTGCGACCATTACCACGCTTCCTGGGGCGTACGCGCTCGCGCCGTCGAACGCATACTTCGAAGAAGGACCGATGCCACTCGCGAGATTTCTCGCTGGGGGTAAGACTGACGGATTTGTCACGAGGTTCGGCGCAACGCTGGATTCTGCGGCTGAAGCCAGAAGCTTCGAACTGAATGACCCAGTGTCACGTCCGGTGCCATCCGTTAACGACACGGGCACGCCCTTGCCACTTTCTTCAGCCTTGGTCGAGAAAATGGAAACGACGCATGCCATTCTGGACGCATGGAGCGCTCCAACAGGAGTGGAGGTGTACGAGATAGCAGGGTGGGGTCAGCCGACTATCACCAGCGCCTCCTACTACACCATCAACGGTCCTTGCCCGGAGAGTCCGCTCTTCTGTACACGTCCGGTCATCGAATATGGCCCGCGCATATCAAGCGATGGTGATGAGACGGTCATGTCATCGAGTGCTTTGCTGCAGGGGAAGGGGAAGTATTTCAACCTCTCCAAATTAAATGAGGACTTCGATCAGAACCGGAAACATCTAAATATTACGGAATCTGAATTCACTCATGAATACATTGGCAATGTCCTAGGTTTGGAAACCTCGTATGACCAGACCCTATTTGCTGAAGGGAAGCCTACAGTGTTCGCCCCCATCACTATAGTAGGAATCCATTCACCCGCTGTTCTTCTCGCAAAGGATTCATCGGGAAATGAGACGGGTATATTCGCGAATCCAGCCAGTGATTTGATGTACGTGAAGGAAGAAATTCCGGGCAGCAGTGTACAGTTGGGTGGAGAAGGTAAGTATCTCGTACTCCCGAAGACAGGAGCATACAGCCTTGCGATAGAAGGAACAGGAAGCGGAACATTCGATCTCACCTTCTCGAATGAGAATGGCCAGATGTTCAAGGAATTCAAAGGCCTTCCAGTGTCATCTTCAACCGAGGCAACATTATCGCTGTCGGGTACGAACGTGGGTCAATTATCACTTGATGTGGATGGAGATGGTCAAGTCGATGCGAAGGTAAATGACAAGCTAACGCGTAAGGATGCGATAGCGATATGTAAGAAGGAAATTGGTCGCGTACCAACCATCTTCATACGACTGTATCTCGCGCTTGTTATTAGTAATATCGAGCTACAGGGGAAGGACGATAAAAAGTTCCTGAATTACATCACGGAAATAAGAAAGTATGTTCAAGCACAGATTAAAGCTATCCCCTCGCAACGTGCTGCAGGCATTGCGACCTGCATCAATGCACTGGAGAATAGCAAGAAGTAAGCATGAGATTTAAATCCTTATTTATAGTTGCAGGCGCGTTTGCAACGACAACTGCAGTCTATCTAATCTGGCCGGAATGGTTTGGATTTTGTGCCCCACACCAAACTTCAAAAGGTCTAATTTGCTCATCCCCCTATGGCTATCCATACGGAGTTACTCTACTACCGCTCTCGCTCGCACTCTTAGGCGCCTCTCTCCTAGCTTTCTTCACAAGCGGGAAGACATTCAGGCGGTGGGCACGGTTCACACTCTGGTACGGCATCATTGCGGCCCTCATAACACTCATTGTGCCTAATATAGGTATAAACGGAGGATTCGTATCACTCCCGCTCGTTGAGCTGCATATACTCGCTCAGATGCTGGCTTGGCTATATGTAGGCATATCGGTACTCCTTCTAGGTATTTCTGAGCTCATGAGCCGCCGGAAAGGATAGGGCAAGCAAATACCTGGATGATTTGCATTTATATAGGCCTTTATATATAGTGTGCCTAACTCCCACGGGGGAGTTTTCATTTCGAAATGGCAACCATCAACCAGCTCACGAAGAAGGCACGTAAGCCACTGACCCGCAAAACGAAGGTCGTGGCTCTTGGACGTGGCTTCAACACCCTTAAGAACCGCCCTACCTTCTATTCGGCGCCGTTCAAGCGTGGCGTGTGTGTGAAGGTCACCACCAAGACTCCCCGCAAGCCTAACTCCGCTATCCGTAAGATAGCTCGCGTGCGCCTCACCAACGGGATGGAAGTCACTGCCTACATCCCAGGCGAGGGCCACAACCTCCAGGAGCACTCCGTGGTCATGCTCCGCGGTGGTCGCGTGAAGGACATCGGTGTCCAGTACACCATCGTCCGCGGTCGCCTCGACACTGCAGGTCTTGATAAGCGCCGCCGTTCCCGTTCCCGTTACGGTGCTAAGAAGCCTAAGGCGTAGTTTTCATATACCACCATGCGACACCCCGTAAAGAACAAATACCCGCGCCGCCCTGACCTCGTCTATGGTTCGGAGGCTATTTCACGCTTCATCAACACCGTCATGTGGGACGGCAAGAAGGATACTGCCCGCAAGATCGTCTACGATGCGCTCGACCTCATCAAGGCGCAGGAGATGGATCCACTCGAGACCTTCGAGACCGCTATCCGCAACGTTTCTCCGCTCATGGAGGTCCGCTCCCGTCGCGTCGGTGGCGCTAACTACCAGGTCCCGCGCGAAGTGCCGCAGCAGCGCCGCGTCTCCCTCGCGTACCGTTGGCTCATCAACTCCGCTCGCGCCAAGAAGGGCAAGCCTATGGCAGCGAAGCTCGCGGAGGAAATCCTCCTCGCCGTTAAGAACGAAGGTACGGCGATCAAGAAGAAGGACGACATGCACCGTATGGCCGAGGCCAACAAGGCATTCGCCCACTTCGCTTGGTAAGAAGTACAAACCGCCCGAAAGGGCGGTTTTGCGTAACGCACCCTCCTCCCTTGTATTTATGCCTTCCAGGCGTAGGGTGAACACGGAGGCAGTTTTCATGGAGATTCATTATGTATTGCCATCATCATCCAAGGTGTCCCGCTCTTCCGAGCGGTACGGATGAAGCCGGACTCAGGTGCGGCCCGCGAAGCGGCGAATGCACCGGAAACGTGTGTCGGAAGAACGGGTTCCGGCCGGAACCCGAGCCGATTCCGGAACTCGGTCTCAATCTCGAGCCCTATCGAGCCGACGGCTCGCGCTACTACTAGCAAGAAAAAGAACGGAAAACGAAGAGGCGCCACCGGGCGCCTCTGTTTTTATGGACGGAGTTAAAGAAAAGCGCGTCCCGAGGGGCGCGCTTCCTTCTAGTAGAACGACCTACTCAAGTTCCGAGAACTCCGATTGCTTTCGAGCGAGCAGCAGTGCGTTCCATGCGCCCGAGACATCAGAGAAGTTGAAGGGGCTGGCCGTGAGATCGCGAGCGTATCCTTCACGAATCCAGAATTGCCCGCTCATGGGGTCGAAGACGATTGTGTACGGCCATGCGGTGCTTGGCCGGTCTCCATGGATGAAAACAGGACTATCGTCATGGATAAGGTCGATGAAGATAGTGACCGCCTCCTGATTCCGGTCATTTGCAACGCCTGCCCGCTTAAACCCCCAGCATTTGAGCCAACCTCCATACCTGCATTTGCACGTGAACATGCTCTTCTCCTGAGCTAACTCTTCCGTATTTCACCCTACACCTATGCAGAAAAAGCGGGAAGAGGACCCGGTGCGTATATACTGGAGCCACATGGACGAGGTAGTATTCGACTCCGAAAAGGATCCTGCGCTCATGCGTCGGTCGAATGCGAAGCGTGCAGGGCTTCCGCTCGGGCAATTGATAACTCCCGGACCCAAGAAGGATGAGGGCAAGATGGAGAAGGTGGTGCTTGGCGTGCTTGGAACGGTGCTCGCTACGTCAGTATTCGTAGCGTTCAAGACGCAGCCGACGGAGATCGTGGTACTTACGCCTATCGACGCGAGCGTTATCAATCCGGCCATCATCAAGCAGTAGACATGGAACGCTCAACCAATCGTGGGTTCACCCTCATCGAGCTTCTCGTGGTCATCGCTATCATCGGCATCCTCTCGTCGGTAGTGCTCTCCTCGCTAAATGTCGCCCGCAACAAGGCGAACGATGCCCGCAGGCGTTCCGATGTGAGCCAGCTTATCAAGTCCATAAACAGCTACTACAGCAGCACCGGTTCCTTGCCGCGCACGTCGGGGTGGTGCACCTACGTCTCGAACCCGACGAGCGGCATGGGCGCGGCGTTCCAGTCCGATCTCATCCCGACGTATATCTCCAAGATGCCACTCGATCCGTTCTATGCGAACCAGACAGGCGATTATTTCTATGCGAACGAGAACGATAACAGCGGGCGCTTCACGGTCTGCGCCGTACTTAACCAGGATCCGGGCACATCCGAGCCCTCGACCCTTACCGGCTGCGCCGGATGGACCACTTCGTATAATCACTGCGTGAGCCAGTAATAGTCGAGGGGCGCGGATTCTCATCCGCGCCCCATCAATTCATCTGCATGCCCTTTAGCCCATTCGTGAAGCCGAAGGGTTCCAGATCCACAACTTCTCGTTTCTGCCATTTCTGGCCGCGGTCGTCATACGCGACCGTGAGACTGAAACCAACACCGAAGATGCCGCCATCTATGGCCATGAAGCACGGCTCGTTCTCTCCGAGCATTGGTAGCCGTAACCCTGTAGGCGGTCTACTCACCCCTTCTGTCGGTTCAAGGACATAGGCCCTGATTGCTTTTATTTTCGCCGAGGCTTCCTGGTCGGGCATGCGCTCGAAACCCAGCTCCTCCAGCTTATCGACGTACTTGCTTTGGGACATCGCATTTCCTCCAAGAAACGTTCCGTGAGGAATCTAGCACCTCGTTTGCTTTTTGTCCCCGTTTTCCGTATCTTATGACTAACGCCTCGGCGGCTTTTTACTTTAATTACCTATATGAATCGCGATTATCCTCTCGAGAAAGTGCGTAACTTCGGCATCGTGGCCCACGTGGACGCGGGCAAGACCACTACGTCTGAGCGCGTGCTCTTCTACACCGGCTCCCAGCACAAGATAGGTGAGGTGCACACGGGCGAGACCACCACCGACTGGATGGAGCAGGAGCGTGAGCGTGGTATCACCATCACCTCGGCCGCCATCACCTGTTTCTGGACCCGTACCAACGAGAAGGATAAGAAGGATACAGCGAAGAAGTTCCGCTTCAACGTCATCGATACTCCAGGACACATCGACTTCACCGCCGAAGTGAAGCGATCCATGCGTGTGCTCGACGGTGCCATCGTCGTCTTCGACGGCGTTGCAGGCGTCGAACCGCAGTCCGAGACCAACTGGCGCTACGCCGACGAGGCGAACGTGCCACGCGTCTGTTTCATCAACAAGCTCGACCGCACCGGTGCATCGTTCGAGGACTCCTACGCATCTATCCTCGATCGCCTTTCGAAGAAAGCGGTCCGCGCGCAGATCCCTATGGGCGCCGAAGAGAACTTCGAGGGAGTCATCGATCTTCTTTCCATGAAGTCGTACACCTTCACCGGCAACATGGGTGAGGACGTCATCGAGGGCGAGGTGCCTGAGCAGTACAAGGAAGAGGCGCTTAAGTACCGCGCTGAGCTCATCGAGCGCATCGTTGAGCATGACGAGGCCCAGATGAACGCATTCTTCGAGGGCAACGAGCCTTCATACGCTGAGCTCCAGGCGACGCTCCGCAAGGCCGTCATCGCCAACGAGATATTCCCGGTCTACACCGGTTCCGCGCTCAAGAACAAAGGCGTGCAGCTCGTGCTCGACGCCGTCGTCGACTACCTCCCGTCCCCGCTCGACCTCCCAGCAGTGAAGGGAATCAACCCGAAGACCGATGAAGAGGTCATCCGTACCGCGTCGGACGACGAGCCGTTCACCGCGCTCGCCTTCAAGCTCCAGACCGACCCGTTCGTCGGAGCCCTCACCTTCTTCCGCGTCTACGCAGGAACGGTGACTGCAGGCTCGTACATATTCAATGCGAATACCGGAACCAAGGAGCGTATCGGCCGTATCGTGCGACTTCAGGCTGATAAGCGCGAGGAAGTGGAGAAGGTCTTCACGGGAGAGATCGCTGCGTTCGTGGGACTCAAGGACACCAAGACCTCGCACACCCTGTGCGACGAAGCGAACCCTATCATCCTCGAGCAGATCGTCTTCCCTGAGCCGGTGGTCTCGCTCCGTATCGAGCCGAAGACCAAGGCCGACCAGGAGAAGATGGGTATGGCGCTCAAGAAGCTCTCCGACGAGGACCCTACCTTCAAGATCACGTCTGATGAGGAGACGGGAGAGACCATCATCGCCGGCATGGGCGAGCTCCACCTCGAGATCCTCGTGGACCGCATGCAGCGCGAGTTCAATGTGGGCGCGAACGTAGGCAAGCCGCAGGTAGCATATCGCGAGACCATCATGGGCTCTGCTGAAGTCGACAACAAGTACGTGAAGCAGACGGGTGGTAAGGGTCAGTACGGCCACGTGAAGATCCGCGTTAAGCATATGGAGCCGGTAGATCCCGAAGCGAAAGTCGCGAAGAATGTCACCCGTGAGGATCACTTCGAGTTCATCAACAACATCAAGGGAGGCGTCATCCCGCAGGAATACATCCCGGCAGTGGAGAAGGGTATCCGCGAGTCGCTGCATCGCGGCATCCTCGCGGGCTACCCGATAGTCGACGTCTCCGTCGACCTGTACGACGGTTCGTACCATGACGTGGACTCCTCGGAAATCGCCTTCAAGATAGCGGCATCCCAGGCATTCCAGGAAGCGGCGCAGAAGGCCAAGCCGGTCATCCTCGAACCTATCATGAAGGTCGAGGTCGTCGTTCCCGAGCAGTTCATGGGTGATATCACCGGCAACCTCTCCGGAAAGCGTGCCTCTATCGAGGGCATGGAAGAGCGCGGCATGAACAAGGTGGTCAATGCCAAGGTACCGCTCTCGGAAATGTTCGGATACACCACGACGCTCCGTTCCATGACGGAAGGACGCGGTTCCATGACCATGGAATTCGACCACTACGAGGTCGTGCCAAGCAACGTCGCAGCGGACATCATCGCGTCGAGGAAGTAATCTTACGTTCGTAAGGACAAAGAGCCGCTTCAAGCGGCTCTTTGTTTTTGCCTGCGCGTGCTAGGATTCCGTCGGGATAGAACAATAGGGGAATGGGATGAAAGAAGACTTTGATTTGTACCCGCTCGTCATTTGGGTCGGGCCCACGAATATCGCCAGGCCCTCGTTCGAGAATCACGAGGATTCCTATATCGTCAGCATTAGCTCGCTTGGGCCTTTCTACCTGGAAGCCCCGTACTCTCTAGAAGAGGCCGTGGGGCTACCCTTGCTTCGGGAAGCCGCCCATACCTATCGGTACGCCGGACCATCCCGAGTCCCATGCAGCCCTGAATTTGGCATGGACACCATAGATGGAGGCCAGGAGCTGAAGTGGTGGGAGGAGGCACCGCACGGTGTACCTCCGCTTCGTCTCGGAAGGGCAGGGCAAACGGCCAGTAAGGTTCCCCTTCGGCGCACGGGAAAGCGCAATTCATAAGGGTGCTAGGGCGGCCAAACGGCCGCCCTTTCCTTATCCCGAAGTGCTACTTTCCCTCTTTTTCCACCATGCTACCGTTTTGGTATGAACACACGGAAAAACCTGCTCCTGGGAGCGCTCCTGCTCATCGCTATAGCCGCAGCCGGGGCGCTGTATATGCGAGGGGACCTTGATTTCAAGAAGATGGAACTGGCTAAGATGCCGGAGGTAGCGGAAACGAACGATGCCGATCACGTGCATGCAGCAGAGGATTTCAGTTGGAAGTTCGAGGATGCTGGGGAAAAGGATGGTGCCCCGCAGACCACCGTTACGCTTATGCACGGCACCGAAAGCAAGAAGGTGGGCACGTACACGGGCTCATGCGCGGAACTAGCTGCGGAGAATCTCCAGCCAGGCCAGGTCTCAGGAGTCCTTTGCTGGTTCGCGGGCGGAGGTGACGAGATTGGGGTGTTCGAGGAGGGGGGCGAGTACGTCGTTAAGGTGGGTCAGCAGGAGGAGTCGACTGCGGAATCGAACGGTTTCCGAGGTGATTTCCGCACCGAGTTCACGCTCGAGTAGCCATCAATACGCCTGGGCGTGCCGGATAGGCATAGTGGTATAGTTGGATTGCTTCATGGATCGCAACTTACGAGGATTCACCGTCATAGAGTTGCTGATGGTCGTCGCGATCATCAGCTTACTGGTCGCGGTAGCCCTGACCTCGACGGGGATAGCGCGCGATAAAGCGAACGATGCGGGGATAAAGCAGCAGATCTCGAATATGCGTCCCGCGGCTGAATTGTATTACAGCACCAACGGATCGTATCGTGAGATCTGCAACCCGGCCCATATCACCGGCAAGATGTTCATCGCCGCCGTCAGGTTTGCGGGCCCGGGGGCGTCCGCCGCGTACTGCCTATCGGACATCTCGGAATACTATTACCTGGACTCGAATGGGAACATCGTGGTTGGACCGAAAGCAGCCATGCCGTCGAGATGGGCAGCGTCCGTAGAACTGCGCCAGGGCGGGTACTTCTGCGCGGATTACCGGGGTACCGCGAAGGTGACGAGCACCATGACCATCAGCCCTACGGACGTGGATTGCTGATTAGGGCGCATTTCTTGACCTATCAATACTCTGGCTGTATCTTAGCTATTAACGCGAGTACGGCGCTCTTTTCAATGTTCCTCTCATAGGGAACTGGTGGAAAGCGCTGCGCGGGTAACGCCTACCGCCTTGGTCGCCTGTCTTTTAAAACAGGCAGGCGCGGCAAAGTTATAACTTTAGCTACCAGTAACTTACGAACCTATGGCAGATGCATTCGATCGCAGCAAGCCGCACATGAACGTGGGCACCATCGGCCACGTTGACCACGGCAAGACGACTCTTACGGCCGCTATCCTGAACGTCCTCAACCTCAACTCCGCAGCAGGCTACAAGGCCCGCGCAGAGAAGGTCGAGAACATCGACAACGCTCCGGAAGAGAAGGCGCGTGGTATTACCATTGCGCTTCACCACTCGGAGTACGAGTCACCGAACCGCCACTACGCACACATCGATGCGCCGGGCCACGCTGACTACATCAAGAACATGATCACTGGTGCCGCCCAGATGGACGGCGCAGTCCTCGTGGTCGCGGCTACTGACGGCGCCATGCCGCAGACCCGTGAGCACATCCTTCTCGCCAAGCAGGTTGGTGTGCCGCGCCTCATCATCTTCCTCAACAAGGTAGATATGGTTGATGACGCGGACATGCTCGACCTCGTGGAGGAAGAGATGCGCGAACTCCTTACCAAGCAGGGCTACGACGGCGCAGCTACCCCGGTCATCCGTGGTTCTGGCTTGAAGGCACTCGAAGCGTCCGCAGCAGACGACCAGTGGGCGCTTAAGGTGAAGGAGCTCGTGGACACCATGGACACGTACTTCCCGCAGCCAGAGCGCGAGCTCGACAAGCCGTTCCTCATGCCTATCGAGGACATCTTCTCGATCGAAGGTCGCGGAACCGTTATCACGGGCCGCATCGAGCGCGGCGTCATCAAGGTCGGTGAGGAAGTCGAAATAGTCGGCCTCCACCCAACCGCGAAGACGACCGTCACCGGTATCGAGATGTTCAACAAGCAGCTCCAGGAAGGCCAGGCAGGCGACAACGCAGGTATCCTTCTCCGTGGTACGAAGAAGGAGGACGTGCACCGCGGCCAGGTCCTCGCGAAGTCAGGTTCGGTTACCCCGCACACCGACTTCGAAGCAGAGGTCTACGTCCTTTCCAAGGACGAAGGCGGGCGCCACACGCCGTTCTTCACGGGATACAAGCCGCAGTTCTACATCCGCACCACGGATGTGACCGGCGAAGTGACCCTTCCAGACGGCAAGGAGATGGTAATGCCGGGCGACACCGTGACCTTCAAGGTCAAGCTCACCGCGCCTATCGCGCTCGAAGAGAACTTCCGTTTCTCCGTCCGCGAAGGTGGTAAGACGGTCGGCGCCGGCGTCGTGACCAAGATCACCGCGTAATAGCGTGCTACCCTGACTCGTATGGCAGCCACTAAAGCGAAGAAGACGGCGAAAAAGGACGCAAGCGCGCCCGCCGCGGAGCCAAAGCTTCGCATCCGTGTCCGCGCCTACGAGCATAAGATCCTCGACCTCTCGGTGAAGCAGATCATGGATACGGCGAACCGCTTCGATGCGTCAATCGTCGGGCCCATCCCGCTTCCGACTGAGATAAAGCGCTGGACCGTGAACCGTTCGACGTTCGTCCACAAGGACGCGCGCGAGCAGTTCGAGATGCGTATCCACAAGCGCCTCATCGATATCATGTCCCCGAACCCGAAGGTCATCGAGGCTCTCACGAATCTCAACCTTCCGTCCGGTGTCACGATCGATGTGAAGATGGTGTAAGCAATCTGCTTACGACCGAAGCAAAACCGCCCGCGAGGGCGGTTTTGCTTTTCTAGATTATGTAATGCAGTATGACCCGCAGAAACAGGAGAATCTCTTATGAGCGATATTACGTCTACCCGGCGTACGGAATCGGCCTTGCTTGGAGCGGTGTCCATCACCCTGCTCTCAGTTTTGGTGGTCGCCAACATCCCACTGTTCGATGGGTTTCTTTCGGACATCGCCTGGGGCTTCCGCTTCGCGTGGACGATGTTCCTGGTCAGCCTCATCGGGTTCATGTTCGTGCCGTGGGAGGCGAAGCCATTACTGCGGCGGCTCGGCTCCTATGTTCTCGTGCCGGCTGCGACAGGCCTCCTCTTCTACGGCGTGACGCAACTGCGCTCAGCCATGAGCTCGCCCGGCGAAGAGATGGAGATGTGTCTCTTCCTTGCGAACGCCGTGCTGCCTTGGGGACAGGTGATGTTCATTCCCATGGCCGTCATCATCTTCCTCATCAGTCGTCGGCACAGAGCCTAGAGTTCTCGACGGCGATTGTGTAAAAGGCGCTCCGGCTACGGCCGGGGCGTTTTACTTTCATTAACTAGTCAGCTGATTTCAGTTAGAGTATGCTCAGCGACTGGTCTTTAGGGAGTATCAAAGATGCCTACGGTACCTCGACCGCCGCCGACCGCGGAACGTCGGGAAGAGATAAATCGCTTCCACGGGGCTAGCCAGGCTCTTTATGGGGTGATTCTTGAGCCTGCCGAAGTAGAGCCGCTCGAGTTAGAGCACAAAGACTCGGAGTACTACGAGAACGTCAATCTGTGGCGATTCAAGGCAGGCGAGAAAAAGGATGGCAAGAGTGTAGGGGGAAGGTTTACGAAAAGACCTACATGGGCGCTGGGACGGCCGTGAGGAAACTCGCGGCCGTTTTACATTTAGGACGCGCGATGCTTAACTCAGGGTCGGTCAGTGAGGGAGATCTATCGTGTTCGAATGCATTGCTGTGCGCCCGGACGTGCAGAAATTGGATGATGATGTATGCGGATTGTGCCCGAGTCCGCTCATCGGGAAGGACTCGGAGAACGCATTCCGGTTGCGCATCGGCTTCGAAATCGACTACGTCTGCGATGCGTGCGCGAAGCACGAACAGGAGACGGAAGGGGAACGCTGTATTTTCATGCTCATGCTGCCGCTCCAAGCAGCTGCGTGAGCGCAAACGGGACCGCGTACGCGCGGTCCCGTTCCTTGATTCAGGGCAGGGAATGCGGTTAAATCTATATGGGCGTTCATTGTGCGCCAGCCGCGGAAGCGGCGCTTTGCGTTTACTGACTATCACAGGGGAAAAGAGTGCTGGGCCGACTGATCAACTGGTTGAAAGATCGTGAAGAAGAGCGACGGGATAATGACCTCTCCTCGCTAAGCGGGCAGATAAGATCGCTTCGCGAGCGGACAGGGTATTATGTGGCACCGCCGGTGCCGAAATTCCCGCTCGATAGGCATATCTGCGAACTTGTACGCAGCTTCAGGAAAAAGGCTGCCCGGTACGGTATGTGCCCTGAAGCCGCGGCGAAGCAGTACGGCATCAATTAGGCTCTGTGGCCTAAGATTCAAGGCCTCGCGGCGACGCGAGGCCTTTTGACTGCTTGGTCGAGTATTTGCATGTTCTGGAGGGGTCATGTAGAGTGCCTCTATCGCTACGTACGGCTCCGGCCGGACCAATGGCCGGGAAGTCCGTTTCGGACCGAACGCGCTGTTGAAGGCGCGCTTTATTTTTGCCCATGAAATTCCTCATCGCCCGCAAGGACCGCATGACCCAGATCTTCCATGAAGACGGGCGTGTTTCGGCGTGCACCATCCTCAAGACCGGTCCTTTGGAGGTGACCCAGGTGAAGACCCCGGAAACCGATGGCTATTCAGCCGTCCAGGTCGGTTTCGGGACGCAAAAGGAAGCGCGCGTGAATAAGGCCCAGCTCGGCCACACCAAGGGCAAGGCATTCAAGGGTATGAAGGAGTTCCGGACCGAGGCGGGCGAGCTCGCGGTAGGTTCCGAGATAACTCCAGATGTGTTCGCGGAGGGTGACGTAGTCACTGTATCGGGCACCGTGAAGGGTCGCGGCTTCGCGGGCGTGGTGAAGCGCCACGGCTTCCATGGCGGTCGCCGTTCGCACGGTCAGAAGCACTCCGAGCGCGAGCCAGGCTCCATCGGTGGCGGTGGTCGTGCCGGCGGTCGCGTTGCGAAGGGTATGCGCATGGGCGGGCGCATGGGCGGGAACCGTATCAGCGTGTCGAACCTGAAGGTCCTTCGCGTCGATACGACCCGCGGTGAGATCCTCATCTCGGGCGCTATCCCGGGAGCTCCCGGCTCGCTCGTCGAGGTCATAAGCCAGAACGCGTAATTTTAATACTATGGCAACCGTAAAGAAAACCGTCGCAAAGAAGGCCCCAGCCAAGAAGACCTCACCTAAGAAGGTGGTCACGGCTGCAGCCGCGCCTAAGGCGGAGAAGAAGGTCGTCTCGGCGTCCGAAGCCACCATCTACGACATGAAGGGAGCTTCCACAGGCACCATCGCGCTTCCTGCAGAGATCTTCGCGCAGCCGTGGAAGGCAGACCTTGTGCACCAGGTCGTCGTCGGTATGCAGGCGAACGCTCGCCCGACCATCGCGCACACCAAGTTCCGCGGCGAGGTGTCCGGAGGCGGTAAGAAGCCATGGAAGCAGAAGGGTACGGGCCGCGCTCGTCACGGTTCCAACCGTTCCCCGATCTGGAAGGGCGGTGGTGTGACCCACGGTCCACGCGCAGAGAAGATCTACGCAGTGAAGATCAACCGCAAGATGCGTGCCGCAGCGCTCGCATCCGTACTCTCACGCAAGTGGAGGGATGGAGAGATCGTCTTCGTTGACTCTCTTTCGCTCGGAAAGCCCGCAACCAAGGACGCGAAGAACGCGCTCATCGCAATCGCTAACGCATCCGGGATGCAGGGCCTCGTCACCAAGCGTAAGAACGCCGCAGTGGTCGCGCTCTCGCAGAAGGACGCGAACATCGAGAAGTCGTTCCGCAACATGGGCCATCTCATGACGGAGGAAGTGCGCAACCTCAACCCGGTCGACCTCATGAACAAGAAGTTCCTTGTTATCGAGAACCCAGCGGTCTCGCTTCCGGTCCTGTCCGCCCGTCTCTCTAAATAAACGCATATGGCACTTTTCTCATCCGACAAGAATACGAAGAAGGCGCGCGTTTCGAAGGCGCCGGTGCGCCGCGGTGTTCTCAACCCTGCTGACGATCGCATCGCGAACGTCCTCAAGGCTCCTTGGTTCTCCGAGAAGGCGCTCATTGGCACCGAGAACGGCGTCTATGTCTTCGAGGTACCTCCTGCAGTCACCAAGCACGACGTCATGAACGCCATCGAGAAGATCTATAAGGTCACTCCAGTGAAGGTGAACATGGTGAACCTTCCAGCCAAGAAGGTCTCGATGCGCACGAAGCGCGGTGTCGGCACCCGTGCCCGCCGTCACAAGGCGTACGTATACCTCAAGAAGGGGGAGACCATCACGTTCGCATAGCATTTGAAATATGAAATCATTCAAGCCAACCTCCAAGAGCCGCCGCCAGATGACCGTTGTCACGTACAAGGGCGTGCTTTCGGGTGACAAGCCATTCAAGAGCCTGCTCTCGGCCAACAAGAACCGTGCTGGCCGCAACAACGCGGGCCGCATCACCACGCGTCATCAGGGTGGGGGGTCCAAGCGCCGTCTCCGCGATGTCGATTTCAAGTACGACAAGCGCGATATCCCAGCGAAGATTGAGACCGTCGAGTACGACCCGTACCGCACTGCCTTCATCGGCCGCGCGCTCTACGCTGACGGCGCTCGTCGCTACGTCACGCTCCCGAAGGAGCTCAAGGTCGGCGATTCGTTCGTCGTGGGCGACAACGTACCGGTGAAGATCGGTAACCGTATGCCGCTCGGGAAGATCCCATCGGGAACCTTCATATACAACGTCGAGCTTCAGGCAGGCGCAGGTGCTCGTATCGCACGCTCCGCCGGTAACTATGCGGAAGTCGTCGCGCATGACGCAGGATACGCGCAGGTGAAGCTTCCCTCGACCGAGATCCGCAAGATATCCGAGCGCTGCTTCGCATCCATCGGTGCTGTGGGTAACGAGGAGAAGCGCCTTGAGGTGTACGGAAAGGCCGGTAAGTCGCGTTGGAAGGGTATTCGCCCTACGGTCCGTGGTACCGCCATGAACCCGGTAGACCACCCTCACGGAGGTGGTGAAGGTAAGCAGGGTCGCGGACTCCGCCGCGCAAAGAGCATGTGGGGCAAGCCGACCGGCAAGGGACAGAAGACCCGCACGCCGAAGAAGCACTCCAACAAGTTCATCGTTTCGCGCCGAAAGGTTGGCAAGAAGCGAGGATAGAAGCCTCGAAAAGAAAAAGCCATCCCGCGAGGGATGGCTTTTTCTTTCTATATGTAGATTAGAGCGACACGCGAAGTAATCGAACCACCTCGTGAAGTTCTTCGTCAGTCGAGGCGGGTCGTTGGTCTACCGGGATAGGGCGATATATGAATTCGCGAGGTTCGTAGTTGTGCACGCCCGCGTCGCCTTCCTGGCGGGGAAGCATATGTAGATGGAAGTGCGGAACGGACTGACCGCCTATCTTCTCCTCGTTCCATGCATAATTGAAGCCCTCTGCTCCGAACGCTTTCTTAAGACCGGCATGCAATTTCATGCGAAGCTCCTCGATAGCATCTCTTTCAGTGCTCGCGAGGTCCTCGTAGTAGGTCACGTGCCGCTTCGGGGCGATGAGCATGTGGCCCGGCACGATAGGCGCGTTCGTAGGGAATGCGCGAGCAAGATCGTTCTCTATTATCGTTCGTTCGGCTAGTTGAGCCGCATCGCAGAAGGGGCAATCCATGAAGTTACTGGGGCAGATACTGGGATTGGAGGATATCGCTCAAACGCGAGAGCTTTATGGGAAGCGTTACCGTGCCGAGCGCGTACGGACCGACCTGGTACGGAGCGAAGAGGAATGTAAGGGTGTCGCCCTCAAGATAGAAGGCTTGGAAATGCACGTCCCTCGGCATAGTGCCCTCCGCGATGAATCCAGACTCGGAGAATCCTCCCATTACCTTCGGGAGATCGGCGCGCGAGATTTCTGAAAGACGATACAGATAGCCGCTACCTGCAGTGAATAGGTCAGCGAGCTCGATCTGCGTTCCCGTTGTTTTGTCGAAGGTGAAGGTTACGGGCACCGCGATGCCGTGCGCTCCGCCGGTGTAGCTTGCGGACGTGAATACATACGTAACGGTGCGTTCGCTGCTCTTCTTCCCATAGGTTATGGAAAGCTCGGAAGAGCTTAGGGTAGCCGGAATCTCATCGCCTCGGTTCGCGAAATCCTCAATTGCTGCCTCGTTTTCCTTTGCGTATGCCTTGAATTCAGTGACTGCGGTATCGACCCATGCCTTCATCGTGTTCTCCGCTCCGACTCCAGCATCGCTCCGGCTGCTAAGGGGAAATGAGATGTTGGTCGGATAGGTGACGTCAATGGTGTAGTACTTGGAATCCTCGCGCATGTTCTTGGGTGTCTCCGATTCAAGCTCGATCGGGGGGTCTTGGGTGACAGGAACCACGGGAGCTGGGTGCGTTGCCATGTACCAGCCGGTAAGTCCGAGCACGAGAGCCACGAAGCCGAGCGCACCGATGAATGAGGGGTTCTTTATATCCATAGGGAAAGTATACTCCCATCAAATCGAAAGGGGTCCGCGTGCAGACGCAGACCCCTCAAATTTCTTCCCGGGAACCTAACCCGGGCGATCCCGAACGAGATTCCCCGGGACGCCGTAGATAATGCGCTGCATGCGGTCCTCTCGTGGGCCAAACAGCCGCACCAAGCAGCCCTTTTCCGGCCCCGGTTCCGAAGTTGTCGGGTGTGTGACCCCTTCGCCCGGCCTGGTTTCGTTGTCAGCCTGCTCCTTGAGCCAGCTATTTTTCATGGCATTCCTCCCGCTACCTGCTCAAAACCTAGCATAGAGGCCCAAAGTTTGACACCGACCGCCGTTTCATATAGATTTTACCTATCCCGCGCAGCGGGCTTTTAGTTACCCATGTCTCGATCACTCAAGAAAGGACCCTTCGTGGACGTAAAGCTCATGAAGAAAATCCAGGACAAGAAACCCGCCTCCGCGGGGGTCATTAAGACGTGGGCACGTAGGAGCCAAATTGCGCCTGAAATGGTCGGATTCACCTTCGGGGTCCACAACGGCAAGAGCCATGTGGAGGTCCTCGTCTCGGAAGAGATGGTAGGGCACCGTCTCGGGGAATTCTCCCCGACCAAGAAGTTCGTCCGTCACGGAGGTAAGATGCAGAAGCAGCTTGAGCAGAAGAAGCAGCAGACCGAGATCGCAGCTGCGAAGGCTGCTAAGGCCGCACCCGCTCCTGCCAAGAAGAAATAATCTATGGCATCCAAAGGAACCCAGAAGAATAAGGTCGCGCGCGTGCCGGCAGCAAGCACTGCGGAACTTTCCACGTACAACCAGTCGCCCCGCAAGGTGCGCCTCGTGACCGACCTCGTGAAGGGCAAGTCCGTGACCGATGCCGTGAACGCCCTCGCCTTCCTCCCGAAGCGCGCGTCCCTTCCTATAAAGAAGCTCATCGAGTCGGCAGCAGCTAATGCCAAGCAGAAAGGGGAGGACGTCGAGACCCTCCGCGTGTCCGATATCCGCGTCGACTCCGCAGGCATGCTCGTCCGCTACATGCCGCGTGCCATGGGCCGCGCAGCCCCTATCCGCAAGCGTCGTAGCCGCGTCGTCGTGACGCTCCGCGCCGATAAGAAGGCAGCCGCATAACTTTCGATATGACCCACACCGTACATCCTTACGCGCACCGCCTCGGCATCATCCGTGATTGGAAGAGCCGTTGGTTCGCTACCGATAAGAAATCCTTCCGCGAGAACCTCGCGGTGGATGCGGCTATCCGTGCATACCTCAAGAAGAAGCTCCGCTCGATGTACATCTCCGACATCGAGATAGAGCGCACCGCAGCCGAGGTCCGCGTCATCCTCCACACCGCGCGCCCCGGTCTCGTCATCGGCCGCTCGGGCGAGAACGCTACCAAGCTCCGCACCGAGCTCACGAAGCTCGTGAAGAAGCTCTCGCCAGCGCCAGCCCGCGCCGTGAAGCTCGACATCATGGAAATCCGCCAGCCGGAGACCGATGCCGCGGTCGTGGCGTACATGGTCGCTGAAGGCCTCGAGAAGCGCATGCCGTTCCGCCGCGTCCTCAAGTCCACCGTGGAGAAGGTCATGGCCGTTCGCGAGGTGCTCGGCGTGCGCGTCGTTGTGTCGGGTCGCCTCGGTGGCGCTGACATGAGCCGCACCGAGCAGATAAAGCGGGGTCGTATCCCGCTTCAGACCTTCCGCGCGAACATCGGCTACGCAGAGGAGCGCGCGTTCCTTCCGTACGGCACCATCGGCATCAAGGTGTGGATCTACCTCGGCGAGACCTTCAATGAGAAGGACCGCGTAGCGACGCCTCGCGCCGCTGTAACTAAGTAATACTGGTATGTTGTTCCCGAAAAAGGTAAAGCATCGCAAGTGGCAGACCGGACGCAAGTCCCCGGAGCGTCTTGCGCGTCCCGAGACCCGCGGCATCACCGTGGCCTTCGGTTCCTACGGCCTCAAGGCGACCACTCCTTCGCGCATCACCTCGAACCAGATCGAGGCAGCCCGCAAGGTGCTTACCCGCGTTACGGGAAAGGGCGGCAAGCTCTGGATCCGCATCTTCCCGGACCGTCCAATCACCAACAAGCCTGCCGAAGTCGGCATGGGTAAGGGTAAGGGCGATCCCAAGCACTTCGTGTTCGAGGTGCGTCCAGGCCGCGTGCTCTTCGAGCTCGATGGCGTGGAGGACGTGAAGGCGCGCGATGCGCTCCGCCGCGCGGGCGCAAAGCTTCCTCTTAAGACGACCGTCGTCACCCGCGGCTAAACTCATATGGCTAAGAAAATCTCATTCAAGGAAAAGGATATGGTGGAGCTCAAGAAGCTTCTCGGCGAGAAGCGTGAAGAGCTTCGCCAGGCGCGTTTTGCCGCTACCGGCGCCCGCGTGAAGGACGTGAACCACGCAGGTAAGGTTCGCAAGGATATCGCACGCATCTTGACGGAAATGACCGTAAAGACTAAGACCGTATAACACTTACTATGGACACCCACATCTCCAAGCCCCAGACCTTCACTGGAACCGTCGTCAAGACGGCCATGAAGGACACGGCCACGGTCGCCGTATCCCGCTACGTGAAGCACCCGAAGTACAAGAAGTACCAGGTGAAGACCCAGAAGTTCCTCGTCGATGACCCAGGCAACACCGTTGCGGTGGGAGACGCGGTCACTATCGTAGCTACCCGCCCTATCTCGAAGCGTAAGTCGTTCAAGATCGCTAAATAAACTTTTATGGTACAGCCCCAGTCCATCGTTAAAGTTGCAGACAATTCAGGCGCCACCGTTGCGCGTGTCTTCAAGGTGCTTGGGGGCTCGAAGCGCCGCTACGCCGAGATAGGCGACGTCGTCGTCGTGTCGGTCCAGACCGCGCAGCCTCGCAAGGCGGTGAAGAAGAAGGATATATACAAGGCAGTCGTCGTGCGCCAGAGGAAGCCCTTCCGCCGCGCCAACGGCATCTACGTGAAGTTCGACGACAACGCCGTCGTCCTCATCGAGAAGCAGGGTAAGGAGATGGGCCCGAAGGGGAACCGTGTCTTCGGTCCAGTGCCACGCGACTTGGTCGAAAAGGGATGGCAGAACATAGCGTCGCTCGCGCCTGAGGTCGTCTAACCAATTTCAATATGTCTAAAGCATCAGCCGGCAAGCAGACCGCCAAGTTCAAGATCAAGAAGGGTGACCATGTCATCGTGGTTTCGGGCAAGGATAAGGGCAAGGTAGGGCAGGTAACCCGCGTACTTCCTCAGGAGGCGAAGATCGTCGTCGACGGCGTCGGCATGGTCAAGCGCCACCTGAAGAGCGCTGGCCGCGGCCAGTCCGGTCGCATCGTCGAGCGCCCGCGCGCCATCGCCATCAGCAACGTCATGGTTCAGGACCCCAAGGACAAGAAGGGGACCCGCGTGAAGCGCGAGACCAAGGACGGAAAGAACACCCGCGTCACCGTGAAGAGCGGCACCGCACTCGCGTAAGCAACTATCTATGATCATCTCAAAAGAAAAGCAGGCGAGCGCATTCGATTCCCTCAAGGAGAAGTTCGGCTATACGAACGTCTTCGCGTCCCCACGCCTCGTGAAGATAATCGTCTCCACCGGTGTCGGTAAGGCGGATAAGAACCGCAAGGCGGTTATCGAGGAGCGTCTCGCACGCATCACCGGCCAGAAGGCATCGCCGCGCGCCGCTAAGCAGTCCATCGCGCAGTTCAAGATGCGACAGGGCGATGTCGTCGGATACCAGGTCACCATGCGCGGCAACCGCATGAACGACTTCCTCGATAAGCTCATACACATCGCGCTTCCTCGTACGCGCGACTTCCGCGGCCTCAACGCGACCGCGATCGATGACATGGGCAACCTCACCATCGGCATCAAGGACAACACCATCTTCCCTGAGACCTCGGACGAGGACCTCAAGGATGTGTTCGGACTCGCCATCACCCTCGTGACCACTGCGAAGACTAAGGAAGAGGCAGAAGCATTCTTCCGTCACCTGGGTCTTCCGCTGAAAGTCGCTGTAGAGGCGTAGATAAGCCCTCGAAGAAAGCCCCTGGACACATGTCCGGGGGCTTTCTTCATAAATCACTCGCTTTTCTGGAAAAGTGGTACAGTGGCCCCGGATTCATATGGTCGCAAGACCGCAAGGACAGGGATAAACATGATGACAGTCGAACTGTCTCCACACGAAGAGTACGAGATCAATCAACAGGAACTGAAACTCGAGCTCTCTAGAAGTTCCTTAAAGGAAGGGGACGCGGTGAACGAAGCGACGGTTAACGCCACTGCACCTGAAAGTAAAAAAGGGGGTCCTGAAGCAAAACCCGGATCTAAGCATTTATATTTGCATCTCGGCATTGAGCAGGTCACCAAGGCATTACTCGAAGACGTGCTTGCGCCTGGAGTGCATCCGGAACCCTTTAGTCCGGATCGGGCCTACTTCGCTCGGTCGTATTACCCTCCTCGCGGCACTGCGCTTGAGTTCAAGTTCCAGCAGCTCTACCGCGATTTGAGGGGAACCCGGTCCGTTCGGCTCAGCTTCCTGCAGTGCCGCCGATTCGTAAATGGCGGCGCTACGGAGTTCATGAACTCGCGTGGGTTCATATCCTCCTGCGTGATGGTCGATGCGCCGACGGATTGGATGGAGCTTTCCCAAGTTCCTCAGTCCGTTTACGACAAGGTGGGCGCGCCACCACTGGGCGGCGAGCCTCTCTTGATTAGTATCGAACCTCCTGATGAGGCGTTGGGATATTTCGAATGTCGCCTTCGGTTCTTCCATGACCCGAGCGCGATCGCTCCCCTTAGCCTGCTTACCGAATACGCCTCCGGCGTGACCGACACAAGGAACGGCCGCATCGTTATAGGTCCATTGAGCGATAAGGCAAGAAATCTGCTGAAAGCTCATCGTTCCCGAATGTTGAGTAAGCATGTACGGTCGAGGCGGGGCACATCGCCTTCGTCGCCGAACTTTCCGGCGTATGAACCGTTCAGTGCTGTCGAACGTACTCGTCCGCCAGCACCCAAGGCGTTGCCGGCACCGGTCAGGGCTCTCCCAGCTCCTGGACAGAGCAGCGATACCGCGGGGAAAAACAAGAAACCTCCGGCTCCGAAACGACGGGGAAAATAGGAGCTTGTGCACCATACACGTTCCTTACTACATGCCCGGCTTGCGAAAGCCGGGCATCCCTATCTCTATCGAAGCCCGTTTGACAGCGTAAATGCTAGCTGATACATTACTTGCACGCTCTCCGGAGCTATTTTTCTTATGGCAAAGACCTCCCAAATCGCACGAAACACCAAGCGCGTGAAGCTTGCCGAGAAGTACGCTGAAAAGCGTGCGGCTCTTAAGGCTGCGGGTGATTTCGAGGGTCTCCAGAAGCTCCCCCGGAACTCCTCACCTGTGCGTATCAACAACCGCTGCGCAGTCTCTGGTCGTGGTCGCGGCTACATGCGTGATTTCGGCGTTTCCCGCATCGTTTTCCGCGAACTCGCCCGTGACGGCAAGATCCCGGGCGTTAAGAAGGCTTCCTGGTAATTTTCGTATGGTTACTGACCGCGTAGGAGATTTCATCATCCGTCTTAAGAATGCCGGCGCTATCGGCAAGAATGTCGTTACCGTACCGTACTCCAAGCACGTCGAAGAGATAGCGAACAAGCTCAAGACTCTCGGATACGTCACGCACGTAGGCCCAAGCAAGAGCCCGTACGAGTTCGAGGTAACTCTCGCATTCGATGATCGCGGCCGCTCCAAGATTCGCGACGTGAAGCGTATCTCGAAGCCAGGTCGCCGCCTCTACACTCCATCGCACAGCGCGCACACCGTGAAGAACGGTACCGGTTCACGCCTCCTTTCGACCAACCGCGGTATCCTCACGGATTCCGAGGCGCGCAAGGTGAAGGCCGGTGGCGAAGACCTCTTCGAGATCTGGTAATCATTTTCGTACTATGTCCTTCCGTATAGCAAAGAAACCCATAGCCGTTCCGGCGAAAGTACAGGTGACCGCCACAGGCGGGGAGCTTTCCGTGAAGGGCTCGAAGGCGACGCTCGCGCGCCCTATCCACTCATCGGTTTCCATCGAGGTAACCCCTGAGGGGGTGGTCATCGCTCCTAAGGACAATTCCAAGCTCGCTCGTGCGCTCACCGGCACCTTCGCTTCGCACCTCACCGCGATGATGCAGGGCGTCGAGACCCCCTTCAAGAAGGTCCTGCAGCTCAATGGTGTGGGATACAAGGTCGAGCTCCGTGGCACGGACCTCGTGTTCTCCGTCGGTTTCTCGCACCAGGTCACCCTCGCTATCCCGAAGGAGATAACCGTTACCGTCGTGAAGAACACCATCACGGTCGAGGGTTCCGATAAGCAGCAGGTCGGGCAGTTCTCAGCGGAAGTTCGCGCGGTGAAGCCGCCGGAGCCGTACCTCGGGAAGGGCATCAAGTACGAGGATGAGGTCATCCGCCGTAAGCAGGGCAAGAAGGCCGTCTAATCTTTTATGGCAACTACACTCCTCAACAAGAAAGAGCTCCGCGACCGCAGGCATCGCCGCGTCCGCGCGAAGATAACTGGTACCGCAGAGCGCCCACGCCTCGCGGTGTCCAAGTCGAACAAGTTCATCTCTGCGCAGCTCATCGACGATGACGCGCAGAAGACCGTCGCGGCGTCCCATGGACGTTCGTTCCCTGGCCCCCTCGGCAAGCAGGCTCCTGCAGTGGGTGCTGCTATCGCTGCAGCCGCGAAGAAGGCGGGCATCACGACGGTAGTGTTCGACCGCGGCGGATTCGAGTACGGCGGGCAGATAGAGGCGGTCGCGAACGCGGCACGCGAAGGCGGACTCACTTTCTAATATTCTATGACTGATACAACGACTCTCGACACCGATACGCAGGCTCCAGCCGAGACTGTTGCTGCGCCTGTAGAGGCGGCAGTAGTTCCGGAAGCTGCTCCAGCTGAAGCTGCAGCGCGTCCTGAGGGACGCGGCCCTATCCGTGGTCGCGGTCGCACCCAGGGCGGCCCTGGCGGCGCGCGTGGCGGTAACAACCGCGGTCGCGGTCGCGAACCGAGGGAGCGCAGCGAATTCGAGCAGGCGACCATCGAGGTCCGTCGCGTCGCCCGCGTCATGGCCGGCGGTCGCCGCTTCTCCTTCTCCGTAACCGTCGTCATCGGCGACAAGAAGGGCCGTGTGGGCGTTGGTCTCGGCAAAGGTGCTGACACCGCGCTCGCTATCGACAAGGCAGTCCGCGACGCTAAGAAGCACCTCATCACCGTTCCTCGCACCGAGGATAACTCCATCAAGCACGATGTGACGGTGAAGTATGCCTCTTCGGTCATTTCCATAATCCCATCGCCCGGCCGCGGTATCGTCGCAGGCTCCGCTATGCGCACCGTGCTCGAGCACGCGGGCGTCACCAACGTAGTCGCGAAGATACTTTCGCGCACCAAGAACAAGCTCACTATCGCGCGCGCGACAGTGGAGGCCCTTAAGCTGGTCCGTTCCCGCTAACTCATACTGGTATGCAGATAAATACACTCGCTCCGAATACTGCTCGCATCACATCGCCTCGCGTAGGGCGCGGCGGCAAGCGCGGAAAGACCTCGGGTCGCGGCACCAAGGGACAGAACGCGCGGGCCGGGCACAAGAAGCGCCCGGAGATGCGCGATCTCATCAAGAAGCTCCCGAAGCTCCGCGGCCATGGCAAGAACCGCAGCCGCACGGTGCGTAACCGCATTCCGTACACGCCGGTGAACCTCTCCGCGCTCGAAGCTGCGTTTACCGCAGGCGACGCAGTGACGCCCGAGACCCTCTACAAGCAGGGCCTCATCCGCGCACGCGGCGGCAAGGTCGCGTTCGTAAAGATTCTCGGTACTGGTACTCTTACGAAGGCCCTCAAGGTCTCCGACTGCGAAGCTTCTGACGCCGCTAAGAAGGCGATAGAAGCTGCAGGCGGCTCCCTGGTGGCGTAACCCGCGCACCTCATGCTTTCCAACGCACTCCGCAAATTCAAAACCATCTTCACCGACCCGGTCATTCGTAACCGGCTCCTTTTCGTAGTTGCAGCCTTCGCCGTATTCCGCTTCCTCGCTTCCATTCCGATTCCGGGCGTGGACCAGGTAGCGCTCACCCAGTTCCTCAATAACAACCAGTTCCTCGGCCTCCTCAATATTTTCTCCGGCGGTGGGCTCTCGAACCTCTCCATCGTGATGCTCGGTGTGGGTCCGTACATCACCGCGTCCATCCTCATGCAGCTCGCGACCGTCATCTCTCCCCGTGTGAAGGCGATGTATTCCGAGGAAGGGGAGCAGGGCCGTACTCGCTTCATGAGCATCAGCCGCATGATAGCGGTGCCGTTCGCGGTGCTCCAGGGTGTCGCATTCCTCACCCTTCTCGAGTCCCAGGGCATCGTGACCACCCTCACCCCGTTTGATTTCGCGGTGAACGTCATCCTCATCGGCGCAGGCTCCATGCTCCTTATGTGGATCGGTGAGCTCATCACCGAGTTCGGTATTGGTAACGGCGTTTCGCTCATCATCTTCGCCGGTATCGTCGCTGCGCTTCCTGCAGGCCTCTCCCAGGCGCTCTTCACTGCAACTGCCGCGAACATTCCCGCATACGTCGGTTTCGCCGTGCTCGCGCTCCTCGTCATCCTGGCGGTGGTGCTTGTTTCCGAAGCTGAGCGTTCCATCCCTATCCACTACGCCCGCCAGGTGCGTGGGGCTACGGGCGGCGCACCGACCTATCTTCCGGTCCGTCTTCTTCAGGCCGGCGTTATCCCGATAATCTTCGCGCTTTCGCTCCTCCTCCTTCCGCAGATGGCCCTTACCGCGCTTCAGGCGCTCGGCGTCACGGGGCTTGCGACCGCGACCGCAGCATATGCCGCGTTCAGCGCGAACCCATGGAGCAATGGCTCGGTGTACTTCGTCCTCGTCGTTATGTTCACGTACTTCTACACCTCGATCACCTTCGAGCCGAAGCGCGTTGCGGATAACCTGCAGAAGTCAGGAGCCTTCGTTCCTGGAGTCCGCCCTGGTCCCGAGACAGAACGCCACATCGGTACCATCGTGAACCGCATCACGCTCCCAGGCGCTCTCTTCCTCGGACTCGTCGCCGTCATCCCGTTCATCGTGCAGGGCCTCACGGGCATCACCGCGGTGCTTGTCGGCGGTACGGCGCTCCTCATCGCGGTTAACGTCGTCCTCGACCTCATCCGCAAAGTCGACGCACAGACGTCGCTCCGGGAATATTAGAAGCGAAGCGGCCGCAAGGCCGCTTCTTTCGTGATACCGTAATCCTCAAATGAATTCAGGCACGTTCATAGTCCTTATCGGGGGAATGGGAAGCGGCAAGAGCATGCTCATGAAGCATGCTATCGCTACGTATCCGGAGCTCGTCATCCCGTATTCCTATACGACGCGCCCACGGCGCCCTGACGCGGTCGAGAACGACCATTATCGATTCGTTACGGTCACTGAATTCGAGAAGATGATAGAGGAAGGAGCATTCCTCGAATGGGCACGTTTCGGCGACAACTTCTACGGCACGCTCAAAGCAGAGGTCGAGGAGGAGCTCGCGGCAGGCAAGGTGCTGCTCAAGGAGATGGAAGTGCAGGGCGTGCGCCAGGTGCGCGATCTGCTGCCTGAGGATAAGTTCGTGACCGTGTACATCGACGCTGGACCTTGGAAAGGGCTCCGGGAGCGAGCCCTCAAGCGCGCACCCATGTCGGACGAGGAGCTCGCGAAGCGCAAGCAGCGATACGATGATGAGCTCACCTTCAAGGTGGAAGCGGACGCGGTGGTGGTGAACGCCGAAGGGAAACAGGAGGAAGCGAAGGCAGCGTTCGCGTCCATCATCGAAGCTGCGCTCTAGATTTGATACACTCAAGGTCTCTATGCCCCACACCACACCTGATATTGTGCTCATCATCGGCCGCCCCGGCTCCGGAAAGGGGACGCAGGCCAAGCTTCTCGCGAAGCGCCTCGGCTGGATACGTCTGTCATCCGGCGACCTCATCAAGGAGATACGCGACGGGAGCGAACCGTTCTCCGAGCGCGTACGCGAGATGTACGACAAGGGGACGCTCCTCCCTGACTGGTTCGCTGACTATCTCCTCGAGAGCGGGCTTCTCGAGCTCGAGCCACACGTGGGAGTGATAGCGGAAGGGTTCGGTCGTACTGAAAGCCAAGCCAAGCATTTCAATGAGATAATCTCGTGGCTCGGCCGCAAGCTTCTAGTGCTCAACCTCGATGTGTCGGAGGACGAAGCGCGCCGCCGTATGCTCGAGCGCGCGAAGACGCAGGACAGGCCCGACAGCGATGGGGAGGAGAAGATAACGGAACGCTTCGCGAAGTTCAGGGAAGAGACCGAGCCAGGCCTCGCATTCTTCCGCGAGCTCGGGCTCGTTGCCGAAATAAATGGCGAGGAGTCGCCGGAGGAGGTGGCGAGCGCCATCGAGGCAGTACTTAAAAAGGCATGATAGTACGCAACCAGGAAGAGCGGGAATCGCTTATAGAGGCAGGGAAGCGTCTCGGGGAGGTGCTTGAAGCGGTCGCGGCAATAGTTGCGCCGGGAATCTCCACACTCGAGCTTGATACGCTCGCGGAGAAGATGATTCGCGAGCGCGGGGACGAACCTGCGTTCAAGGGGTATACGCCAGAAGGCGCACGAAGGAAGTATCCAGCGACCCTGTGCGTATCGGTGAACGACGAAGTCGTGCATGGTATCCCGAACGAGGGGGATAGGATGCTGAAGGAAGGAGATATCGTCGCGCTCGATCTCGGCCTCATACATAAAGGCTTCGTCGTGGATTCGGCGCTCACGGTACCGGTAGGGAAGGTATCGAAGGAAGCGTACGACCTCATGAACGCAACGCAGCAGGCGCTCGAAGAAGCTATCGCGGTCGCGCGTCCCGGCAACCGCATCGGTGACATATCGCACGCCACGGGCGCATCCTTCATGGGTAGCGGCTTCTCCGTCGTGAAGATGCTCGGTGGGCATGGGGTGGGTTCCTCGGTGCACGAGGAACCGTTCATCGCGAACGATGGGCATGCGGGGACAGGTCCCGAGATAGTGAAGGGCATGGTGCTTGCGCTCGAGCCAATCGCAAACGCGGGCAAGGCCGCGGTGCAGCTCGCGAACGATGGCTATACCTATCGCACCAAGGACGGATCCATTTCTGCGCACTTCGAGCACACCATTCTGGTGGAGGAAGGAGAGACGTTGGTGGTCACCAGGCGCCCGAGCGAGCGGTAAAGGTAAATGGGCCGCCTCGAGAGGCGGCCCATTCATGGTCTTCAGACCCACGCGGCTTCGGCGACGATCACGGGCGAGCAGTCGATCTCGGTCTTCCGGATCGACCACCCTTTTCGGCTGCGCAGGATATCCCGCATCGAGCTCGGGTAGCGGGCTTCCGATCGAAAACGCACAAGCTCATCGACGATTTGCGATGGCGTCTCGAGGGTCGGGTCCCGGACCATATCCCTGCCCGTTTCCTCGATGAAGAACACTCGGCACGACTGCGGACCATGTCGAGCAATCGTGTACCCGCAGAACCGTGTTTCGGATCCTATGGCCGTAGCGATAGCGTCGATGAGATCGGTGGGACGGTCCGAGATGACAATCGGGTCGACGCCGGCGAGATCCAGATCGTGATAGTCCATCGTTGGAGACTCCTTTGGCTCGCTCGAAAGAGCGAATGAATACTTATTTGATTATACATCGTATCTAAAAGGTGGTCAACTCATAGATATAACCGTGCGTTGAGTGAATGTGTGCGATATACTCCCTCCATACAAGCGCCGTAGGCGATTTTTTCTTAATAAAACCTTATGCCAATCCCGCACCCAAAGCTCGAGCGCAGCTTCGTCATCATCAAGCCCGATGGCATTCAGCGCTCCCTCATCGGGGAGATAATAAAACGCTTCGAACGCACTGGTCTCAAGCTCATCGGCCTCAAACTAGTCGTTCCTGACAGCGGCCGTATCTGGAAGCACTACAACAAGGACGATGCATGGTTCATCAAAAAGGGTGCCAAGATCGCCGAGGATCGCGCTGCGGCCGGGCTGTCTTCGGAGAAAGAGCACATCGAGTACGGCAAGGACATCATCCGTGCGCTCGAGAAGTACATGACCTCAGGCCCCGTCGTCATGATGGCGTGGGAAGGCAATCAGGCGGTAGGGGTCATCACGAAGCTTGTTGGGGGCACCGAACCTGCGACTTCCGACGTGGGTACCATCCGCGGCGACTTCACTATCGACTCCTACGCCATCTCGGCAGTCGACGATCGTGCGGTCCGTAACCTCATACACTGCTCGGATACGCCTGAGAACGCGGAAAGCGAGATCGCTCTGTGGTTCACTCCAGAAGAGCTCGTCACGTATCGCCTCGTGGGGGACCAGATTCTCTACGACGTGAACCTCGACGGCATAATGGAGTAGTTTTTCAGCGCAGGAGAGCAACAACGACCCACTTATCAGGGTCGTTGTTTCGTATAGGTATGCATGCTACGGTAGGCAGGTTGTAAATCTGGAGGAATAACAATGTCCTTTGCGCTCGCGCTCAACAATGAACCCCGTTTCCTGTGCTGGATAGCGCATACCGGCATCGGATTCAATCTTGCGGGAGAAATGAAGTTCGAATCTCTCGAGGAAATTGAGGTTTTCAGGAAGAAATGGAAGAATCATTTCTTTGATCTCGGGCGGCTCACGCCTTTTGAGTTAAAGAAAAAAGCCGGCATGTGATCCATGCCGGCTTCACCGCACCTGTCCCCAAAAGTGTGTATACTATCCCCGGAGCCGTTCCCGAAAATGCAACTTGCTTCAAATTCGGGAGTCTTATATCCACGCGTGCTCGATTAGCATTTCATGCTTCAGTAGTCGCGATGCGGACACCCACGTGGCATACGAAAGTTGCCACCCGGGAACGGCTCCATCAGAAAAACCGCTTCAGTGCGGTTTTTCTGATGATAGAATGCACTCACGATGCCGCTTCGCTTAACATTTCATGGAGGTGCAGGAACCGTCACAGGTTCTAATTTCTTGGTAGAGAGCCCGAAAGGGAAAGTACTCGTCGACTGCGGTATAGAGCAGGGGAGGGACTTCAGCGAGAAGCGGATGTACGAGCCGTTCCCGTACGATGTGTCGTCCATCGATGCGCTCGTCATCACGCATGCGCACCTCGATCACATCGGTAGGGCACCTAAATTGATGCGCGAAGGGTTCCGCGGCGACGTATACATGACGCTTGCGACACGCGATCTCACCGAGCTCATGCTCCGTGACAGCGTCGGGCTTCTGACTCGAGAGGCCGAGAGTCGCGGCTTGCAGCCGTTGTATAGGGAAGAGGATGTCGCGGCTTTCATGGCGTGCGTGGAAGTGCTTCCGTACCGGATGGAGCGCGAGATAGCGCCCGGCATATCGGTCATGCTCCGGGACTCGGGTCATATCCTCGGGTCAGCAAGCGTACGGCTCATGGCGGACGACGGCACCACGCTCGCTATCACCGGCGACCTCGGGAATTCTCCCTCGCCGTACCTTCCGGACGCCGAGGGAATACCGGATGCTAATGCACTTGTTATGGAAAGCGTGTATGGGGACCGGACGCATCCGCATCTGGCGGAGCGCGTACCGCAGCTGCGCGATACGCTCAATCGCGCCATTAAGCGCCGGGGAGCGATACTCATGCCCGCGTTCTCCATCGAGCGCACACAGCTCATGTTGTACGAGCTCTCGAACCTCATGGAGGCGGGGGAGGTGCCGCAGATACCGGTATTCCTAGACTCACCTCTCGCGATAGGGGTGACGGAAGTGTACGAGAAGCATGCGAAGGAGTATTTCAATACTGCAGCGAAGGAGGAATTGAAGCATGAGCAGAGCCTCTTCCGGTTCCCATTCCTCACCATGACCCGCTCGCGCGATGAGTCGAGGAACATCGATGCGGTGCAGGGCCCGAAGCTCATCATCGCGGGAGCTGGAATGAGCCATGGGGGCCGTATCGGCAGGCATGAGGGGAAATACCTACCCGACCCATCCACGACGCTTCTCATCGTCGGATACCAGGCTCCTGGAAGCCCTGGAAGGCTGCTCCAGGATGGTTCAAAGTCGGTGCGCATCGACGGGAGGCCCGTCAGGGTGCGCGCGAAGGTGGAGACGCTCTCAGCATGGTCGGCACACGCGGACCGCGATGGGCTGCTTGAGTTCGCGAAGAAGTCGCTGCCTCGTGCACATTCTATTTTCGTGGCAATTGGCGAGCCGTCCTCCGCACGCTTCCTCGCGCAGCGGGTCCATGATTATCTGGGTGCGAATGCCATCGTTCCCTCTATGGGCGACTCGTGGCTCATTGAGAAGGGAAGGAGTCATAAAGAGAAGGCCTAGTTCGGAGGATAGAGAAACAGCCCCAAGTGCGGGGCTGTTTCTCTTCTTGAGAGGAGGTTAAGAAATCTTCTTAACAATCCTTGCGAACGTCTCTGGCTGCGTCGCTGCGAGTTCCGAGAGGACCTTGCGGTCGAGCTCGATACCGGCCTTGGCCTTGGCTGCGATGAACGTGCTGTAGCTCTTGAAGCCCATATCACGGAGCACGGCGTTGAGGCGGACTATCCAAAGCTGGCGGTAGTCGGTCTTCTTGTCGCGGCGGTGGTTGAAGGCGTTCTTACCCGCGTGCACGAGTGACTCCTTCGCGAGGCGGACCTTCGTGGAGCGGCCATGGCGATATCCCTTGGCGCGAACCAGTATGTTGCGTCGGCGCTTCGCTGATGTGACTCCTCCTTTTACTCGTGCCATAGAATGCTATTTAAAATGTAAGACTAGGAAGCTTTCGGCTTCTTTCCCGCGTTACCGCCGAGGAAGCGGCGACGCACATCATTGGTGACCGTAAGCTGCTGGACACGGCCCTTCTCGCCCTTGGTGCGTCCGCGCTCCTTGGCGTTGAAATGGTCCTGCCCGGCCTTACGCACAAGCAATTTCCCGGTGCGGGTCACCCTGATGCGCTTCGTAAATGACTTATTGGTTTTCATGCGGGGGTTTGGTTTCTTCGGTTTCCGGCTTCTTCGCAGTCGGCGCGGGCTTCGTGTTGTCTCTCTCGATTATGGCGGCGAATCCTTTTGGCGCCCTCGTGACCGGTTCAGCTATCTTGTACGAGTGCGGAATGAGGAGCATGAACTTCTCGAGCCGGGTCTTGAGGAAGGCTTCGTCCATCCCCTTGTACCGGCCCTTGAGGAAGAGTTCCATGCGGACCCGATGGCCCTCTTCGAGCCACTCGGCGGCCTTTTTGGCCTTCAACCGCATGTCGTTCTCTCCAGTACCCACCTTTATCTGCACTTCCTTGGTCTCCGAGACCTTGGCTTTGGAGCGGGCGGCACTTTCCCTCTTCTTCAGCTCGTACTGAAACTTACCATAATCCATCACTTTCGCAACCGGCGGGACGGCGTTCGGCGATATCTCGATGAGGTCCAAACCGGCCGTTTCAGCGGCTTTGAGCGCCTCTTCAAGCGAAATGACGCCGAGGTTTCCCCCGTCGGCGCCTATGACCCGTAGCTCCCGTGCGCGGATCTCGCGATTGATTCTTACTCGTTCGGTACTCAAAGCAGTAGTAATGAGGATAATAGCACGGAAATACGGCTTTTACAACGCTTTTGCTGGTCTTTTCCCGCTCGTAAATGGAGAATCCCGGACATAGAAACGCCACGGAAGCTCGAGCCCAGCCTTGATGCCAATGCGCGGCCCGCTCACGATATCCTCCTTCGGGACTGCCGGAGCATCGTATATGACGAAATCGCCCTCTACTGGGAGTCCATTCTCAGCTTTAGTGATGCCGAACGCCTGGGCGAACTTAGCGGGGCCCGAGCACAGGTTATGGATATCCTTCGTCCTGCGCCTCTTTTCCATGAGTTTCATGCCTTCAAGCGGCTCGACCGCACGAATAAGCACGGCGCCTACCGAATCCTTGTTCGTCGTCACGTTCGCGCAGTAGTGCATGCCATAGGTGAAGTACACGTACCAGTGGCCATAGGTATCCTGCATGATGCGGCTCCTCGGCGTGATGACCCTGCCATGGGACGCGGGATCGGTGGTATACGCCTCCGTCTCGACGATGCGGCCAACGCACTCCCCGTATCGAACTATCTTCCCCAGGAGCCTCGGGGCCAGCGTTACCGCATCGTCCGCGAACCATTCCAGGGAGAGGGGAGTCATGGCACCACTATACGAATTCAGGGATATAAACGGAACACCGCGCAGCGTTGGCTGCGCGGTGTTCCTGCATCCCGTCGTTACGGCGTGACTTCTACGGTCGTGGTCGCTTCTGCCTGCTTGTCCTTCTCGAGCTTCTTGTCGAAGCGGCCGAGGAGGCGGGCGAGGTCATCAAGCGCGTCCTTACAAGCAGGAGACTGCAGATCGTCCGCGCTCTTGCAGGCCTCAGCTACCTTGTTCCTTTGTTCGGCAAGGTCTTCAGCGCCGAGCGTAAAGGTGCCGCTCGCGCGTCCCCACATGACGGTCATGATGATAAGAAGAACGGCGAGGATACCGGCGACGGTCCACGCGGTTCGGAGTTTTTTGTCCATGTTCATTAGTTACGATTATAGGAAAGCCCTATCTTGGAGTATAGACGTATTTGAGCTATTTCCATGACAGGGTGTGCACTACCAATACAGGAAAGGGGTATTAAGAAACCATGAAGAACACAACTATCTATGTTTAATGTGTTACTCATCGTCCTTTGCATAGGGTAATGGGATACCAGCTATGTAATTTCATATCTTCTATATGGCAACGATAGTAAACAATCCAGGTAACAGCGATAGCGGTGCAGCAGGACTCGTAATCGCGCTCATCGTTATCGTCGCCGTCGCGCTCATCGCCTTCTTCGTCTGGCCGGGCTTCGGCAATAGCGGCGGAGGCGGCGGGGACACTAACGTCAACGTAGAGGTTCCGGCGCTTGATTCAGGTGGTGCGGGTGCAGGGGCGGCTCAATAGACTAGAACATAGAGAATGGCTCCCCTAAGGGGAGCCATTCTCTTAACCTTCCGCTCATCAATAGAGGGATACCATACGACGGTTGATCAATAATAATTCCAGATACGGATATGGCAGACATCATCAATTCACCGAACGATAGGGGTAGTAACTCTACGGGCTGGATACTCGGCATCATCGTAATCGTGCTTCTCGTGCTCTTCCTCATCTTCCTGTTCCCGAACCTCACGAATAGGACGGTGACGGAGACCACGCCGGAACCGGAGACCACAGGCGACACCACGAACAACACCATCCTTCCGCCGCCTGTCGTGAACAACACGACCATCAATGCGACGACGACGGTGAACAACTCGACAAGCACGAGACCATAGAAGCCGTTCGAGCTTCAACGAAAGCCCCCATTCGGGGGCTTTCGTTATGCTTCGTCCCTCTGCATCGCTTCGTACGCGAGCATGACCCGTTTCCTCGGCACACCCCAGCGGTAGCCACTTATCTCCCCGGTCGACTTGAGCACACGATGGCAGGGGATGATGTATCCCACCGGGTTGTCGCCTATGGCGGTACCCACTGCACGAGACATGTTGGGATGCCCCAGCTGCTTCGCTATCTCTCCATATGTGCTGATGTTTCCTTCGGGGATGGATAGGAGCGCTTCCCACACCTTTACCTGGAAATTAGTTCCCGCAAGATGCAGCTTTATCTTCGATTCAGGCGCGATGTTCGCGAAGTAGTTCCTCACTTGCTCGTGCGACGGCTGCGCTTCCTCGATAAGGGTTGCCTTCGGCCATCGCGCGCGAAGGTCACGCACTCCATCTTCTTCGAAGAAGAGGATATTGCAGACACCTCTATCAGTTGATGCGACGAGGCACGACCCGAACCTCGTCTCGAATGTGGAATACCGAATGGTGAGGTTCTCTCCCTGGTTCTGGTACTCGCCCGGCGTCATCGCTTCTATGTCGACGAAGAGGTCGTGGAGACGGCTACCGCTCGAGAGACCGGAGTGGATGGTCGCCTGCATGCTGTTCTGATTCTGTCGCAGGAGTTCCTTCGCGTATTCCAGGCTCAAGTACCTGCCGAACTGCTTCGGGCTGATGCCGACCCATTTCGTGAATAGCTTCTGCAAGTGGCCAGGGCTCATCTGCATGGACTCCGCTATCTCATCGAGGGAGCGGGAAGAAAGCTTGTTATCGACGATATGCTCGACGACGTTCTTTATGGAAGTGTAGTGGTCCATAGAGACAGGGTATAGGTCGGGGCGTCAGACCTCAACCCGAAAATGGTCGAGGAATTCTGCTGCACATATGACATGCAACCGATATGTTGCATATTACCTCAATAGAGTGTAGAGTGTTCCGGCAAGACATTATTTATCTATATAAGCCATTCCCCATGGACCCTGCCTCTCAAGACGTTATCCAGAAAGAAATCATTATCAGTGCACCCGCGGAGCGCGTATATAGCGCGATCACTGACCCGGAGAAGATCGTAGCCTGGTTCCCGAACGAGGTGGAGGGAAGCCTGGCGGTGGGCGAGCGCCCCATCCTCTCTTTCGGGGCAGATGGAAAGACCCAGCTGTATATCGTGGACGCAAGGCCGCATGAATACTTCGCCTACCGTTGGGTACCCGGTAGCCAGCACTTCATGGGTGATGTCCTTACCGTCCCGAATACGCTCGTCGAATTCTTCATCACTGAAGAAGCGGAGGGCACGAAGGTAGTGCTCAAGGAATCAGGCTTCGCTTCGCTTCCGTCCCCTCATAAAGAGGAGAGCCTGAAGGACAACAATGGCGGATGGGAGTTCATGATGGGCCGTCTCGGAAAGCTCTTCGCTGCTAACTAATGAAGCTAGCGCAAACATACAAAGCGCTCGGAGACCCAGTGCGCCTCAAAATGGTGCAGCGCCTCTCGGAGAACCCTACATACACGCTCGGCAGTCTATCCAAAGGTCTTGGGGTGACGAGGCAAGGCGCGAGAAAGCACCTAATGATGCTTGAGGAAGCGAAGCTCGTTAGGCTCGTGCCTGAAGGCAGGGAGACGAAGGTCCTGCTTAATAAGGCGTCACTCACTAAGGCCAAGTCATTCATTGCGGAACTTGAGCGTCAGTGGGAAACAAGGCTCGAGGCGCTGCGGGACTTCACGGAGCAATAATTACATAACCATCAGCTATATATGGAAAAGAGGAATGGAGGATGTCATTGTGGCAAAGTGCGGTACGAAGCAGAGGTGGACCTCGCTACACCGGTCGTTGAATGCAACTGCTCGATATGCGCAGGGAAGGGGCTGTTGCTCACGTTTACGCCTGAGAGCCAGATGACCATTACTTCCGGCGGAGAGCTGTTAACGGAATACCGTTTCAACACCGAGAAGCTCGTTCACTTCTTTTGCAAGATGTGCGGAATGGAAGTATTCGTTAAGGCGCATGATCCGAGTGGTAACGTCGTGTACGCCATTAACGCTCGCACGCTCGATGGGGTGGACGTAAGCGCGCTTGAAAGGACGCCTCGTGATGGAAAGGCGGGCTAAAACCTCAGAGTACAGAACCGATTTTCGCGTAAAGAGAGGGAATTGGTATCATGACGCTATGAAGCGTTTCATCCCGGCATTCATTCTCGTTGCGTATAGCGCGCTTCTGATCAAGGTAATGGTGTTCAAGGACCTGCCGACTATCAGGATAGGGCAGCTCATGTTGAATTTCGCAGGAACGGACGCAGGCCACGCGCCTAACTTCGTGCCATTTAAGACCATTCTGCCGTATCTGCTCGGCTTCAAGGGGTGGATCATCGCGGGCGTTAATCTGGTCGGGAACATCGTCCTGCTCGTGCCCATAGGGTTCCTTCTTCCTTTCCTCTACCCGAACATCACCTGGAAGAAATCCCTCGCTATTGCCATTGCCTCCGGTCTTGCCATCGAAACGATGCAAACGCTGCTTCGCGTCGGCATATTCGATATCGATGACGTGATACTGAATGCGCTTGGCGTCATGATCGGCTACTTCGCGACCCTAGTTCTCACAAAGTGGATGCGCGAGAGGAAATACATGCATATGCTTATCGCAGCATTCATAGGTATCGCTGCCGCCGCGGGTGCTCTGTATGCTATTTATCCGCATGGCCAGCCGGTAATACGTCCAGAAGGTGGCGGTCAATTTAATAGTGAAGAAGGCAGAGACCTCTGTGGCGGCACGGGCGGTACCGGGCAGATTGTTAGCGTAGGGAATAACGGATTCACTATCGAGCGACGGGACGGCAGCAACCAAATCGTTAACCTTGCAGATAAGGCAACGATCGAAACTCCAGCCGGCCCTGTTTCTACATCTGACTTGAAGATAGGGGACAGGGTGACGCTTGTGGGGGACGTAAATCCCGATGGCAGCTTCACCGCGGATACGGTTGTGGTCTGCAGTACACCAGTTGAGAGGGAGGAATAGAGCGATATTAGAACCTGTTCAAAAGCGAAGGAATTAGATATATTCACGCTGGAAGTCCCGCCCTAAATAGCTGGGCGATAATCAAAGGAGAGTGTGAAATGACGACCGAAACATCTTCCCGGCACCCGTTGCTGGAAAAGAAAATCATCGGCATCGCTTCTTGGGAGCAATGGCTCAAGCGATGGCAAGACGTCACTACAGCGGAGGAGCTTATCAGTCTTCTGCACTACGGTTTCGACGCTGGAGGCAGCGACATCTATGCAAAAGCCACGTTCTATTTCGGCATCGCGGACGGCCACGCCGAGCGGGACGGCAAGTTCATTGGCAGTCGTTCCGATGACGCAGGACGTCAATACCGCACCGACGGTATGCAAACTTCATTGCGTCGGTCGAATCCGCCTCAAGAGTACGATTACACTTCCGTCGAGTTGCGTCGCTTGATCGCCAAGAAGGCATGGGAGGTGCTCTGCGTGAAGTTCTTCGGCGGCTGGGTGTCGAATCAAGGATCGAGAGCTAATCCCGGATGGTTCCACTACTGGGGTGGCCGTGAGCAAGACCTTGAACTCTTGAAATTGTTGTTCGACTTCCTCGATCCGAAGCACGGCATCAACAACCTTCCAACGGACGAAGATCATCATCGTAAGGTGCTCGAGAATTTCATGCAGGCCTTCATAAAGACCGCTTGGAACGTCGGTGAACGCTCGATTTATCCTGGAGATGCGCAAAAGCTGGGAGACATCATCCTGCTGTGTCGAGAGTCGCGTCCTCGACTTCTCAACATGATCAGTAGTCTCGGCTGGGAGAATATGCTCCTCAAGCTTTCATTCGATGATCGAACCCTCCCATATCTGGAGGCGCAGGTTGCTGCCTGGAATAAGCAGCAGATGTGGAACCGGACGCTCGAAGAATGGGCCGCCCAGGGCTACAAACCCGCTCAAACCGTCCTGCTCCTGCGTAACCAGGTAAGGGTCGAGCGTATGCGGAAGAAGAAAAAAGCTGCATAAATCAATGACTGTGATCCCTCGACCGAGTCGGTCGAGGGATCTTGTTCTTATACCTACTATTGTGGAGGTGCGGAGAGTTGAACTCCGGTCCGAATCTGGCTTTGAGGACGAATCTACGACGCATAGCTAGTGTTGATGCTTCAGAAGGAGAATAAGAACGCTAGCGAAAACGCTCCTTCCTGATCCTGTTGTTTAAGCTCGGTGCCTAGGAGAGCATGAGCCGATTCCGTAGAAGATTCCGCCCTTTCCCCTCGCTACGAAAACCGAGAGAAGAAGACGTCGCTTAGGCGAAAGCGCGAAGCTTTTACGCGTAAGCGAACGTGAAGTCCTTTGCAGTGAAGAAAGGTGATTTCACGCTTGCAACAGTTTTGTTTGCAAGTATTGGTTGATTGCGGGATTTAGATGGTCAGCAATCTTCCATCGCGTCGCACGTCTCTCAAAGTACAGACCGTCAAAGCCGGTCACCCCCGTTCCGGACACTATCAGGAGATCGTGTCCGGAACGCGACTGGCCCGCTTATTTCTTCCCGCGAAGCGCCCGCTCGATGTCGAGCTTGGCGTCGGCTCGCTTCAAGTCCTCTCGCTTGTCGGCTTTTCCTTTACCGCGCACGATAGCGACCTTCAGCTTCAGGTACCTTCCACTATTATACACTTCCAAAGGCACTACTGTCAAGCCCTTCTTGGACTCCGCGTCAGAAAGTTCCGCTATTTCCTTCTTAGAAAGGAGCAGGCGGCGCACATGCTCTGGGTCGTACGACTCCGGAGTGTTCTTCACCTGGTACGGGGGAATAGTCATGCCAGCCACGTACGCCTCGCCGCCCCGGACTATCACCCGGGCGCCCTCAAGGGACCCATGCTTGGCGCGCAGGCTCTTCACTTCGCCGCCGGTTAGCTCCATGCCAGCGACATACGACTCGAGTATCTCGAACCGTAGGTGCGCTTTCTTGTTCTGGACGAGGCTCATACCGATACTGTATCGCGAGTCGGCTTGCTACCGAACAGCTCCTCTATCTCCTCGCGCTTGGCGAGCAGGTCCTCGTATCCCATCGTGAACGCCTCAACGACCTTCCTCCGTTCCCGGCTATACAGCACGGTCGGAAGCGGGGAGGTGGGGGAGATGAGCGAGAACTTGATGCCGCCGGGCCACTCGATATCCTGCGTCATCGCCATATCGCGCAGGAGAGCGCGGCGGAGCCCTGGCGATAGGAGCGCTCCATATACCCGGAGAATTGCCTTGCCGACTTTCGTCGGCGCGTCGGTGTTCGTGATGCAGACGATGCGCTTAGCGCCTGCTTGTATGGCAGCCGTGATGAGGTCGGCGATACCGGTGGTGAAATCGCCATCGAGATAGCTGTGACTGCCCAGGTTCACATGCCCGTTATACAGAAGGGGTATCGCGGTCGCAGCGCGCATCACTTCGTACGGATTAAGCCAGAGGTCATTGCTGATGAATCGCGTATCGCCTGACCGTATATCAGTGACCGGCACAAGGAACTTCGTCTGGCTCGCTTCCGCTTTCTCGACATCGAGCGGAAGGTACTGCTTGAGGATGGTATCGACCATGTAATTGATGCGCAGCGCAGGGAACGGTGCGTACCGGATGAACTGCGGGGAGGGAAGATATCGCGTCCACGCCTTCTCTATGTCGTCGTATTGTCCGGCGAGGTAGTAGAACATCGCGCCGACCGAGCCCGATGCCGAGACGAAGATGTCGGGCGAGGTGAGCTTCAGCTCCTTTGCGAGCGCGACAAGGGCGCCCGCTGAATACGCGCATTTCATGCCGCCACCTGATGTGATGATGGCGATAGGCTCTCTCTTCATCGTTTCCATAGCAATTCGCCTTATTGTATAGTGTCGGGAAGTAAGCTCAAAAAATGGCATCCATCACCCCAAACAAGAAAGCCTCGCCGAATACTCAGCAGACGAACGGGCCAGCGAAGAAAGGGAACGGCAAGAAACCAGCTAAGGGCAAGGGTCCGCGCAATTTCCTCACGCCCGGTACCCCAGGCTTCATGGGCAACCTCCTCTCGACGGTGCTCGTGTTCCTTCTCTTGATGAGCATCTTCTCCCTCTTGTTCGGAGGAGATAAGGCGAAAGAGGAGATAGCGCTCTCGCAGGTGGCGGCTGACGTGAAAACCGGAGCGCTCACCGTCGTGAAGATAGAAGGGAACGAGCTCCTGCTCACGTACACGGACGGCACGGAGAAGAAGTCGATGAAGGATCCTGATCAGGGACTCCCCGAGACGCTCGCGGTATACGGCGTCACACCCGAAGAGCTCGCCCGTACGCAGATAACCATCGCGACTGAGTCGGGTTTCAAGTACTGGTTCTTCAACCTCGCTCCGATACTCCTCCCTATCCTCTTCCTCGCCATCCTCTTCTGGTTCCTCACGCGCCAGGTGCGGGGAGCGGGCATGCAGGCATTCAGCTTCGGCCAGTCCAAGGCGAAGATGATAGACCCGGCCGATACGACGCAGCGCATATTGTTCGCTGACGTTGCAGGCGCGAAGGAAGCGAAGGAAGAGCTCATGGAAGTTGTGGACTTTCTCAAGAACCCGAAGAAGTTCCTCGATATTGGTGCACGCATCCCGAAGGGCATCCTTCTCATGGGCGCCCCAGGAACGGGAAAGACGATGCTTGCGCGTGCTGTTGCGGGCGAAGCGGGCGTACCGTTCTTCTCGATATCGGGTTCGGAGTTCGTGGAGATGTTCGTCGGTGTCGGTGCGTCACGCGTGCGTGACCTCTTCAATATGGCGAAGAAGGTCGCTCCGGCCATCATCTTTGTGGATGAGATAGACGCCGTAGGACGCGTGCGCGGCACGGGTGTTGGCGGCGGCAATGACGAGCGCGAGCAGACGCTCAACCAGATACTCGTCGAGATGGATGGGTTCGATCCGAATGAGAAGGTCATCATCCTTGCCGCAACGAACCGCCCTGATGTGCTCGACCCAGCGCTGCTGCGTCCTGGACGCTTCGATAGGCGCGTCATGCTCGATCTTCCGGATCGCAAGGACCGCCTCGCGATACTTTCCGTGCATTCCCGCAAGAAGCCGTTCGGCCCTGACGTGAACCTTGAAGTCATTGCGGAACGTACCCCTGGCTTCTCGGGTGCCGAGCTCTACTCGCTCATGAACGAGGGCGCCATTCTCGCTGCACGTGAGAACCGGAAGGAGATAACGCAGTACGACCTCATCCGCTCCATCGAGAAGGTGATGCTCGGGCCTGAGCGAAAGAGCCATCTCCTCTCGAAGAAGGAGAAGCTCGTCACCGCATACCACGAGGGCGGTCACGCGCTCGTCTCGTCGGTGCTTCCATACGCTGACCCCGTGCACAAGATCTCCATCATCAGCCGCGGACGTGCTGGAGGGTACACGCTCAAGCTTCCGTTCGAGGATAGGAGGATGCAGTCGAAGAAGGAATTCCTCGATGACATCGCCGCAACGCTCGGTGGCTATGTCGCAGAAGAGATGGTGTTCGATGACCTCACGACGGGACCATCCAACGACCTCGCGGTCGTTGTCGGACTAGCGCGCGACATGGTCGCACGCTATGGCATGTCGGACAAGATAGGGCCGGTCGCGTTCGCCGCTGACCGCGCCCATAGCGACGCTATCTACTCGCAGAACGTGTCCGCGACGATAGATGCCGAGGTCACCCGCATCATCGAAGAAGCGAAGGAAAGCGCGCGGCGCGTCCTCACCGAGCATCGCAAGGCGCTCGACGCCATCGCGGAGAAGCTCGTTGAAGTGGAGACGCTCGAACGCGAGGAATTCGAGAAGCTCCTCATTGCGAACGGCATAACACCGAAGACGAAGGAGGACGAGGAGTCGCCGAAGATAGATATATAAAGAGGAGATATAGAACAGCGCCGGAGAAATCCGGCGCTGTTTTGGCGTACGTCGCAGTTCGGTGTAGATTATCAGGGCGCCCTTAGCTCAGTTGGTTAGAGCACGGAGCTTATACCTCCGCGGTCCTTGGTTCGAGTCCAAGAGGGCGCACTGATTGTCTTCCTCCTAGCGCTGTGGTTAAGTGCTTCCGGAGTTTGTTAAGACCTCTCAAATGGGAAGGAGTTCGTCATGTCTAATCGAAAATTGTTCCGGATGAAGCCGGACGAGATCGCAGCCCTTATCGACAGACGGGCTTCGAAGATCAATGAAGCGGTCAACGCCAAACAAATTCTTGCTGAACGGAGGGAATTCGCCGCGCGTGTTGACCAAGATTTCGGCTACTCGCGCCTCAAGCAAGCAACGGAAGCCGAAACGGTCGAGATGCCTGCCGACCTCGTCCTGCTGAAATCGCTCATCGGCATCGGCGTCATTCCACTTTCTCGTGCATCCGTCGAGCGTTACAAAATGATGATGGCCCGGAATATCGTGAACATCATCACGAAAATGTTCGGCATTCCGCTCATGGTGTCGGGCGCGGTCACGATTATCGCGATCTTCATCGCGGCGCTCGTGAGCCCGTTGAGTGTGCGGGAGACGGTCGCATTTCCGTGGGGGATGATCTTCGGCATTGGCTGCTTCCTCACGTGGGTCGAGCACGCCCTCATTCCTCGCCGCGAGTGGCGCGTCTCGGACATCAAAGGAGCGGGCTGGTTCACGAGGGACTCGAACTTGATTCCTCGTGAAGTGTTCGAGCTCGCAACGCGTGTGAAAGAAGTGCTTCCAAAGACCTCTTTCCTTGTGCATGAGCTCACGAAAGATTATGGGCCCTGGTTCAAGTGGATTCCTGAGGACTTGGCAGGTCGTATTTTAGGCGATCCTGACCCCTTCCTCGAGGTCCGATTCGGGGGAGAATCTTTCTATATCGCCGTCTGGAATGAACCCGGGTTCGATGGAAAGCTCATGGAGGTGGAATAATCGATAGGAAGTTCGAAACCCCGGCGCACGCGCCGGGGTTCTTCTATGTTCATATCGCTCTCCTAAAGCCGTTGGCCGAAGCGATCGCGAACAAGGCAGCCATCTTCGTCGACGTACGCTTTCTTGCGGGAATCGAAACGAAGTCCGTGATCCCTTGCAGCTTGTTTATTTACGGGATTGGACGGGCCGAAGTCCGAATCGAATTCCTGCTTCTGTTTTTGGTCGCTCATGGCGAGCTCCTCTGTGGCTTCTACCTGGGACTCTAGCACTTCCTACTCCGGATGCACGTGCGCCATGGCCTCAAGCGCGAGCTCCTTGAGCGCAGGATAGTCCGTAAGTTCTGGGTCTTCCCGAATGAGTCTTCCGGCTTCCGTTCGGGCAGCCTCCACCATCTTTATATTCTTGAGCGCTTCCATCGCGATGTCCGACACGCCCCACTGGCGCGCTCCATACAGCTCCCCGGAACCACGCAGCGCGAGATCGTACTCAGCGAGCTCGAAACCGTTCTTCGCGGTAACGAGCGCTTTCAATCGCTCCTTCGTCTGGCCGCTGAACTTCTCCGGCAGCGCGAAGCAATACGCCTGATGCGTCGAGCGTATGACGCGGCCGCGCAGCTGATGGAGCTGGGCGAGACCGAAGCGCTCCGCACCCTCTATAAGAATGACGGTCGCATTCGGCACGTTCACGCCGACTTCGACGACGGAGGTCGCGACGAGTATCTGCATCTCGTTCTTCTCGAAGCGCTCCATCGCTTTCTCCTTCTCTATGGGCGTCATCTTGCTGTGGAGGATGTCTATGGAAACACCAGGAAAGACTTCGTTCTTCAGGCGTTCCGCTTCCGCCTTAACGGACTTCGCCTGCATGGCGAGTTCTTTCGTCGGGTCCGGTTCATCGATGCGGGGGCAGATGACATATGCCTGGCGACCCGCTGCCAATTCGCTTCGCACGCGCTCATACGCCTTCTCCCGCGTCTTTATATCGAGTATCTCCGTTATGACCGGCTTCCTTCCTGCAGGCATCTCATCGAGAAGCGAGATATCCAGGTCGCCATATATGGTGAGCGCGAGCGTGCGGGGGATAGGGGTCGCAGTCATGGAAAGGAGGTGCGGGGAGATGCCGTCTTTCTTCACGAGCTTCTGCCGATGCGCCTTACCGAAGCGATGCTGCTCATCGATGATGGCGTATGCGAGGTTCTGGAACTCGAGTGACTTGTACACGAGCGCATGCGTGCCGATGACGATGGGTATCTCGCCGTTCTTGACCCATTTGCTGAACTGCGCGCGCGATATCTTCGTGGACTCTTCTTTACGCACCTTGCTCGGGAACTTGCGGCACTCGCTCCCGGTGATGAGGCCGATGGGGATAGGGTGGTCCTTGAAGTACGAAACGAAGGTGGAGAAGTGCTGCTTAGCGAGTATTTCGGTCGGGCACATATAGGCGACCTGGAGCGTGCCGCTCTTGCGTCCGGGCGGTCGCGACGTTGCGACCATGTACGCGGTGGCTGCTGCGACCGCGGTCTTACCGCTACCCACGTCACCCTCGAGCAAGCGACGCATCGGATGCGATTGCTCGAAGTCGAGCGCGACGCTCTCTATGGAGCGCGTCTGCGCTGCAGTCGGCGGGAATGGGAACGAGGCAATGAAATCGTTCAGTACGGTGCGGTCGGTCTCGACCGAAAGAGCTTTCTCTTTTACCGCTGAACTGCGCTCGCGCTGCATGCCGAGCTGTATCGCGAACACTTCCTCGAATGCGAAGCGCTTCCTTGCAGCCTGTGCGTCAGGAAGCTTGCGGGGAGCGTGCATCCATACGAGCGCGGTGGCGAGCGATGGAAGATTGTATCGCTCGAGTATGTCGGAAGGGATAGGGTCGGGTATCGTCTCGTGGAGCCTGCCCTCGAACAATCGCTTCTGTGCGTGCAGGAACCATAGGGAGGAGACCCCTTTCGATTCAGGGTATATGGCATAGAGGGTGTTCTCCCCCTCGACGCTCGCTTCGGTGAAGAGCGTATCGTGCACGTCCTCGCTCGTAATGGGTGTCCTGTCTATCTCCGGGTTCGCGAGGTATCGCTTCGCGCCTTCGCCCGCTATCTTTCCGGTCGCTCGGATGACCATGCCGTCCTGAAGCGTCTTCGCGATATACGGCTGGTTGAACCACATCATCTTGATGCGGCCCGACGCGTCCTCGAGCCACGCCTCCGCTATCGGCCTGCGGCTCTTCCATGCCTTACGGGTCTCCGGTTTCCTGACCGTTCCATAGAGCGTGACATCGGCGCCTGGAGTGGCTCCCGCTATGGTGCCGGTGGGTCCTGCCGCTTCGTAGCGGGCGGGGAAGTGGTAGAGGAGATCGCGCACGGTCGCAAGACCTAGCTTCGCAAGCGCCTTCTTCTGGTCGGGCTTCAGGCGAGTGAAATGCTTCTCGATAAGGTCCTCCGGTTGCATAGGGGAAGTATACGATTTTCGATGTCCGCGCGCCTTCATGAAAGAACATGCATTCTTCATCGTCTATTGAGGTATAGTCTCTTATATATGTTCCGCTACTCACGTCACTGGTCCATCGTCATCGCGGTCGCGCTCATCGTTTCGTTCCTGTTCGCGTTCCCAACCGCGTTCATACAAGCAGCGACCAAGACGAAGCTTGCGTCGAGCGAGGCGCCTATGTCAGCTGAACTGAAAGCCGCGTACCAGGAAGCTGCGGCGGGAGGCGACAAAGTCCGCATCCTCATCGTGCCGGGGCACGAGCCGACCTATGGCGGCGCGCAGTACGCTGGATACTATGAGCGCGAGCTTGCCGTCGCGCTCTCGGAGAAGCTCGCCACCGAGTTACGCGCGGACCCTAACCTCGAAGTCCTCGTCGCACGCGACATGACCGGTTGGAACGATGACCTCGCATCGTACTTCAAACGGAACATGAAGACGATAAAGAAATTCGTCGAGACGCATAAGAAGGAGATGAAGAAGCTGCTCAAGCGCGGGAAAGTGGAAGAGAACGAAGAGCAGGCAGGGCACAACGTTGCGCCGGGCGACGTTGCATACCGCCTCTATGGAATCACGAAGTGGTCGAACGAGAACGATGTCGACCTTATGATCCATGTGCACCTCAACGATGCAGGCGACCGAACTGCTGATGGCGCAGGGAAGTACACTGGCCTCGCTATATACGTGCCGGACAGTCAGTTCGGGAATGGAGATGTATCGAAGGACGTCGCGGAGGACGTGTTCGACAAGGTAACGAAGCTCACCGCGAAGTCCACGCTCCCTATCGAGGACAAGGGTGTCGTCGAGGACCAGGAACTCATCGCGCTCGGCGCGAACAGCACCTCAGCCGTCGCGAGCATCCTCATCGAGTACGGTTATATATACGAACCGAAGTTCATCGATGAGAACATCCGCAACACCGTCTTCACCGATTACGCGCTCCAGACCGCGCGCGGCGTACGCGACTTCTTCGGGGGAGATGCGTCCGGCAAATACGAGACGAAGGCGCTCCCGTATACCTGGACGACTGATCTCGTGGCAATGCTCGACCCGCAGCCCTATGCGCTTGCAACCACCGGACAGACGGCGACAAGCACCGCCTTGAAACCCGCACCCGTTTCAAATATCGCTATCTACGCGCTCCAGCACGCTCTCAAGGCCGAAGGGTACTATCCAGCTGCTCCATCGACGCTCATAAACTGCCCGCTCGACGGACGGATGGGTGAATGCGTAACGGATGCGCTTAAGGCGTTCCAGAAGGCGCGAAGCATCAAGGAGAGTGGCACGCTCGACGCGGCGACGCGCAACCTGCTCAATGCGCGGTATAGTCTGGTGCCGGTCATAGCAACGGACCCGGTCACGCTCGTACCCGCGCCAGTAGTAGCATCTACTCCGGTCTCAGGCTCCTGTGCAGCATTCACGGGTTCCCTTGAGCTCGATAGCACGGACGCGAAGACCAACGGGCAAGTGACGCGTCTCCAGAAGATGCTCGCGCAGGACAAGAGCGTCTATCCCGAAGGGAAGGTGACCGGGTTCTTCGGGCCAGCTACGGATAAGGCGGTGAAGGCATTCCAGGTGAAGAACAAGATAGCTGCAGCCGGTAGCGCAGGCTATGGCATCGTGGGCCCCGCGACCGGGAAAGCGCTTCTCGCAGTGTGTAAATAAGCTTTAGGGAGTACGGCCTCGCATCCACAGTGGTGCGAGGCCGCTTTCTTTATATACTTACGCTCTAACTCCTTCTCATGGCTAAGACACCGAAACAGGTAGTGGACGCGTTCAAGAAGACCGGAGCTCGTGTTGAGACGAAGGGCCGTGTGAAGATGAAAACAAAGGACGACTTCGCTCTCTACTACACCCCGGGCGTGGGCGCCGCATCGCTTCATCTTGCGAAGCATCCGAAGGACACACGACTCATGTCGGTGAAGAAGAACTCCGTCGCGGTCATCTCCGACGGGTCAGCGGTGCTCGGTCTCGGTAACATCGGTCCGTACGGCGCGCTCCCGGTCATGGAAGGGAAAGCGCTCATCTTCCGCGAGCTCGCCGGCATCGACGCCTGGCCCATCGTGCTCGATACGCAGGACCCCGATGAGATAGTGCGGGTAATCAAAGCGATAGCGCCGGGGTGGGGCGGCATCAATCTCGAGGACTTCAAAGCTCCCGAATGCTTCGATATCGAGAAGCGGCTCATCGAAGCGCTCGACATACCCGTCATGCATGACGACCAGCACGGAACTGCTATCGTGGTGCTCGCCGGTCTCATCAATGCGATGCAAGTGGTGGGAAAGAAGTGGAACGGCGCGCGGATAACAATAAGCGGAGTAGGGGCGGCAGGTGTCGCTATCATACGGCTCCTCAAGCTGTATCAGCCTAAGGTGAATATCCTTGCAGTCGATAGCCGCGGCATCATAGGGAAAAGACGGAAGGATTTGAATGCGACCAAGCAAGCGCTTATCGACGAAGGCCTTATCTTTGCGGACGAAGAGGGGGATCTCCGCAAGGCGCTCATCGAGTCCGATGTATTCATCGGCGTATCGGGCCCTAGCCTTCTCAAGGCCGAAGACGTGAAGTTTATGAACGAGAAGGCTATCGTGTTCGCGCTCTCGAACCCGATGCCTGAAATTCTTCCCGAAGAAGCGAAGAAGGGTGGGGCTATGGTCATCGCGACCGGACGCTCGGACTTCCCGAACCAGATAAACAACGCACTCGTGTTCCCAGGAGTATTCCGGGGAGCGCTTGATAAAGGAGTGACGCGGATTACGGACGCATCGAAGCTCCGCGCGGCGAAGGCACTTGCGGCACTCGTCGCGAAGCCTACTCCGGCTAAGATAATCCCCGACATCCTCGACAAGCGGGTAGTTAAGGCAGTTGCAGGAGCCGTTCGGAAGTAGCGCTATACTGAGTGCGTGAAAAAACACCGAACCAAGAAAAGTCAGCGAGGGGGTGTCTACCCATTCCTTATCACGCTCCCGGACAGGTTCTACCCGTTCCGGAACGAGATAAAGGGAGAATGGGTACGAGGCAAGCGCTCGTACGACTTAGCGCTCGCTCGGGCGCGTCGCAGGCTCGGTCCCGGCCATTTCGGGTACCAGGTGCTCGCGTATAGGCAGGCATGCCATTTGCTTGGGGCAGTGGTCCTCATAATCTTCGCGACCCTCGTTGCGAAAGACCTGTTCGGAAGCGATATGGCTCTCTACTTGCTGCTCGCGCTCGCGGTGCTCTTCATCTCGTTCCAGGAGTTCTATCTCCATCCTAAGTACTATGGCCAGCTCTGGCGCAAAAGTGTCGCTGACTGGGCAGTGTGGGTCGCGCCTATCGCGCTCTTCCTCTTCTTGAGCCTCTCTTAGTCGCGCTGTATCGCCTCGCGTACGCGTGGCGCGACCGTTGCGAGCCATGCTCTATCCTTGAGGTAGGTGATGTGATCTGCTAGTTCGCGGAACGGTACCCATTTAGCATCTTTCATCTCCATGGTGGGGGCGAGCGGTGCGTGTGGCACCGCAGCGAACAGGAACATTTTGATGACCTTTGTCTCCCCAGGATCATCAGAACCGTCAGGGAGTATGTGCGGACGTTCAAATTCGCCCAGGTCGTCTATGTACTCGAGGTCAGTTAGTCCCGCCTCTTCCAATATCTCGCGCCGTGCCGCTTGCTCATCGGTCTCCCCCTCGTCCACGTGACCTTTGGGGAAGGTCCAGAATCCGCTACTACGGCTTTGCACGAGTGCCACCGTCCCACCATCCCCAAGGACGATACCGCCGGCTGACCGCGTACGAGTAATTTCCATACCTTACTTGTACGTCACCTCCCGTGAACGTTTCCGGTAATGGAGTGCCGAGAGGGCTGCTGCTGCGAACGCGATGGAGATATCGCGGAAGAGAATGTCGAACTGGTTCACGTTGAACGCGACGATGGCGAGTAGCACGACCGCAGCGATGCCGCTCGGTATCCAGATACGCCTTCCGAACAGTATCCAGAGCGCGATGAGGATCTCGAACGCACCGAAGATGTGGAGCAGTACGATGGACGACGGCATGAACGCAGGGAAATAGCCGAGCCACGAGTCGGGGTCGATAAGGGCTGCTACCGGGGGATAGGCGAAGGAGAATGCTACCGCCACGCGGAGCAGGAGTTCAGGAAGGGGTACGCGCATACCGTAGATACTACTCTACGACGACGGTACCGCCATCGTCCGAACGGGCATGATTGTGGTAGTCGAACGAGCCTGCCTTGGTGAACGTAAAGCTCCAGGAGGTGCCGTTCCCGCTCCGTGCGCACTGGTCGAACGAGGTGTTCACCGCTGCCGCGCAGTGCTCGCTCCTTGAGGTGCCGTCATAGTTCGTGTGCGTCGGATGCTCGTCCGCACCGACCCACATATCGCTCGAGGATTGGTTCATGAACCGGACCGTGTCCCCGACATTGATGCTCGCGGTCGCTGGGCTGAACCCTTGGTCCGTGTACGTCACAACTACCGTTTTAGCGGGGCTTGGCACATTAGTGTCGGTGGTCGTAGCGGTAGTCACTACGTCTGTTGTGTCAGCTACGTCAGATGTCGTACGACCGAACGCGAACCATGCACCGACAAGGACGATGACGATTATAAGAAGCACCCAAAGGATTCTCGTATTCATAAACTGGGACTACGTGAAGGATAATCGTGTGTTGGATTCCATACCCGCCCCATCGTCGTTAGGTAACGAGAGGAGGGAAGTGTATCCACGTAGGGCGGGGTGCGGGGGTGCTGAGGCGCGGAAGCTGTATGCCGAGCAATCGCTCGAAACGGGCGATTGGATCGGTACGCGACGGCGTGCGGGATAGGCGTCCTTCGATGCTTATACGGCTGGTTTTCTTCATGCCCGCATCCTATGCGGTTGCGCATGAGCGCTTCGTGAAGCTATCGAGGAAATATATGCGTGAGTTCCTCCGAACGATAGAACTCGCCGCCGAGCACGCCGAACGGATACGCTCGTCCACCTACTTGTATGGAAGCTCCTGCGGCCACGGGTGCCGGGTTAGGGTTCGAGCGCTCGAACCCGATGTTGAAGAGGGTGATGGCGATAGCGGGCGTGAGCTCATTCCTGAAGCCGGCACGTTCCCATTGCGATTCGATCTCCTTTATATAGAGCGCGGTGTAGAGATAGGAGTAGTAATGGTCCTTCGCATCAGTGAGTCGCTTGTAGAGTTCGGCATCGGTGTTCGTGCCTTTCGGATACTCGATGAGCGATGCGTACTTAGCGCCCGGATAGAACGGGGAAGCGGCATCGAGCGCGTGGTGCTCTATCTCCCTCGCCGTCTCCTGCTTTATGCCGGAAACGCCGAGCGAGAACTGGGAGAGAGAGCCGAGTATCTTGAGCGGCTCGAAGTACCGCTTGAATACCTCACGTTCGGAGGTGAAGAAGCGGAGCTGCTCGGGGATGACCGCGGCTGCGATGAGGCGGGCGTCCACATCGGTTTCCTTCGCCACTCGCTCGATGATGAGGGCATCCTTCTCGAGTCCGCCGGCCACGACCACCCACTCCGGCGTCTCGCTCCAGTCGCACTCATTCTTCGTGGCATCGACGCAGGGCTGGGCTAGGGCCGCAGGACTAACCGGTGCGCTCGCTGCGTTCGCGAAGAACTGGTTCCGTTCGAGTATGGAGCCGCGCACATTCAATAGGCCGAACTGCATGGCGATGAACACCGCGGTGAACGCGAGTCCGACGAGGGCGAACAGCCCTATGAGTATGAATATGGTTCTCCTAACCCAGCTTTTCATGGTGTTTGTGATAACGCTCTACGGAAGTAAAAACGTTGCGGAGACGGAGGGATTCGAACCCTCGAGGGACGTTAATCCCTGCCTCGTTAGCAGTGAGGTACTTTCGACCACTCAGCCACGTCTCCAATGCGGTGCTGTATCAAATTATCATTTCGCGTACGATTGCGCCAAGCGAGCTCATCCTGCGAGCGCGAGCGGGTAGACGTGCTGGGCACCTGCTTCATGCAGAGCCCGCACCGCATCACGGAATGTGGCGCCGGTGGTCGTAACGTCGTCCACCACTATATAGGTGCAGGACGAATCGACCGTATCTGCCGAGAACGCCTGTTCCAGGTTCTTCGCTCGTTCCTGCTTACTGAGCGTCGTCTGCGGCTCAGTATCGCGCCTCCGTTTGAGAATCGTCTCGAAGGGAGGGGGGTTCCCCATGGATGCGATGGCAGCTGTACACATTGCCTCGACCTGGTTGTGTCCACGCTCTCGCAGGCGTGCCGCTCCAAGCGGTATAGGTACGAGCACGATACGCTGCTCGGAGAATGCCTGTATCTCCCGCAGGAAGTCGGAGAGATAATCCCCGAGGGCAGCGCCGAGCAGCGACTGCGCATTTTGGTCTCCATGGTACTTCGCCTCGATGATGAGCGCCTGGACGAGAGGGTGCCGGTAAGGCAGTAGGGCCGCACCCTCATATCCCGCTATGGAACGTGCTTCGGGCGACACGAGCGGAGCGATAGAAGCGAATGAGGCATCGCGCACAACCTTCGCCGTCGGGCGCGGAGGGAAGAGGAGGTCGAGCAATCGCGACAGGATGCGCATACCTGCATGATACAATCGCCCCATGAGCTTTCTTTCGAAGCTGTTCGCAAGCACGAAGAAGAGCAAGAGCGTTATCGGCATCGACGTCGGCTCTTCATCGCTGAAAGTGGTCCAGCTCCGCCGCGAGGGTGGCACTGCCGTGCTTGAAACATATGGCGAGCTCGCGCTCGGCCCGTATTCGGGCGGCGAGGTAGGAACCGCGACGAACCTTCCTGCGGCGAAGATAACGGAATCGCTCAAGGACCTCCTTCGCGAGGCGAATGTCACGACGAACGAGGCCGGTGTTTCCATACCGTTCTCCCGCTCCCTGCTTACGCTCGTGACGCTCCCGTATAGGGAGAATGCGGACGAACAGAAGACCATCATCGAGCTCGAGGCGAGGAAGTATATCCCTGTGCCTGTTTCAGAAGTGCAGCTCGATTGGTTCATCCTCCCGCAGCCGATACCCGAGGGAGGTACCGAAGCGCAGAAGGAGGCACCGCAGAAAGTCGATGTGCTCCTCGTTGCGGTGCATAACGATGAGCTGAAGCTGCTCGAGCAGGTGGTGACCGGCGCCGAGCTCCAAGCGACGTTCTATGAGATAGAGATATTCAGCACTATCCGCTCCGTCGTGGATGAGCCGGTGAAGCCGGTGCTCGTGCTCGATATCGGCGCGTCCGCGACCAAGGTCTATGTCGTCGAGCATGGCGTCGTGGCGCTTTCGCACAATATACCGAAAGGCGGCCAGGACGTAACGCGCACCATCGCGACGGCGCACAGCATGACCATACAGAAGGCGGAGATCCTCAAGAAGGAGCATGGGTTCAAGGCTGCGGGCGCATCGTCCTACGATCGCAGTACCATAGAGCTCGTGTTCTCCCGCATCTTCGAGGAAGCGAAGCGCGCCATGATGCAGTACGAGGCGGGGGAGAGCAAGGCCATCTCGACGCTCATACTCACGGGTGGGGGCGGCGTGACCAAGGAGCTCGGTGCGTACGCGAAATCGTTCTTCTCACTCGATGTGCAGGTCGCCGACCCGTTCAGCAAGACGCAGACACCCGCGTTCATGCAGCCGGTGCTCAAAGAAATAGGGCCGGAGTTCGCGGTGGCCGTCGGGCTCGCGCTCCGCAAGCTCGAGGAGCTTGAGTAGCGGTGTGTATAAAGGCACTCATTCCATTATTTGACCGCGTATACTGAACATCGTGGCACTACCTCCTACCGTACCTACCTCGTTCGTGCCGAAACAGCCCGTCGCGACCACGCGCCGCGCTCGCTCCGGCGTGAACGTATTCATGCTCGTCGCGATGATAGTCGCAGGGCTCGCGCTCCTGGCTTCCGCCGGCATATTCGGTTATCTCAAGTTCCTCGAGTCCGCGCGCGATGCTAAGGCGGAACAGCTGCGTGAGGCGGAAGCGAGCATCAGCCGGGCCACCGTCGAGGAATTCCTCAGGCTCCGTAACCGCTTCTCCTCGACCGGCATGCTCCTCGATCAGCATGTCGCGCTCTCGCAGTACTTCGATGTGCTCGAGACGCTCACGCTGCAGAGCGTTACCTTCGACTCGCTCAAGATAGCGACGAAGGAAGACAGGACCGCGACCCTGGAGATGACGGGTAGCGCACGCAATTTCAACGCGCTCGCTGCGCAGTCCTCCGCGTTCGCGGCCGAGAAGCGCATAAAGCGGGCCATCTTCTCCGGCATCTCTACGCAGGAGAAGGGATTGATCGATTTCACGCTATCGGCTGAGCTCGACCCGTCCGTACTTATATGGAGAGGTCCGGTCGCGCCACCGGTCGAAACCGTGCCTACGCAACCATAATCTTATGTCACGCCTCATCCCCGTCATCGGTATCCTCCTCGCAATCGGCCTCTTCTTCGGGTATATCAACCCGACGCTTACGGGACCTATCGCGGTGGCGAAGCAGCAGATACATGACTACGACAGCGCGCTCAAGGCCGCCGAGCGTTTCAGGCAGAAGGAGGCGCAGCTCTCGCAGGAGCGCAGTAACATCCCGCCCGAGTCGCTCGCGCGCCTCGAAGCGTTCCTTCCGGACGGCGTCGATAACGTGCAGCTCATCCTCGACCTCGATGCGCTCGCTACGCGCTCGGGCATCCAGCTCGGGAACTTCGATACGACGGAGGTCGCCGTGGACGCTAGCAACGATGCGGCGGATGGCGTCATAACGCCGAGTGACCATCCGGTCGATTCCATCGAGCTCACGATGAGCGGAAAGGGGACCTATGCGGCATTCCGCACCTTCCTCGACAATGTCGAGGTGAGCCTCCGTCCGCTCGACCTCATCGCGCTCGATGTGCAGACCACCGAGACGGGGGTCTATACCTACAACATGACGTTCCGCCTCTACTGGCTCCGCTAATATCATATGAACCCGAACTCTTTCCATATCTCGCGAACCGTAGCCGTCCTGGTCGCGCTCGCCGTCATCATCGCGCTCGCCGTGGGGTACACACTCATGAAGAACGATGAGTCCGATAGCACGGTATCGGTGACCGGAGGCGCTGCTACCGCAAGCGAAGCCAACTTCGTGACGCTCGCCGGCGAGCTCGACTCCATCGTCTTCGATACGAGCATCTTCAGCGATCCGCGCTTCCTCGCGCTCGTCGATATCCATACCGCTATCACGCCTGAGGTGCCAGGACGCAACGATCCGTTCGCTCCGCTCGGTCGCTAACCACAGCCGCTGCGATCTTATGCACGAATGCATCGCGTTCGTGCGCTATCATGGACGCATGCTCCGTTCTTGCGCCGCACTCCATATATGAATACGCTCTCGCTGCTCGTCGAGACCGGACTCCTCAAGCAGGAGGACGCTGCCGCTATAACCGCGGAAGCGAAAGGTTCCGCGACGTCCATCGAGACGCTTCTCGAGAAGCGCGGCATCACGGTCGAGCAGATGCTGAAAGCGAAGAGCGAGCGGTACGACATGCCGTACAGGATACTTCCGGCGCAGGAGATAGCGCACGAAGCGCTCGAGTTCATCCCGGAGGAATCCGCACGCCACTATCGCTTCGTCCCGCTCGCTATCGCCGACGCTGCGCTCGAGGTCGGTATCGTCGACCCGGATAATCTCGAAGCGCTCGATGCGCTGCAGTTCATATCATCCCGGGTCGGCATGCCATACAAGCTCTCGCTCATCAGCGAGACCGATTTCGCGCGCGTCATAAAGGAGTACGAGAACCTCACCGGGGAAGTGGGCGAGGCGCTCACCGAATACGAAGGCACGCTCGAGATAGATATGCAGCAGGACAAGGAGGAGGATACGGGCATCGTCGAGGAGCAAGCCATAAAGGCGGATGCTCCGGTCACGAAGATAGTGGCGACCATACTCCGATACGCAGTGGAAGGAGGTGCGTCCGACATCCACATAGAGCCTACCGACGAGAAGACCCGCGTGCGTTTCCGCATGGATGGCGAGCTGCATACCTCGCTCGAGCTCCCGACCAAGGTGCATCCGGCGGTCGTCGCGCGCATCAAGATCCTTTCGCAGATGCGCCTCGACGAGAAGCGTAAGCCGCAGGACGGCCGTTTCTCGGCGACGGTGGAAGGCAGGCGTATCGACTTCCGTGTCTCGACGTTCCCGACGCCTGATGGGGAGAAGGTCGTGATGCGTATCCTCGATCGTGCGAAGTCCATCGCCTCCCTTGATGATCTCGGCCTTTCCCCTTCGGACCTCGCCCGCGTGAAGGACATCATCCGCAAGCCGTACGGCATCATCCTCGTCGCAGGGCCGACGGGTTCGGGTAAATCGACGACCTTGTTCGCTATGCTCTCGGCGCTCGATAGGGAAGCCTCCAACGTGGTGTCGGTGGAGGACCCGGTCGAGTACGAGATACCGGGCGTCGCGCAATCGCAGGTCCGTCCTGAGATCGGCTACACGTTCGCCTCGGGACTCCGCTCCATCCTGCGTCAGGACCCGGACGTCATCATGGTGGGAGAGATACGTGATAAGGAGACGGCGCAGCTTGCTATACAGGCTGCGCTCACCGGTCACCTCGTCTTCTCGACCATCCACACGAACACCGCCGCAGGCGTCATCCCGCGCCTCATCGACATGGGTGTCGATCCGTACCTCATCGCGCCGACGCTCATCGCCGCCGTCGGTCAGCGTCTCGTGCGCAAGCTGTGCCCGGGAGCCGGGCAGGCCACGCCGGTGTCGGACTCCATCCGAGTGCTCCTTGAGAAAGAATTCGAGGATTTGCCTGCCTCGGCCAAGGTGAATCTGCCCGCGTTCGACAATATCTACCACGCCCAGGCGACGCCGGACTGCCCGAACGGTACCCGTGGCCGCCTCGCTGTCTTCGAGTTCCTCGAGATGGATAAGGAGCTCGAGCAGGTGGTGCTCGCCCAGCCGCAGGAGGAGAAAGTGTTCGCCGCAGCGCGTGCAAAAGGCATGTATACCATGCGCGAGGATGCTATCATGAAGGCACTCGCTGGCGAGATACCGTTCGAGGAAGTCAATACCTTGGGCGGCACTTACTTCGCAATCGACGAACCTGAAGAGACCCTCCCTGAACCAGTCGTATGAACACCTATCGCCTCTATCTCGTAGATGATGACCGTTTCCTACTCGATATGTACGCCGTCAAATTCAAGGCGGCGGGCCACGAAGTGACCGCGTTCTCAAAAGGCGAGGAGCTTCTCGCTGCGCTCCGCGAGCAGCCGGCGCCGAACGCGCTCCTGCTCGACGTCGTGATGCCGGGAATGAGCGGATTCGACATACTCGATGTCATCCGCAAGGAGAATCTCGCACCGGGCATGAAGGTCATTATCCTCTCGAACCAGGGACAGGACGCCGACCTCAACCGTGCGAAGGAGCTCAAGGCCGATGGGTACATCATCAAGGCCTCCGCCATCCCGTCCGAAGTATTCACGGAGACTATAAAGATAATAGAGACTAATCCTGCATGACCTCGATGAATCGTATACAATCGCTCCTCGATACGGTCGTACGCGAAGGTGGTTCCGACCTCCATATATCGGTCGGTTCTCCTCCCATTATCCGTGTAGCAGGCGCGCTCGTGCCGCTCGTGCAGGAGGCCGTGCTCACGCCGGACGAGACGAAGGAGATGCTCAAATCGGTAGCTCCGCAGAACATGTGGCCGAAGTTCGAGGCCGAGCAGGCTGTCGACTTCTCGCTCGCGCATACCGACGGCAACCGCTTCCGCGTGAACGGGTACGTGGTGCAGGGCGCGGTCGTCATCGCGATGCGTCTCATCCCGAAGGAGATACGCACGTTCACGGACCTCAACCTTCCTTCGGTGCTTGAGGTGTTCAGCCAGAAGCAGCAGGGATTCTTCCTCGTGGTGGGTCCGGTGGGGCAGGGCAAGTCGACGACGCTCGCCGCTATCATCGACCGAATCAACGAGACACGCGCCGAGCACATCGTCACTATCGAGGATCCGGTGGAGTACCTCTTCGAGCAGAAGAAGTCCCTCATCCATCAGCGCGAAGTGCATATCGATACGCCGGACTTCGCCGCAGCGCTCAACTCGGCGTTCCGCGAGGACGTGAACGTCATCATGGTGGGAGAGATGCGCAACTACGAGACTATCTCGGCAGCAGTCACCGCAGCCGAGACGGGACACCTCGTGCTTTCGACGCTCCACACGAATAACGCGGCGCAGACCATCGACCGCATCATCGACATGTTCCCGCCGAACCAGCAGTCGCAGGTGCGCGTGCAGCTCGCAGGCTCCCTTGCCGGCATCTTCTCTCAGCGCCTCGTGCCGCGCATATCAGGCGGCCAGGTCCCGGCCTATGAGCTCCTCATAAACAACAGCGCGGTCGCGAACCTTATCCGCGAAGGACGCACGCACGAGATATCGACGGTGGTGCAGACCTCGAGCCAGGAGGGAATGATAGATATGGACCGCTCGCTCGCCGAGCTCGTGCGGAAGGGGGAAGTCACCATTGAGCACGCGTACGAGCGCGCGATGGACCCGAAGACCTTCGAACGATACCTCTAACCTATGCTTTTTTCATACCGAGCACTCGATACCGATGGGCATGAGCGTCAGGGGACTATCGAGGCCCTGTCGATGGACGTCGCGGTGTCGACGCTCCAGCGGCGCAACCTCATCGTCTCTTCGATCGAGCCTATGGGGAAGAAGGATCCGCTCAAGGTGGAGTTCAGCTTCCTCAAGAGCGTTTCGAACAAGGATATCGTCATATTGTCGCGGCAGATAGCGACGCTGTTCGAGGCGCAGGTCTCCGCGCTCCGCGTGTTCCGCTTGCTTGCGGCTGAGGTCGATAACCGGCACCTTTCCGAGATACTTACGCAGGTCGCTGACGACCTCCAAGGAGGAAGCCCTATCAGCAAGGCGATGGCGCGCCACCCCAAGGTGTTCACTACCTTCTATGTGAACATGGTGCGCTCGGGCGAGGAGTCCGGAAAGCTCTCCGAGACCTTCGGGTATCTCGCCGATTATCTCGACCGAACGTACGAGGTCGCGAGCAAGGCGCAGAACGCCCTCATCTATCCAGCCTTCGTCATAACTGTGTTCTTCGTGGTGATGGCGCTCATGCTCACCATGGTCATCCCGAAGGTGAGCCAGATACTCATAGACTCGGGCCAGGAGGTCCCGCTCTATACGCAGATAGTCATCGGCCTCTCCATGTTCCTCGTGAATTACGGCTTCTTCTTCCTCATCGCGCTCGTGGTCGGCGGCTTCTTCGCGTACCGCTGGGCGCAGACCCCGCCGGGTCGCCTCTTCTTCGATGACCTGAAGCTCGAAGTGCCGTACATCGGCGACCTCTACGAGAAGCTCTATCTCTCCCGCATCGCCGATAACTTCGCGACGATGCTCATGTCCGGCGTGCCGGTGGTGGAGTCGGTGGAGATAACCGCGTCGGTGGTGGGGAACGCACGCTACGAAGCGGTGCTTAAGGACGTGGGAGACCAGGTGAAGGGCGGCGCACCTATCTCGGACGCGCTCTCGCGCCACCCGGAGATACCGGGAATCATGAGTGCCATGGTGAAGGTGGGCGAGGAAACGGGCGAGCTCGGCAATATCCTCACTACGCTCGCGAAGTTCTATCGTCGCGAGGTGAGCAATGCCGTCGACACGCTCGTCGACCTCATCGAGCCGATGATGATCGTGCTTCTCGGCCTTGGCGTCGGTGTCCTGCTCGCCTCGGTGCTCGTGCCTATCTACAATCTCGCTGGTTCGATATAGTCGGTTCCGTTTCCTCTACGGATGACCTTTATCCACACGCAGCGAAATACGCGATGCATCATCTCGTACAATAGGAGCAAGCGGATATTTTTACTCGTAACCGCGTAACCATCACTTCATAATTATGAATCTTGCACCTTCAGGCATCCGTCAGGGACATCTTCGAGGTTTCACCCTCATCGAGCTCCTCGTCGTGATAGCTATCATCGGCATCCTCTCGTCGGTGGTGCTCGCATCGCTCAACACCGCGCGCAATAAGGGTGCGGACGCGGCGGTCAAATCGAACCTCTCTTCAGCTCGTGCTGAGGCGGAAATCTTCTACGACAGCAACAACAACCGTTATTCCACGACCGTCACGGCACCTACCATGACCGGTACGGGCGGTACGGGCGTCTGCGCCGCAACCGGCGCGAATGTCATCGGCGATAGCGTTAACGCTGCGCTCGGTGCTTCCGGTAGCTCCGCAACGCTTGCAACGTCCTGCTATGCCAACTCCGAGCGTTGGGCAGCCATGGTAGCGCTCAAGACGACCACGGCTGAAATCTACTGCGTCGACTCCACGGGTTACGCAAGCAGTACCAACCCTGGTCCGGCTATCAGTGCGGACGCGAACTGCGACTCCGACTCCACCTACTAGCCTTACGCACGTAGGAAAAGCAAAAAAGCCCCATTCGGGGCTTTTGCTTTTACTTCCCATGCGCACGCTATACTTATGCCCATATCAATGACTTTAGTCGCATGCAGCACCTGACCTCATCCGCCCGGAAGGGCTTCACCCTCATCGAGCTCCTCGTCGTGATAGCTATCATCGGCATCCTCTCGTCGGTGGTGCTCACCTCGATACGGGTCGCACGCGATAAGGGTCAGGACGCCGCAGTCAGGTCGAACCTGAGCGGTGTTCGTGCTCAAGCGGAACTCTATCACGACGCGAACAATAAGAGTTTCGTGAACGTGTGCCTCGACAACGCGGGCGCCGACGTGAAGAGCATCTACACGCTCGTGTGGGGTGCGACACTTGCGGGCGGCGGCAATACTATAGGGACGGGCCCGACGACCCAGCTGCAGGCTTCATGCAATTCGGACGATGCGCTGTGGGCAGCGGAGGCTGCGCTCAAGACCGGGGGGTTCTACTGCGTGGATAGCGTTGGAGGAGTTGCGACCTCTTCGATAGCGCTCCTGCAGGCAAGCACGGATCTTGATTGCCAATAATCCTGTGCGCAGCCGCGCGCGCATGTGCTCACGTCCGTTATACTGAACGCATGACGCTTCTAGCTTTCGCGTTCGGGATTCTCGGCGCCATACTCGCGAGCTTCATCGGCGTGCTCTCTGAGCGCCTCTATACAGGAGAGCGATGGGCGAGCGACCGCTCCCGCTGCAATTCATGCAGCACCCAGCTCGGGCTCCTCGACCTCGTTCCGGTCGCTTCCTGGCTCTCCACCTATGGGAGGTGCGGGTATTGCGGGATCAGGCTTCCGCTAAGCTATGTGGTTACGGAAGCCGCGCTCGGCATCCTCTTCGCGCTCTCGTACCTTACGTTCGGGCTCGCTCCTGTGCTCATGCCGTTCCTCGGAGCGCTCTGCGTCCTCGCGTTCATAGTGCTCTACGATATGCGGCATACCATCGTGCCGCCGGCAGCGTCCACGCTCTTCGTCGCCCTCTCCGTTACCGCAAGCTACCTCAGCTCGTTCGACATACGGGACTTCGGGCTCACGCTTCTCTTCGCCGGCATCATCGGCACTGCATTCTTCCTGTTCCATGCGCTCTCGCGCGGGCGTTTGATGGGGCTGGGGGATAGTCCGGTCGCGCTCGGTCTCGCGCTCCTGGTGGGGTTCGCCGCTGCGTTCCCGGGCCTCATCTTCTCCTTCTGGATAGGTGCGTTGTGCGGCATCGCTATATTGGTAGCTACGCCTAAGGGGCATAGAATAGGTATTGAGGTGCCGTTCGTGCCGTTCCTGGCCGCCGGCTTCCTGCTCGCATTCTTCACCCAATGGAACCCATTCCTTTTCTAAGAGACGCAAAACAGGGAGCGGCCTCAGTTAGGGGCTTCTCCCTCGTGGAGATGCTCGTCGTCCTTTCCATAATCGTCATCGTGACCCTCATCGCCGTGATGGGGCAGAGCACGTTCAACCGCTCGCTCCTCCTTACTGATACGACGTACACGATTGCATTCTCCGTACGCGAGGCGCAGACGCTCGGCCTTTCAAGCCGTGTCTCGGGAAGCGTGTATGGGGCAGGGTACGGTGTCCGCTTCTCGACCCTCACTCCTACCTCCTATATCCTCTTCGCCGATACCTCGCCGTCCGCACCTGGCAGCACTCAATCGGGCCTCTGTCCCGGTCATACGCAGCCATCGACGTCGCCGGAGACGCATCCGGGCAACTGCATCTATGACCCGTCTGCCACGCCTGCCGAGCTCGTCCGCACCTACTCGCTCAGCAGGGGATTCAATATATATAAGTTCTGCGGGAGCGCGCTCGTCGGCGGGGCGTTGCGTTGCTCCACCACCGGGGACTTCGAGACCATGCACATCACGTTCATGCGTCCCTCTACCGATACCATCATCTTCGGGAGGACGACGAGCGGAACGCTGCTCGCGCTCCGCGACGCGAAGATATACCTGCGCTCGCCGGACGGCCTCGCCGAGCGCTGCGTCGTCGTCTCGAAGGTGGGCCAGGTAGCCGTCACAGATTGCCTATGATGCGTACACCTGTCCGCGGATACACCCTCCTCGAGCTCATTGTCTCCATCGGCCTCTTCAGCATGGTCATGCTCGTCGTGATGGGACTCTATCTCGCGCTCATCAGCCATGATAGGCAAGCGCGCGCGACCAACCAGCTCGTGGCGAACCTCTCGTTCGGCATCGAGAGCATGATACGTAACGTGCGCACCGGCACCCACTACACGGGCGGTACGACCACGGTTAATTGCGCCACTGCACCAAGCGGTACGAACGGTACGTTCACGCGCCTTACGTTCTGCGATAGCCAGGATCAGCCGATGCATTATCGGTTGAATACCTCGGGGACCATCGGCCAGTGCAGCGGATCGGCAGTGACTACCTGCTCGGACGCGACCGCCATACCGCTTACGGATCCCCGAATAACCATCACGAGCCTCTCGTTCAATGTGCGTGGCGTCGGAACCACGGGCGCGAACGCGCTCGTGCAGCCCCAGGTAACGGTGTCGGTACGCGGTACGATGGAGACCGATGCCGGAAAGACTGCCTCGTTCGTCATCCAGACGAGCGGTACGCAGCGCCTGCTCGATATCCCCTAATATGAAAGGCTTCACCCTCGTCGAGACCCTCGTCGCTATCACCATCATAGTGATAGCGGTGCTAGGGCCCTTCCAGATGGTCCAGCAGGGACTGCTCGCTTCGTACGCGGCGCGCGACCAATTAATAGCGACGGCGCTTGCCGAAGAGGGTATCGAGTACGTACGTGCCGTACGCGATGGGAACTATCTGTACAATCTCGCGAACCCGAGTACGCCCCGCTCATGGCTCTTCGGCATCGATGGCACGGGCGGCAGCCCTAACTGCACCACGACCAATGGCTGCGTCGTGGACCCTACGGGCACGACCAACGTGCTGGTGTGTGGGTCTACCTGCCCGGTTCTGACGGTAAGCTCAGGTTCCCTCTACACCCAGCAGACGGGCAGTGGGTTCACTGCTACGCGCTTCACGAGGAAGGTGAAGCTTACGAGCATAAGCGCGAACGAGACCCAGCTCACCGTCACCGTTACGTTCAATACGGCACACACCCCATTCACGGTTACGGTGACCGATAACCTCTACAACTGGCTATGATGACCACCTCTCCTCGCGGGTTCACGCTCCTCATCGCGGTCATCCTGAGTTCCGTGCTCGTCGCTGTGGGTCTTGCGCTCGTCGATATCGCGTACAAGCAGGTCATCCTTTCCTCGACCGCGCGCAACTCCCAGGTCGCGTTCTATAACGCTGACTCAGCGCTCGAATGCGGGCTCTATGCCGATCAGCAGTTCAATGCGTTCAGTGCCGCGGTCGCGACCACGAGCATCAGGTGCAATAACCAGACCGTTGCCGTTACGGCCGCCGTTTCCGGGGCCGTACGCACCTCCACCATGACTATCCCGTGCACGCCATCGGGCTCGAATGCGCGCGTTACGATAACCAAGAATATGTCGGGCGCGACCGGCATATACGCGACTGGATACAGCAGCTGCGTGACGACCGATCAGCGGCGTGTCGAGCGTGGTCTCAAGGTCACGTACTAGGGCGTTTTAGGTATACTGAGGGGTATATGGCGATCCCCCAAGGCGTGCGCATGCGCGTAAAGAAGCTCCGGAAGAGCATCCAGGAATACCGGGCCCTGTACCACGAGAAGAACGAGTCCCCGATAAGCCCGGAGGCGCTGGACTCCCTCAAGCGCGAGCTTTCCGAGCTCGAGGCGAAGTACCCGACGCTCGTGGTCAAGGATTCACCCACGCAGACCATTGCGGGCAAGCCGCTCGCGGCCCTCCGGAAGACGAAGCACGCCATACCGCAGTGGTCCCTGAACGATGCGTTCACGGAAGAAGAGATCCGGGCGTTCGACATGAAGGTGCGCCGTGCCCTCGAGAAGGTAGGGGATACGACCGATCCCGAGTACGTGTGCGAGCTGAAGATAGACGGCCTCCACATCATCTTGACCTATGCGAAGGGCGAGCTCGTGCTCGCTGCCACGCGCGGCGACGGCACCATAGGGGAGGACGTAACGCATGCCGTCCGCACGATACGCGACGTCCCGCAGACGCTTACGCGTCCCGTCGACCTCATCGTCGAGGGCGAGATATATATGAGCCGTAAGGGTTTTGCGAAGGCGAATCAGGAGCGCGCGAAGATGGGGGAGGCACTGTTCGCGAACCCGCGCAACATCGCGGCGGGCTCGGTGCGCCAGCTCGATCCGTCAGTGACCGCCGCACGTCCGCTCCATGCGTTCCTCTATGACGTAGAGCGCACGAGCGAACCAGTACCCGCGTCCCAGAGCGGCGAGCTCGATTACTTGCGCGGGCTCGGGCTCCCCGTTAATCCAAACGAGAAGAAAGTACAGAAGACCGAGAGCATTATCCGGTTCTGGAAGGAGTGGGAGGGTGCTGCGCGCGAGAAGGAGGACTATCTCATCGACGGCATCGTCGTGAAGGTGGACAGCAGGAAGCAGCAGGAGCTCTTGGGTCACACGGGCAAAGGTCCGCGCTATGCGATCGCGGTGAAGTTCGCGGCGGAGCAGGTGACGACAGTAGTCGAGAGCATCGGGCTTCAGGTGGGCCGTACGGGGAAGCTCACGCCGGTCGCTAACCTGCGGGCGGTCTCGGTCGCGGGGACGACCGTCGCGCGCGCGACGCTGCATAACGAGGATTTCATACGGGAGAAGGATATACGCGTCGGTGACACCGTCGTGCTGCAGAAAGCGGGCGACATCATCCCGGAAGTCGTGCAGGTACTTACCGAGTTCCGCACCGGCAAGGAGAAGAAATGGAAGTTCCCGACGACCTCATCGCTCTGCGGCGGTGACGGCGCGATAGAGCGGGTCCCGGGGGAGGCCGCGCATCGGTGCAAGATTCTCGGTTCTCCCGAGCAGCTCGCGCGCACTTTCGCGCATTTCGTGGGGAAGTCCGCATTCGATATCGACGGGCTCGGCGCGAAGACGGTGAAGCTCCTTCTGGAAGAGGGCATCATATCCTCGTTCGATGACATCTTCACGCTCACCTATGACAAGCTCATAACGCTGCCGGGCTTCAAGGAGGTCTCGGTCCAGAAGCTCCTGGCTTCCATACAAGAGGCACGCACGGTGCCTCTGAATCGTGTGCTCGTCGGCCTTTCCATCGATCATGTTGGCGAGGAGACGGCGCTCCTGCTCGCGCGTCATTTCAATACCTTGAAGCGCCTCAAGGATGCGAGTCGTGCCGACCTCGAAGCGGTTCCTGGGGTGGGGGACATCGTAGCGCAATCGGTAGCGTCCTGGTTCGACGACAAGGAGCATCAGGCGCTCATCGAACGCCTGAGCGAACAGGTGAAGATAACTCGTGTCGCCATGCCGGATAGGGATGGGAAGTTCGAGGGACTTACCATAGTCGTAACCGGTACGCTCCCTACCTTATCCCGCGAGCGTGCCGAAGCGATGGTAAAGCGGGCGGGCGGGAAAGTCGCGGGCATGGTCTCCCGCAAGACGACCTTCGTGCTCGCGGGCGAGAAAGCCGGGAGCAAGCTCGAGAAGGCGCATGAGCTGGGCGTTCCTGTCATCGACGAGCGCGAGTTCAAGAAGCGGCTCGGTCTGTGATAAAGTGGCGGCAATGGCTACTCCCGAAGACGTACAGAAGCTCGCCGCGCTCGCGCGCATAGAGGTCCCCGAGGAGGAGCTCGCTTCCTTCACCAAGGAATTCGACGCAGTGCTTGCGTACGTGGGGAAGCTCGATGAGCTCACGCTCGCGCATGAGACTCCGACGGCAGGCCTCGTCCGGAACGTGTTCCGCGAGGACGGCGAGCCGCATGAGAGGGGGAAATACACCAAGGCGCTCGTCGACCAATTCCCCGACAAGGACGGGAACCATCTCCTTGTGAAGAAGATACTTACCCATGAGTAAGCTACTGAACGAGCTTTCCATAATCGAAGCGGGGAAGAAGCTCCGCGCCAAGGAGATAACAGTACGCGAGCTGTGGGATGCGGTGGCGGCTGAAGCGGCTGCACGCAATCCGGAATTGAATGCATACCTCGAGCTCTTCGAGGCGGACGAGGAAGCGATAGCGTATGCGCAGAAGCGTATCGATGAAGAAGGGGATGCGGCACCGCTCCTGTGCGGCATCCCGCTCGCGATGAAGGACAACATCCTCATCGAGGGGCATATCGCGAGCGCGGCCTCGAAGATGCTTGCGAATCATACGGCGACGTACGATGCGACCGTAACCCGGAAGCTCAAAGAAGCCGGTGCTCTCTTCGTAGGACGCACGAATATGGACGAGTTCGCCATGGGAAGCTCCACCGAGCATTCCGCCTTCGGGAAGGTACTGAATCCGCACGATACCGCTCGCGTGCCGGGTGGCTCTTCGGGCGGTTCGTCCGCTGCAGCTGCAGCCAATATGGCCCTTGCCGCGCTCGGTACCGATACCGGTGGCTCCATCCGCCAGCCAGCAGCGCACTGCGGGCTCGTCGGCATGAAGCCGACCTATGGCGCGGTCTCCCGAAGCGGCCTCATCGCGCTTGGAAGTTCGCTCGACCAGGCGGGGCCGCTCGCGCGCACCGTCGCTGATGCGAAAGCACTGTACGAGACCATTCGTGGGAAGGACCCGCTCGACGCGACGAGCATCGGGGACGATACCTATCCAAAGAAGGAAGTAGGGGAGAAGCTCCGTATCGGCGTGCCGATGCATCTCCTTTCAGAAGGAGTCGATGCTGACGTCCGTGCGCATTTCGATGCGACGCTCGATGCGCTCAGGGCTGCAGGCCACGAAGTGACTGAGGTCTCGCTCCCGACGAGCTCGTCCGCGCTCCCGGTCTACTACGTCATCATGCCGGCCGAAGCATCGACCAATCTCGCGCGCTTCGATGGTATACGGTACGGGCACGCCGCGCGCGGGAAGGACCTACTCCAGGATTACATACAGGCGCGTACCGAAGGGTTCGGTGCCGAGACCAAGCGCCGCATCCTGCTCGGGACGTTCGTGCTCTCCTCGGGCTACATCGATGCCTACTACCGCAAGGCAGATGCCGCTCGCCTCGTGCTTACGAACGAATACAATGCGGCGTTCGCGGACGTGGATGTCATTGCGTTCCCGACGACGCCCTCGCCCGCGTTCAAGTTCGGCGAGAAGAGCGATCCGGTCTCCATGTATGTCGAGGATATCTTCACCGTGACCGCGAACCTGACCGGCATGCCCGCTATCTCTGTACCGATGGGAACGGTCGTGCGCGATGGGAGTACGCTCCCGACCGGCATCCATTTCACCGCGCCTCACGGAGCGGATGACCTTCTGTTCAGGATAGGTGCCGCGGTCACCGGCGAGACGCTATACTAAGGACTAATGGGAAGCGATTCCGATATCCATTTTCTCAACGTTTCTTACTTCTTCCGTCTTCTCTACGACCTTTTCACGGGGGGTCGTATCGGCGGAACTGGAGATGCCTGGGGCGACTTCGTCGCGTTCGCAGGCGCGCTGTGGGTGGTCGTGACCATCCTCTGCTTCTTTATATCGCTTGCAGCGCTCGCGGTGCTCATCCACTCCACTATCCGCATGCTCGAGACCAAGCGTCAGGAGGCACCGAAGTACGCGACGCAGCATCCTGCGGTCGTCGAGACCAGGCGTGACCATAATCGCTGGGCGCACGTCATGGAGCTTATCGAGAGCCCGCACGAGAACGATTGGCGGCAGGCCATACTCGAGGCCGATATCATGCTCGATGACCTGCTTACGCAGCTGGGGTACCTCGGCACCTCGGTGGGGGAGAAGCTCAAGGCGGTTGATCCTGCGCACTTCAAGACCATTCGCGATGCCTGGGACGCGCATATGGTGCGTAACTCCATCGCGCACGAGGGGTCGGCGTACCAGCTGAACGACCATCTTGCATACCGGACGATACACAAATACGAGGCGGTGATGCGCGAGCACGGCGAGATATAGTTGCGGCGAGGGTTTTTGTGGCGTATAACATAGATATAGCGGGGTAGAGGAGAGGTACCTCGGGAGGCTCATAACCTCCAGACGCCGGTTCGATTCCGGCCCCCGCAACAAGCAAGGCAGAAAACCGCCCGAGGGCGGTTTTCTGCTATACCATCATCTCGCTTCCTGATTCCTTAAACTCCATCATCGCATCGCCCATGGCGGCAAGCTCCTCTTCAGGCAGCTCTTTCTCCGCCTTCGGAAGTAGTTCGCTTTCCTCCTCTTCGACGTGGTGCCGTATCTGCTCCATGAGCACCTTCACGTTGGCATCGAACTCCGGTTGCTCGGGGTCGAGCGTCTTCAGTTCCTCGAGGATGTTCTTCGCGCCCTGATGCTCGACGTATGCTTCCTCGACCATCTTGTCGTCCTCCTTATTGAACGCTTCCTGGAAGGCAGGGTAGCAGAGGGTCTCTTCCATCTCTGCGTGGAGGGTGAGCTCCTCGATTATCTGATCGACGAGCGTGCGCTTCGTGGCGACTGCGCCATCACCGAGGCCTTCGTACTCCTGGAAGAGCTCCTCTACGGTCGCATGGTCCGCTTTTATTATCTCTATGGGATTATTCGTCATGGCATCGGTTCTTATGGATGCGGGTAAGACCCCACCGTATAGGCGGCGGGGTGAATGGAGCATGAACTACAGCGATGCGGACACACTCTTTCCCGTTGCGGTACAATATTTCGGTCATATGTCCCTCGTATCCCACCTCCTCGTATTCGTGCTCTCGATAGGCGTCGTCTGGTTCTTCGCCGGCATACTTATCGACTCGGTGAGCAATATAGCCAAACGGCTCAATCGCAGCGGCTTCGGCACCGCGTTCTTCGTACTGGGCTTCCTCACCTCCATCAGCGAGATATCGGTCGCGACCAACGCCGGTCTTGCGGGCGTGCCAGGCGTGTCCGCTGGCAATCTCGTTGGCGCCTCGTTCGTCATACTCCTCTTCATCGTCCCGTTCCTCGCGGTCGCAGGGAAAGGTATCTCGCTCAAAGGGCTCGTATCGAAGGAGACGCTTGCGTTCGCGCTCATGGTCATTCTCCTGCCTGCGCTCCTGCTCGCGGACGGAAGGGTAACGATGCTTGAGGGCGGGTTCGCGGTCCTTGCATACCTCGCGCTTGCGTATGCGATTCGGTTCCGTCCGGAAGCGTCCCAGTCCGAGATGCTCGTACCGGCGAGCGTGGGAGGGAAGCGCGCGCTATTCATCGATATCGGAAAGATACTCGTAGGAGCTATCGCGATATTCGGGGCCGCGCACTTCCTCGTCGAGCAGTCAGTGCTCTTCGCGAGCTACCTGAACGTGCCCGCTTCGCTCATCGGGCTCATCCTGCTCTCGGTGGGTACGAATATCCCCGAGATAGTCATCGCGGTGCGCGCCGTGCTCGAGAAGCGGAAAGACATCGCCTTCGGGGATTACCTTGGGTCGGCCGCAGCCAACGTACCTATCTTCGGCATGCTCGCGCTCCTATCGGGCGGGTTCGTCGTCGAGGCGAGCGAGTTCGTCGCGTCCGCGCTCCTCATGTTCGTCGGGTTCGTCTTCTTCTACTTCTTCGCTCGCTCCCATTCCGTCCTCTCGCGCAAGGAAGGGATTATCCTCCTCCTCTTCTATGCCGGCTTCCTCGCTATCCAGTTCGTGAACCTTGCCCGCTTCGTCGCCGATTAGGGCGGGTAGGTATACGTGGACCGTGGTCCCGGCACCGAGCTCGCTCTCGATATCCATATGCCCATGGTGCTTCTCTACGATGCGTTTGGTTATGGATAGGCCGAGCCCGCTCCCAAGTACCGTGAGCGGCACGTTCTTCCCACGATAGAAGCGGTCGAACACCCGGGAGAGCTCCGTAGGCGCTATACCTATCCCTGAATCACGAACAATGAGGTGTATTCCATCCGTGCTTTGGGTAAGGGTAATCTCGACACGTCTGTCCGCGCCCTCTCGCATGTACTTGAGCGAGTTATTCGCGATGTTAAGGACGGCTTGCCGTAGGTGTTTCTCATCACCGTATACCTCGACTCCTGGTGGTATGTCGCTCTCGATGTGTACGCCTTCCGATGCGCTGATGATACGAAGTTCCTCGATTATGTCGCTCAGGAGCACCGATATATCGAACAGGGCATGCGCTCTTGGTTTCTCGCCGTCGAGCCGCGCGAGAGCGAGAAGATCATGGATGAAGCCCGATAGCTCGTTAAGGGCGAGCTCGAGCGCTTCCGCTTCCTGGTGCTGTGACTTCAGCTGCTCGAGCTTCGCGCGGAAGACGGTGAGCGGGGTCTGGAGGTTATGCGAGAGGTCGATTATCATCCTTCGCTCATGCGCCTGCGCCCGGCGCAGCTCCTGCGTACGCTTGGCGACGATATGCTCGAGCTCATTCGCATGCTCCTTCGTCTTCGTATAGAGGTGGGCGCGATGGAAGGCGGTGGCAGCCTGGTACGCGAATGTCTTCAGGAGCTTGAGGTCGTTCTCGCTGTACGGCTTCCCGGACAGCCGCTTCTCGAACGATATGGTGCCGATGGTGTGCGTACCGATGGCGATAGGTATCGCCACGATGTGCTCGGTGGCGAGCGCATCGAAGTCAGGGGTATCGATGCCACGCTCTTCCGAGAAGCGGATAGTGACCGATTCGGCCTTGAGTATCTTGGCGAGGCTCTTCTCCGACTCGCGCACGAGGTCGGTGAGCTCTAGGTTCGTATAGAGTATCTCGCTGAGCGAATGCAAGGCCTCGGCGTGGTCATAGCCATCGTTCTGGACGATGGAATGCAGGCTCGTCCACCAGGAACGAACGAGAGCATGGATACCGAGTGCGATCGGCCTTTCAGGTGACTCCATCAGCTGATTCCTTAACTAATCACGCAGTAGTTCATTGGTTACTATGATACGAAAGCGAAGATAAAATTTTCCTGGAGAAAAGATAAAGGAATCTTTAGGTGCCCATGCGATATCCTCGTCCCGAGACCGTCTGGATAAGGCTATCCCTACCTCGGTCGCCCATCTTCCTTCGAAGCGAGAGGATATGGGATTCGATGGTATTGGAGAAGATATCGACCTCCATGTCCCATACATGCTCGAGTATCATGCCGCGGGACAGCACGATGCCGGCGTTCTTCATGAGATAGCGCAGGAGCATATACTCTTTGCGGGTTAGATGGACGGCGTTCTCGCCTTTGTGCACAAGACCGGACCGGGTATCAAGCACGATGTCCTCTATCTGGAGCACATCGCCCTCGAGCGCTTGCGGACGGCGAAGCAGCGCTCGGACGCGGGCCATAAGCTCCTCGAGCGCGAAGGGCTTTGCGAGATAGTCGTCAGCGCCCGCATCGAGCAGGTCCACCTTGTCGAGCGTATGGCTCCGGACCGATACGATGAGTATGGGCATGGTTCGGCCTGCGGCACGGACCTCCCGGCACACCTGCGCGCCCTCTTTCTTAGGAAGCATATTGTCGAGGACTATGAGGTCGTAGTCGTTCGTGCGGGCGTAGTAGGAACCGCGCTCGCCATCGCTCGCTACATCAACGGCGAAATATTGCGCCTCGAAGGATTCCTTGAGGAGTTCCGCTATCTGCTGCTCATCTTCGACGACAAGAACTCTCATGAGGCTAGTTGAGTGGATTGTAGCGCGCTCGTTTACGCGAAAGGGAAGTACGGGCCTGGAAGTGGGCATAACGGAACAATCCTCGGTAGATTGAAGGGAAGGGCGTAAGAGTGTAATGTGCTTCATATTGCTGGTGTAGCTCAGGTAGTTAGAGCATAGGACTCATAAACCTAAGGTCGGAGGTGCAAGTCCTCCCACCAGCACAATTCTTCAGGAAATTCTTATTCTCTCTCGAGGAATATTTGGAGTCATTTCTGGCATCCTTGGGCCCATAAGATAGCCTTGCGCTGTATGGGTTTATGTATAATACTGCTCAAGTCCCCGATTTATGCCTGCCGCGTAAGCGGCAGAAATTGGAACAAGCGATCCAGGTCCTCGGACTTGAGAAGCAAATGCGGCTGTAGCTCAGCTGGTTAGAGCGATCGCCTGTCACGCGATAGGTCGCCGGTTCGAGTCCGGTCAGCCGCGCATTCCATAAAACCACCCATCCGGGTGGTTTTATGTTTTGTAGAAGATATACTTGGGATAATGAAATTGCACCTTTCGATTCTATTCGCGCTCACGCTTTTCTGCACGCCTATGGTGCATGCAGAGTTTTCCTCAACATCTATTACAGATGACATTCTTATACCTGATGCGGTGTTCTCGATAATCGGTACGGATACGCGACTATTCTTGGGTGGAGATTTCGAACGAATATTCACGCCGGAGTATCCAGCAACCATCACTGAAGGTCTTCTGCTATCGGCCACGACGAGTCTACCGGTACCGGATAACGCATCTGTCGGCGGAGAACCGGGATCTTACATTCGTGCGGCAGTGTATGACGGGGAAGGCGGGTATTACATCGGAGGTGACCTAGATGAGGTCGGCGGCCTCGCCCGCACCGGAGTGGCCCATATCCTACCGGACGGTTCCGTGGATCCTGATTTCGCACCCACGAGTGACGGGGATATTTACAGCCTTGCGTTATCGCCGGACGGCTCTGTGCTCTATGTAGGAGGTTCTTTTACGACCATGGCAGGAACCTCGCAAGTGGCGCTCGCTGCTGTAGACGTAGACGATGGTACGATCGTGGCTGCGTTCGACCCGTTGATAGAGGGAGGATCACCTCCATCTGTCACATCGATTGCGATTTCTCCGGACGGTACGGTGCTCTATGCAGGCGGCCCATTCAATTCGGTGAACGCCACATCATATCCGAACGGATTCGCGGCTGTCTCGACGAGCAACGGCTCGCTTGCCGCTCCACTCGATACCAGTGATTTGTTGAGCAGTCCCGGTTCAATACTCGCTTCCCCAGATGACGAGTTTCTCTATCTTACGGGCATCTTTACGTTCGGAGGGCGCCTAGGAAAGATGGATACGACGACCGGCTCCTCAACGGAATATAGCGTGCCAGCAGGATTCTTCGACGATGGCATAGGAGCCGCAGGCTTATCCCAAGACGGGTCCATCCTCTATGTCAGTAATTACATCAACACGGGTCCGCGAATTCAGGTACTTGCGTTAGCTACATCCGATGGCACATCGCATATCCTCGCAGCTGAGGCGAATCACATCATAAGGAGCATCACGACTTCTGCAGACGGAGATACGGTCTACATAGGAGGAATATTCTCATCAGTAGATGGTGAGGTCCGTCGTGGTATCGCGGCACTCGACGCGTCCACAGGAGAATTGGAGCAATTCGATGCGGGTCTGTATAGGGGGAGCGATGTATACGCCATCGCAGCCTCGGCGGACAGCGATCACTTGTATGTAGGTGGCAGCCTCCCGACACTCGGCGGGATTGCTCGCGGCAAGATGGCCGCGTTCGATATCGGCGATCTTGATATCGACGCCTCGTTCACTCCTGAGGTAGACGACACGATAAGTGCCGGGGTGCTTTCGTCCGACGGCACGACGCTCTACATCGGAGGGTATTTCACTTCGGTCGACGGTACGCCGCGCGCCGGGCTCGCTGCCATCGATACGAGCGACGGTTCGCTTATATCCGCGTTCGATTCGAGCATCGATGATGGGGAGGAAGTGCTCAATCTCGCGCTCTCGCCCGACGATTCCGTTCTGTATGTCGCAGGAAAGTTCACGTCGGTAGGCGGTAGCGACCGCAACCGTATCGCGGCGCTCGATACGAGCGACGGCAGTCTCATCAGCGCCTTCGATCCCGATGCGAACGGAACGGTCGCTACGCTCGCACTCTCCAGTGATGGGAATACGTTGTATCTCGGAGGTGATTTCACCACCATAGGTGCAACGACACGCAATCGCCTCGCTGCAGTGAATACGAGCAACGGGGCACTTGTCTCAGGCTTCAACCCGAACGTTACCCACCCGAGTGGCGGGGGAGGAGGAGGGAACGCTGGCGTGCGCGCTCTGGCGCTTTCGTCCGATGGTTCCAAACTGTATGTGGGCGGAGGATTCACTAAGATAGGAGGGGTAACGCGCAATCGTCTCGGTCTCGTGAGCACGAGCGACGGGGCGCTCGATGCGACATTCAATCCGAATGCCGACAGTCTCGTGCGCGAGATGGTCCTTTCGCCCGATGGAAGCAGTCTTTATGCGACCGGACAGTTCACGGAGATAGGAGGGGAATCCATCATGGGGCTCGCTTCGCTCGATGCGGTGACGGGAGTGGCAGACGGCGACTTCTCGCAGGACCTTATCAATGCAGGTGTGGCCATAGCGATAACCCCGGACGCAACGAAGCTTTTCGTAAGCAACGGGTACAATGCGGCGACCTTCGATAACTACTTCATCGGGTTCGCCGATGGCGATGTAACCCCTGACCCGGATACCGCACCGACCGTAGCGAGCGCCGCCGCTTCCGGGCTCACGACTACCGGCGCGACTCTGAACGGCTCCATAAGCGCGACGGGAGGCGACAATGCGACGACTCGCGGATTCGTGCATGGGACTACGATCAGCTATGGCGCCACTACGACCGAATCTGGCTCGTTCTCGACCGGTTCCTACTCAAGCGCGCTCTCATCCCTTACGTGCGCCACCGAGTACCATTTCAAAGCCTATGCAACGAATGGGGTGGGTACGGGCTACGGAAGCGACCTGACCTTCAACACGAGCGCGTGCGACGTTCCGGAAGATGATGAGGACGAGGATAGCGGAGGTGGGGGAGGAGGCGGTTCTTCACATCGTCCATCTCCTTCCGCTTCTGCTCCTCCTTCTGGGACGTCTGCGGCAGTCACTGAGTCGGTTAGGAAACTTATCGAGGATAACCGATCGCTCCTCTTGGAAGCGCTCAAGGCAGGTATCCAGCTCCCTCCAGCTCTCCTGGCGCTACTCGGGGGTAGTGTGCCCCAAGCGCCATCTCCCGTTCGTGATCTCGAGCTCGGCTCACAGGGTGAGGACGTACGAGCACTCCAAAAGTATCTCAACACGCACGGTTTCCCTGTCGCCGGGACTGGCGCAGGCTCATCAGGCAATGAGACAACATACTTCGGGAACGCGACCCGCGCAGCGCTCATCCTTTTCCAGAAAGCGAAGGGCATTACTCCTGCCGTGGGCTACTTCGGGCCGAAGACCAGGAGCGTTATCGCATTCTAAGTGTCACTTAATCTCTGTCTCCGCTACGAGCGGCAAATGGTCCGAGAAAGGTGGTGCGTTAGGTATCGAAGCTGCCGGAGCTTGGAAATGATCTGATAGGAAAAGCACGGAGAGCGAATGGACCGGTTTCCATGAGGGGAAGGTGGGGAGCGCCACGATATGCGCGAACCCCGCAGTCTTTAATATCTCAAAGGCCTCGTGGTCACGTTCGTTGAAGTCCCCGCCGAGTATGACGGGCTCATTGCGCTCCGTAATGATGCGATGGATATCCTGTATCTGCTTCGCTCGCGCGATGTTTCGTATACCGAGGTGCGCCACGAATACGTGGACCCGTTGTCCCTCCATCTGGACGATAACCTCTCCCATAACGCGGGGGATGGTGCCGATGGAAAGAGGATGCGTCTCCGTATGGGCTATGGGATACCGAGAGAGGATGGTGTTGCCTTCGACCACGAGCGGAGCGATGGTGCGGGTCGGGAAGAACCGGGTATGCGGAAGGCCGGAGTACTCACTCAGTGCCTCGCTTTGGGGAAGGAAGCCAGAACGGAGCCCGCGCTCATCTACCTCGGTGATAAGTGCGATGTCGATGTTCTCGCTTGCGATAAGCGCTCCCGCCTCGCGGACGTACTTAGCCCCATGCGGGAGGACGTATTTCCATCCTGAGGTGATGTACTGGCCATATCCCTTGGTGATACCGATGCCGGACTGGAGGTTTATCACGGCTATACGCATGCTGGTTGAGTATACGGGGGCGTGGTGGGGGAACGGTGAAGTTTGAAAAAGTAGCGGAAATGCCGTAGTCTGCGAAGGTCGCCTTCGGGCGACATCGCCGATGTAGCTCAGGGGTAGAGCAACTCCATGGTAAGGAGTAGGTCGGCAGTTCAATTCTGCCCATCGGCTCAGTCGTGTTCAACCATTCTTCATGGTCAGTAGTGTTAGCTGCGGAGACTCAACAGTAAGCGCATGAATGTCATCACACCCTCTCGGATAGCGCTCGGCCTGTTCACGCTCGCATACATCGTCATTGCGGCGTTCTATTTCGTATCGATAGGGAATACGGAGTTCCTCAGCTATATCGCCGCTGTCGCGCTCATACTCGCCCTCATCGCCTGCACCCTTAAATGGACGTGCCTGCCGACATGGCTCCTCTGGATGCTTTCGCTCCAGATGCTGCTCCACATACTTGGGGGTGGCATACAGGTAGCGAACGATGTCCTCTACAACTATGTGGTCATGCCGCTCGATAACCCGACGGGGCTCACGTTCATAAAGTTCGACCAGGTGGTGCACACCTATGGCTCCATCATCGCTGCGCTCGCGGTCTATTTCTTCCTCGCACGCGATGGGAAGTTCCATCCCATCGGTCTCGCACTCCTGACGATATTCGGTGCGATGGGTATCGGCGCGATGAACGAGATAATCGAGTTCATCGCCAAGCTGACGATTCCGGACACGGACGTGGGTGGCTACTACAATACGGCAATCGATCTCGTCGTGAATCTGGTTGGAAGTATTATTGGTACACTTATCGGCCTGTTCTGCTGGAAGAAGCATGCTTGAAAGCATTGCTATTTCTAGGTATTGTACGCAAACAAGCCACCTTAGCTCAGTTGGTAGAGCGTGTCACTCGTAACGACAAGGTCCCCGGTTCAATCCCGGGAGGTGGCTCCAACCCGGGTGTATAGTTTAGCTAGACAGAGATGTCGTCCGTCGGCCGCGATAATCGTAACCGTTGGTCCTTTGAATGGGTGCAGCTATGGGAGTCATGGTAGAAGTCTTCGATTCAAACGGAAACTTGATCGAGAAGAATTATACGAGAGCAACGAGCTTCGTTGACCTGGTTCGTCAGGGTTGCGATCCGGAAGACAGGTACTGGATTCCCTTCGATGACATGGCTTACAAAATAATCTCCGTCGAACAATTTCCGACTCCACAAAACGGAGCAAACGGCTTAGTCCGTATCAAACGTTCTGCGGGACTGAACTAGCGACTGCGGCGCCCTCGGGCGCCGTTTTGCTATACTCCACCCATGAGTCCCGAGGAGCGGATGAAGGAGATAGAAGCGCTGATGGCGAGCCCTGATTTCTGGGCGGACAAGGATGAGGCGCAGCGGCGTGTCGCTGAATACCAATCGCTTAAGGAGGGAGGGGATGGAGACTCGCTCGATGGAGGAAGCGCGACGCTCGCCGTGCTCGCGGGCGCAGGAGGCGACGATGCGGAGGACTTCGCCGCGATGCTCCGTCGCATGTACGAGGGGTACGCGAAGTCGAAAGGGTGGAGCGTGCTCGAGCTCCATGCGAACGAGAACAACCATGGAGGGTTCCGTAACCTCCTCCTTGAGATAACAGGGAAGGGCGCGTACGGGAGACTTAAGAACGAAGCGGGTGTGCATCGCTTGGTACGCATCTCTCCCTTCAATGCGAACGATAAGCGCCAGACCTCGTTCGCGCTCGTCGAGGTGCTCCCGAAGCTCGATGCGCAGCACAAGGTGGAGCTGCGTCCTGATGACCTCGATATCCAGTTCGCGAAATCAGGTGGTGCCGGCGGTCAGAACGTGAACAAGCGGGAGACCGCGGTGCGGATTACCCACACCCCGAGCGGCGTATCGGTTCATGTATCGAGCGAGCGGAGCCAGCTCGCGAATCGCGAGAAAGCGCTCGAATTCATCCAGGCGAAGCTGTTCCGTATGGAGGAGGAGCGCCGCGATGCCGAGGCGAAAGGGCGCTCCATAGCGACGTCTACGGCCAACGAATGGGGCTCCCAGATGCGTTCCTATGTCCTGCATCCGTACAAAATGGTGAAGGACCACGAGACGGGGCACGAATCAGGCAACCCGGACGCTGTTCTTGCAGGTGATCTGGATGATTTTATAGACGCTTCCCGCGAGCCTGGGGTATAATGCTTTCCGTTGTTTAACCTATGATCTATTTCGACCGGGTCACCAAGATACATCGCGACGGTACTTCCGGGCTCGATGGAGTGACCCTCAAGATAGCGCCTAAGGAATTCGTCTCCATCGTCGGTCACTCGGGAGCGGGGAAGACCACCCTCCTGCGTATGTTGCTTGCTGAGGACCGGCCTACCGAAGGTTCGGTCTTCTTCGAGGACATCGATGTGCATGCGGTGCCGCGCAGCGCCCTCCATCACTACCGCCGGAAGATAGGTATGGTGTTCCAGGACTTCCGCCTCATCCCGCACAAGACGGCGTACGAGAACATCGCGTTCGCTATGGAAGCTGCGGGGCGCCCTCAGGAGGAGATAGACTCCGACGTGCCGCACATCCTCGGCCTCGTCGATCTGACCGACAAGGCATGGCACTTCCCGCACCAGCTCTCAGGCGGGGAGCAGCAGCGCGTCGCCATTGGCCGCGCCATCATCAACCAGCCGGACGTCATCGTTGCGGACGAACCGACGGGGAACCTGGATCCGATGAACACCTTCGAGATCATGGATATTCTCAAGAAGATAAATGAGCTCGTGGGCACCACCGTGCTCATTACGACGCATAACAAGGGCGTCGTGGACTCGCTCGGCAAGCGCGTCGTGACGATGGACAAGGGAAGGATTATCCGCGATGACCTGCAGGGTCAGTACGTACTATAGATTTTATGCTTTGGACCTCACTTAAACGGATAGCATCGAGCGGCGCGAAGAACTTCGCACGGAGTGGGGCTGTCTCATTCGCGACCGTGCTCATCATGACGGTAACGCTCGTCATCGTCGGATTCCTCATCTTCCTTTCCGCGCTCCTCACCCATACGCTCGCTCTCGTGCAGGACAAGGTGGACGTGAACGTGTACTTCGTCGTCGAGGCCGCTGAAAGCGACATCCTTGCCATCAAGGACGATCTTGAAGCGCTTCCTGAAGTAGCGACCGTTACCTATACGTCCCGCGATGCAGCGCTCGAGGAGTTCAAGAGCCGCCACGCGAACGACCAGCTTACGCTCCAGGCGCTCGAGGAGCTCGGCGAGAACCCGCTCGGGGCATCGCTCGCCATAAAGGCGAAGGATCCGAGCCAGTACGAGGCCATCGTGAACCACCTCGCGGACGACCCAAGCGGCACCGACATCGTCGACCGCATCAACTACTACCAGAACAAGTCGGTCATAGACCGCCTCACGGGCGCTATACAGACCATGGAGAAGGCAGGGCTCTTCGTCGTGATTCTCTTTGCGGGCGCATCCGTCATCATCGCGCTTGCGACCATCCGCCTCGCTATATACAGCGCGCGGGACGAGATAGCGGTCATGCGGCTCGTAGGAGCTTCCAACATGTATATCCGCGGCCCATTCATCGTGGCCGGTATCCTCTCGGGAATCATGGCTGCGGTCATAGCGCTCCTCCTGTTCTATCCCGCGACGTGGTACGCCGGGAGCGCGCTCTCGGGCTGGCTCGGCGGGTTCAACCTCTTCGACTATTACGTCTCGAACTTCGCGATGGTGTTCGGCATCCTCGTGGGCTCAGGCATTTTGATAGGGGCGCTCGCTTCGTGGCTCGCGGTGCGTAGGTATCTGAAGGTGTAAGTATGGCGAAGGAAGGTCATAAGTACATATTCGTCCTCGGCGGCGTGATGAGCGGCGTGGGTAAGGGCATCGCCACTTCCTCGATGGGCCTCATCCTCAAGGAGCGCGGATACGAAGTGAATCTCGTGAAGGTGGACCCGTACCTCAATGTGGACGCGGGTACGATGAACCCTACCGAGCACGGCGAAGTATTCGTGCTCAAGAGCGGGCTCGAGACCGACCAGGACATGGGCAACTACGAGCGCTTCCTCGGGCGCGATCTCGGCACCCAGGACTATATGACCTCCGGCATGGTGTACCAGTCGGTGATAGCGCGCGAACGCGCGCTTGAGTACGGCGGAAAGTGCATCGAAGCCATTCCGCACGTGCGCGATGAGATACTCCGTCGCATCGAGGCCGCGGCCGACCATAACGGAAGCCGCATCTCCGTCATCGAGATAGGGGGAACGGTGGGGGACTTCCAGAACGCGCTCTTCATCGAGGCGGCGCGCGTCATGCGCCTCAAGCATCCGAACGATGTCCGCTTCGTGATGGTGTCGTACCTGCCGGTGCCGAGCACGCTCGGCGAGATGAAGACGAAACCTACCCAGAGCGCGGTACGCGAGCTCAACTCGTACGGCGTGCAGCCTGATTTCATACTCGCGCGCTCCAAGGGCCCGATGGACGAGAAGCGTAAGGAGAAGCTCGCTATCTGGTGCAATGTGCCGCCTGACCACATCATCTCGGCACCCGACGTCGACAGCATCTATGACGTGCCGCTCAATTTCGAGAAGGATAATCTTGGGGACCTTTTGCTCGATGCGCTCTCGCTTCCGAAGGACAAGGCGGCCGACTTCTCTGACTGGAAGGAGTTCGTGGACAGGACGAAAGTGGAGAAGCCTACGGTGAAGATAGGTATTGTCGGGAAGTATTTCGATACAGGGGATTTCGTGCTCTCGGATGCCTACCTCTCCGTCATCGAAGCTCTGAAGTTCTCAGCTGCAGCGGTTGGCGTCAAAGCAATCATCGAATGGGTGAATGCGAAGGATATCGGGACGAAGGAGGATGCCGAGAAGCTTGAGCAGTACGATGGCGTCATCGTGCCAGGCGGGTTCGGCGAGACCGGCATCGAAGGGAAGATAAAGGCGGCGGAGTATACGCGCACGCACCGCATCCCGTACTTTGGCCTCTGCTATGGCATGCACATGCTCGTCATCGAATACGCGCGCAATGTGCTCGGGCTTGAGGGGGCGCATACGGTCGAGATAGACCCGAACGCGGCGCATCCGGTCGTGGACGTCATGCCCGACCAGAAGGCGCTCATCGCCGAAGGGAAGTATGGCGGCACCATGCGCCTCGGTTCGTACCCAGCGCATCTAGCGGAAGGCACCATCGCTCGTGAAGCCTACGGAACCGATGTCGTAGAAGAGCGCCATCGCCATCGGTACGAGATAAACCCGGAATACATCGAGCGGCTTACCCAGAAAGGTCTCGTGTTCTCAGGGAAGTCTCCTGACGGGGTGCTCATGGAGATAGCGGAGCTTCCGAAGACCGAGCATCCGTTCTATCTTGGCTGCCAGTTCCATCCGGAGCTCCAGGCGCGTCCGCTCACCCCGCACCCGCTTTTCACGAAGTTCCTCGAGGCGGCGCAGAAGCGCGCGGATTTCAGGGGGTAGCGGGACTGTAAGAGCATTGTGAGTATAAAAGACGGCCTCCCAAAAGGGAGGCCGTTAAGTCATGGCGCGCATGCGCCGAAAGATCTAGTTATGCCGCTTGTTGTTCCGGAGAAAAGAACTCTTCGAGCCTCCTATTCTCCTTGGGTGTCCGCGGCCAGAATGCCACGTCCCTCACACGGACAGGCTTTCCCCCGGGAGGCGCGACACTTTCCTCCCGAATGACGCACTTGTTGTCCTCGACATGGAGCCGTAGGTGCGGCACCGGTCTCTCGTACAGGTGATTGAGCGGTTCGTGGAACGTCGTATCGACATCAAGCGCGATGTACGGCTCGTCAGGGCTTTCGAGATTGCTCTCCACCAGGAAGCGCGGCACACGTCTGGAAAGTTCCCAGAGACGATCCTCGCCGAGCGATACCTCGTGAGCCGCATTAAGCGGCTGTAGATGGATACCCGCTCCCCGAAGGAAGTTATAGATAGTCTGGCTGTACGCGCCCTTCAGAACCAACTTAAAACTCATGCATCTCTCCTCTTGGTGGCGTGATTGCCCGAACGAGATAATAGCATTCTAACCTGTATGTAAGGTGAAGTCAATGACCTCGCTCGGCGCTATACTTTTCAGGTACCCATTAATTATTTCCGCATGGAAGTAGCAATAAACTATCTAGCCATCCTGGGAGCGGTCGTAGCTGCAGTGGTGCTCGGCTCGCTCTGGTATGGCCCGTTGTTCGGTAAGGCGTGGATGAGAGAAGTAGGTCTCACCGCAGACGATGTGACGAAGGCCAAGACCGACCCATCTGCAAAGAATGCGATGCTCAGGAGCTATGCGCTCATGACGCTCAGCAGCGTCGTCATGGCGTATGTCCTCGTGCATACGCTCGCGTTCGCTTCGGCATATACGCAGACGTCCGGCATCGCAGCGGGCCTCATGGCCGGCTTCTGGAGCTGGCTCGGCTTCGTCGTGCCGGTATCGCTCGGTCCAGTGCTCTGGGAGAACAAGAGCTGGAGATACTGGTTCATCACCTCCGGCTACTATCTCGTGAACCTGCTCATCATGGGCGTCATCCTCGCCTCGTTCCCGGTATAGATCGTTATCCCCACATCGTCTTCGTGCCCGTAGCGCGCATGACGCATTCGGTATAAAGTACTTGAACTAAGTCCTGGCTCCGCCAGGGCTTAGTACTTTTTATACGGTTGAATTCACCTGCTATTTCGAGTATTGTGACCGGACTGGAGCGGCCTCGGCCGCTCGGGTCATTGCGGGATCGTCTAATGGTAGGACAGCGCTCTCTGGAGGCGTTTATCTAGGTTCGAGTCCTAGTCCCGCAGCAAAGTAGGACTGAATGCGTATGTTTCTGCATTCTGTCCCGTATCCGTTGAGTTTTCTCGAGTTCGAACCATATCAAATTCTGCCTCAATCTGAATTGCATTGTCTGCAATCGCTTTGAACACAGGATGTAGATTTAGCACCACTTTTTGATTAGTGAGCACAAGGTTCGAACCGAGAGCAGAGAAGATAGCGCGGCGAGTGTTTCTGTCGCCGTTCTTGAACCACAGGTGCGCGTATCGAGCGAAGTTGAACGTTCGCTCTGAGAGCTCCACTTCCTCCTCAATCTTTTGACCAGTGCTTATCAAAGCCCTTTCAAAGCTCTGTTTTTGCTCCAAGAGAGGACTTTTGAGTTCCTGGTACTCCTCAGTTGAGAGCACCGAGCCATCTATGTTCTCTGGGGATGTGTAGCGAAGGTTGAGACTATTCAGCTGCGCAACGGTACGACTCAAGAGCTTCTGCTTGTTGTCGAGAGATGTTTCCCGCGTTGCTGTCTGATTTTTGCGTACCTCGTGGAGATGCTTGATTGCCCACGTTTTGAATCGGTCATTTATCGTAAGCGTAGAGATAATGCCATCAATTTGACGGCTTAGCTCATTGAGTTCAATTGAACGTTCTGTACATGATGGGTCTTTGCGCCATGTGCAGTGGTAATACACATAGTGTTTTGAAGTGCCGTTCTTGAAGCGCTTGGTCTTATTCTCAGCAGTAATCATTGCATCGCAGTTCCCGCAACGCATCAATCCGGTGAAATCAAATTGAGGCGTTTGTTTGGGACGCTCTCTACCTTTACGTCCCAATAGTTCCTGAACGCGCCAGTACTCTTCCTCAGTAATCATTGGTTCATGTGTACCTGCCCACACACGACCAGCGTACTCATATGAGCCGTAATAGAAGGAGCTTCCGAATAGGGTATATATCGCACTACGTGCAATTGGCTTACCGCTAAGTGTTCGTAGACCCCATTCGTCGGTTGCTATACGTAATATTTCAGGCGGTGTGAAGTTGCCTGTAAGCATAAGATGCCAAGCACGCTTTACGAGCTCAAACCGCTCTGGGTCCGAGATAATCTTCTTTTCACTATTCTTATACCCGAGAGGCGCACGTCCTGGTCTAATGCCCATATCATTCTTTGTGCCAAGTCCGCGCTTCACATTTTTGCTAAGGTCTAGAACGTACTGATTCGCTGCTCCAAACTGAAAGGCGGTCATAAGTACGTTATCGCCGGAGAAATGGTCTCCCTCGATAGTTTTTATGTGCGTCAGCGTGCCTGTTTGTAGAAGCCACTGAATGCTTCCGGCATCAATTGGGTTGCGAGCAAGTCGGTCCATCTTCCAGGACAAAATGCCTTGTGCTTCTCCAGCTCTAAGGCGCGTAACCATATCATTGAAGACAGGACGTCCGGGGTCTTTTGCAGACTTGGATTCGCGGAAGGTCTCAACTATTTTGATACCCTCACGTTCAGCAAGCTCACGCATTGCTTCTTCTTGAGAATCTAGACTCAAGACCTGACGTTTGACGTCTTCGGAGGATTTACGCACATATAGGAAATAGGAGTTAGAGGACGCCATTTTGTTTCATTCGACTGATAATTGGTTCGAATGTGAACAAGCCACTCATTAGGATGAGGGCAGCGATTCCAATCCATGCCTCAATACTTTCTGGAGGCTCTACAGAGACGAAGTGAATCGTCCAGGCGAACACGATAACAGCGATAATGTTTGGTATGTATTTCATTTTTGGGTACAGAAAAAAGGGACGGCAGAGGAGCCTGCACCCCACAAGAATGAAATTGCACGAGGCAACCATTTGTGGAGGACTCTGCCGCCCCTTTTGACCCGCAAATGGGTAAAAAAGACGAGAGCCTCGCGCAAACTTCGAACTTGTGGGGTGCCTATAAACCATAGCATTTTTGGTCATTTTTTCGAGGTTTTCTTCTTGATAATCCCCATGAGGTAGCCGCCCGGATTATCCAGGGGAGCGCCAGAGTTTTTGCGGCGCTGCAGCTCCTCATAGGCCTGCTCAATGACCCGTAGACCGTGGACGTTTAGTACAGCCAATAAAGGATTGATGTGGGGGTCTCCTACAGCGAGCGCTATTCGTCTCACAGCAGCCTCTTCGAGCGACTTCGGTTGGAAGGCCCCGGTAAACGTTCTTCCATTTGAAGAAACCGATAACGTTTTTGTATCTCTTTCCGTATCCTTATCGTTATACGGACTTAGGAATGAGGTACTCGGCTCGGAAATCGAATAACCTTTTGCTATCTGGCTTTTCATCTCATCAAAGTTAGGAATCGCGGCACTCAACTTAGGACGAACTTCCTCTTCTTCGCTGAGCATTTTTTCCTCTACGGTCTCTAGCAGGGCAGGGGTCTTAGGATTGCAGTCAGGCACCTCACGGTAATTCTGCTTAGGTAAGAGCCAATATCCCATCCAAATTGGGAATGAACCTCGACGACCTTGGCGGTTTTCGAAATCAATCTGGCTCTTATCACGAAGCGAACGTAGGATTTTGTTTATGGTGTTCTCAGAGATAGTGAGGTCAAGGTCATCTCGAATATCTCCGAGGCTCGTGGTAGTGATACCCATTATGTCGGCATTACTACGCAACCAGATAAGTACGAGGTACTCAGTAGGGGTGAGCTTTCCATCCCTTCGCATCTGTGCGAGGAATCGCGGATTAGTCGTGTATGGATGAAGGCTATTCATATTCGTTGACCCATTCCTTCTTGAGCGGCTTATAAACCACATCGAAAAGCCCCAGCAGGGCAACTGCTAGTTCAAGCGCGAAGTCGTCAGGGAGTTCAATCCCTTCTTCCTCTGCATATATTCTTTTGAATTCCAGTAGGGCTTCTTGGGAGAGCATGTAGACCCGCTCTCAGCTCTATAGGTACCTTTGCCGGGGACCTACAGAGCCCAAAGCGGGTCTCGGTATGTGTGGCAAAGGTTTATCCCATAAGCAAAACCGCAGAAGAAATTCTGCGGTTTGAGGCACAGAGCGGCCGCCTCAAAACCACAGCTAAGCTGAAAGATTTGGTGCGGCGGCTGGCGGGTACTCTGAGGGCGCTAATGGCTCCTGCTATGACTCCTATAGCCTATGCTCTCCGTGCGGGGTCTGCTGAGGACACCCAACGAATTAGATTCATTATAGAACTTCCCATAAGTCATGCAAGCAATCTGTTGATAAATTCCTCGCGAAGAGAAAGGGATACGCTATTTAGACTAGTCAGATGTATACAGGAGTAGACACTTGTATACTGACGGCTATAAGAAAGCGTTAGGAAGCCAGTCCGGGACTTAGAGAATAGACGGGTGTACAGTCTTTTTATAACCGAACGAATGGCCACATTTCGACACATCGCACCGAATATTGATAGCAGGACCATCTGCATTGTTGACTACGAAAACAGGGTGTTAGCGGCTGTAGTGTCTTCCTATTTCAATGCGCGAGGAGGATATCTTCCCTTATTTACATTTCCTAACGTTGCAGTGGGACATGATGAGGATAATGACTTCCAGGAGGACGGTTTCCTTTCGCGAATGGTTGGGGCTGAGTTCTCCGTACTAGTGAATAACGCACTGGCACGCACGGGAAGAATCGAGCATGTCGTTTGCGTTGGTTTATCGGTGGAACAGAAAAGTTATCTTAGATTTCCCGCGCGCATACGCATTATTGATATTGATTCAATGGAGGAGGTTGAGAGTAATCTCTCGAAGATATCGCGCGTACCTTCGAAGGAGCTTAGGTGCAAGAGTGCCGACGCACTGTCGGGCTTATACCTTGCAAGAAGGACTGGGTGCAGGTTGGTGATAGACGAGTCAGTAGAGCCCATTGTTCTCCCCGTGGACCCAAATGCAGGGGTCATTGTCGTAGAGAACTATGATAAAGCTTCGACCATTGTGGGAGTGAACTATGCTCTCGCGATTGGGGCGGACCTGGTCGTTGTAGACAGTCTGCCCGAGAGCGAGTTTAGGAGAATCCCGAGATACTTTCTGAAATGGAAGCAACAGGGAGATGGCGCTAGCGAATCGGATTTGCGAGCGCTGGCAGATGGACGTATTGCCGGTATGCGGTTCAGTGGTCGTGAATATGCGACCTTCTTTACAGAAGGGTTGCCCTACGGCTATTTCATTGGAAATGAGATACCGTGCAGCCACGTGAGTCTCCGTCTCCGGCCGGACCTTTTCGTATTCAACGCAATAGTTTTTGAAAAGATGGCCCAGTTCCACTCAGGCGTGGTCTTCTCGCCAAAGTTCTTTCAGAAGGAAGAGACCGAAGCAATTGAATCGCTCCTCAAGGAGAGTAACTATCTCGTAAAGTCCCTGGTCGGCGAGGAAGCCACCGTCCACAACCTAGACTTCTATGCGCAGCATTATGCCTACGATATTTTCCATATCTGTACGCACGGCGGAGAGGTGCCGGGCATGAGAACAACTGAGGACTTTACAGACCGAATGGGTGTAAAACATACGGTGGTCAGCGATGTGGTCGCTGCCTTTGAGATTATTCCCGGCTCAGAGCTAATTGGTGTTCAAGAAAAGACCTTCACCCGTTTCTTTGATGGTATGGAATGGATGAGTAAGGACATGCAGGGTAAGCGGCTGCCAAGCTACATATTCGAGGACATGCGTAAGGCCTTCCACTACAGAGACGAGCCGAATCCGGAGGCAAAGCATACTCCTATTGGCAACGTCGTTGATTCTTGCTGCATTGCGTGCGCGGGAAATCTATTTCATCAAGGCACGTTCAGGATACTTTCTTCCCATAACTCGCCGTATATCTTCAATAACAGCTGCTGGTCTGCAGGCGAAGCCTCCCACTTCTTCTTATCCAGTGGTGCGAGGGGATATATTGGAACGCTTTGGGCAATCGGCGTTGCGGAAGCTGTAGATGGAGCAGAAGCCTTCTACTCAAATATCTTCAAGAAGCCTGTCCTGAACGCATTTGCTGACGCACTACTCGCCATAAGCAATACGTCAGATGCGAATATTTACATCTTCTGGGGCTTGCATTTCAGTACACTTACGACGGCATCCTCAGTAGCCGACAGCAGACACCGCGTCTTCAGAGAACTCATTCGTGGTTACAGGGCTTGGAGCAGGAAGGCCGCGACCAGCCCTAATGCGGAGGTAAAGAAGAACTCTCTCGAAATAGCGAGGCTCATACGCCTACACACCACAAAGGACTTCCGTCCCGAAGATGTAAGAAGGCTCACGAAGCCAACAATAAAGGAACAAGTATTAGAGATATTCAGCAAGCGGAGTTCGGAAACCCAGTAGAAACGCTCTAATAGAGGACATCCTCGAACGTCGTTTATTACTCCCAGTAGTTATACAAGCCCTTAGGTAAAGGCGTTTAGACAGAGGAGTATTAGGACGTTAGAACTTATCCGCCGATAGTATCGAGCTTCGTTTCCATCCATTCGATTTCTGCTTGCTGACCTTTCAAGATATTTCCGCAGAGCTCCTTTATCTGAGTATCTTCTAGATTAGCTTTCTCGCACATAAGAATAGCCCCAGCATGGTGAGGAATCATCGAGCGCAGGAACTGTTCATCGCCTATGGCTACTTGTTCACGAATAAGAAAGAAGGAGAGCGCAAGTACAAGGACGCCAATTGCGATAATACCGACATTGAACTTTTTGTTGGGATACATTGAGCCCATGATGAGGAGCTCCAGTACTACCATCGGCGCAGCCATAAGAGCTGCCATGTAGAACTGGTTATGGTTGGGAAGGGCATGCGCAAAGGTGTCCACCATTGCGTACATGAGTACGTACATGGCTCCTAAATGCAGGATAAACATGAGCGCTAGTTTCCCGTAGTTTTTAGTGTGGTCCATAGCATTAGAGTAGTCCTTTATTGCCTCGTTGACAATATACCCCATGGGGGTATATTGGGTATATGAAAGTCGAAACAACCAAACAGGTGCTCAACCGTTTGCGCCGCATTGAAGGTCAGGTGCGCGGGCTTCAAAAGATGGTCGAAGAAGGAACGTACTGTGTAGATGTCATCACGCAGACTTCCGCAGTGAAGAAGGCCCTTTCAGCCGTGGAAGACCAGCTCATGGAAGGTCATCTTGGGTCCTGCGTTATCGGTCAGATGAAAAGGGGTCAACACGATAAAGCAACGAAGGAAATCCTGAAAGTTTATTCACTAAAGCGCACCTAGTATGAGCCACGGACACTCTCAAAGTCTCAATAAAGTAGCATTCAGTGCCACGCTCCATTGTCTTACCGGCTGTGCCACCGGTGAGGTGCTTGGCCTCGTTATAGGTACAGCTCTCGGTTGGGGAGCAGGACAAACTATCGTGCTTGCGGTGGTACTCGCATTCTTCTTTGGATATCTCTTTACCATGGTCCCCTTGCTGCGTCATGGCATGACACTCGGCGCTGCCGTGGGTCTTGCATTCGCCTCTGATACCGCTTCAATCGCAATCATGGAAGTCGTAGACAACGCTGTAATGCTTCTTATCCCGGGGGCCATGACGGCAGGCCTCACTGCCCCCTTATTTTGGGTGAGCATGGTTATCGCTCTTGTAATTGCGGGAGCGTTCGCATTCCCGGTAAATCGCTGGCTTATTGCCAGAGGAAAGGGGCATGCGGTCGTGCACGCTCATCACGGGCATCATTAGAAATCATATTCATTTACTATGAACACACGTCTCTCACCAACAGCAACAGGGCTCGCGCTTTCAGGAACGCTAGTAATCGTTTTCGTGCTCTGTGCATTCGTGCAGGCAGTAGCTCCCGGCCTCCAGGCAAGTCACATGTGGGTGAATCTGTTTACGGCAGCGCCTATCGGCTCTGCTGAAGCTTGGTTCGAAGGGATTCTTTCAAGTCTCGTAGCAGGTTTCATCGCAGGATGGCTCTTCGGTGCTATTTACAACAAGAAAGCCGCGTGGCTCGAACGTCGCGGTAAGTAATATCTCTACCCATGAATACCAATACACTAGTTATCGCACTCATCACCCTCGTCATCGGCGGTGCTGGTGGCTATCTCATCGGCAGCAGTCCCAAGAACGAACACATGATGCCGGACGGCACCCAGATGCACGGCGGAATGCATAGCGGTATGCAGAGAGAGATGGACTCAATGATGGCAGCGCTCGACGGTAAGACAGGAGACGAGTTTGATAAGGCCTTCCTTTCGGAGATGATTATGCATCACGAAGGTGCGGTTGATATGGCTGAAGCAGCCCTTCAGAATGCAAAGCACGCTGAGATAAAGACCATGGCCAACGCCATCATCTCTGCCCAGACGAGCGAGATACAGCAGATGAAGGACTGGCAGAAGAACTGGTACGGAAACTAATAAGTTTGAAAGCATAAAGCCGCCTTCGGGCGGTTTTTTGTATGTAAAACCCCTTCTAATAGAAGGCATCCCTCGCAAAAACAAAAAAGTGAAAAGAGGAACTGCCACCAGGTATTCCGTTTTTCTAGAGTAGAACCCTATCTGCAAGCAGTTGAGGCAGGTAAAAGTGCGAGTCTTCTCCCTGCCAGTAGGTTCGAACGTCGTCTATTACTCCCAGCAATCTAGAAGGGCATCACCAATAGCTTTGGTACATAGTCTGCCGGCCGCGGCGGGATGCTGGTAATATATTCATATATCAATTGCTAATCGACGAGACATTGTCTTCTCTAGCTATGGATTGGAAACTCGAACTTATACCGGTGCCGGTCTCGGATGTCGATCGCGCGATAGCCTTTTACCGGGACACGCTGGGATTCACGCTTGACCATGATCATGCAGTGAGCGAGACCGTTCGCTTCGTCCAGCTTACGCCTCCCGGGTCAGCCTGCTCGATTGCGTTTGGTCTCGGGATAACCAAAATGGAACCCGGTTCGCTCAAGGGACTCCAGGTAGTCGTAAAGGACGTCGCGCAAGTCCGCACTCAATTGCTTGAGCGCGGCGTTACGATCTCCGACCTCGATGCACAGCCATGGGGTACATTCGCCTATTTCTCAGATCCGGATGGGAATAGCTGGTCGCTGCAGCAATTACCTGTGTACTAACCACCGTCGTACGAAACACTCTGCTCTCGTAAGAGAGCCATGTAAAACACCCCGAGGCGCGAATTCGCGCCTCGGGGTGTTTTATCTTTCTCCGTACTGTCGAGATTTAACGGTTTGTGGAGCTCACGCACTGACCCTGGTTCTTGAAGGTCGGGTTCGTGAAGCTCTTCCATCCGCCGTTCTTACACGCATCCTTGTTCGAAGGAGCGGTAGGTGGGGTAACGACCGGATAGATGGTGGTCGGGTCACCCGTAAGCGTGGTGTTCGTTGCGGTGAGTACTGTCCCATCCTCAAGCGTCACTGTCGCAACGACGCGGGTTGCCGGCATGCTCTGTCCGTACTGGCTCTCACGTACGTTCACCCAGTACCCATCGGTTGCGTAGTCGAAGGTACCTGACACATCGAACGGTGACGAGATCTGGGAACCCGTTATTTCATCACCGACCTTCGCGGTCGCGGTGTTGGTCTGCAGGAGGGTATCTCCCGCATACAGCTTTACGACTACGGACTGAACGTTCTCGAACGTCGCATTCGTCAATCCGAAGCCTGCAGTGTATCCCTTGAGAATACCGAGGCCGGTATCGTAGTTCACGACGCCGAAGTCTTCAGCCGCGAGCGACCTGACTAGTGCGTCCGCGGTACCTGATGCCGTCGCCCAGGTACCCGAGCGTGCGCCGCCCTGATAGTTGTCGGACCACGTGCCCGACATGGTTCCGTTGTCTGCAATCGTTCCGGTAACCGTTAACGTAGTCTGCGGCGTTACCGCATCTGCGGTAGCGGTGTAGTCTGCGGCAAACGCTATCGTGTCGCCGCTCACCGCGCCAGACGTGATTACCCAGGTGTAGGTGTTAGCTCCGGCAGGGCTTCCGCCGCTACCGGTGAGGTTGCCGCCGCTATCCTGCGAGAGAGCCATATCGTGCGAGTAATCAATGCCGAGATAATTGAAGGCGACTACGTAGCTGCCATCAGTATCCCAATTGGGTGTTGCCGCTTGCGCGGTCAGTGCCGCACTACCTGAGACCATTACGAGGCCGCTGAGCAGCGTGCCTGCGATAAGTTGTTTCATTTTCATACGTGAGGAGTAAATGTATAAGGCTACTGGTAATCAAGTCTTGAGGTTATCAGGGATGAACTTAAGCCAACGTGAACGGGCGGCGACGGACGTGAGCTGGAATCGTTACTTAAAGTGTTCGAATAATGACCCTATATAGAGTTCTATAATGGAGAATAAATTCTAGCTTCACACAACGCCCACAACCGATGTGTTTCTATCAGGGTTTGTCGTTCGCGAAGCCATTCCATATACTTTACGCATGCAAAAAATAATCCCGCACCTATGGTTCGATAAGGAGGCGAAGGAAGCTGCGAACTTCTACGCCTCCGTCTTCCCAGATTCAAGCGTAACTAACGTCTCCGTAATTACGGACACCCCGTCGGGAGACTGCGACGTCGTATCGTTCAATATCATGGGGACCGCGTTCCAGGCGATAAGCGCCGGCCCGTACTTCAAGCCTACTCCCGCAGCATCCTTCATGGTCAACTTCGACCCCTCTCAAGACTCCGAGGCTCGGACACGAATCGATGAGGTGTGGGAAAAGCTCCTGGAAGGAGGAAAAGCGCTCATGCCCCTCGACGCGTACCCATTCAGCGAACGGTATGGCTGGGTAGCGGATAAGTATGGATTCTCCTGGCAGCTGATATTCACGAACCCCGAAGGAGAGGAGCGCCCCCGCATCATTCCAGCCCTACTATTCTCGGGAAGCGTCTATGGGAAAGCGGAAGAAGCGTCCGACTTCTATCTCTCCGTCTTCAAGGACACGAAGCGTGGGGCGGTTGCGCGCTATCCGGCCGGGATGGAGCCAGACAAAGAAGGAACGATCATGTTTACTGACTTCAAGCTCGCCGGGCAGTGGTTCGCAGCGATGGATAGCGGCCATCAGCATGACTTCTCGTTCAGCGAAGCCATCTCGTTCATTGTGAATTGCGAGACGCAGGAAGAGATTGACTACTACTGGGAGCGACTCTCTGCGGTACCCGAAGCCGAGCAGTGCGGCTGGCTCAAGGATACGTACGGCGTGTCATGGCAGATCGTGCCGACCATGATGAACGAGGTGATGGAAAGCGGGGATAAGGAGAAGATCGATCGCTTCACCCAAGCCTTCCTTAAGATGAAGAAGTTCGACATCAGCGCACTCAAGGCTGCTGCTGAGGGTAAATAAAAGCTTTTCCTATGCCTGAAGAAGCTCTCGCATTCCTCACCGCCAATCGTATCGGCGTCATCTCGGTCGAGATGCCGAATGGTGCGCCGCACGGGGCAACCGTGCACTTCGCATACCAGAAGGATCCGTTCACGTTCGTGTTCCTGACGGACCGTACGTACCGTAAGGTAGAACCCATGCTGGACGGGAAGGAGGCGCGAACCTCCTTCGTCGTGGGTACGGACGAAGCTCAAATGAAGACGATGCAGCTCGATGGAATTGCTCGGCTAACTGATTCTGATGAACATAAGGATGTCTATTTCGAGAGGTTCCCGGAGAAACAGGCGAAAGCGGGCGATCCAGACGACGCATTCATCGTTTTCACTCCGACATGGTGGCGATATACCGACTTTAAGGCATCGGGCGGGAAGCTCGTGGTTGAATCGTAATCCTAACGCTATTCAGCGCTCGCATCGGAGAAAATAGTCTCGTCCGAACGGTGCGCAGGGCGAACTTCATGACTCACTACGCGTTATAGTGAATAGCGATGGATGGCCTCCTCCTTACTGTTTAAGGCGATTCATTTACACATAACGCTCACAGAGTATGAAAAAGCTATTACTGCTTTCTCTGTTCGGTTTTCTCGTGTCTCCTATGGCGGCATTCGCCGCGACTCCGGTGTTCCAGGTAACGCCAGACCCGATATATCTCGACGAAACGTTCCAGATTACCTGTAATGACCTGGGTACACAGGGAGCGCACCATTACGTAGCGGTCGTGTTCTATCCAGAATACGTTTCAGCTAAATTCTATGAGAGCTGCAATAATATCGAAGAGATCTTCAACGAAATATTCCTCGATACTCCCGTCGAGGGTACGTATCAGGTGGTTATCTATGACGATAATCTCCTTGAGGACGACCAATCCTATACGAACCTCACGACTGGCGCTGAGTTCGTCAGTGAAAGCACGTTCGTGATGCATAATTCCGAGCGCCCAGAATAGGGAGCTGGGTTCGAATAGTGCGTAAAACGACTAACTGCGCCATCCATGATGGCGCAGTTAGTCGTATGTCGCGAGACGCATGCGCTTCATGAAGGGAAAGCGTGTTGTTAAGAGCGCGGACGCGTTCTATCATAGACTGCATACAACGTTCGTCTTATTAATCCTTCCTTCTTATGACTATCTCAAGAATCCTTCCCATTAGCAGCCTGCTCGTTATCGCGCTCGCCTTCCTCTTTTCATTGCCGATGGCGGCCACTGCTGCGGCACCCGCTTGTACGTTCACGCGCGATCTTGAGCTGGGCATGGACGGAGAGGATATCCGCTGCCTCCAGAAGTACCTGAATGGGGCAGGGTTCGTTATAAGCACGGAAGGTGTCGGCTCTCCCGGCAAGGAGACTACCCAGTTCCGCGACAAGACGAAGCTCGCCCTCATCAAGTGGCAGACCGCGAGCGGACTCTCTCCTGCGACAGGATACTTCGGTCCGCTTTCGCGCCAGAAGTACACGGCGCTCATGGGTGGGGGGACCACAACGCCTGCCGCCACGCCTCCGGCTACTACCGGTGACGCAGCGCTCCAGGCGCAGCTCGCGACGCTTCTCGCGCAGGTGGAATCGCTCAAGGGGGCTCAGACCTCTGCGCCAGCCTCGGCGTCCGATAAGGATGCACGTGCCTTGATAGAGGATGCCCTCGAAGCTATCGAGGAGGCAGAAGAAGAGGTGGAGGATGCGATCGACGATGGCAAGACCGTCGGGACCGCCGAAGCGCAGATAGATGATGCGCGGGATGATCTCTTCGATGCCGTGGTTGCGTACTTCAAGAAAGACTACGCGAAAGTGCTTGAGCACGCCGACGACGCCAAAGACAATGCCGAAGATGCCTTCGAGGAAGCGGGCGGCGTCTCGTCCGAGGACGAGGCCGAGGATTTCCTGGATGACCTTGAAGAGCGCATCGAGCAGGCGTGGGAGACCCTCGACGAAGCGAAGGACGATGATAAGGAGACCGACGAAGCGGAAGACATCCTCAAGGAAGCCGAGGATGTGCTCGAGCAGGCGCAGCAGGCGTTCGATGACGATGAGTTCGAGGAAGCGAAGGATCTTGCGGAAGAGGCTGATGACCTGGTCGATGATGCTATCGACGCCATAGGCTCGAGCGAGAAACAGTCCGCGAAGAAGGAGCTCGATAAGGCGGAGGACGCTATCGAGGAGGCGAACGAAGCTATCCAGGAAGCCGAGGACGATGGGGATGACGTAGACGATGCGCAGGAGCTCGTCGAAGAGGCCGAAGATACCTTCGAGGAAGCGGAAGAGGCGTACGACGATGAGGACTACGATGAGGCCGCTGACCTCGCGAAGGATGCTCGGGAGCTCGCGGATGACGCCGTTGACGAGCTTTAGAGCGGCGTATGCGGCTCGACGCTATCGGGGTGGCAAGTGCGGACATGGCGAATACGGTGAACTTCTATTCGCTCCTAGGCTTCTCATTTCCCGCGTTCACCAAGGAGGATAAGCATCTTGAGGCGGTAACGAAAGAAGGGGAAGTGCGCTTCATGATAGATGACGCCACGTTCCTCGAGAGCATCATCGGCCAGACGCCGATGGCGGCGAACCACTCGACCTTCGCGCTGTTGTGTGAGAGCCCTGCAGATGTGGATACTGCCGTTGAGCGGATACGCGAGAACGGGTATCGGGTAGTGAAGGAGCCCTGGAATGCGGTCTGGGGCCAGCGATACGCGGTGATAGCTGATCCGGACGGTTACATGGTGGATCTCTTCGCACGCTTTACGGATTAGTCCGGAAAAGCGACAAGTGCTGCGCATCCTGCTAGGCTCGTAGGATATGCAGACGCACGAGCAGCGGAACTACGACGTCATCGTCATCGGTGGCGGTGCCGCTGGCCTTATGGCGGCTGGCACCGCAGCAAGGAACGGCAAACGCGTCCTCCTTCTTGAGAAGAATAAGTACCTCGGCGAGAAGCTCAAGATAACGGGCGGGGGACGCTGCAATATATTGAACGCGGAACCCGATACCCGCGTCCTCCTCAAGCAGTTCGGCTCGTCCGAGCAGTTCCTGTATTCCGCGTTCGCACGCTTCGGCATGAAGGAGGCATTCGAATTCTTCGAAGGCCTCCATCTACCTCTGGTAGTGCAAGGTCGTAAGCGGGCGTTCCCCGAGTCCGAGCGCGCGGAGGATGTGGTCCGTATCATGCGCGCATACGTGGATGAGGCGGGCGTCATCACGAAAGTCGGGGCGCCCGTTATGAATATCGAATCAGTGAAGGGCCGCATCATTTCCATAACAGCAGGGAAGCATACCTATGAAGCCGGTTCATATGTGCTTGCGACGGGCGGACTATCTCACCCGGAGACCGGATCCACCGGTGACGGATTCACGTGGCTCGAGGCGCTCGGGCATACGATAAAGAAACCAACGCCGAGCATCGTGCCGGTTATGGTAGAGGACGCGTGGGTGAAGGAGCTTTCCGGGACGACGCTCAAGGGGGTGAAGATAACGTTCTACCAGAACGAGGTGAAGAAGTTCGGCCGTTCCGGGGATGTCCTCTGCACGCACTTCGGCCTCTCGGGTCCGCTCATCCTGAACGCGGCGAAGTCTATACAGGATCTTCTGTACGCGGGGCCGGTAGAGACCTCCATCGACCTCTTTCCCGTCATGGACGCAGCGACACTCGAGCGCGAGCTGCTCGCCCTTTTCGAACGCAACAAGAATAAGATGCTCAAGAATGTGCTTGCCGAGCTTGCGCCCGCTGGTACGCTCTCGGCCCTGCTCCACCACGCGGACATAGTCGTTCCGATCGATACGAAAGTGAACAGCGTTACGAAAGAGATGCGCCGGGACCTCGCTGCCCGCTTCAAGAAGCTTCCGCTCACTATCACCGGGCTCATGGGCTTCGGTAAGGCGGTCGTAGCTGATGGTGGCGTTCCGCTCACCGAGATAGATACGCGCACGATGAGGTCGAGGCTCGTCGAGAACCTCTTCATCGTCGGCGATCTGCTCGATATCAACCGGCCGAGCGGAGGATATTCCCTCCAGCTCTGCTGGACGACCGGATACGTCGCCGGAGCGAGCGCATAGCGCCCCGGGCTTACCATTTCGGGCTTGCTGCGGTAAGGTAAGGCGTGGCCAAGAACTCCACCGCATCGAATAATCAGCAAGGACCGCGCGAAGCGGTTCTACGCTTTGAGGAAGTCTCGTTCAACCACGGGCATAATCACCCTATCCTCGAGGCGGTAGACTTCTCCCTGCGTCGCGGGATGAAGGTGACCCTCATGGGCCAGAACGGCGCCGGCAAGTCGACCATCTTCAAGCTCATCACGGAAAGCCTCCAGCCAGAGGACGGGAAGATACAGAAAGCGCCCGGCATCTCGGTCGCGATGGCGCACCAGGCGATAACTCCCAAGGAGCGTGAGCTCACTGTCCAGGAATTCTTCGAGGCATGCTTCGCCAAGAAGGTATACGACATCGATCCGAAGATAGACGCGGTGCTCGATATAGTGAACCTGCACGCTCCTAAAGATCGCCAGGTGAAGTCGTTCTCCGGCGGCCAGCAGGCGCGGCTTCTGCTCGCGTCAGCCCTCATCCAGGACCCGGACCTGCTCCTGCTCGACGAGCCCACGAACAACCTCGATACCGCCGGTATCGAGCACCTCACGCAGTTCCTCAAGGACTACCAGAAGACCTGCCTCGTCATCTCCCACGATGCGGAGTTCCTCAACTCGTTCACGGACGGCGTGCTCTATCTCGATGTGCACACCCGCAAGGTCGAGCAGTACATCGGCAACTACTACGATCTCCTCAAGGAGATAACGGCCCGAATCGAGCGCGAGAACCGCAAGAACGCGCAGCTCGCGAAGAAGATACAGGACAACAAGGACAAGGCGAACTTCTTCGCGCAGAAGGGAGGGAAGATGCGCCTTGTCGCGAAGAAGATGCGCGAGGAGGCGGAAGAGATGGAGGAGGCGAAGGTGGATGTGCGCAAAGAGGATAAGACCATCCGCCCATTCGTCATTCCCGTGCAGGAAGATCTGGTGGGAGAGATACTTTCCATAACGTCATACACCACCATCGACCCCAAGAAGCACACGCCGAAGGCGCATAAGGCGAGCCTCGTCCTCAAGAAGAAACAGCATCTCCTGCTCCGGGGACCTAACGGCATCGGGAAGTCCACGCTGCTCGAGGCGCTCGCGGGCGGTAAGGCAGAAGGCGCTACCATCGCGAAGGGCATCAAGGTCGGATACTACCGACAGGACTTCTCGACACTCAATTTCGATAACACCGTGTTCGAGTCCCTTATGGGCATCATGGAGAAACCCAACGAAGAGAAGATGCGCGCGACCGCCGCCGGCTTCCTCCTCACGGGCGCCCATATGGGCAAGAAGATAGGTGCGCTCTCGGAAGGGCAGAAGGGGCTCGTGGCGTTCGCACGTCTCGTCCTGCTTGCTCCTGGTCTCCTTATCCTCGACGAGCCGACCAACCACATCAATTTCCGTCACCTTCCGGTCATAGCCAAGGCGCTCGACTCATACGAAGGCGCCATGATACTCGTGAGCCACGTGCCGGATTTCGTCGAGCAGATACGCATCGACGAGATACTCGACCTCGAGAAATAGGACTGGGCACGAATCCGCTCCTCCTTTATACTGGCCGTATGATTTCACACACGTCGGTAGCGGTCAGGGATTACGCGAAGTCGAAGGAGCTGTATATAACGATGCTTGCTCCGCTCGGCTATACGCTCGGCACGGACCTGCCGCAATACACCGCTGCAGGCTTCATGCAGAATGGGACGCAGGACTTCTGGATAGGGCAGAGCCCCAAGGAAGGGACGACGCACGTGGCGTTCAAGGCCGCGAGTTCGGACGAGGTGCAGGTGTTCTATGACGCGGCGCTTGCTGCGGGAGCTACCGACAACGGCGCTCCGGGCTACCGCGCAGCGTATAGCCCCGGCTATTATGGCGCGTTCGTGCATGACTTCGATGGCAATAATATAGAGGCCGTCTGGATGGACCCGTCCAAGGCCTAAGGCGTCCTATGAAAAAGAACACCTGGCTAACCATCGGGCTCATCATCCTTATCCTGGTCGGCGTCTGGTTCGCGTCCGCGAGCACGCGGGGCGGCATGAAGACGGACCGCACCACCCGCGAGGTCGCGCTTACCTGTACGACGGATATGGCGACCGAGTTCCATATCCATCCCGTCCTCACCATCTACATAAACGGGGAGCAGCAGCTCATCCCAGCGAACGTCGGCATCAAGGCTGGGTGCATGATGGCGCTCCACACGCATACCCCTGACGGCATCCTCCATGTGGAGTCGCCCGAGAAGCGCGACTTCACCCTCGCGGACTTCTTCGCGGTATGGGAGAAGCCATTCAGTTCCACCCAGATATTCGAGCATGTCGCTGACGATACGCACCGCGTGCGCATGACGGTGAATGGTACGGAGGTGAGCACGTTCGAGAACACGGTGCTTGTCGACCATGACCAGATAGCCATTTACTACGAGGCCATACCTTAAAGGAAAAGGGCGGCCCAGGGGCCGCCCTCGCTCACGTTCGTTCAGACGCAAACCGCTTCTAGATATTTCCGATATACCGCCCGAAGAGCGGCACGGCGTACCTGGATACGTTCTTTTTCGGGCATGCCCTTGAAAGCCGGCATGCCGATACGCTTGTGAACATTGCAGATAAGGACGCCGACATACTTCCCATCGATGCCTAACGCTCTGGCCATCTGCTCATTTTTCTGACCACTGAGCATTTGGGCCAGCATCCTCAATTCCTGCTTGCGGCAGCTCGATACCCGTGTGGCCATCGCCGATATCTCCTTCTCGGATAACGGCACACGGGGTTCCGTTACTTCAGGATGAGGAAGAAGGGCTTTTATGGGTGCTGGTAGGACGGGAGACCCCCTTCCAAGGAGGGATTCTGAATTAACCAGCTCTCGCGACTCTCCTTTCCAAGGAGACGTACAGTGCCGGCAAAAGGATGTATTGGCTGCTACAGCCTGTTGGCTCCGGCATCGTATTTCTTCGATGGCGCGTTCCGTGATGGGGCAGGGGAACGACTGCGTGGCGATTCCCGTTTCAGGGCTTGTTTGAGGAAGCATGGTCGCTCCTTTCCTTCTTACAGTTAATCTGGGCGAAGTATGGTGCAATCAGGGCGGAACGCAAGTACGGCGCAGGTAGCCGGTGATATAATTCCTGCATATGCCATACGGACTCATCGGGCCCCTCGAGATTCAATTCATCATCGGTATCGTCCTTTCTGTCCTCATCGGCTTCGCGATAGGGGCGGAGCGCGAATCGAGAGGGAAGGACGCAGGCATCAGCACGCACGTGCTCGTCATCCTGGGCGCCATGCTGTTCACCGTTCTTTCCTCGGTAGTCGACCCGACCTCGACCTCGCGCATCGCGGCGCAGATAGTGACGGGTATCGGCTTCCTCGGTGCGGGCCTCATCCTCAAGGAAGGCGCGAGCGTCAAGAACCTCACGACGGCAGCGAGCCTCTGGGTCGCGGGTGCCATAGGCATGTCGATCGGGTTCGGGTTCTATGCCATCGCAGTTCTTGCGGGCATCGTAAGCATGCTCATACCGAGGATCCCGCATCTGCAGAAAAAGAACGCTGAGCAGTAGGAGTGCATAACGTGCATCGGGGCTAGTTTCCGGTGCTATCGTTTCGGTATAGAAATAAACCTTCCGTATGGAAATATTCCTCGCCAAGCTGTTCGGTCTCTATTTCATAATCATGGGCGTCATGATGCTGCTCCGTAGGCGCTCGCTCATCCCGGCTATCCGTGATTTCGCGAGCAACACCGGCCTTAGGTTCATCATCGCGGCCATCGAGCTCGTCGCGGGTCTCGCGCTCGTGCTCTCGTACCCGACGGTCTCGGCCAGCATCCCGGGCATCATCTCGCTCGTGGGTTACATGATGGTCATCGAAAGCCTCATCTACATGGCGATGCCGGCGAAGTTCGTGCAGAGCTTCATCCGCTCGTTCAATAAGCCGGTCTGGTACTCGGCAGGCGGTGCGCTCGCCATCGTCGCTGGCCTCTACCTCGCAGGAACAGGCTTCGGCTACTTCTAGGAGTAAGAAAGGCTCCGAGGGTGCGTCTACAGTGCCATGAAAACCCTTATTCTCGTGCTCGTCTCGTTCGTGGCCTTCGCCTCGGCGGCTTCCGCGCGTACTCCGACGGAGATGATGTGCACTATGCAGTACGACCCGGTCTGCGGCGCTAAGGAAGTGCAGTGCGTACGCGCGCCTTGCTATCCGCAGTACCAGACGTACGGCAATGCCTGCACGCTCGGCAACGACGGTGCCTCCTTCATCCATAAGGGGGAGTGCACGGCGAGCGAGACCGGGCCGGTATATCCCGACCCGACGACTCCCTATACTCCGCCCAAGGGATGTACGACATGGTCCGACGGCTGCAATACCTGTAGTCAGCAATCGGACGGCAATGCCGCCTGCACGCTCATGGCATGCGAAGGCCCTCCACGCGCCGGATACTGCATCGCGTATGGTTCGGGCGCTACGTCGGGAGGAAGCAGCGGGAATAGTGGGAGCGGGGTGACCACTGCGTCTCCTCCGATCGAGCCCTCACCAGCAGCTACCACTACCGTAGATGCAGAAGAGCCATCAGAAGGATTCTTCCTGTCGCTCTGGCACCGTATCGTGCTGTTCTTCGACTGGTTCTAGACATACGAAGCATAGGGTTCGGGCTTTCGGTGAGCAGTCTTCCTCGGACGCTTGGTGAGAACCATCGAGCCAATGAACAGCCCTATGAAGAACGAGAGGAGCGAGAACCCGATCGCGTGGGGCATGAGGCTCGCGAAGAGCCATAGCCACCCCGCTACGAAGAAGTTGGCCATTCCCCATACTACGTTCAGGAGGGAACCCGAGGTCTTCCGGAAGGGGGTTGGGTGCTCCTCTCCCACGATGCCTTTCACGAAATGCGGGACGCCATTGGCGAGGACGAGCCCGGCAAGAAGATAGAGGAGGTATGCCATATCCAGGAAGCATTACGCATGAGGCATGAAGCGAGGGTGAACCGCAGCCATGGCGGAGCGGTCGTCGCTCGTGATAGGCTGTGCGCAATGAATCGCCGCTATATCCTGTTGCTGGGAGCCCTTGGATTGGCGGCGCTTCTTCTTATAACGCCCGTAATCCTTCCGCCCGCGACCGATGCTATCCCTGAACCTGTTGCGAATCAGGGGATGCTAGCGGAAACGTACGTACGTGAGCATATCTCCGAGCTTTCGCCTCTTCCAGAGGTTCTGGGCGGCACGTTCTATGTAACCTCTATTCACGCTGATTCCGGAGCGGGAATCGTGTCGTACGAGGACGGGCACAACGCGTATACGGCTGATTTCCGGTATGCAAGCGATTCCGGTAAGATAACCGTCACCTCCTTCGTCATCAGGAAGTAGCTGGCCGAACGCCCCATTCGGCCTCGTTCACGAACGATTAAGATTCAATACGCCAGACTAGCTCTATATATGTCACGCACCACAATACTCATACTCATTGCCGTCGCCGTCCTATTCCTTATAGCCGCTGGCATCGCCATGTATCGTCTGGACGCCGATAGCAAGCGCGAAGTCGTCAATCAGTATCGCAGTTCGATGTTCACTCTTTCGTACCCGCTCGAGCTCGAGCTCGAGGAATCCTCGAATAGCACCATCGCCATCGGCTCTACCACGCCCCTGGGGTTCGATGCCGCGGTCGTGGCCCATATCATTCCGCTCGAGTTCGTAGGCGATGCGACATTCGATTCGCTGGTTGAGGCGGAGCTAGTACGTCTTTGCACAGCCGACAGCGCGACGGAGCGCGTGAGCTGCCCGACGATCGAATCGTCCAGCTCGCATGAGACCGCGGCAGGGGAGAGCGCAACCGAGTACTACCTCACGCTCGCGAGAACGAGCATCGCCACTGGCGAGACGGTGACCGAACGTTTCGGACCGATATATGTGTTCCCGGTATCGGCTGCGAAGGAAGAAGGAGAAGGTATCGATATCTCCGCTCTCGTGCTGCATACCCCTCTTCCAGCTTTCCTCGAAAGAAGGGCCGACGGCGTGCTCCTGAGCTATATCACGGAGAAGCTCACTCGAGGCCCGAGGCGATAGCCCCGTCCCCACCTGCCCTCCCGGCGGCACGGTACAATGAAAGGGTTATCCCATTAACCTATAGACATGCGTAACCTATTGAATTGCACGTGCAGCGATAAGTTCTCATCGCTCGCTCCGTTCCTGCTTCGTGTCGTCGTGGGCGCTATCTTCCTCGCGCACGGCTGGCAGAAGCTCTCGGGAGGGGTGGACGGTACCGCTGGCTTCCTCGGCTCGCTCGGCTTCCCGGCTCCTGAGCTCTTTGCGGTGCTGCTCATCGCGGCGGAAGTCCTTGGCGGTGCGTTCCTCATCCTCGGTCTCTTCACGCACTGGGCGGCGAAGGTACTCGTCATCGTTTCCGCGGTCGCGCTCGTTTCCGTGCACCTCACGAAGGGTTTCTTCGTTGCAAGCGGCGGATACGAGTTCATCCTGCTCATCCTCGTGACCGTCATCTCAGTCATGATCACGGGCCCGGGACGGTGGTCCTTGGACTCCACGCTTAGGAAGCGCTAAGTCCTGTATCGAAGAAAAGCCCCGCCCAAGAGCGGGGCTTTTCTCATGTGACTCGGGTGTATGCTTATTGCAGGACAGAGGGAGACGGCAATGGATACAAACAAGCTGGTATTCGAGCAGTTCGGTCCCGACATAGGCAATGGTCGGAGGCAGTACGACATCCGCGTCGAAGCACATTCGCTAGCGACCTTCCCAGAGACAGACGTGCTCAAGGGGCTGTATGAGTATTCTTCCATCGGGGCTCCGGGTAGTGAACTCATCGTAGTACGCAGGAACGGTGTCGCGATGATCGTAGAGATGCCTGCTCGCCTACAGGACTACCAGGTGCAAGCGTTCGTGCGAGCCGTCGAACGAGAGACGTATTTCACGGGGTAAAGAGCGGCTGCACGTAGCCGTTCTTATCATTTCCTAGTACACGTCGCCGAGCATCGGGAGCGAGAAGAGCTTCGGTCGCTTCTCCGCCTTGAAGAGCGAGGCCGGGCGGTACTTCGACATGCTTCCGATACCACTCCCGTCCGCGGATTGCTTCCGTGCCTTTACCGACTTCGCGCTCGAGCCAAGGTATATCGTGTCGCGGCCGTATTTCTCGGTGAGCTCGTCCACGTGCTCGAACAGCTGCGAGACCGCGTCATTACGGCCCGGCACGCTGAATATATCGAGCTGCTCGGGCTTCGCCTCGCGCAGTCCTGTGAGCGTGATGCCGGTGGTGCGGTACCTGGTTCCTGTGCGATATACCTTGGCGAAGAACGGTTCGAGCGCATGGAGTATCTCGCCCGGGACGCTGGTCGGGCGGGGGAGCACGAGGGTGTGCGTGCGATAGCGGAACTCGGATGACTTCAGGAAGAAGGAAAGACCGGTCGCGATGAGGTTATACCGTCTGGCCTTGCGGCACGCTCCCTCGATGTTCTTGGAAAGCTCCGAATACAGAAGCGAGGCGTCCGCGCTCGCCGGGCTGAAGGTCCGGGTCCTCTGTATGGAATGGTAGTCATCTTTCGTCTCGGTTACCAAGGGGAATACGAATTCACCGTTCAGCTCCCGCCACAGCTCGTGGATTGGTTTCGTTACCCGAGCACGCACCCATGCCTCGTCCTTCCGTGCGAGTTCGAGCGCGGTAGAGACGCCATGCTTGCGCAGCAATGCGCCCGTGTTCGGCCCAATGCCCCACACCTTTTCCACCGGGACCGTGGTCAGGAACTGATCCTTCCCGAGAAGGGGAATGGCGGTGAATCCGTCGGGCTTCCTATAGTTGGAGCCTATCTTCGCGAGAACCTTCGTGCAGGAGAGCCCGACGGAGAACGTGATGTCGAGCTCCTGGAACAAATCCTTCTTTATTGAAAGCGCTATTTCCTCGTACGACTTGTTGAGCGTGCGACGGAGCCCGGTAATGTCCCCGAAGCATTCATCGATACCGTATTCCTCTACCTCGGGTGTATATCGCCGCATTATCTCGTACATGCGGAGCGAGTAGAGGGTGTAGAGCTGATAGTCGGAGGAGATGATGATCGCGTCCGGGCATATTTTCTTCACGTCCTTGAGCGGCACGCCGCGCGTGATGCCGCGGGCCTTCGCTTCATAGGTCGCAGCCGACACGATGCCGCGTTCCTTGCCGGTTACGACCGGTTTCCCGCGAAGCGATGGGTCCCGTGCCACCTCGCATGCGGCGAAGAAGCCATCGCCGTCGACATGAACGATCGCTCGGGGATAGTAGTAATTCTTACCCCACCCGACTTCGGTTGGCATAGGAGAAGTTCCAGAAACGACGAGTCGGCTTCCGGGACACGCGGCGGAGCACGCGCTCGAAGCTACCGAGCTGATAGAGGGCGGGGGACATGGTTCGGGTAGTCATAGTTGTGGTGGTTAGTATTTGCGCACGACGGCGGTGACAACGGCTTCTATTGAAAGTTCTCCCTTGGGGTAGATCGGCTTGTACGCGGCGTTCGCAGGCTCGAGGAAATAGGAATCGTTCTTCTTGCGGAGATACTTCATCGTGTACTCGCCCTCGATTGATGCGATGACTATCTGGCCTGGCTTGTAGGTAGGATGGCGTTCGACAATGACGAGGTCGCCCGGACATATTCCCGCATCTATCATCGAGTCGCCCTTCACCTTGAGGATGTAGCTCGATTCCTTGTGCGGTGTGAGGTATTCATCGAAGTCCATGACGTCGAGGAGCTCCTCTTCTGCGGGCGACGGGAACCCGGCCTCGACGAGGCCGAGAAGGGGGGCACCTCGCATGAGCCTGCCGGGAATGATATGTCCTTCGCGATCCTTCTCGACGACGCCCGCCTCCACTAGCTTGCCTATGAGCTTGTACACGGCGTTCTTCGATTTGAAGCCGGTAAGCGCCATAAGCTCCTTGTAGCCCGGCATGCGCTTATGCCGCTCGTAGAACCCCGTTACCTTCTTCTTGTACTCATCGAGCATAGTTTCAGTATAGGTGAACTCTGGTTCACCTGCAAGGAAACGTGGGGATAAGCATTCATCCATCCTTAATACGCCGCCTCGTATGGTGTCTTCATACTCGTAAGCACATCCATATATGGCCGACCCAGACCAGCTCCGTGACGATGCTGACCGTGCAGAAAGCGATGCCGCCGAGACCGCAGAACAGCTTCGCCAAGCAGCGGAAGCAGCAGAAGCTGCTGAAGAAGCAGAACGACAAGCACGGGAGGAACGGGAAGAAGCGGATAGGCAGGCAGCTGCTGCGAACGACGGTTAATCTCTAGATAAGAAGAAAGCCTCGGCACCTTAGTGCCGAGGCTTTCTTTACGAGTGAATTACGCCACCGGAGCGAGAGGCTCGTCCTCCTTCGCGAAGCGCGCCTTCACCTCCTTGCCCGGCCAACGATGGTAGAGGACCGGGATGAGGATGAGCGTGAGTACCATGGAGAAGGAGAGGCCGAACATGATGGCGACCGCGAGCGGTCCCCATATCGCGGAGGCGAACGAGAGCGGGATCATACCGACCACGGTCACCACCGTGGTGAGGATGATAGGGCGGAAGCGCGATGAGGCCGCTGCGACCACGACATCGGTGAGCGTCTGGTTCGGATTGCTGCGGCCGATACGCGCGATCGAGTCCATGAGAATGATGGCGTGATTGATGATGACGCCCGCGAGCGCGATGACGCCGAGCATGGACGGAAGCGAGAGCGCGGCTCCCGTGAGCATGAGGCCGAACAGAACGCCGATGAGCGAGAACGGGATGATGGAAAGGAGATAGAAGGAGTGGCGGAAGGAGTTGAACTCGAGCACGAGGATGCCGAGCATGAGCGCGGCTCCGGCGAGGAGCGCGAGGCCGAGCTCCGCGAACGACTTATTCACGTCCTCGCTCTCGCCACCGATCTTCAGGTGCACGCCTTCAGGAAGCTGCTCCGCTTCGAGCTGCTTCTGGAACGCTTGGGATATCTGTATAGGATTCGCGCCGGTAGCGGCGTCCGCGGTGAGTGTCGAGATACGTGTCCCGTCCTCATGACGGATGACGGTGTTCGCTGGTTCGTACGATATCGCAGCGATGGTGCCGAGCGGCACAGGGCCGCGCGTTCCGGGAACGGTGAGCTCACGCACCGCGTCGATGGTGACGTGCGTGGTTTCGGAAGGATCGCGGTATGCCGGATTGAGATCGAGGCGCGTGCGCACTTCGATATCATCGTCTCCAGTGCGTATGTCGGTCGCCTTCGCGCCATAGAGCGCGGTACGGAGCGTGTCCGCTACCACGAGCGGGGAGACACCCTGCTCTGCCGCCTTCGCGGTATCGAGCTTCACCACGAACTCCGCACTATCGTCCCTCGTGCTCGTGTTCACGTTAGTCGCGCCCGGTATGGTTCCGAGGATACGTGCGCCTTGGTCCGCAGCTTCGGTAAGCGCGATGAGGTCATCGCCCTCGAAGGTGACGGAAACTGCTGCGGACGTTGGAGGACCCCCTGACGGCTCGGACACGGTGACGCGCGCCGATGTGATAGGGCGCATCTTCGCGCGCAGCTCATCGACTATCTCCGCGCTCGTCTCCTTCCTGTCTTCCTTATCAACCAGGTTCACGGTGATATTGCCGGCGCGACTGCCTGAGAGCCCGCTCTGCGCGAAGTAGCTACCCGAGCCCACCTCGGTCACGAAGGACTTGATGCGTGCATCGCTATACAGGAGTTCCTCGACCTCGCGTACCGAGAGATCGGTCTCCGAAAGTGCTGTGCCCTGCGGCTTCTCCACCTCGACCGTGATGATGCCGGAGTCCTCCCCTGGGAAGAAGACGACCTTCACCGCGCCGACCATAGGGAGGGCGAGCGACACGACGAGCAGGAGCGAGATGCCTATGAGGAAGCGGTTCTCTTTCTTCTTGTCGCCGAGAATGCCGCGAAGGACACGTTCGTACCATTCCTTGGCACGCTTGTTGTATTCCTCCTGGCGCTGCTCGAGCTTCGAGAGGGAAGGGCGGATGATGTACATCGACAGGAGCGGAACGAACCCGAGCGCCACGAAGATGGAGGCGAGAAGCACGAAGATAACGGTGTAGGGAATCGATGCGAGGTACTTACCGACGATGCCCGAGATGAAGAAGAGCGGGACGAACACGGCGATGGTTGTGAACGTACCAGCGAACAAAGGCCATGCGTATTCCTTGATAGCAGCGCGCGCGGATTTCTCCTTATCGCCGTTCTCGACGAAATGCGTATGAATGGCTTCCACCACCACGATGCCGGAGTCCACGAGGATACCGATGGCGAGGATGAGCGAGAAGAGCGATATGAAATTGATCGTGTTGCCCGACGCCGCGATGCCGATGAACGCGATGAGGAAGGAGAGCGGGATGGAGGCTGCCGCTGCGAGCGACTCGCGCCAGCCGAGCGTGAAGAAGAGCATGAGCATCACGAGCGCGATGGTCTCGAGGCCGACGTTCGTGAGCTCGGTAAGGTCATGCTGCACGTCTTCCGACGCGTCGTACGAGATGACGGTCTTCGTTCCTTCAAGCGTCGTGCTCTCGAGCTCCTTGAGCTTCTCCTTCACCTTGTCGCCCATCTCGACGACGTTCCCGCCGCGGCTCTTGAATACGGATATGGAAAGCGCGGGCGCTGACGGCGCACCTTCAACCGAGACGCGCGAATGGGTGACGGCATCCTCAAGACCATCGACCACCTTCGCGACATCGCGGACATGGAGCACGCTACCGGAAGGCCCCGCAAGCGCGATATTCCCGACCTGCTCGGTGCCTGAGAGTCCCGCTTCAAGACGGACCGCGTACGCGATGTCGTCGACGGTGATGGAGCCGAGCGGGGAGGCGACGCCCGATGCGCGTATCGCGTTTGTGACGTCGGAAAGGGAAAGTCCGTACTGACGGAGCTTGGACTGCTCGACGATAACGTCCACCTGGCGCTCGCGGACTCCTGAAAGCGCGACCGAAGAGACGCTCGGCACGCGCTCGAGCTCGTCCTTCACTATGGTGCCGACCGCAGTCAATTCCGCAGGGGTGAGCTCGCCCGCGATCGAAGCGATGATTATAGGCTGGTCCGCGAAGTTCACGTCGGTGACCGAGGGATCCTCGGCTTCGGTAGGGAGCTCAGGGCTCACCTTGTCCACCTCGTCCTTGAGGAGCTGGATGGACTTGTCGATATCAGCCGACGCCGCGAACTCGACCGTGATAGAAGAGACGCCCTCGCCGGAAGTGGAAGTCACCTTCGTAACGTTCTCCACGCCCAGTACCCGGTCCTCTATCTTATTCGTGATGAGGCGCTCTACGTCCTCGCTCGAGGCGCCCGGGAGGACGGTGGTGACGATACCGATAGGTATTTGTATCTCTGGAGAGGATTCCTTCGGAATGGCGGCCGCGGCATAGGCGCCCGCAAGGATAAGCACCGCCCCCATAAGGATGGTGAAGTGGTGCTTATGGATGAAGAAGAGCCAGAACTTCGTCATGCGTTCGTTACGGCGCGATGGTTACCTTCTGGCCTGCGGCGAGCCCGCGTGCGTCGGTGACGATGCGTAGCTCGAGCGGGAGGTTGGTGCGCACCTCTATGCGGTCACCACGGACTTCGAACACCTCGACTTCGTTCGCGATGAGCGCGCCCTCTGCGTCGACGGTGAAGACGATGCGCTTGTCGCCTGAAAGCTTCACGGCCGAAAGGGGAAGGAGTGCGGGGCCTGCAGGGACGCCGACCTCTTCCTTCTTGGGTGCCTGGTTCGGGAGTGCGATACGTACCGACTGGCCGTTCACGATTCCTCCTGCGCTCGCCGCATCAACGGCAACATGCACTTCTATGAGCTTCGTGGTTGGGTCAAGCGCTGGAGCTATGGAGGTCACGATGCCGGGGATGTCGTCCTCGACGGTGACCTTGGTGCCTGCGGCAAGGAGCGCGCGGTCGTCTTCGCCCACATATGCCACTATCTCGAGCGCGCCGTTCTGGGCAACGGTCGCGACGTGCGTGAACGCGGTGACATAGTCACCGACGCGTATAGGAAGGAAGTTCACCTGGCCGCCGATAGGAGCGCGTACCACGGTCTTCTCGAGCTGCGCCTGCGCGGCTCGGAGCCCGCCGAGCGCGGTCTTCACCGACGCGTCCGCGCTCGCGACCTCGCCGCTGCGTGAATCCGTCTGGTGGCCCGCTACCGCTTCGGCGGCCTGTGCCGCACGTAGCGCATCGCGCTCTGCCGATAGCGTCGCGAGGAGACCATCGACGTCCGCGCGAGCCGCCGCAAGGTTCGCTTTCTGGATAGCGGTCGCGCCTGAGCTAGCAGGGGCAGCGATACGGGAAAGGTCTACGAGAAAGGCTGATGTGCGGTTCGTGATACGTTCCGCCTCCGCAAGCAGCGCTTCAGGATTCTTGGTGCTTGAGGTATCGAGTGCATAGCGCCACGCCTGCATCTCATCACGACGGAGCGCGGAGAATTCACTTCGAACGCTCGCGTTGGAACCCCCCGAGATGTTAAGCACCGGACTTATGGATGTGCCGCTGAAGAAGCTCTGCGCCTCGTTCGTCAAGAGGCTATCAAGGGTCGTGTACGCGGTGCGGTACGTGTTACGCGCAGAGGTCTCCGCTTCCTCGAGGGATTCCTCGGTATTAGCTGCTTGGACCTGCGTGATGGAGCGCGCAGCGAGCGCGCTTTCGTAGGCTCCCTCGGCCTGAAGGACCGCAGCCCGCTCGCTCGAGTTCTCGAGGCTTGCGATGACATATCCAGCAGGAACGTTCCCGCCAAGCTTGGCGTTCACGCTCCGTACGGTCCCTCCTGACTGCGCGAGGACGTCTGCTTCCGTTATCGAGCGCACGGTACCGAGGATGCTGACGGAATCGCCCTGTCCTGAAAGCTCACCCACGGTCGCGAGCGTGACGGTGCGGAGTTGGTTACCAGCATCGTGCGCGCCATCCTGACGCAGGAGCGTGATGCCCGCTATGAGGAGGACAGCAAGAAGGATCGCGAGAGCGATCTGCTGCCACTTCTTGAGGCCGCGATACCGACGCCACGAGGCAACGGAGAACGCGCGAGTCCGAAGCGCCGTACGGCGTAGAAAGTTGATGAGAGACTGCATATACCTATATATTGTGTATCACTTTTGGATGTAAGTCAATTTTACCATACTTGTATGGTTTTTCAATGACGTTCGGTAGATTTTCCCCAGCCTATAGGCGACAATGAGGGAATGCAGTCAACGCGCTGGTACGCGCTCCCCAAGGAACAGGTCGAAGTGCAGCTCGAAGCGAGCGAGCATGGTCTCGCGTCGCTCACCGCGAAGGAGCGTCTCTTGAAATACGGAGCGAACGCGCTTCCGGAATCTAAGCCCGACGGCATTCTCATCATCTTCCTCCGTCAGTTCGCGAGCCCACTCATCTATATATTGCTCGGAGCCGCGGCAATCGTGTATTTCACCGAGGAACCAGTCGATGCATACATCATCCTGGCGATACTCTTCTTCAACGCCATCGTCGGGAGCATCCAGGAAGGGAAGGCGCAGAACACCCTGCGCGCACTTAAGTCGTACGCTACCACCGAAGCGACAGTGCTGCGCGATGGTCGCGAACTCCTCATTCCTGACCGCGAGGTCGTGCCGGGCGACATCCTCATCTTCTCCGAGGGCGGCAAAGTCGCCGCTGACGCACGCATACTTTCCGCGCGCGGCCTGCGCATAGACGAGTCCGCGCTCACCGGAGAATCGGAACCCGTCGAGAAGGATATCCATCCGCTTGCAGATACCGAACTCACCGTGGGTGACCAGCTGAACATGGCATTCAAGGGAACGAATGTCGTTGCGGGCACCGGCCAAGCGCTCGTGGTCGCGACGGGCACCAGCACCGTCCTCGGCTCCATCGCGAAGGAGCTCTCGGGCGTCGCCACCGAGATACCGCTCCAAGCGAGCATTCGCCGCCTCTCGAAGGCGATCATTGTAGTCGTCGCTATCATCAGCGCGCTCCTGTTCGTCCTCGGATACCTGAAGGGGCACCCTCCCGTTGAGATGTTCGCAACGGTCGTCACGCTTGCGGTCTCCATTATCCCCGAAGGCCTTCCCATCGTCATGACGCTCGTGCTCGCGTCAGGCGTCTGGCGCATGAGCAAGCGCAACGCGCTCGTGAAGAACCTCCAGGCGGTCGAGGCGCTCGGTCAGGCGGCCGTGATTGCGGTGGATAAGACGGGGACCATCACGAAGAACGAGATGATAGTCCAGAAGGTATATGCGGAAGGGAAGCTCTTCGACGTCACGGGTGCCGGATACGCGCCCACGGGCGATGTGCTTATCGGCAACGCTTCGATAGTCGCAGCGAATCATCCCGAGCTTCTCTCTGCCGGGAAGATTGCTGCATATACCGCGACCGCGCGCGTGGTGTACGACGAAGAGCACAAGCTCTGGAGGGTTGCGGGCGACCCAACTGAAGCGGCGCTCATCGTGCTCGCTCGCAAGCTCGGGTTCCAAAAGGAAGACCTTGAGCGCGAGTCGCCGCCCCTATTCGAGCTTCCGTTCACTTCGGAGCTTCGCTTCCACGCGGCGGTCCACGCGGGCGCACGCGGTGGTGCGCTTTCGGTAACGGGAGCGCCCGAGCACATCCTCGCGCGCTCAAGCATGGTGCGTGAGAACGGGAGCGAACACGCAATGACCGCGGAGAAGCGCGGCGAGCTCGAAGCGCTCATGCTCCGTCTCTCGGAAGACGGGTTCCGCGTGCTCGCGTACGCGGAACGCAACGGTGTGCATGAGGCGCTATCACCCGAGCACGTGGACAAGCTCACATTCCTCGGCTTCTTCGGGATACGCGATGGTTTGAAACCGGAGGTGCGCAGCGCGCTCCTTGCGGCGCATAACGCGGGAATAAAGGTGGTGATGATAACGGGCGACCACGTCGCGACCGCGCGCGCGGTCGCTAAGGAGGCCGGCATATGGAACGAAGGGGACGGCGTGCTCACCGGAACCGAGATGGATGATATGGACGAGGCCACGCTCATCGATGCGCTTGCTTCAGTAACGGTGTTCGCGCGCGTCACGCCCGACCACAAGCTCCGCATTATCAAGGCGTACAGAGCCAAGGGTCTCACCATCGCGATGACGGGCGACGGCATTAATGACGCGCCGTCGCTTGTTGCAGCCGACCTTGGTGTCGCGATGGGGAAGATAGGGACGGAAGTCGCGAAGGAGGCGGCCGACATCGTGCTGCTCGATGACGACTTCGGCAGTATCGTCGCTGCGGTCGAAGAGGGTCGCGGCATATACCAGAGCATCCGTCGCGTCGCGCTGTATCTCTTCTCGACGTCTGCCGGCGAGACGCTTGCCATCACGGGAGCGCTCGTCGTCAGCTACCCGCTCCCCGTGCTCCCGGCACAGATAATCTGGCTCAACTTCGTGACCGACGGATTCCTCGATGTGGCGCTCGCGATGGAACCGAAAGAGAAGAACCTCATGGCGCGCAAATTCACCATGCCCGGCAAATATCTTATCGATAAGTCGATGTTCCTGCGCATGGGACTCATGGCGACGACGATGGCGGTCGTCACGCTCGTGCTTTTCGGCATGCATCTCTCCGAAGGTCTCCCGAAGGCGCTCACCATCTCGCTTTCAGTACTCGCGGTGCTCCAGTGGTACAACGCCTGGAACTGCCGCTCCGAGACGCGTTCGATATTCTCCATGAACCCGTTCAGCAACCCATATCTCATCGGTGCAACGACGGTGGTCGTCATCCTCCAGATACTCGCGGTGTACACGCCGTTCCTCCAGGGAGTGCTCCACACCGTGCCGCTCTCGCTCGATGAGTGGAAGCTCGTTCTCGTCGCAGGACTTCCTATCATCGTCGTGGAAGAGATACGCAAGCTATTCGCGCGCATGGGTCGTTAACTCGCACTTCACTATATATAGGAGAGTATGGGCGGATGCGGAATCGTAATTTCGAACGTAAGTCGAAGATTCCACCGCAGAAGCAGGACATGCGTCCGGGAAGGACGATGCCCATGCAGCCTGCGCCCGAGGATAAGATGGAATGCTATGAGGGGAGCGGAAAGCTCACTGGTAAAGTAGCGCTGATTACGGGCGGTGATAGCGGGATAGGACGAGCGACTGCGATAGCGTTCGCGAAGGAAGGCGCGTCAGTTGCCATCATCTATTTCAACGAGGACGATGACGCGAAGGAGACCGCGCACCACATCGAGGACGTCGCGGGCGAAGGGCAGGTGACCTTGCTCCGCGCCGATATAGGGAAACCTGCAGTCGCGAAGCGGGTGGTGGAGCAGATAGTGAAGCGCCTCGGTGGGCTCGACATACTCGTGAACAACGCCGCCGAGCAGCATCCGCAGTCCTCCTTGCTCGATATCAGTCCCGAACAGCTCGAGCGCACCTTCCGCACGAACGTCTTCGGCATGTTCTATATGACCCAAGCTGCACTCCCGCACCTCAAGGCCGGAAGCGCCATCATCAATACGACATCGGTGACTGCATATAAGGGAAGCGCAGAGCTCATCGACTATTCTGCAACTAAGGGAGCGATAGTCGCGTTCACACGCTCCTTATCGCAATCGCTCGCAGAAAAGAAGATACGGGTGAACGCAGTCGCGCCCGGTCCCATATGGACGCCGCTCATCCCCTCGACGTTCTCGAAGGAGAAGGTGGGGAAGTTCGGGCAGGATACGACGCTAGGCCGCCCGGGGCAGCCGGATGAGATAGCACCTGCGTTCGTGTTCCTTGCGTCGGACGACTCCTCATATATGACGGGGCAGGTGCTTCATCCGAATGGGGGGACGATAGTCAACGGTTAATGCGGCCTTCATTGTGGTTGAGCTTTACTAACTCTCTTATCCACTAGCAATAACCGCATGAAGAAATTTACCGTTGGAGTATTTGCCGCAAGAGAGGATGCGGAGAAAGCTATTAACCGCCTGCATAACGAGCTCACTATCCCGAACGAGGATATCTCCTACCTCTATCGCAACAGCGAGGGAGAGGTCAGGGAAGTGCATGCTGAACACATAGCGACCTCGACACCGGTCGAAGGCGCAGGAAAGGGCGCGGCAGTGGGAGGCGCGATAGGCGCGCTCGCAGGTATCGCTGCGGTTGCAGGCGTCATCCCTGTAATTGGACCATTGTTCGCTGCAGGCCCGCTCGCCGTCGCGCTTGGCCTCACGGGCGCAGTGGGCACGACCGCTGCAGGAGCCATGACCGGAGCTGCCGCAGGCGGGCTCATCGGTGCGCTCGCGAACATGGGCATCGGCGAGGAGCGTGCCCAGCGCTACGCGGACCGCGTGAGTGCGGGCGACATACTTGTCGCAGCGTATGCGGACGAGGGCACCGATGTACAGTCCCTCCTTACGGACGCAGGAGCGCTTGAAACCGAGACATATAGCCTGAAGGTCTAATAATCTCGTGAGTTCAGGGCGGCATAGATGATATGCTGGGTGCAATGAAACGGCGTATCATCGCGATCTCATTCCTGGCCGCCCTTATCGTCGCTCCGACTGCGCACGCGGCTACGACCGAGGAGTTGCTCTCCCTCATACATACGCTGCAGGCGGAGCTTTCTGCGCTTACAGCCAAGATAGCCACTACGATTACGCCGCCTGTCATCACTCGCACGCTCGATGTTGGTGCGGAAGGAGCGGACGTAGTCGCGCTCCAGGCATACCTCAAGGCGCTCGGCTTCTATACGCACCCGACAACGACGGGCTTCTTCGGTCCGGTCACGCAAGCGGCGGTCACTGCATACCAGCAAGCCAACGGACTTCCGGGGGTCGGCGCAGTCGGGCCACTCACCATGGCGAAGCTAGCTGGAGTATCGCCAACTCCTCCGCCACCCGCGAATTACGTAGCTGATGCTCCGACGAAGAAGCCTGCTTCACGAGATCGAGGACACGGCGGGTCTGCTGCGGAGGAAACACCTATTCCTGTTACTCTCGCCACTCTCACACTTTCCGCTTCCACCATTGTCGAGAACAGTCCGGCGGACACGGTCGTCGGTACGCTCCAGGGCACCACTACCGGCTCGACTCTTTCCCTCACCGACACGGCAGGCGGTCGCTTTAAGGTTGTGGGCGACGTCGTCATGACGGACTCGACCGTGACTGACTATGAGACGACGGCCTCGCACAACATCACCGTCCGCGAAACATACGCAGGCGCGACCAATACGCCGCTCGATACCATTCTCTCTATTACCGTCACGAACACTGCGGAGGGAACCCTTTCGGCGCTCACACTTTCCGCTGCAACGGTGCCTGAGAATAGCGCGGCCGATACGGTGGTGGGAACCCTGCAAGGCACTACTACGGGCTCGACCCTCTCTCTCACCGACTCCGCGACCGGCCGCTTCAAGCTGGTAGCGGGAGTCATCTTGACTGATTCCGTCGCTACCAATTACGAGAGCGCGACTTCACACAGTATTACCGTCCGTGAGACCTATGCGGAGGCCGCCAATTCACCACGCGATACCATACTCGCTATCACCGTTACGAATGTCGCGGAAGGGACGCTCTCGGCTCTCACTCTTTCTGCTTCCACTATCGCGGAGAACAGCCCAGCGGACACGGTCGTCGGAACGCTCCAGAGCACGACCACCGGCTCCACCCTCTCTCTCACTGACACTGCGAGCGGCCGCTTCAAGCTCGTCGGTGGGGTCATCCTTGCTGACTCTGTCGCTACCGACTATGAAGGTGCGACTTCCCACAACATCACTGTTCGTGAGACATATGCAGAAGCCTCCAACTCACCGCGCGATACCACGCTTGCCATCAGCGTGACCGATGTATACGAAGCAACCTCGGCCGCTCGCTGGCGCGTGCGTGTGTATGGCGCTCAAGGGCTCGATGGAACCACCGGAGCCGGGGCGCACTCGATTGCCGAACTGAAGTTCATGACGAGCGCAGGCGCAGGTGCGCAACCAACCACTGGTACTCCTATTTCAAGCAACGATGGCGGAGGCGGGGCAAAGGCTAATGCATTCGATGGCTCGAACTCGACGTATTGGTACGACGGCGCTAACGCTGACTCATGGCTCGGCTATACCTTCGACAGCGCAGTCGCCATCACCCACGTCAGCATGACCTCGCGCGATTCGTTCTATCAGACCCCGAAGACATTCTTCGTTGAATATTCCACGAACGGCGGCTCGAGCTGGAATACGGCAGCGTACATCGTGTCGTCGAACTGGACGGCAGCGGCCCAGACCAAGGTCGTATCGCTCGCAACCGCCTACCCAAGCAATGACCTGTCGGCGCTCGATGAGCCGGGCGGCTACCGCTATTGGGCAATAAAGGCGAAGAGCCCGGGTTCGTACGCTGGAAGCTTCAACGCGAATCAGACGGACATCCTGCTCAAGAGGAATGGCACGAGTATCGGGCCTGACCAGCATGCCAATCGTGGGCTCAATGCGACGGTGGTGAACTCGACGCCATTCAATAACGTCACCGGCGACAACTATTGGTACTTCGGCGCAGCAGACCAGTACGTGATGGTCGACTTCGGGTACAAGCGCGTCGTCGACCAGGTGGGTGTGCTCGTGCGCAGCGGTTTCCCATCCCAAGCACTCCGGTACTACGAGGTATGGGCGGGCAACAGTGCCTTCACGCTCGCTTCCATGTCGCTCATCACGACCGTGGACGATAATACTGGTACGCCAACGGGAGGAACCGCGCATCTCTTCAGTATTCCTTAAGGGTAGCGTTCTTCAGGAAAACTTTATCTTCGCTCCAGGCCCCGCAACGCGGGGTCTGGTAGTATCGGTGGATGACCCAGAGCGAAGCCTTGCAAGTACTCAAGACCGGAGCGAACGTTTTCCTTACCGGAGAGCCTGGTAGCGGCAAGACGCATACCATCAATGAGTACGTGAAGTGGCTACGCTCTCATGCAATCGAGCCATCCATCACGGCGTCGACCGGCATAGCAGCGACCCACATCCACGGCGTGACCATCCACTCCTGGAGCGGCATCGGCATCGCGGAACGCCTCACCGCGGACCTGCTTGAGCGCGTCTCGCAGAAGGAGCATGTGGTGAAGCGCATACAGCGCACGGACGTGCTCATCATCGACGAGGTCTCCATGCTTTCGGGCGATGTCCTCACGATGGTGGACGCGGTCGCTAAAGAAGTCAGGCGCCGCGAGGAACCATTCGGCGGCATGCAGGTGGTGCTCGTGGGCGACTTCTTCCAGCTGCCTCCGATCGGGAAGGTGGGGCGGCCCTCGGCGTTCGCATTCGAGAGCCCGGCGTGGCCTGCGCTCAATCCGATCATCTGCTACCTGCATGAGCAGCATCGTCAGGAGGACGGGGCGTTCCTCGATCTCCTTGGCGCCATACGCACGAGCTCCTGGGACCACACGCACGTCTCGCTCATCACGGCGCGCGAGACCGACGGCGAAGGGCTCGATGAGGACATTCCCCAGTTGTATACGCATAACGCGGACGTAGACCGGATAAACGAAGGGAAGCTCGCAGCGCTTCCAGGCAACGGGAAGCGCTTCACGATGACCGGCCAAGGGGCTCCCATGCTCATCGAGGGCCTCAAGCGCGGCTGCCTCTCGCCTGAGACCCTCGTGCTCAAAGAAGGTGCGGTCGTGATGGCGACGAAGAACAATCCTATAGCGGGATACGCGAACGGTACGCTCGGTATCATTACTGGCTTCGAGCGCGGTACTAGCTATCCGATGATAGAGACACGCGACGGAAGGGAAATAACGATAGCGCCCGCCGAGTGGGCGGTAGAGGAGGGCGGGAAGGCGCGCGCCAAGATAATGCAGGTGCCGCTCCGCCTCGCCTGGGCCATCACGGTGCATAAGAGCCAGGGAATGAGCATGGACGCAGCCGCTATGGACCTCTCACGTTCGTTCGAGTATGGACAAGGGTACGTAGCGCTCTCTCGCGTGCGTACGCTCGCCGGGCTCTCCCTTCTCGGCTGGAACGAGAACGCGCTCAATGTGCACCCGGGAGTGGCAACCAAGGATAAGCTCTTCCGCGAGCTATCCGAGCAAGCTGCCGTCGCGTTCGGTCTTCTAGAAGAGAGCGGAGAACGTACGACAATGGAGCAGAATTTCATAAAGGCATCAGGCGGCTCGCTCGAGGTGCGTGACGCATCCATCGCGAAAGTGAAGCGCAGCACGTATGACGAGACGTACGATCTCCTCAAGGAAGGGAAGACAATCAATGACATCAAGGCGCTGCGCGGGCTTACACTCGGCACCATTGCCGACCATCTGCAAAAGCTGAAGGAAGCAGGGCGGATAACTACAGACGAGGTACAGGATCTGCTTCCTGAAGCGATCATCGACGGGCTCCCTAAGATATTCGTCGCCATGAAGGCGGTGGGGAGCGAGAAGCTTGCGCCGATATATTCAAAACTCAAGGGAAAGTATACGTACGATGATTTGAAACTCGCACGTGTCGTCTACGAAGAATAAAAAGTCCGCCAGGGCCCGAGGGCGCCTGGCGGAGAAGTCGATCACAGGATGGGTGCGGGATTGTAGCCGGCTGCCGCTCCATGGCGACTGATGACGAGGTCGGCGAAGTGCATGACCGTGTCCGCTTGGTCCTCCGCCAGGCCCGTATTCGGCACGATGAGGGCGTCTATCTCCTCGGCAGACAATGGGAAGGACGAATCCATCCCGAGAAGTCTGGAGAACACCGAAGCATCCTCGCCTTGCCGTATTCGCGTGAGAGCGGCCGTCGAGTAGCGCTTGATAAGTGCATGCGCGTCCTCGCGTCCCATTCCCTTGTCGATGGCGGCCATCAAGATGGCGGTTGTAGAAAGGAAGGGGAGTTCAGTCGCAAGTTCTCGCTCGATGATGGCCGGAAATACTGCCATCTCATCGAGCACGGTCATCGTCGCCTCGAAGAGTCCATCGAGTGCGAAGAACGCATCGCTTAGAAGGATGCGTCGCGGAACAGAGCAGCTCACGTCGCCCTCATACCACTGGTGACCCATGAGGCCGCTTGCCATGGTCACGTAGCCCGAAAGGATGTTCAGAAACCCGCCGATGCGCTCGCACGTCCGCATATTCATCTTGTGCGGCATTGCGGAGGAACCGGTCTGGCCCTCCTTGAACCCCTCGGTCACTTGGGATTGGCCCGCCATGAGCCGCATCGTGCTGGCGAAGTTAGCCGGCGCAGACGCGAGCTGTGCTAGGGCCGCGACAACCATGAAGTCGAGGGAGCGAGGGTAGACCTGGCCCACCGCGACGAGCGTGCGTCCGAAACCGAGATGCTCGCGCACCACGACTTCCAGTTGTAGAGCGTTATCCGTACCCAGGAGTGTTTGCATGTCCTGCTGGGTTCCCACGGGCCCTTTCATGCCCCGAAGCGGATAGGTCGCGATGATGGATTCCAGATGCTCGAACGCGCAGAGGAATTCCTCCATCCACATCGCGAAGCGCTTGCCGAGCGTCGTGGCTTGCGCCGGCACGTTATGGGTCCGTCCGCATATGACCATCGCCTCGTATTCATTCGTCCGGTCTCGTAGTCGCCGCAGTATCGCGACGGCTCGATTCCGCACGAGCTCAAGGGAGCGGTGAATTTGCACCTGCTCGACGTTGTCGGTCAGGTCGCGTGACGTCATGGCTTCGTGGATATGCTGGCATCCTGCGAGCGCGTTGTACTCTTCGATACGCGCCTTCACGTCGTGTCGCAGAATGGCTTCTCGAGCAGCAATAGAGGCCAGGTCGACGACCTCGACGTTCTTTTCGTACGCGATGATGTCGTCGTCCGAGATGTCTCGTCCAGCCGCGCGCTGGGCCTTAAGCACCGCAAGCCACAGGCGCCGCTCGGCGATTATCTTCCCGCGCGCTGACCAGATGGCCTTCATGGCTTCGCTCGCATACCGTTGAGCGAGCACGTTCTCGATGACTTCGGTCATGATACCTATCCTTTCCCGTGTGCTTCCGGAAGTATTCCGGTTCCGCAGGGATAGTACCTTTTCCGAAATGTTTAGCAATCGCCCGTGTGAGGTACAATCAGTAGAATATGCAGTTTTCGTTCTACCGACCGAAGCGGGATATACGCCGCAAGCTCATCCTGTGGGGCATAGGGGCGATAGCGCTCATCGTCACGTTCCTCCTTGTCTACTCCAACATGTTCGGGCCGGTCGCGCAGTATGCAGAACCCGAGGAATTCATTGTGAATCCGGACACTCCCATCGAGGAAGTGGCGTCGGGCCTCAAGGAATTGAATTTCATAAAGAGCGAGCTCGCGTTCCGTATGGCATATGCGCTAACGGGCCACGAAGATATCGTTGAGGGAGGGTACAAGATAAGCCGGAGCCAGGACGCGTGGACCCTCGCGGAAGCGTTCGCGCGTCCCCCGTACCTTGCGTGGGTCACCATCCCGCCCGGGCTGCGCAAGGAGCAGATAGCGGAACTGCTGCAGAGGAAGCTCGGATGGACCGATGAGCAGGTCGAGAAGTGGGTGACGGTCGATACCGCTCCTGATGCCACCCTCATCGAGGGCGTGTACTTCGGCGATACGTACCTCATCGCGTCCGACCAATCACCGGAGCAAGTAGCGCAGCGGCTGCGCGGCCGGTTCGAGGAAGTCTTCGCGCCGTACGCGGATCAGGCTGCCGACATGGACCTCTCGTGGAACGAGCTCATCACGATGGCGTCACTCGTCGAGCGCGAGTCTGCGAAGAATGACAAAGCGCTCGTCGCAGGCATCATGTGGAATCGTCTCGATACTGGCATGCGGCTCCAGGTGGACGCTACCTTCCAGTACATCCGCGGGAAGAAAGGGAACTGGTGGCCAACACCGACCAAGGATGATAAATACATCGACTCACCATTCAATACGTATAAATACGCGGGACTCCCGCCGCACCCTATTGCTAACCCGAGCCTTGCTTCGATAAAAGCGGTGCTTGAGCCCGAGAACACCGACTGCCTCTACTACCTCCATGATATGGATGGGGTAATACATTGCTCCGCGAACTATGCGGGGCAGCTGAGGAACGTTGATACGTATTTGCGATAGGTTCGATACCTAGTCTGCCAGCAAGAACTCCGCGCCTTTCAGGGCGCGGAGTGCGAGGTCTTCCTTCAACGTAGGTCACCTTGTCCTTCGAGGAGGTTCAAGGCTGCATTCCGAATGCGGATCTTCATGGCGTCGTCCACCGCGTCCGGATAGCCGGCGAGAAGCCGGACGGCCTCGATGGGGATGATCGCACCGAGTGTTCGTCCGTAGCGGTGAAAGCCCGTGATGCTCTTGAGCCCGAAGGCATCTTGGAGAATGTCTGGGAGGTTCCTTCTCCCCTCAGAGGTGGAGCAGAAACGTGCGGGGAATGCGGGAGTGGTACTCCCAAGCAACCACTGTTTACGAGTTCCCGAGGACATGAGCGTTCTCCTGAATGAGTCTAGACAGAACCTAACATGGATTGCATAAGGGTTCCAACCTCGTGCCAGATCCTCGCAAAAATAAAAAAAAGACCGCCACACGGATGTCGTGGGCGGTCTTTTGGGCGGTGACCGATTCGGGTTAGACCAAAGTCATGTATCCGCGCGGGATACTGACCTGGGAAGGATCGATCCCATGCTTGTGCAGGAAGTTCAGCAGGTCTTGAAGCGTGATGCTGTCGCGGTTGCCGTGGAAACCGGGATTCGTTCCAAGAGCCCTCTTTCCCTTCGCGCTCCCGCTTTTCAGCGGAGCGCGGATATAGAATTTGTCGGTGCTTCGTGCGCGCGGCATTTCGCCCTCCTCGCAGTTGGTACAGTTCGGTATCTACTATACGCATTATATTGACTTTGTCAATCACGACGGTTCTCGCATCGGGCGCAACCACATCGTAGCTTTCGCGTACTCAGGTAAGGCAGGACGGGGTCGCGCTGGATTCCTTTATATAGCTAATGGATTGACGCTTCATCTATATAAAGGTATTCTATTTTCAATTGCCCGCGGGGCCTTTTTATTTTATTCGCAAGCCAGATTCGTCATATGGAAACCCGGAATATCGCCATCATCGCCCACGTGGATCACGGAAAGACCACGCTCACCGACGCCATCCTCAAGGAAACGGGCGCCGCAGCCGCTGGCGTGTCCATGGACTCCAACGCGCTCGAGCACGAGCGTGGTATCACCATCTACTCCAAGAACGCCTCGGTGGAGTACAAGGGAACGAAGATAAACATCGTCGACACCCCGGGACACTCCGACTTCGGCTCTGAAGTTGAGCGCGTGCTCCGTTCCATCGATTCGGTGCTCCTCATCGTGGACGCGCAGGAAGGTCCTATGCCGCAGACCCGCTTCGTACTTAAGAAGTCGCTCGAGCTCGGCCTCAAGCCTATCGTGGTGCTCAATAAGATAGACAAGCCAGCAGCGGACCCCGATCGCGCCGAAGAGCAGGTGCTTGAGCTCTTCCTCGAGCTCGGTGCTTCTGATGAGCAGTCCGACTTCAAGGTGGTATATGCCATCGGCCGCGAAGGCGTCGCCATGAAGAAGCTCGACGACGAGCGCGTGAACCTCGAACCGCTTCTCGATACCGTTCTTGAGAACGTACCGGCAGCGTCTGAAGCTGGGGACGAAGCGAAGCCCCTCAAGCTCCAGTCATTCAATCTCGCGTACGATAACTTCCTCGGCCGCCTCGCCATCTGCCGCGTATACGAGGGAACCCTCACTCCGGGACAGAACGTCATCGTGAAGAAGCCCGACGGCACCGCACGTAACGGAAAGACGACGAAGATATTCACCTTCAAGGGTCTTGAGCGCATCGAAGCTACGGAGGCGACCGCAGGCGACATCGTCATCGTCGCCGGTCTCCCTGACGTATTCATCGGAGAGACCATCACTACCGACCCTGCTATGGAGCCGATGCCCGCTATCGCCATCGACGAGCCGACCATCACAGTGAACTTCCTCGTGAACAACTCACCATTCGCCGGACGCGAAGGGAAGTACGTGACGAGCCGCCAGCTCCGCGAATACCTCGAGCGCGAGCTCGAAGTGAACGTGGGACTCAAGGTGGACTTCGTTTCCCCTGACGCCTTCAAGGTTTCGGGCCGCGGTGAGCTCCACATCGCTATCCTCCTCGAGAACATGCGCCGTGCAGGATACGAGATGCAGGTCTCCCAGCCGCAGGTAATCATCCGCGAGGAGGAGGGCCAGAAGCTCGAGCCGTACGAGGAGGTCACTATCGATACCCCTACCGAATTCCAGGGCGCGATCATCGAGCGCCTGGGTACCCGCGCATTCGTGCTCATGAACCTCGTGCAGCACGGCGACACGGTGCGCCTCACGCTCGAGGGCCCTACTCGCGGCCTTCTCGGATACCGCAACCAGTTCGTCGTCGACACCAAGGGCGAAGGGATACTTTCAACGCGCGTGCTCGGCTTCAAGCCGTACGCAGGCGAGATAAAGAAGCGCCAGGTGGGCTCCATGATCTCCATGGCGACCGGCAAGGCGCTCGGCTACGCGCTTTGGAGCATGCAGGAGCGTGGCGTCCTCTACATCACCCCAGCTACCGAAGTGTACGAAGGCATGGTGGTGGGCAATACCTCGAAGGGCGAGGAGATGGTGGTGAACCCGACCAAAGGAAAGAACCAGAGCAACGTCCGCTCGTCCGGTATGGACGAGGCCATCAACCTCGTGCCTGCATTCACCCTCTCCATCGAGCGCGGCCTCGAAGTCATGACCGACGACGAGTACCTCGAGATCACACCGCTATCGGTGCGTCTGCGTAAGCAGGGGCTTACTGAGAGCGATCGCTCAAAGAACCGCCGCTCATAGAGAAAGCCGAGCTTAGCTCGGCTTTTTCTTTGCATTGTGGAGCAGGCATATCTCTGCTAGGTTACGTCGGGTTTCACCGAATCAATCAAGCGGGTAGATGAAGGCATTGTGCCTAAAATGCCCGAAGGGAGGTCTTTGTCATGACTCAAGGCACGTTCGACGACCGATTCCAGGCGCTCATGCATCAGAGACGTCAAACGTCCCTCGAGGAGCAGCAACTCCGCGGTGTCGAAGAAGTGGGTTTCCGCGTGGCTATCTCGATGGATGAATCGGAGGAGGGCCGCCAAGAGCTTCGATTGGGCGAAAACACCCTCATCGCCTGGTTCCGCTCTGGCTGCAAGAACAAGGGCGGAGCGGAGTGCACCGCAATGGGTGTGGAGCTCATCCGTCCGCCGGAACTGACTCACGAGCAGTACGCGGTGGCGAAAACCTGGCTCGCGGGACTGATCGAAGCTCATGTGTGCCAGCATCTTCTATAAAGTTGAAGAAAGGGACGGTCCATCAGGGCCGTCCCTTCACCATTTCTATATATAGCTTTTCATACCGTATAAGGGTTATTAGTCACTAACGAAATTCCATGTTCTACACCATCGCAGTGATACTTCTGGTGCTCTGGCTTCTCGGCCTCGTGACGTCGTACACGCTTGGTGGATTCATCCATCTGCTTCTCGTCGTCGCGGTCATCATGGTCCTGGTGCGTCTCATCCAGGGCAGAAACCCGATAGCCTAAAACTGTATGCCGCGCGGGGATAAATCAGCGTACTACCGACAAGCAGAAGCGCCAAGCCGAGTATATCGAAGAAGGATATGAGGAGCGGGGCGTACCTGAAAAGGAAGCTGAAGCCCGCGCATGGGCCACGGTGAACAAGATGACCGGAGGAGGCAAGAAGAGCGGTTCAGGAAGAGGGAAGAAGGTGAACAAGGCGCCCGCGAAGAAAGGCGGCCGCAAGGGCGGGGCAGCGAGTGCTAAGCGCTCTGCGGCCGCGAAGTCCAAGTCAGCTAAGAAAGCCGCCGGTACGCGGGCGAGACAGAAGAGCTGATACGGACGTAAGGGAAACAACGAGGCACCGTCATGGCGGTGCCTCGTTGTTTTTGGGCGAGGGTGGTAACATCCGGCCAGAAGAAGGAGTTCTACGGTATAGAGCCGCGCTCTTCGACACTCTAACCCCTTATCTAGGAGCATGTGATGACGGACGTTCCGCTTACGCCTGAGCAACTGCTCCGCAGAGCGAAAAGCCAGGTAACTGCACCGGCTTCCGGCCGCATCCTGGTGATGCTGTGCCCGGAAATGCCCGAATGGAATACCTTCGACGAGCTCGTCTCGCTCGGAGCGCCCAGTACCGATGCCGGATGCCGCTCCCGCATGTGGGAGGGAGCCCGGACGTGCTGCGAGCATAGGAAGGCAGGACGACCGCTTATCCTGCTCAACTACGGGCTCGGCAGCCATACGTATCTCGATGACCCCCTCGCGTGGGGCCGGAAGGAGGGATTGGTTCCTGCGTGCGTCCATACATGCCTCGGCATTTCGGCTGCGCACCCCAATCTTCCGATTGACCGGTTTAAGCTCCATAGCGAACCGGGATTCAGCCTCTTCGTCCCGATCGTATACGACCATGAGAGCGAACGCCGCAACTTCCGTATCGGGTACAACGGGATCCGGCGCACGCTCGAGTGCTCATGGGCGGGATATGGGATAAGCGGGCACAACTGGTCCGTGTTCGAGGCCGCTTAGTTGCCTGATTCGACGCCTCGCCCTGCTTTCGGGCGGGGCGTCATTTGTTTACACACCTTGCAAAACAAGGAGGTAAGTGCTATAGTTCCCCCACAACGGTTACTCCATAGTGTTTGACGTCTTGAGAGCGAACTCATCAGGACCAGCCAAAGCGGAAAGCGCATCGGCTTGAAACTCTCGAGGACGGTTGATTACTCAACACGAAGAGCGATTACGCTCTCGTTCAAACAGATACATACATGCAAAATAGCAATTTCTCTTCACGCGATAAGCGTGGAGGCAATCGGTCGGGTGGTTCATCCTCCCGTCCTAGCCGCAGCGGCTCCAGCCGTGGTGGCGCAAGCAACGCGTACGAAGCGGGCATGCAGTTCGCTCTTGCGAACGGCGCTCCTCGTCGTCCTCAGCGTAGTTTCGGACCGCCTCGTGGCGGTGGCGGCTCCCGTGGCCCCTCGTCCTCTTCGCGTCCTTCGTTCGACCGTGGCCCTCGTGGTGGCGGTTCCTCGAACCGTTCCGGCGGCAAGCGCGGCTTCCAGGAGATGAACGTCGACCTGAATAAGCTCATCAACAAGGCCTCAGCACCTGAAACGGTAGAGGCATACGTACCCGAGCACGCATTCGCGGGCTTCGCTATCGATGAACGCCTCAAAGCGAACATCGCAAGCAAGGGATACGTCACCCCAACCCCTATCCAGGACCAGTCCATACCGCACGTCCTCAAGGGGCTCGATGTGGTTGGTCTCGCGAACACGGGTACTGGCAAGACAGCGGCATTCCTCATTCCGCTCATCGACAAGGTGCTCAAGTTCCGTGCGCTCGGCCAGACTGAGCGCGTGCTCATCATGGTTCCTACCCGCGAGCTCGCCATCCAGATTGAGCAGGAGTTCTTCGGCTTCGCCAAGGGCCTCCAGCTCAATTCAGTGACCATCGTCGGAGGAGCTAACATCTCTCCGCAGATTCGTGTCCTTCGCCGCAACCCTTCCTTCGTCATTGGTACGCCCGGACGTCTCAAGGACATCATGGAGCGCAAGGAGCTCGACCTCTCCGACTTCGGTACCGTTGTTCTCGACGAGGCCGATCGCATGCTCGACATGGGATTCATCAACGATATGCGTTTCATCATGGGCTTCATGCGGAACGTCCGTCACACGCTCTTCTTCTCGGCAACGCTGTCGAAGGATATCGAGCGCCTCATCGGAGAGTTCCTCAAGGATCCGGTCCGCGTCTCGGTGAAGACCCGCGAGACCTCGCACACCATCGACCAGGACGTCGTGCGCGTCGCGCCTTCCGAGAAGCTCAACAAGCTCGTTGACCTTCTCCAGGCTCCGGACATGGAACGCGTGCTCGTCTTCGGACGCACCAAGCACGGCGTGGAGCGCCTCGCGAAGGACCTTCGCCAGGCCGGCATCAAGGCCGATTCCATCCACGGCAACAAGACGCACTCCGCGCGCCAGAAGGCCCTTGGGCTCTTCAAGCAGTCGCATGTGCGCGTGCTTGTGGCAACTGACGTCGCGGCTCGTGGTCTCGACATCTCGGGGGTGACGCACGTCATCAACTTCGACCTGCCGGGCACCTACGAGGATTACACCCACCGCATCGGCCGCACTGGTCGCGCGGGCATGGGTGGGAAGGCGCTTACGTTCATCTCATAAGGGATCGAACGACGCCACACAAAAGCCGCGGCACTGCCCGCGGCTTTTGTGCTATTTGACTCCTAGAATGAGTACCGCACTATGTATCTAGATGGTTTAAACTCGGAGAACGCAGATGCCGAATCGCCCGCTTGTGCCGAAGGATTTCAGTTTCACCTTGCTTGACGCAATGAGTAGCGAGTTTGAGGGAGGGCAAGACTTCCAACTCATCGCCCTTCATTTCATGGAGCATGTCACGGAATGGAAGGAACGCGCGAAGACTCGCGGCCTTGAGCATTTCATTCCGGAGGATGCAGAACCTTTTATGGAAGGGATCGCGTGCGCACTCAAACGGTCGATGAAGGGCAGCGCCGATCTCGCGCCGGTTCCAAGCATACCGGTTCCTGATGCGTACGCTGCGGCTGAGGCCTTCGCGAAGCGGCTGCTCGCTTTCGACGTAGTCCGAGCTTCGACCGAAGAACGGTCAGGTATTCGGAAATTCCTCGCCGATTTCCACAGTGGCATGATGACGAATCTGGAAGATACTTTCTTTCATGGTCGGCGTCGGCGCCATGCCCTCTGACTGATGCGGCAAAGACCCCAGGCGCTTGCGCCTGGGGTTTTGGTATACTAAGGGCTATTGGAAATAAAAGGGCGTAATACTTATATGGAAAAAGCAGATACTGGTTCGTTCATGGAGAAGTACATGACCCCTATCGCGGTCATAGTGGGTGCGCTTATCATCGCAGGTGCGTTCGCGTTCGGTCGCGGGGATGGCATGCCTACGCAACCAGGGGAGCAGGCAGCGAAGGCAGTTAACATCAAGGATGTGAAGGATAACGGTCCGTTCCTGGGCGATAAGAACGCGCCGGTCGTCATGGCGTACTGGTTCGATTACCAGTGCCCGTTCTGCAAGCAGTTCGAGCAGACGGCGATGGTGCAGATATACGACACCTATGTCGCGACCGGGAAAGTGAAGATCCTCATCAAGGACTTCCAGTTCCTCGGGCCTGATTCAGAAGCAGGCGCGCTCTACTCGCGTGCCGTATGGGAGGCGCATCCAGAGCTCTATTACGAGTGGTACAAGGCGATGTTCGTCGCGCAGGACGAAGAGCATGGCGGGTTCGGCGATGAGAAGAGCGTCGATACGCTGACTCGTGGTGTCGCCGGCATCGACGGCGACCGCGTCGCAGCGCTCGTAGCGTCCAATCGCGCCAAGTACTTGGAGGCCATCGCAGCTGACCGTGCAGAAGGTTCCGCGCTTGGCGTCACCGGCACCCCAGCGATGATAGTCGGGAAGTCGCTTCTCGCAGGCGCCCAGCCGTTCGCATCGGTCGCAGCGTTGATTGATGCAGAATTGAAGTAATCAAAGACGCTTTTAACAAAATGGCCTTCCTATAGGAAGGCCATTTTGCGTATACGCTATACTTCCTTTATGAAAATCGAATGGAACACCGTGAACTGGTACTCGCAGGCAGTCGCTATCGTGCTCTTCGTCCTCGTGTTCGCGCTCGGGTTCTGGCTCGGGACCCAGTACCAGATGAGGGCATTCGAGAATGCCATCAAGGCCGAGCTCGAGGAGATGATGACGCAACCTGCTCCTTCTTCAGGCGAAGAAGCCGCTTCCTAGGCCTTCTCGTTCACGCCGCGGAGGAAGAGGTATCCGCCGATGAATATGATGACGCCGCCCACGAGCGGCATGCCAATCGTGATGAGGAGCGAGCCTTCGGAGAAGTCGAGGAGCGAGCCGAAGAGGACGAGTGTCGCTGACATCACGGCCGAGAGCGGAAGCAGTATGGAGATGAATATCGGATAGGGAAGGCGGGAGAGGCCGGTGCCGTACGAGATGAGCTCAGGGAGCGCGAAGCAGGTGAGGCACATATGGATGAAGCCTTTTACCGTGCCTACATGCTCCACGACGCGGGACAGGAGGCCGTGCTCGTTCCCGGCTATCATCTTGCGTACGAAGGGGTACCCGAACCTGCGTGCGAGGAAGAATGCACCCGTATATCCGAGGAAGTCACCGATGAGCACATACAGGAGCCCTGGCCAGAACCCGAAGAAGAGGCCGACGATAGGATAGAGGGGGGCGCCCGATAGCGGGGCGATGATGACCGTCGATGCCTTGAGGAGTATGAACACGAGCGGCGCGAAGGGGCCCGACGCGAGCACGTACGCCTTCAGGGCTTCCATATCGACGAAGAACGCTATGAGGACGAGGACGCCGATGGTGACGAGCAGCCCGATAACTCCCAACTGCTCGCTTATCTTGGCGTGGCGGATATTCATGTGTATGGAGTATAAACTATGGACATGGATATACGTGAATTCGAGGCGATAGCCGCAGAAGAGTGGAAGAAGGTGCCGGAGCGGTTCGCAGGCTCCGTGAAGAATGTAGCCCTCCTCATCGAAGACGAGCCGAGCGAGGCCGTACGGGAGGAAGAAGAGCTCGAGCACGAAGAGACCCTGCTCGGCCTGTATCACGGCGTTCCGCTCTCGGAGCGCGGCAGCGACTACGGCATCGGCGGCACCATGCCGGACACTATCACCCTCTATAGACTACCCATCATCGAGGAAGCGGAGGAGATGGATAGGGAATTCCGGGATGCGATACGCATCGTGATACGCGAGACCATATGGCACGAGCTCGGCCATTATTTCGGTATGGATGAGCCGCATGTGCAGAACAGGGAGGAGGAGGGGACTAATAAGTTCGATACCTAGTCTGTCAGCTCAATTAGGCAGCTCCTTGTTGGGAGCGTACGTGTCTAGAACGCTTTCGATCATGAGGGATATCTCCTCGATCGTTGAGTCGGACTTATGGATGAATTCACGGACGCCGAGCGCGTGAGCTTTTTCGCGATCGCTTTCTGAACTGAGGTTGGAGAATACGATGACCGGAATGTCTTTAAAGGTGGGGTCTTCTCCTTGCATGTGCTTAAGGAATTCAAACCCGGTCATGCCCGGCAACAGGATGTCGAGCAATATAACATCAGGCTTCTGCTTACGAACTTCCTCGACCGCTTTTTCACCATCAAAGGCTGAAGTAATAGCGACGCCGCGCGTCTTGAGCGCAGAAAGCTTATTGGTAAGGAGGTTCTGGAGTAGCCAGTCATCCTCGACGATGAGCAGGTGCCTGCCCGCAAGAGAGCGTTCCTCGGTAGTAGACATGGGTTAATTATAGCTCAGAGGGAAGGGTAGGCCCTTCCAGCAGGTGAGATGTTGGTATGACACGAGGAAGAATATAATCATTTTCCAACTATTCTGGAGAATCACTGAGGGTTACGTCCTATTCCCGAAGGTTCGAGGCATTGACTTGCAAAAGGATATATGATATCTTCTATGTAATCGTGCGTATGAGACGAGCTGTTTACGGCTTACCTCCATCACTTGTGATGTAGCATTTTTACAACTAAGCCGTAAACAATTCGTCTTGTGCAAGAAGAAAAGCCGCTCCCGGGAGCGGCTTTTCCTGTGCTACCCTTACGGCCATAACCATAGAGCGTCATTACGTATGAGCATGAAGATAGTCATGTGGGTGCTGGGAGGGATCCTTATCGCGGGCGCAGGCACGTATGCAGCGATGAGTATGGACGGAGAGGCGCAGGTCGAGAAGGATACTGCCGATACCAACACTACTGGCGTTACCTCCATCTCCGCACTGCTCTCGCTTCCCATACCCCAGAAATGCGAGTTTACGGACGAAACAGGGGCTGCGAAGACGTCCGGCACGGTATATGTCTCAGGCGGCAAGATGCGTGGCGATTTTGTCGCGAATGCCGCAGGCACCGAGTACCATGCGCACACCATCATGGACGGTGCGACCGCGCATTCGTGGGTAGATGAGACGAAGATAGGAGTGAAGAGCGCGATGAGCGTATCGAGCGATACCGCAGTCTCGTCTAACCAGGGACTCGACGCGTCGAAGAACCTGGAATATCGCTGCGTACCATGGATCCCTGATACGGCCGTGTTCGAGCTGCCAACGAACATCTCCTTCATCGATGCTGGCATGTCCGCAGGAGCAGGAGCGAGCGGGTCGGCGGGCGCCGGAATGGACGCATCGGTGAGCGTATGCGCGCAGTGCGAGAAGGTTCCGGAAGCATACCGTGCGCAGTGCCGCGTCGCAGCGGGCTGCTAACGCAAATAAAAAGACCGGACGCAGGGTCCGGTCGGGTATGGAGGGAGAATCAGAGGTTAGTGTACGCGGCTTGCGGAAGGGGGAAGGGCGGGGTGGTGAAAGGCATAGCGGAGAGCGGGACGGATAGATTGGTGCTTCCAGCAGAAGCAGCAATATTCGTCGCGACGCCGGCTGATATGCGTGCACCGTGCAAGAACGCGATGATAGTAGCCTCGAGTTCGCTCCATATAGCAGGAACCATCGATTGCAGGACCAAGATAAGCACCAAGAGACCGAGGGCGCGGAATATAGTCATATTCGTTGCGTTAGAGTTCGAGTAAAGGGCGCGTATGTTGGACCCCGCGTGAATGAATCCACGCGACGACGTTCCGGCTGTCAAAGATCCTCCTGTCCCCTAGAACACCCCTCCGCTTAGGAAGGTTGCGAGAGAAGCTCGGCGTACGCCTTCTGCACCTTCTGGAGCTTCGGCGCTATGACTACCTGGCAGTACGCCTGCTCAGGATGCTTCTCGAAATAGTCCTTGTGATAGTCCTCAGCAGGGTAGAAGACCGCGTTCTCCTCGATGGTGGTGACGATAGGGTCGCCGTCGGTGCTCGAAGTCTCGAGCTCACGAATGAATGCTTCTGTCTCGATTTTCTGCTCGGGCGTCGTAGGAAAGACTGCAGAGCGATACTGGGTACCAATATCGTTGCCCTGCTGATTCAGCTGCGTGGCATCGTGGGAAGCGAAGAATATCGTGAGAAGCGTGCGATACGCAACGACCGCAGGGTCGTATTCGATGCGGATGACCTCGGCGTGGCCGGTGTCTCCGACAGATACTTCTTCATAGGTCGGGTTCTCGGTGTGCCCACCCGCATAGCCTGGTGCGACCGAAGCCACGCCCCTGAGCATTTTGAATACCGCTTCGGTGCACCAGAAGCATCCGCCGCCGAATATCGCTATCTCCTTCATCCGCCTACTGTATCATCAGTATATGAAGAGGGCCGGAACCATACTCCTCATATTCGCTGCAGCATTCAGTCTCACGCTTTTCGCACTCAACTCCCAAAGTGTGGAGTTCAGGACCCTCACTAGCCAGGCGGGCATATTCCAGAAGAAAGAGGAGATAAAGACCGCGACGGTCCTGTTCGTGGGTGATATGATGTTCGACCGCTATATACGTACCGTGCTTGCCCGGAACGGGAACGCGCATGTGCTCGGTGGCGTCGGGCAGCTCTTGGCGGAAGCGGATATGAATGTCGGGAATCTGGAAGGACCGATAACAGACAACCCCTCGCAATCACAAGGGACGGCAGTAGGTGAACTCACTAACATGCGCTTCACGTTCGCGCCGAGTGTACGGAAGCTCCTGCTCGATTACGGCTTCAGCATGGTCTCGATTGGGAACAACCATATCCAGGATTTCGGGACCGACGGCGCGCGCTCGACTACCAAATACTTGTCCGGTGCAGGCATCGAATACGTAGGCGACCCGACCGGAGATTCTATTGAACCCGTCATTCAGGAAGTGAACGGCATACGCCTCGCATTCGTTTCGTATAGCGACTTCGTGGGCGGGGATTCTGCGCGTGCTCGTCAGGCGCTTGAAAGCGACGCGGCGCAGAGCGCGGACGCTGTCATCGTGCTCGCGCACTGGGGGAGTGAATACGAGACCGCTCCGCCCGCACGAGTACGCGAGCTCGCACGAGCATTCGCGAACGCGGGAGCGGACCTCATCATCGGCACGCACTCGCATGTTGTGGGGGAGGTGGAGGATATCGGCAACACTCGCGTGTATTACTCTCTTGGCAATTTCGTATTCGATCAGTATTGGACGCCGAGCGTGCGTTGCGGTCTCGCAGTCACCGCGACCTTCATAAAGGAAGGGGATGCAACGAACACGCGGTATGCGGAAACCAACGTAGGGATGAGGAAGGACGGTGCAACCGCTCTTGGCTGCTCTTAGCCTTCCTTCTCGAACGCGAGACAGACGGAATTGATGCAGTACCGCTTTCCGCCTGCTTCAGTCGGGCCGTCATCGAATACATGCCCTAGGTGCCCATCGCATTTCTTGCAGTACACCTCGGTGCGATGCATGCCGTATGTGTCGTCGGGGCGGGTACCTACGTTCTCCGCTACCGCGGGATCGGTGAACGACGGCCATCCGGTACCGGAGTCGAACTTCTGCTCGGAGGTGAATAATAGATTCCCGCAGGCCCGGCAGCGGTAGCTACCTTCCTCGTGATTCTCTACGTAGGCGCCCGAGAAGGGAGCCTCGGTCTCGCGCTCACGGAGCACCCGGTATTCCTCGGGCGAGAGCTTCTCGCGCCACTCTTCGTCTGTCTGCGGCATCGGTTCCATAGCATAAGTATACCCATTTGCCGCCCATACGTCCGCAGGCTAGGATAGCTTGATGAACACCCGCGTCGGGCTCCTCGTGACATTGCTCGCACTCGCATTCCTTGGTATTGCGGATGCCTGGTATCTCTCGCTTTCGGCACTCCAGGGCGCTGCACTCTTCTGCGATGTGGGCGCGGTGCTCGATGGCTGCAACATCGTCGCGCAGAGCCCGTATTCGAAGCTCTGGGGCGTACCGCTCGCGCTCTACGGCGTCGTGTTCTACTGCCTCCTTTTCATCCTGGTTTCCGTACTCTTCGTCCGTACCCACCACCCGCTCTATCAGGCGGTCGCGGTGCTCGGCGTTCTCGGCCTCATCGCATCCCTGATATTCCTATTCATCCAGTTCGCGCTCATCAAGGCGCTCTGCATCTACTGCATTGCGTCAGCGGTCATAGCGGCTCTCATATGCCTCATCGCCATAAGGTTATGGGCCAAGCACGCACCCGGACGCCTCAAACCCCCTGTGGTATCCTGAATCCATGAAGCGTCGGCTGCTAGCGCTTGCACTCCTCCTCGTCATTCCGGGCATAACGCTGGCGTCCACGGTACGGACGGACCGAACCCTCGTCGTATCGGAACCTATTAGCGACAACGCGTACCTGACGGGTACCGATGTGAATGTGTCCGCACCCATTGGCGGGGATGTTCTCGCGGCAGGAGGAACCCTCACCCTTTCAGCAGCGGTCGCGGGCGACGCCACGCTTGCAGGAGGAACGATAGACCTGAAGCGACCGGTTGCAGGCGACGTGCGCGCAGCCGGTGGACGCATCATCATCGAGGACACCGTCGGTGGCGACCTCATCCTCGCGGGAGGCTCGGTCGTGGTGACGGGCACCGCATCCTCGACCCGTATCGCAGGAGCGAGCGTCCGCCTTGAGAACGGTGCTACGGGCCCGGTCGTTATCTACGGAGGTGATGTGTATCTTGCTGGCGAGTACTTGGGCGACGTAGAAGTGGTCGCGTCGGAGCGCCTCACGCTCGGGGAGGGCACGCACATCCACGGCGTACTCAAATACAACGCACCGCAGCAGGCAGGTGTCCCTGCGTCGACCGCCGTCGATGGAGGCGTGGAGTACACGGGAGCTTCCGCATATCTTCCAACCGTCGAGGAAGCGAAGCGGTTCGCCATCGCAGGCGCAGGCGTCTTCTTCGTCGCGAGCGTCATCGCTGCAGTCATCGCTGCTGGTCTCCTCGCTGGTCTCTTCCCACGCTTCACTTCCCGGGTGACCGAGCGCGTGCTCGCCCGTTCCCCAAGACGTTTCATACTGTTCGCCCTTCTTGGGTTCGCCGTCACGGTCGCGACCCCTGCCCTCATAATCCTGCTCCTCATCTCGTTCGTAGGGACGGTAGTAGCGATGCTGCTCCTGCTCGCATACCTCTCACTCCTTCTTGTCGGTTACTTATACGCGGGCATTCTCGCTGGCGCTGCCCTCATGCGTGGGCTCTTCAAGCGACAAGGCGTCTCGTGGCGCGGAGCGGTGCTCGGCATGTTCGTGCTGTATCTCGTCGGCATTATTCCGGTGATCGGCAAGGTATTCGTGCTCGTGCTCTCCGCAGCCGCTATCGGGGCGATAGTCGCTATCGCGTACGGCTTTGCGTTCTCGCGTACGGACGAGGTGGACGTATGATGCCCAAGGTAGGGGAGACTGCTCCCGACTTCACGCTCCAGGACCAGGACGGCGCTCAGCACACCCTCTCGAGCTATCGCGGCAAGCCCGTCCTCATCTATTTCTACCCGAAGGACGATACTCCCGGCTGCACCAAGCAGGCGTGTGCCATTCGCGACGCAGAACCCGATTTCCAGAAGCTTAAGGCAGTGGTGCTCGGTATCTCGGCTGATAGCATAAAGAGCCACAAGAAGTTTGTGGAGAAGTACGGCCTTACGTTCCCGCTGCTTGCGGACGAGGATAAGAAGGTAGTGAACGCATACGGTGTGTGGGGACGAAAGAAGTTTATGGGCCGTGAATACGATGGGATATTCCGCACCTCGTTCCTAGTGGGAGCTGACGGAACCATACTGAAGCTGTATGAGGGAGTGAAGGCGGAGAAGCATGCCGAAGAAGTGCTCTCAGATCTCCGCGAGCTTGCCTAAAGCCTATGAGCCAACTTCCGATGCTCGATCCTAAGTTCGAGGAACGAAAGGAGCGGATGGGGAAGATACTCGCGTATCTCAAGAAGACCTATCCAGTCCCCAAGACCGAACTCAACTATTCCACCCCATTCCAGCTGGTCGTCGCGGTCATTCTCTCTGCGCAGTGCACGGACAAGAAGGTGAATGCTGTCACGGAGACGCTTTTCAAGAAATACAGAACAGTCGAGGATTTCGCGAACGCTGACCCTGGCGTATTCTCCCGCGAGACCTCGAGCATCACGTTCCATCAGAGCAAGACGAAGTACATCTTGAGTTCCGCACAACTCCTCCTTGATGAGTTCGGTGGGGAGGTGCCCAAGACGGAGCCCGAGCTCGTGAAGCTTCCGGGTGTCGCGTACAAGACCGCGCATGTGGTGCTCGGCGAGTTGTATAACATCTGGGAAGGCATACCGACCGATACGCACGTGCGGCGCTTCGCTATTCGCTTCGACTTGGTGGATAGCACCGAGCTCACGAAGATATCGAAGGAGCTCGAGGCCTTGGTACCCAAGAAGGATTGGCGGTACGTGAATAATGGTCTGGTGCTGTATGGCCGCTACGTCTGCACTGCTATCCCGCACCCCTGCGAGGATCATCCGTTGACGAAGATATGGCCTCCGGCCGCCCTTGTCTGGCCCAAGGCGAAGTGAGGTAGGATTGGGGTATGGAAACCCAGAAGCCAGTAGCGGTCTTCGATATAGACGGCACGCTGTTCCGCTCCTCGCTCCTGATAGAGCTCGTTGAAGAGCTCATCAAGCGGGAGATATTCCCAGCAGACGCTCGCAAGAGCTACGAGACCTCGCAATTAGAATGGCTGAACAGGAAAGGGGAGTACGAGCCTTTTATAAAGAAAGTAGTGCAGGCGTTCGGCAAGCATGCGAAGGGTGCGCCGTATGGCGATGTCGCGGACGTTGCGGGAGAGATAATAGAGTCGAAGAAGGACAGGACGTATCGCTATACCCGCGACCTCGTCGATGATTTGAAGGCGAAGGGCTACTTCCTCCTCGCTATCTCGCACTCACCGAAGTTCATTGTGGACGGTTTCGCGTACGAACTCGGGTTCCACAAGTCCTATGGCACGTTCTACGAGACCGGGGCCTCTAACCGCTTCACGGGAGAGATAGCTGATGAGCACCTCATCATGAACAAGAGCGCAGTGCTCAAGCGTGCGGTCGAGAAGGAGAACCTCACGTTCAAGAATTCCTATGGAGTGGGAGACACGGAGAGCGACATCTCCATGCTTACGATGGTCGAGAATCCTATCGCCTTCAATCCAAACCGTCTTCTCTATCGGCATGCGAAGAAGCATGGGTGGCCTGTTGTGGTTGAGCGGAAGGATGTGATTTATGAGATATAGGGCCAAAACCTAGTCGGCCATTTCCGCTTCCTTCAGTAATTCCGTATAATGCCCCTATGACAAAGAAACTCTACAGAAGCCGGGAGAATAAGATGATCGCCGGGCTCTGCGGCGGCGCAGGCGAGTATCTGAACGTCGACGCGAACGCCATCCGACTTGTCTACACGATAGTCACCGTCCTTACAGGTGTTTTCCCCGGAATCATCGCGTATATCCTCGGAATCTTCATCGTGCCTTCAGAGCCTCTCATAACTCCTGTCACACCAGCACCTGCTCCGGACACCACGGAGGATGACACCATCAACCTTTAGGGCTCTCATCTGGAAGCATTACCGCACGCAGGGCAGGCATGACCTGCCGTGGCGGAAAACCACGGATGCATACCGAATCCTCGTCTCCGAAGTAATGCTCCAGCAGACGCAGGTGGAGCGCGTCATTCCATACTATAAGAACTTCCTCAAGGAGTTCCCGACAGTCGTTGCACTCGCGAAAGCGCCCCTGTCCTCTGTTCTACGACAGTGGCAAGGGCTCGGATACAATCGTCGCGCCAAAATGCTGCATGAAGCAGCTAAAGTCGTGGTACGCGAACACAAAGTAAGAATGCCGACAGACATAATCGTGCTGGAATCCCTGCCAGGCATTGGTCCATACACGGCTCGTGCCGTCGCGGCGTTCTCTTCGAACACGGACAGTATTTTCATAGAAACAAACATTCGGACGGTCATCACGCACCACTTCTTTCCGACGAAGGAAACTGTCTCGGATAAAGAGGTGCTCGAAGTACTTAACAAGGCATATCCGAAAGGGAAGGCGCGGGAATGGTATGCAGCCCTCATGGACTATGGCTCGCATCTAAAGCGAAGCGGCGTCCGCATCAACGCAAGAGCGAAGGGATACACGAAGCAATCAAGATTCGAGGGTTCAGAACGCCAAGCGCGTGGCGCCATACTCCGCGCCCTTCTATCCGGGCCCAAAACGAAGAAAGCCCTCATAGGACTTCTTGGAATAGAACGCCAACCCCAGATGGAGTCTGCCCTTGCAAAGCTTACTCAGGAAGGCTTGGTGGCAAGGACTGGGACAAGGTTCTCCCTGCCTGGGTAGCGGGTGTCCTGGACGCGCAGCCCCATCACCGTGCCGGCAAACGCAATGGCAAGACCGAGTACGAAGAAGAGCATGCTATAGCCACCGAGGATGAGGAAGAGGCTGCCGAGCAAGGGTGCGACGAGCGCGCCCCCCGGCCGCATCATGCGGAACACGCTCACCGTGTTAGGGTCACGCTCGGAGACACGCCTGAAGAAGTGCCCCTCAACCATCGCTTCGGCGAGCGCCGCACCGATGCGGGTGAGCACCAATATAGCGAGGATGACAGCAAGCGGCGTCGCGGCGTCAACGAAGGTGAACGCCGCGAACGCGAGGCCCATGATGATGAATCCCGCGACCAGAAGGAGCCGGTCGCCGAAGTACCGGTCAGCGAGATACCCCGCAGGGTACTCGAGGAACACGAACGGGAGCACCATGATGGCGAACATCCAGCCGAGCTGGTCCCACGGCATGCCGAGTACCGTATGGAGATAGATGGGGATATAGAGCGGGGCGAGATGGAAGAATATCTGCAAGAGACCGTACGAGAAGGCGACGGCCCGGAAATCACGGTCTCCCCACATGCAGGTGAATACCGACGCTATCTTGCTCCCGCGAGGGGGCAGTCCCTCCGGTATGTGCTCCACCAGGAAGAGCATGATGAACGGGGTAAGCGATACCGCGGCTGCGAAGAAGACGAGGTCGTATCGGTTCGTCCCATCAAGGAGAAGTCCCACCAAAAGCGGGGCGAGCACGAGCGCGAGGCTGCCCATCGTCATGAACGCGGTACGGACGCGGCCGGTCGAACCCTCTTCCTTAACGGTCGCTTCCAGCAGGAGATCGAGCTGGTACGCGAGAAGCGGAGAGGTCGCGCAGGCGAGCGCGACGCACGCGATGGCTATGGCCACTGAAGGATTGCCCGCAAGTATGGTGAGCACGACTGCCTGGAAGAAGGCGAGCGCGATAGCGATGCGTTTCGCGCCGCGCTTGGCGACCAATCGCGGCATGATCGGGAAGAGAAGGAGCGTAATGACCGCCCCCATTGTTATGACGAGCCCGGCTCCTGCGACGCCGATGAGCGTCTCGAGATACGGTCCGACTATGTAAATGATGAGGAAGAAGTGCGCGGCAGAGAAGAAATTGCCGAGCCACAGGACCTTTCGCGCTTGCATGTCAGGAAATTGTATCACTCGCTCCTCCCTCGGTTGCTATCGGAAGGGAATTGAGGCAGGATGGCGCAAGACCAACAGGGGGAATCGTGATGGCGAACGCCAGGAAGCGTGACTATAAGACCGAGAAAGAGCTCTGGAGGATGATGTTCGGGCCGACAAAGATAGCGGCTATCCGTCGCGAGCAGGCTGACCAGAACTTCCGGGAGGTATTCGAGGATGGGCACGCCACTTCCATCCGCGAGTTCCTGGAGCCCTACGCTGAAGACTATCGTCGGATGCTCAGGCGTCGCGGATTGGCATGGAAGCATATGACCCAATTCCATCCCGATGCGTTTCCGCTCCTGCTCAAACATGGGGTCGACTATGAGCCGTATGTCTTCGATGACTACATGTATCGGGAAAAGATACAGCCGTGGGCGGGGAAATGTTTCGCGAACTCATGGTTCATCGTGGACAACCACGCTCGCATGAAAGGGCCGGAAGATCGTTCCCTGACATACGTGGAAGGGTTCCTGATGGGAGTACTTGCGTTACCTATGCTGCACGCGTGGAATGGCCTCGACGGAGAGCGACCGGTGGCATGGGACTGGAGCCACTATGCGACTACGGGGTGGAGCCGGTACTTTGGCATCCCTTTCACGAAGGAAGAGTACGATTTCATCATGCAGACGGCGTACGGCGAGCCGATGATCCATTCCTTGTTCGATCGCAAGAACTTCGAACGACACCGGGCGCCGCTGCTAGAAGTCCTTTCGCGCCGAGATAACAAAGAGAAGCCCGCTGCATAAGTGCAGCGGGCGCTCCTTTTTATGTGTGTGACTAGACCCCGATCAATACCGGAATGACCATCGGTGCCTTATTCGTCCTCGCGAAGAGGTACCCTGCCATGGTGTCGGAGAGCGCATTCTTCACGTAGTCGAGGTCGACGGGGTTCATGCCCTGTGTCGAGTCCTCGACGGTCTTCTTGATGAGAAGGCGTGCCTGGTTGAGCATGTCCTGGCTCTCGCGCAGGTACACGAAGCCACGGCTGATGATGTCCGGCGACTTGCGCAGCTTCCCGGTCTTGAGGTTCACGGTCGCGATGATGACGAACATGCCGTCCTTCGCGAGCATCTGGCGATCACGTATGACCACCTCCTGCATGTCCCCGATGGAGAAGCCGTCGACTACGAGCGGAGAAGAAGGAACCTTCTGCTTGTGGACGTTCAGGCGCTCTCCGTCCTCGATATCGATGACGGTACCGTTATCAGCGACGATGATGCTCTCGCGCGGGCGTCCGGCCTGCTCGATGGCTTTCGCGTGCGAGGCGGTCATCGAGTAGTAGCCATAGGCGGGCATGAAGAACTTCGCGTTCACCTGCTGGTTTATCCAGATGAGCTCGCCCGTGTTGCCGTGCCCGGTCGAGTGCACGTCGCTCGATCGGTAGTGGATGAGGGTAACGCCATTGCGGTAGAGGTTGTCCTTCAGGCGCTGCACCGATATCTCGTTGCCTGGAATAACGGAGGACGAGAGCACGATGGTGTCCTTGTTGGTGAGCGTGATGTTCTTGTGCTGCTTCGTCGCGATGCGCATGAGGGCAGCGAACTCCTCGCCCTGGGCACCCGTCGCAAGAATGACGACCTTGTCGGGAGGGTAGTCACCTATTTCCTGCGCCGAGATGAGCGTCTCCTTCTTGATGTTAAGAAGGCCCGTCTTCTGCGCTATCTCGAGGTTCGTCTTGATGGAGCGGCCTTCGGTGACAATCTTCTTGCCGAGCGATTCAGATATCTCGATGATGCGTATCATGCGCTCGAACTGCGATGCGAAGGTACCGATGATGAGGCGGCCCTGCACCGTCTTGATGATGTTCTCGAGGGTCTCGTGCACCTTGCGCTCAGGCACGGAGAATCCGTCGCGCTCGGCGTTGGTCGAGTCCGCGATGAAGAAGAGGTTCTTCTGGGAGGCGAGATGGCCCCACGTCTTCACTTCCTTCTCGGTCGGTATGCCGTTCTCGTGGTCGAGCTTGAGGTCACCGGTGACGACGACGTTTCCGTGCGGTGTCTCGATAGCGATACCCATCGAGTCAGGAATGGAGTGCGTGACGGGGAAGAACTGCACCTTGGTAGAACCGATGGTCATCGTCTGGCCCACTTCGACGACGACGAGGTTCGGCTTTGGCATATCGGGATACTCCTCCTGGCGCTTCGCTATCATCACCGCGGTGAGGTTCTGCGTGTAGATAGGCGGATTGCCGAAGCGGTTCATGAGGAACGGGATACCGCCGATGTGGTCGAGGTGACCGTGCGTGATGAATACGCCGCGCACGCGGTCGATGTTCTTCTCGAGGTAGCTCGTGTTCGGGAGGATGTAGTCGACGCCCGGGGAAGTGTCCTCGGACGTGAACTGGAACCCTACGTCGAATATGAATATGTCGCCGTTGGTCTCGACGGTGAACATGTTGCGGCCGACTTCCTCCACGCCACCCAAGGGAACGATGCGTACGACGCCTTCTGCGGGCTTCGCAGGGAAGTAGTCAGGAATGGCTTTGGCTTGGGTAGTCGCCTGGGACGGACCGCTTGGGCGACGGAGAGTACGGCGAATTTGGCGCGAGACGCGACCGGGGCGCTCAGCACCTCCGCCGCCACCACGACCGCCGCGAGAACCGCGGCCACGGGGGGCGTCGCCTTCACGGCGAGGTTCGCGCGGGCCTTGTGGCGGCCGTGCTGACTGGTTGCTTCCTTGCGGGTTCCGGGGAGCCGGAGCGGGCGCAGGAGCGGGAGCAGGTGATGGAGACATAACGATGAATGATTTAGAACAGGATAATTAATTTCCTACCAAGTAGAGAGCAGTAGGCACGGGAAGCGAGAGGTCGCTTAACCTACTACTTGCTACTCACTAAGATTGGCCACACGAATTCGGTATACCGATGCCAGCTCGCGACCGTAGCGAAACGGTCAGAGGGCGACGTAACTTGCGGAAGCACGATGCCCTTAAGGTCCTTAGGTACAGCATACAGGAAGTCAGGCGCATGCGTAAAGGCGGCAGGATAGTCAGCTGCTATAAGCTGGCCCGCGCTCACGATATCGGCGTGCGCAGCCTCCGTATCGCTCTCGGCGCGTGCCTTTGCTAGGAGCGCGTCCACCGTCTCGTTCGTATACAGGGCGACGTTGAGCCCTGGGTCCCGGCGCTGGCTTGAGTGCCAGAACGCGAAGAGGTCACGATCGCGTCCCACCACCTCCCCGAAGAGAAGGGCGTCGTACTCGCGCGGGCGTATGACTTCCTGCGTGAGGCTGCCCGGCTCATACAGCTCGAGCGCGACCGGTATCCCAAGCAGCTCCCAATCCGCCTGCACCGAGGAAGCGATGAGCTTGAGCTCTGCCACGCTCGAGGTGCGGAGCGTGATGGTAGGCATTGCGGTCTCTCCCTTCGTCCATCCCACACCCTCCTCATAGTCCCAACCGCCCTCATCAAGAATGAGGCGCGCCGCTTCTATGCGGGTAGCAGGGTCAGGAAGCGCTGCCGGCTCGAATGTATCGGCTCCTTCAGGAGGGAGCGGTCCGGTGAGCGGCGTCGCGTACCCACCAAGCAGGGTGTTCACGATGTTGTCGCGATTGATGGCAACGGAGAGCGCCTCGCGCACTTCTTTGTTCTCGAAGATAGGCTGCTTATCCGGGTTATAGAACACCCCGAACACGCGTGCATAGGGCGCACGCAGCGCTCCGTCCTTCGCGACCCCGTATGCGCTCTCGACCGCGCCCCGACGTACCGCCCCAGCAAGATCGGAAGGGGAGGTGAAGAACTTGAAGTGGATACCATCGAGATAGGGGCGGCCCGTCGCGTATCCCTTGAAGGCGACGAGATCGTATTCCTTGATGACACCGTTCCCATCACGCAGCACGTTCGTGACGCGGAAGGGACCTGCCGCTACCGGACGCTCCATAAGAGGGGAGAAGGGGAACTGGTCGTTCGGCACATTCCTCCAGAGCTTAGAGGGGAGTATGCCGAGCGTGGTGTCCTCGATGAACGGCGCGTACGCCTGCGGTAGCGTGAAGCGCACGGTGCGTGAGTCCACTACCTCCGCGCGGATGTTAGCCCAGTTCGCGTACTCCGGGGACTTGAGCGTAGGGTCCTGCGCCTTCTCGACGGTGAACACCACGTCTTCTGCGGTCACCGGCGTATTGTCCGAGAACTTCGCGTGCTGGCGGATGATGAACGTATACGTCTTGCCGTCCTCCGATATGGTGTAGCTCTCAGCAAGGACCGGGGTGAGCTCGCCGGTAGCGGATATGCCCATGAGCCCTGCGTAGGTGAGCATGGTGAGATCGCGGTCGGCGTCGGTGAGCGCAAGAAGGGGATTCACGAAGCGAGGAGCACCCACCATGCCTTCGATGAGCGTTCCGCCGCGAGCAGGCTGCTCGACAAGGAAAGTCTTCTGCAGCTCGCGTATGCCCATGAGGCAGCTCACGACTACGGCAAGCGCGAGAATGCTCGCGATGAGCTTATCCCCCGGCGGGAGCCTGCGGATATGCGAAAAGAACCGGGAGATAGCCGCCGGCTTCTGGAACGATGGGAAAGTAGTGGGGAAGCGAGAGAACCGCTCCATAAGGGTGTCCTTAAATGAGGAAACCAGCGACGGCTGCAGCTACGAAAAGGATAGCGATGACGATAGTCGCGTTGAAAAGGAATTTCTCCGCGCCACGACGCTTGTAGAAGGTCGATGAGAAATTATCGCCTCCGAAAGCCCCTCCAAGGGAAGCGCCACGATTCTGCAGCACAATGCCGAGAATGAGGAGCACGGAGAGGGCTATCTGTACGTAGGGCAGTGCTGCCGTTAGAGTCTCCATCTGTAGGCCCTACCTTATCAAATAGGGGAGGGAAATGCAAAAGCCCTCCGGGGGTCCGGAGGGCTGCGGGTGAAGGGTTATGGCCTCAGGAGACTTAGTTGGTCTCCTTGGGTTGGCGCATCCCCCACGATTGGACGAAGAAGAGCAGGACGAGGACGGCGATGAAAGCTCCGGCCGCAAGCGCATGTTCCGGCCGAGTCTGGCCGAGCCAGTGCGCGATCGCCGCGAAGGCGACGAGGGCGGCGCTGGCGGCGCAGTACCCGAACATATCCTCGCGACGCTGCTGTTGGCGAAGCGTGCGCATGGTGACCCAGAACGCGCCAAGGGCGCAGATGCCGGCAAGGATGAGGATTGCAGTCATGGCTGGTTCTCCCAGTGGCCAAATTGACGTTACTGAAACTACTATACACATTACTTACATATATGTCAAGTATAGAAACTGGGAAGCCATACGCGCATGTAAAATCCAGCTTTTCTTTATGTTTGACGGTGCGCAATGAATTCATATACACTGTGGATAACTTTTAACGCCGTTTTGCGCGTTAAAAAGGGAATTCATGTTCACCCGTTACTAACCGCCTAAGCGATATCTTTTCTTTATGGCAAAAGCAGAAAAACTTTCCATCCAACCGCTTCACGACCGTGTGGTCGTCAAACCCGCTTCTCGTGAAGAAGTCTCCGCCTCAGGCATCATCATCCCGGACTCGGCCAGCCGAGAAAAGCCGGAGCGGGGAACCGTTGTCGCCGTCGGCTTAGGCCGATACGAAGACGGCGACCTCATCCCCATGACCGTTAAGGTCGGCGATACCGTCCTCTTCTCCAAGTACGGCTTCGACGAAGTGAAGATAGACGGCACCGAGTACTTCATTCTCTCCGAGTCAGGTATCCTCGCCATCATTTAATAGAGTCGACTTCCCTACTAATCCCACTTCCCTATGGCAAAACAAATTCTTTTCGGTGAGGACGCACGCAAGTCCATCCATGAGGGCCTTTCCAAGGCCGCCCACGCGGTCAAAGTCACCCTCGGGCCCCGTGGCCGCAACGTCGTGCTCGAGAAAAGCTATGGCGGTCCCCGCATAACCAACGACGGCGTATCCATCGCTAAGGAGATATCGTTCACGAATAAGTTCGAGAACATGGGTGCGGAGATAGTGAAGGAGGTCGCAAGCAAGAGCAACGACTCTGCAGGCGACGGAACCACTACCTCGGTCGTGCTTCTCGAGGCGCTCGTGAACGAAGGCCTCGCATCGCTCACGCGCGGCGCGAACGCCATGGGCATCCGCAGCGGTATGGAGCAGGCACGCGACGCAGCCATCAAGGAGCTCGCCAAGATGGCGAAGCCCGTAGAAGGCAAGGGCGATATACAGCAGGTCGCGACTATTTCGGCTGAAAGCGAGGAGCTCGGCACCATCATCGCCGAGACAGTAGAGAAGGTCGGCAAGAACGGCGTCGTGACGGTAGAAGAGTCGCAGGGCATGGACCTCTCGTACGAAGTCGTCGAAGGCATGCAGATAGATAAGGGATACGTCTCCGCATACATGGTGACGAACCCCGAGCGCATGGAGGCTGAGATGAAGGACGCACCGATCCTGCTTACTGATAAGAAGATAAGTTCCGTACAGGAGATACTTCCCCTCCTCGAGAAGCTCGCAGCGACCGGCCGCAAGGACCTCGTCATCATCGCGGACGATGTGGAAGGCGAGGCGCTTACGACCTTCGTCGTGAACAAGCTCCGCGGCACCTTCAACGTGCTTGCGGTGAAGGCTCCAGGATACGGAGACAAGAAGAAGGAGATGCTCGCGGATATCGCAGCGATCGTTGGCGGAGAAGTCATCTCGGGCGACTTCGGCCACACGTTCGAGAAGGCGGAGCTCTCCATGCTCGGAAAGGCGTCTCGCGTCGTAGCTGCGAAGGACCATACGGTCTTCGTGGGCGGAAAGGGCAAGAAAGCGGACATAGAATCCCGCGTGAAGCAGCTCCAGGCGCTTCTTGAAGGAACGACTTCCAAGTTCGACAAGGAGAAGCTCGAGGAGCGCATCGCAAAGCTCACGGGAGGCGTCGCCGTCATCCGCGTGGGAGCCGCTACCGAGACCGAGATGAAGTATCTGAAGGACAAGATAGATGACGCGGTTAAAGCAACGAAAGCATCCATCGAAGAAGGTATCGTGCCTGGCGGTGGTACTGCGCTCGCGAAGGTCGCGCGTTCGCTCCGCGCCGAGGATTGGGAGTTCGACACGAAGGACGAGGAAGTCGGCTTCGCCATCGTCGCACGTGCGCTCGAGAGCCCGCTCCGCCAGATACTCATGAACGCGGGCAAGGATGATGGCTCCGCTATCGTCGAGCGCGTGCAGAACGCGAAAGGCTTCTCGGGCTATGACGCACTCAAGGGCGAGGAAGTCGCGGACATGGTCGCCGCAGGTATTATCGATCCGGTGAAGGTGACGCGCAGCGCGCTCGAAAACGCTGTATCAGCAGCAGCGATGCTGCTCACGACCGAGGCAGCGGTCGCTGATATCCCTGAGCCGAAGCCTTCCGCACCCGATATGGGCGGCATGGGCGGCGGAATGGATTTCTAGATCAGAATAGCGAAAGACGAATGCCGCGGTCCCGTAAGGGGTCGCGGCACTTTCGTTTGTTCAGTTCCCTATTCAGCGGGAACGAATGGAGCGCGCTGCTCGGTAGGAATGCCGCACAGAGCGAGCCAAAAGTTCACGTTAATGGGAATCCAGAGCCGGGGGCTATAGGCGAGCCAGAGCATGATGCATCCTCCTCCACGGTAACTATACGTCCCCAAAGCTCATGCATAGGAGATAAGGGGAGTAATCGGGAATACGTATTTACGCAAGGATTGCCGCCTATTGGCAATCCGCTATACTATAGGTATATGACCATCCTTTATATCGTTCTGGGCGTCCTCGCCCTCATCGTGCTCTGGGCTATCTTCGCGTTCAACGGCTTCGTATCGCTCCGCAACCGTGCCAAGGAAGCGTGGTCCGATATCGAGGTGCAGATGAAGCGCCGCTATGACCTCATCCCGAACCTCATCGAGACGGTGAAGGGATACGCAGCGCATGAGAGCCAGACGCTCGCGAATGTCACCGCAGCACGCACCGCCGCTATGGGCGCGCAGACGGTAGGTGAGCACGCGCAGGCAGAGAATATGCTCACAGGCGCGCTCAAGTCCCTCTTCGCAGTGTCCGAGGCATATCCTGACCTCAAGGCGAACACCAACTTCCTCGAGCTCCAGCGTGAACTCTCCGACACCGAGAACAAGGTCATGGCCTCCCGCCGCTTCTACAACACGAACGTCCAGACGCTCAACACTGCTATCGAGCAGTTCCCCGGCAACGTCATTGCAGGCTCGTTCGGCTTCAAGCAGATGGAGCTGTTCGAGCTCGCGGATAGCGAGGCTGCGGCTCGTGAGCCAGTGAAGGTTTCCTTCTAAGAGTAAGGCGCGCGTTTGTAACGCGTCACTAATACCATGAACCTCTACCAAGAACGCTCAAGCAACGTCTTCAAGACCTGGGCCCTCATGCTCGGCTTCTTCCTGCTGGTGATTGCGGTAGGTTGGGCAATTTCCTGGTACTACGACTCGCCCGCTATCCTCTACGGCGCGGTCATCCTCTCCGTGCTCATGAACGTAGGTAGCTACTGGTTCTCGGATAAGCTCGTGCTCTCGATGACGAGCGCCAAGCCCGCGACACGAGCGGAATACTTCGATCTCTACACGGTCACAGAGAACCTTGCCATAACGGCAGGGCTCCCTATGCCGAAGCTCTACGTGATAGACGACGCAGCGCCAAACGCATTCGCGACCGGACGCGATGAGAAGCATGCTGTGGTCGTAGCGACCACAGGGCTCCTCAATATCCTCGACCGCACCGAGCTTGAGGGCGTCATCGCGCACGAGCTCTCGCATGTGAAGAACAAGGACATGCTCGTTATGACGGTCGCGGTCGTGCTTGCCGGGTTCCTCGCCATCATCGCCGACATCTTCCTGCGCATGAGCATGTTCGGCGGAGGCGACCGTGATAGCGGCAAAGCCGGCGCGCTCTTTGCGGTGCTCGCAGTCGTGGGCATCATCCTCGCCCCTATCGCGGCCCAGCTCATACAGCTCGCCATTTCCCGCCGCCGTGAATACCTCGCCGACTCCTCCGGCGCCCTCCTCACCCGTTACCCGGAAGGCCTCGCTTCTGCGCTCCGGAAGATAGGAAGCTATGCCGCGCCTATGAAGATCGCGAACCACGCCACTGCGCACTTGTTCATAGGAAATCCGTTCGGTGCACGTGCCTCAAGCTTCACGAACAAACTCTTCGCTACCCATCCGCCTATCGAGGATCGCATCAAGAAGCTGCTCGGCGCTGCTCGGGCTGAATAAGCCCAGCCTGCAGTGTTTTGTGCTATAACAGCACTACCCGGAGGCGTCGGATAGCGGTTTATTCCACCACCTTGGAAAGGTGGCATATCGAAAGGTATCGAGAGTTCGAATCTCTCCGCCTCCGCTACAATCGTTTTCTTCATACCCACCCACCGGCATAATTCCTGGCGGGTCTGAATGTATACTTCCCATATATGGGCACGCTTCCTCATGGCGCACGATATGCTGTCGTATTGCTTGCGGCCTGCGCTATCATGCTCGCTGCGTTCGCGCTCGTGAACGCGGAAGACAGTGTCTTCGGCGAGCACGTCACAAGCCCTCGCCCGACGGTGACTTCCGCCCTTGTCGTCTCTGCGGGCTCAAGAAGCATCGAGGTAATAGAAGCCGAAGGGACTGACGAATCGGTACTGATCGTCGTGCGTATACTCGCGGACACGGTGATATTCGCTGGCAGGGATACGGTTGAATCGGACGCGCTCGCGCAAGGGCAGCGTATCCAGATCCGCGGCACCAGGACGGAGAGTGGGATAGACGCAAGCATGATACGAATAGTCACCCTCGGAGAGGTCGAGATCGACGAGGAAGAAGTGCAGCCACTGCTCGCGGAAGAAATCGTGCCGGAGACCGTGCAGCCGGAGCCGGTTCCTGAACCCGCGCCGCCGCTCGAGTCGTCAGCCCCTCCTGCACCTGAGCCGCTCCCACCTGTGGAAGAGCCTGTCGAGGAGGAGGTGCCCGCGCCGGAACCGGAAGAGCCTCTGCCCGACGAAATAGAGCAGATGCCCGTGGTAGAACCCGCGCCGCCCGAGGGTGAGCAGCCCGAAGCATGATGCGGACCGCGTATACCTCGCGCGTGCGATTCTTGGCAGCGCTCGTCCTGATGACTTTGGTCGTCATCGTCCTCTATCAGGCACTTACCGCACGCGCATTCTCGTCCGGTGCGGGTACCTGGGACGATCCGTACGTCGTCACTACCTGTGCGGAGCTCGAGAGCATAGGCTCCACGGCCGCCAACCGTCATGCGAATTACGTGCTCGGCAACGATATTGATTGCTCCAGCATCCCGAGCTACACGCCGATAGGTACTGCCAATAGCCCGTTCACCGGCCGCTTCGACGGCGCAGGGTACACCATCTCGCACCTGACCGCAGGCAGCGCGTTCGCATCGTACGTCGGTGTATTCGGGCATGTATACGGCGGCGTCGTGCGGAACGTGCATGTGGATGACGCTGATATCCTCGGCGAGGATCATTTGGGCGCGGTCGTTGGGCAGCTGAACGCCGGTATGATCCTTGGGGTGCGGGTCACGAACTCCGCCATAGTCGTGAACGACGGACCTCGCGCAGGCGGCATCGTCGGGAACGCGACCGAATCCTATCTCAATACCGTCTCGGCGACCGGCACGAGCATAACGCTCACCAATGACACCGGGAGCAACAGCGGCATCGGCGGCATCGCGGGCGATGCGGATTTCACCAATATCACGAACGCGTATTCCGATGCGACCATCGCCGCTACCGGTGCGACCTTGGTCGGCGGCATCGTCGGCGGCTCGGCGCGCAACGTCGAGATCTCCGATTCCTATTTCGTCGGTACGGTAACCGGCACGAGCCTCGTGGGCGGTATTCTCGGGGGCGCATCCACGGCATCAGCACCCATCACCGTGCGTTCATCGTATTTCTCCGGGGCCGCGACCGGCACCGCAGTTACGGCTATAGTGGGAGGCCTTGTCGGCAGCATATCCGCTTCCGCATCCTTGATACAGGACTCCTTCTCGACTGGTGCGGTGTCGACAAGCACGAACGCCGGCGGCATCGTCGGCAGCTCGAACACCGCGGCGGCGAACTTCAGCAATCTCGTGTACTCCCGTGTCGGCACGACACGCTCGCGTTGCGAAGGGAACTCGCTGCCTTTAGGTGACGCTACCTATACATCCGGCCAATGCACCTTCCAGGATACGGACTCTTATTACAACAGCAGCAGCAATGCCCCGCTCTCGTCCTGGAACTTCACCGACATCTGGGAAACGGTCCCATCGAACCGTCCGATACTCCGTGCATTCCCCTTCGTGGAGGCGACCTCCTATACATCAGTCGGCTCATGCGCCGCGCTGTCCGCAGCGCTACTCGACAATGCGAACGGCTGGTACAGCCTCACAGGCGACATAGACTGCGCAGGAGATACCGCGCTCGCGCCCTTCGCCAGCACCTCGAGCAAGGCGTTCACGGGCAGACTCGACGGGAACGGGCACACCATCGATGGCGTTTCGTACACCACAAGCGCTTCGGGGAACCATTATGGACTCTTCATAGCGGCATTCGGTGCTATCTTCGAGGACTTCACGCTTGCTGGTACCGGTATCGTTGCGGAGAACAAGACGGAAGTCGGCGGGCTCGCCGGCATCGGGAGCGGCAGCGTACTGCTGGGCGTGCATAGTACGGTCCCGGTCGAGACCGGTTCGGGCGGCGACTACGTCATCGGCGGCCTGGTGGGCCAAGGCGGCGGGCTCATCATCGAGGACTCGAGCGTGAATGCCGACGTGACGACCGACGGCTTCGGGTACGCGATAGGCGGGTTGGTCGGATTCGCCAACTATCTCCATGTAACGGACAGCCAGTACCTTGGGGGCACGGTTCGGGGCGGCGATACGGTCGGCGGCATCGTCGGGTTCGCGTCGGCCGTCTATATGGACTCGGTCGCAAGCGCGGGCACCATCACTGGCTCTTCCTATATGGGAGGCCTTGGAGGCGACGTGCTCGGGCCCTCTACCATCTCGAACTCGTCCTCGACGGCCAGCATCGTCGGGAACACCGACTACGATACCTTCTTCGGGAATATCGGCGGGCTGGTCGGGAGTGCATTCGATATCGCGTTCCTTAATGTCGTCTCGCAGAACCTCATAGATATCAGTGTCGGCGACGGAGCGGAAAGCGTCGGCGGCATCGCGGGGGTGATCGATAGCAGCGGATATACGATGACGAACGCGACCTCGACCGCAACCTTCGTCATTGCGGGGGACGCGGGCTCGTTCTGGGGGAGTATCGGCGGGCTTGTCGGCGGATCCTCCGGCCATACCTATAGCAATCTCTATGCCTCCACCACTATCGAAGTAGCAACGGCGCTCGCGCCTGCCGCTACCATCGAGTCCATCGGCCTCATTCTCGGACTGAGCGATGGGGATACCATGGCCAGCAGCTCGGCTCTTGGAGCGATCGTGCTCCATGGCAATACGGCGAGCGGCGTCCTCAGCGATATTGGCGGCTTGGTCGGATCGATGAACGGATTCGACCACGCCGAGAACTTCGTTACGGCGGACATCGATATCACCGGCTTCAATGTATCGAATATCGGCGGATACGCAGGCTCCGCATATGGCATCGGCTCCACACTCACGACTTCGTACGCCACGACCACCGTCACCATCCTTTCCTCGACGCCGAGCAGTATCGGCGGGTTCTTCGGGGATTTCACCAGCGCGGGGATAACGGAAACGTTCGCTCTGGGCTCGCTCGATATAACGGCCGGGCAAGGAGGCACGGGCCATGGCACACGCACAGGCGGCTTCGTCGGGAGCGCGTCGGGCGGCACGTTCGAGAACGTATACACTGCCGTGGATATATCGCTTACGGAGAATACTGCTTCTGGGAATGGCTCATCGTTCGGCGGCTTCGTCGGGTATCTCGCAGGGCTCGTCACGCTCGATAACGTGTACGCTTCGGGCGATCTTATATTCACGGCTTCCGGAGGCTCGACCGTTAACAGAATCGGTGGCCTCCTCGGAGAGTCTGCGGCCGCTACGAACGCCATATCGAATAGTTTCAGCGCAGGTGCGGTCACGCCGATAATCGGCTCGCTCCAGGTCGGTGGGTTCTTGGGCTTGCATAACGGCAGCGAGACGCTTGATAATAATCACTATGACGTCACGCGTTCGGGACAGGCCTTCTGTACGCAGACTGATGAAGCCTGGTGCACAGGCGACAACGTGGGCTCGGCGGACTCCGACTATTTCTATGATGATGCGAACGAGCCGATGGCGAGCTGGGACTTCAGTGCCGTCTGGGATTCCCACGATGATACGCATCCGACGTTCGAGTACTTCGCTTCCCTGTTCGGTCCAGGCGCAGAGGACGGAGGGGGAGCGACCGCGCCCACGATGACGGCCAGTGCCGCGTCCGCGGTCACGGATACCACGGCGACGCTTAACGGGAACATCACTGCCGTCGGTTCCGCGACACCGACCGCTCGTGGCTTTGAGTACGGCCTCACGACCGCGTACGGCGCGACGACGACGGAAGCAGGGAGCTTCTCGACCGGAGCGTACACCGCATCCGCGTCGAGTCTCACATGCAATACCGCGTATCATTTCCGCTCGTACGCGACGAGCGCGGACGGCACCGGCTACAGCGCTGACGACACATTTACGACGAGCGCGTGCACAGGAGGCGGAGGCGGTGGAGGGAACGGTAGCGGCAGGAGGGAGATAGAGCCGCCCGTCATCTCGAACGTGAGGAGTACCATCACAGACGGAAGCGTCCGGATAACGTGGGACACGGATACTCCCGCGTCGACGCAGATAGTATACGGACCGACGCAGTGCCTCGGCCTTTCGACCCCGGAATCCAATACGGGCACGAGCCGTACGACCAAGCATGTGGTCGTGCTTCCGACGTTCGCCTGCAGGAACAGTGCCCACTTCTCCGCGCTGTCGGTAGACGCGCATGGGAACAGGAGCGTTTCCCCCGGACATTCCAATAATCTATTGCTGTGCCCAGCGTTCTCTCCGCCGCCGAGCCCCTCGCTTCTTAGTTGTCCCTATCCGCAGCCAGCTGTGCCTGTGCCAACTCCAGTGCCAGTAGCGCCCGCGCCCGCGATAAGCAGTCCTGTAGTGGAGATTCCAATCCCGCCCGCAAGCGAAATCGAACCGACGGTCATCGTCAACGGAGGGAATCCAATTACGAACGATCCGATAGTGGGTGTACAGGTAACGCCTCCGGCAGGCACGGTCGCCTTCGTACTCTTCGATGCCGAAGATCCCTCCCATACGGTATCGGTGCCGGTAGCCGTCGGAACCGTGGTCGTGGACCAGGAATGGGAGCTCTGCACCAATGCTTCAGCGTGTACGGGCGGGGAGCACACGCTCGCAGTATTCTTCATCGACGCGAGTGGGGCGGAATCGACCGTGATACGCCGCACCGTTACGCTCGTGAGCGGGAGGGAAGAACCGACAGCTATTTCCGCTGGCACTGAAGGAGATTCGATATTCACGCGGATAGCGGCAGGCATTGAGCGCATACTGACGGATGGCTCCCGAGCAGTCGCTCCTGTCCTCGCCTTGCTACCTGCGGCGGGTATCGCCACGAGCGCGCTTGGAATCATCTGGGCCCTCGCTTCGCGGCTGCGTTCGCTTAGCGATATACCGATGCTTGCATATCGCGCGTTCGCTACGATATTCGGGTTCGGGTACCTGCGCAGGCGTGACAGGGCGTGGGGAACCGTGTACGACAGCCGGACGCGCCGCCCGCTCGACCCTGCGGTCGTCACCCTGCATGACGCATCCGGGAAGGATATGAAGACGGTCATCACTGATCTCGACGGACGATTCGCCTTCCTGGCAGATGCAGGCACGTATTCCATCACCGCCGCGAAGGGCCATCATTCATTCCCTGCGCAGAACCTTCCCGCTATCGATCCGCTCTATCCATACCCATACACGGGCGGACCGATACCGGTGGGAGAGGAGGGCGTCATCGTGAAGGATATCCCACTCGACCCGGTCGATTTCGACTGGAACGAGTACGAGAAATACCGCCGCGGCCTCTACCGGTTCTTCTCCCGCTTCGACCGTCCGCTCGCGTACGCCGCCCTCATCCTCACCCCGCTCGGCGCGCTCATTTCGCTCGTTGCTGCGGTCCTCGAGCCATCGGTCATCAATATCGTGTTCCTCTTCCTCTATGCGCTCATCGGGCTCCTCTATTACGTCGCCGGGTTCGCTCCTCGCGTCTACGGCATGCTGCTTGACGCCACTGGGCAGCCGCTCGCGTTCGCCGTCGTGAAGGCGTTCCGTCCGGGTGCGACCTCGACCGGCATCCATGTGGTGGCTGACCATCTCGGCCGCTACTACCTCCTCCTGCCGCGCGAAAGCGAGTTCGATATCCAAGTGGAGATGCGTGCTGGCGAAGAAGCGTATACGCCCGTCTTCCGCGAGCGACTCACGGGATTGAAGGGGCACCTCAATCGTCACATCCGCGTACCGCTCGATTTACCGTAGAGAATTTATCCACAGGTTGTCAACAGTTTTGGACTTCATTGACGCCTCATATACCGAGTGCCACAATTCATCACAGGTACACATGGTACGGCGTCCATGCATAATGGATGCGGTGAAGTTCGGCGCGATGGGCTCGCGCAACAGGATTTTTATCAAGCGTTACGCAGACGTGCGCACTTAATCCATTACCCATGAAAAAGAATGATGCTCGTATGACGGCACTCCGCAAGTCTCTTGCGGTATTTAATGCTGGTCTCCTCATGTTCGCGCTCGTCGCGATCAATTCCCCTCTCATTGCCATCGCACAGACGACGGACGTCACTCCTGCAGTCGAGCCCGTCGAGGAGGTAGTGCCAGAGACAGAAGAATCGATACTGCCGCCTGCGGACGATATCGTCCCACCAGCAGACGATGTGGCACTCGTGCCGCCCGAAGAAGGCGTCGTTCCTCCTCAGGAGGAAGTCCCTCCGGTAGTAGAGGAGACGGTAGAACCGGTACTTGAACGTGCCGCCGAAGTGCTAGAGGAGGCCGTCCTCATAGACGAAGGGCCTCAGTGCATCATTCTGAGCGACACGACGACGCTCGAGGGAGGCGACGCATCTGTCGAGGTATCGCCCTTGAACGCGGGTTGGACCGCGGTAGTCGACGTGCTTGCGAAGTGGATATGGGGCGAGAACCCTGTCGCTGACCCGATCAACGACGTCACCGAGGTATTCACCAAGACTTTCTCCATCACGGATGACTCGTCGGGGGGTACGCTCATCGTCGCAGCCGATAACTCGTATACCGTCATGCTCGACGGCAACCCTATCGGGAACCCGAACGATTCCGACGACGAGGATAACTACCATGCCGGGAAGGAGGACACGATAGCCATTTCCGCTGCGGCGCTCGGAGCGGGAAGTCACACGCTCACCTTCACGGTGAAGAACTGGGGGCAGGCGAATGGAACCGCTGCGAAGAATCCTGCAGGACTCAAGTACAAGCTCACCATCGATGAGACGGACTGCGGAACGCCTCCTCCGCCACGCGAGCAGTGCGTGCTCGTGAGCGATACGACGACGCTCGAGGGTGGTACCGCATCTGCGCTCGTCACGTTCATTCATAATTCGTGGACCGCGCTCATCCAGAGCGCCTCCTGGATATGGGGCGAGGACCCAGCGACCGATACGGCCGCGGGCAAGACTGAGATCTTCACCAAGACGTTCTGGCTTGATGGGGCAGTCGCAAGCTCGACGCTCCTCATCGCGGCCGATAACGGCTATACCGTGGAGCTGAACGGTGTAGAAGTGGGTGCAGACCCGCAGGAGAAGAACTACACCGCGGCAGGGCAGGACGTCATCACGATCGATGCGGGCGACTTCAACGTCGGCGCCAATACGCTCGTGTTCACCGTCGATAACTTCCCGCTCGCCAACGGAACCTCGCAGACCAACCCGGGTGGCCTCCTCTACAGGCTCACCATCGACGGGACGGAGTGCGATGACGTACCGCCCGCGCAAGAGACCGCGACGGTGTACATCATGAAGTACCTCAAGACCGCCAACGGCACAGAGCAGGTACTCGATGGCTCCGGCGCGCCCGCATTCCCGATGACCGCGTCATGGAATGCGACTAATATAGGCGCGGGCTCCGGAGGCTACACGCTCACCGCACCGACCTATGGCGCGACCACGTCCGCTATGTCGTCTCCCGCAGACTACACGACGTCCGAAGTCACCGACGGAAGCGTCGTGCTCCCGGCCAATACGCCCGACGAGCAATGCACGCCAGGGAAGTACCGCCTAGTCGGCTACAAGTCCGGATTCACCCTTACTGACGCCCAGAATGCAGCGGTGAGCGCGACCGCCCCGGTATACACCGACATCACCTCCGACCGCTACATCATCGTGGTGAACGAGGATTGCGACGAACTGAACGAGGACCCGGACCCTACGACCCTCCAGGTGCATATCTACAAGCATCTCAAGGATGAGCAGTCGACGGGGCAGGTTTCGAACGGAGCGAACGTGCCTGACTTCCCTATGACCGCTACCTGGACGACCGCGAACCTCAACGGAGGGGCGACGACGAGCGGCGCGTACGTGCTCGGGAACAGCCATGGAGGAGCGACCTTCGAGCACGCGGCCAATACTTCGCCTATGCAAGCTCCCGCTGACTACACCACCTCCGAAGTCACGGACGGTTCGGTTGTCATCGCGAACGGCCAGCAGTGCGTCGCGGACAAGTACCGTCTCGTCGGCTACAAGTGGGGAACCACGTACGCGGAAGCTGTCGCGACCACGACGGTAACCGTGGCAGCACCTGAGTTCACCGACCTAACGAGCGACCGCTACGTCATCGTCGTGAACGAGGATTGTGATGATGTTCTGGACGACGGGGAGCCGACCGGTCCCGACGAGCAGACCATCGTCATCACCGGCAATACGTCGGGAGGCGAGAACCAGCTCGGTTGGTTGTTCAATCGCGATACCAACACCCAGTCACCGTACGCCTTCCAGGCGGGTAACGCAGCGACCGGTACGGGCAGTCTCTACGTGTCCCCGATAACGAACACGATAAACGGGAACAACGATAAGTTCATCGGTGAGCTCTTCCTCCAGGAACAGATAGCCGATATCGATAGCATCTCGTACGACTTCAAGATCGGTACCCCGGACAGCACCGTAGAAGAGCAGTTCTACATGAGCGTCTACGCGAACTTCGGCGAGTCGAGCCCGACCAAGTTCTACGATTGCCGCTACAACGTCGTTCCTTCGACCGGTTCGACCGGAGGCTTCACGACGGTCACCTTCGACCCATCGCAGGTCTATGGAGTAACCCAGCACGGCACTTCCCCTCATCCTTGCCCTGCAACGCCATCCGGCATGGATGCGCTCACCACCGGCTCCTCGACCATTCGCGTGATCGCGTTGAACGTAGGGGACACTACCGGAAGCGATACTGGTGTCAGCGGGTACCTCGACAAGGTGATAGTCGCGCTGAACGATCTCATCACTACGTATGACTTCGAGCCGGCACCAATTGTTCCGGGTAACGATGGCGACAATAACCGTAGCGGTGGAGGTGGAGGTGGGGGCGGAGGCTCCAGTTCCTCGGCAGCGCGAACCGGCTCGGTGCTCGGTGCGACAACCGACGCGGTCTGCAGCGCGCTCCTCTCGACCTTCATGAGGATGGGAACGACGAACGATGCGACCGAGGTTCTTGAGCTCCAAGGCTTCCTCAACGAGCACATGGGAGCAGGACTGCCCCTCACCGGCTTCTTCGGAGCCATGACGGACGCGGCGGTGCACGCCTTCCAGAAGAAGCACTGGGAAGATGTGCTCAAGCCATGGTTCCCATATCCTGCTGAGGGTATCCATGATGCGGACGATTCCACGGGCTACGTGTACAAGACGACGCAGTGGAAGATAAACGACATCTACTGCCCGGACATAGCGCCGTTCCCACCGCTCCCGTAATCGGGCGGTAGAAGGAATGCACAAGGCCCCGCTTGCGGGGTCTTGTCGTATCTAAAACGAATGGTAAAATAATTCCGTGAAAAGGAAGCACCTCCATCCTGCCCATCGTGTGTTCAGCGTCGTCGGCATGACGCTCGTGACCCTGTTCGCGGTCGCGCTCCTCGGCGCCACCGCGTTCTACGCACGCACCATGCTCACCTCGGACAACATGGCCGCGGTCATCTCCGCCGTCCTTGTCGACCTTACCAACGAGGACCGCAAGGACGAGGACCTCGGTACGCTCACGAGGAACTCTGTTCTCGACGCAGCCGCGCAAGCGAAGGCGGACGATATGGCGGAGAAAGGATACTTCGCGCACAACTCGCCTGACGGGAAGACCTCCTGGCACTGGTTCCGGGAAGCGGGGTATTCCTTCTCGTACGCGGGCGAGAATCTCGCGGTCGACTTCGATGACTCGGATGATGTCGAGGAGGCATGGATGGACTCGCCGACGCACCGTGCGAACATACTCAACGGCAAGTTCACGGAGATAGGCATAGCGACGGCGGTAGGGACATACAAGGGGCAGAAGACGACGTTCGTCGTGCAGATGTTCGGGACCCCGGCAAAGACGACGGCTGCCGCTCCGGTAGTGTCGGTAACTGAGCCGACAGCCGCGGAGGATATTGCCATAGGTACCACCGAGGTGCTCGGAGAGGCGGCGGGGGAGCCAGAGCAAGCCGTGGCTGCTGAGAAAACGGAAGTCGCGCCCGCAGCTTCTATACGGAACGAGAACGTGGAGGCTCCACCGGTAGTCACGCAAGCGGACGCTCCCTCATACGCTTCTACGCTCGGGCACTTCGCCGCGTCTCCCAAGATGCTGCTGCGAACGCTCTACGTGCTGAGTGCCCTGCTGCTTCTCGCGCTCCTCGTTCTGGTGACCCGCCTCGAGCTCAAGCGCCATCATGCGCCGCACGTGCTCGCCGCGAGCTTCCTCATCGTGATGATGACCGGGCTCTTCGTGGCGGCGGATAGGTATGTGTTTAATTCTCCGACCATAGGCGCAGGCTCGGACGAGCCGCTCGGATAGCTATGCGTACCCGGCTCCTCATCGCTGCGCTCGCTCTCGTCATCGTCGTACTCGCCGCGCTGCTTATCTATACCCGTGCCCACGCGCCCGCTGAGTCGGTCGTCGCAGATACGGTAGTCAGCAAGGCGGAAGCGCTTCCGGGCGAGATAGAGGTCGTGGATACGCAGGAGAAGCGAATGCTTGGACTCTCGGGAAGAAAGGATATCGCGGACGACTACGGCATGCTTTTCGTATTCGACGCGGCAGGGAAGCACGGGTTCTGGATGAAGGACATGCTCTTCACTATCGATATCGTCTGGCTTTCCGATGATGGCACGATCGTGCACGTCGAGCATTCGGTCCCTCCTTCCAGCTACCCAAGCGTGCTCGTTACGCCGGTGCCCGCTTCGTTCGCACTTGAGACCAATGCTGGATATGCGAAGGAACATGGATGGGATACCGGCACAAAGCTCGACATCTCCAAGTACCAGTCCAATTGAAAAGACTCGCCGCAAGGCGAGTCTTTTCATGTATAGCGGACCCGGGCCATAAGCCGAATTCTGTACTCGTGTCTCCACGAGCGATGACCATCTATCTGGGACTATCGTTACCGATAGCCTCGAGCGGCGCTCCCCGAAGGGCACGGCCTTGCACAGTGGTAAGGATTTAGCCGTTTCAATCCCGCATCTCGGCGGGCCTGGCCCCGAAGGGCCTCCTTGGCTTTCGCCGCGGACGTCTCTGTTCGCACCTCGCGCCTTGCGGCGGACGGGCGTTACCCGCTACCGTGCTGCCGCACGAATGCGGCCTGTGTTCGGACTTTCCTCTACGCACCTTGCGGTACGCAGCGATCATCAGACCCGGGTCCAGATGGATTATACGACACTATGACTTTTCCACAACCAGCTTACTTCATGAAGCGCTCGTCCCCAGCCGCGGGCGCTGAGCGAAGCCTTCCGAGCTATAATCAGTCCATTAGTAGGGCTGTGTAATAGGAAACCATGCAAGAAAACCAAGCACCATCTGCAGCGGCACGCAGATTCTCGTTCGACAAGGCGGCGACCCTCGCCATCGTGCTCACCGTCGCGCTCGCCGCGATCGCGATGATATTCCCGTTCAAACCGGTAGTCATCATCCCGTTCCTTTATACGAAGGTCTCCATTCTCGCTATCGGAGCCCTTATCGCGCTCGCCCTGTTCATACTCGCGCGCCTTACCCGCGGGAACATCGTTATCCCGCCTCCAGCGCTCCTGGGCGCCCTCTGGCTGGTTCCGTTCGCATACGCGCTTTCGACGCTGTTCTCCGGGGTCTCTGCTGAGGCCGCGTTCTTCGGTCGTGAGCTCGAGACCGATACGTTCGGCTTCGTGCTCCTGCTCGCGGCGCTTGCGAGCCTTACCGCGCTCGCGTTCCGTCGCGGCAAGGAATACCGCACCTTCTTCCGTGTGCTCGGTGTCACGCTCGGCATCGTGCTCGTCGCTGAAGCGGTATTCATCCTGGTCGGACGTCTCGCGCCGAGCCTCATGGCGCCGACGACGAATCTCATCGGTTCCTTCCCCGACCTCGGCATGGTGGTCGGTCTTGGGGTCGTTACGACGTTGCTTGCCCTACGTCTCCTCGCGCTCGCCCCACGCACCCGCACCCTCCTCTATATCGCGGGAGCGGTCAGTCTCCTCATCGTCGCCTTGGTGAACTCTCCGCTCATATGGAGCCTCATCGCGCTTGTCGCGCTCGCGCTCTTTATAGAGGCGATCATGCGCCACCGCACTTCGTCTTCTGACGAGAGCGACCTCGACGGTGTCGCGCTCCTCCTCTCCGAGAACGAAGCGGAATCGCGGGGTACGGACTCTCGTTCGCTGCTCGCTCCCTTGATAACGCTCGCTATTTCCATCTTCTTCATCGTGGGCGGCTCCACCATCGGGAACGCGCTCGTTTCCTCGTTCGGAACGAACCTCATCGACGTCCGTCCATCGTGGCAGTCGACCTTCGAAGTGGGAAGCCATACCTACGCATCTTCGCCGCTCTTCGGATCAGGCCCCGGCACGTTCGGCGAGCAGTGGCTCAAGTTCCGTGACCGCGCCATCAATGACACCGTCTTCTGGAACATCGACTTCGTCTCCGGCATAGGCAGTATCCCGACCTCGCTCGTAACGACCGGCATCGTGGGCGTGCTCGCGTGGCTCGCGTTCCTCGGTATCTTCCTCTTTGTGGGCGTACGCACGCTCCTCTTCCGCTTGCCGCAGGACGCGTTCATGCGCTTCGTCGCCGTATCCTCATTCGTCGCCAGCCTCTACGTGCTCACGCTCTCGGTATTCACCGTACCCGGGCCCGTCGTGCTCTCGATAGGATTCCTCTTCATCGGTCTCTTCATCTCATCGCTGCGGCATGCGAGCCGTGCGAACGAATGGGGCATCGTGTTCTCAAAGAATCCCCGAGTCGGCTTCGTCATCGTGTTCGCTCTCACGCTCCTTCTTCTTGCATCCATTCTCGCGGCATACGTCGTCGTCGGGCGGTACCTCGCGGCAGTCGCGTACACCGACGGCGCGCAGGCACTCGCTGCAGGCGACCTTGAGAAGGCGAACGGCGCTATCGAGCGCTCCATTGGGTTCGCCGCCAGCGATAGGGCATACCAGCTCGCAAGCGCGGTCGGCATCGCGCGTATGAACCAGGTCGCGTCGGACAGCGAGCTCGCGCCCGCCACCGCCCAGCAGGCATTCCAGGCTGCGCTCTCCGGAAGCATCCAGGCAGCCCTTACCGCGACGAAGCTCGGACCGAACAACTACCAGAACTGGGCGATGCTCGGCAATGTGTACCAGACGGTGGTGCCGCTCCGTATCGAGGGAGCGTACGATAATGCGAAGACCGCATACGAGCGTGCGATAAGCCTCAACCCTACCTCGCCGGTCCTGCAGTACGTCGCTGCGCAGCTCGAGATAGCGCAGGGTAACGCTCCTGCGGCAGAGGAACGCCTCGTATCCGCCATCAACCTCAAGCGCGACTACACCCAGGCTATCTTCCTCCTCTCGCAGCTCGAGGTGCAGCAGGGCCGCGCACGCGAAGCCCTCCAGGCAGCGGAGGCGGCAGCGTACTTCGCACCGAACGATCCGGTCGTGCTCTTCCAGGTGGGCATCCTCCGTTCCGCGAACGGGGACAACGATGGGGCAATCGTCGCGCTCGCGCGTGCCGTCGAGCTCAACCCGCAGTACGCGAACGCCCGCTTCTTCCTCGGCGTGATGCACGCTATCAAGGGCCAGTACGCCGAAGCGATAGCTGATCTCGAATCGGTCGCTGCGCTCTCCGAAGCGAACGCGCAATCGGTCGCAGCCGACCTCGCGCAGCTCCGTGCCGGCAAGAACCCATTCCCGCCCTCACGGTTAGGAGCGCTCGGGATACCGGCAACGTCCGTAACCCCGTAATGCACCCTGGCGCTACTTCATTCGGTTCCTAAAAGTACGTCATGGTTCGCAACATCCTACGGAAAATAACGGCCCCAGTACGGGGGCTCCATCAAGCCGCGTACCTGCTCGCGGGGCTGACGTTCGGCTCCCAGCTGCTCGCGCTCCTTCGTGACCGCTTGTTCGCGCACCAGTTCGGGGCGAGCGAGATGCTCGACATCTACTATGCCGCGTTCCGCGTTCCGGATCTCGTCTTCGCCATCGTCGCGTCGCTCGTGTCCGCGTACGTGCTCATCCCGCGCATAGCGGGCGCTAACAAGGAGGAGACGAAGAAGCTGCTCTCGCACACGGCATCCTTCCTCGTCATCGGCGGGGGCATCATCTGCGCAGGTCTCGCAGTCATCGCGCCTACGCTCCTATTCGCGCTGTTCCCGACGTTCGAGTCCTCGCCGCATGCAGCGGAGTTCGTGATGCTCGCACGCATCCTTCTCATCCAGCCCATCCTGCTCGGGCTCTCCGGAATAATCACGAGCGTGACGCAGGTGAACCGGCGCTTCGTCCTCTTCGCGCTTTCGCCCGTGCTTTACAACCTGGGCATCATCGGCGGCACCCTCTTCCTGTATCCGACGATGGGTCTCATCGGTATCGGATGGGGAGTCGTTGCGGGCGCGGTGCTGCATCTCGCCATACACATCCCGCTCGTGGCGAAGGCAGGGCTCCTTCCGCGCCCCGTCATCTTCTCGCCTCGGATAGTGTGGTCGGTAGCGCGCGACTCCATGCCGCGTTCGCTTGCGCTTGGCGTCGGGGCGCTCGCAACGCTCGCTCTCACGGCTATTGCAGCGCAGACGGGCGAGGGAAGTATCGCCGTGTTCACGCTCGCAGGGAACCTTGAGGCCGTCCCGCTCTCGCTCATTGGAGCGGCGTACGCGACCGCGGCATTCCCGGTGCTCGCCGAGCATATGAATGCGAAACGGTACGAGGAGTTCCGAGCGACGCTTCTCGTCGCTGCGCGCCACATCATCTTCTGGTCGGCGATCGTCTCGGTGCTCGCGCTCGTGCTGCGCGCCCACATCGTGCGCATCGTACTTGGGTCAGGCGCCTTCGATTGGGACGCGACGCGCCTTACGGCCGCCGTGCTCGCTATTCTTGTCTTCGGCCTTATCGCGCAAGGGCTCATACTCCTGTGCTCCCGTGCGTTCTATGCCGCTGGCCGCTCCTGGAACCCGCTCATCATCCAGGCGGGCGGCGCGGTCGTCTCGGTGCTCGCCGCCGTCGTTACCCTCACGCTCGTGAACACTTATCCCGCCCTCAATTACTTCATGGAGGTACTGCTGCGTGTCGAGGGTGTTCCGGGAACGGGCGTGCTGGCGGTAGCCCTCGGCGCTACGCTCGCGCAGATAGCTATGGCCGCTATTGCGCTTTATACGCTGCGGAGCGTGGCTCCGGGCGTCGCCGGAATGCTCGCCCGCTCTCTGGGCGAGGGCCTCGCGGCGGCCATACTCGGCGCGTCCGCTACCTACGGCGTGCTTGCGTACTTCGGGACGCTCGCACCACTCACCACGCTCCCCATCGTCTTTGCGGAGGGCCTCATAGCTGGTATGGTGGGACTCTCGGTGTCCGCGGCCGTTCTCGCGCTCCTCGCGAACCAAGAGTTCAAGGACCTCATAGAATCATTGCGCCGCATCACCTCTACCCGTGCGCTTAAGCCTCACGGCGCCCTCATCGATGACCGAACGGATTCGTAATTTCAGTATCATTGCCCATATAGACCATGGGAAGTCGACGCTTGCGGATCGGCTTCTTGAGCGTACCGGAACGATAGAGGCGAGGAAGATGCGCGACCAAGTGCTGGATAAGATGGATCTCGAGCGCGAGCGCGGCATCACCATCAAGATGCAGCCGGCCCGTATGAAATACAGTGCCAAGGATGGCAGCGACTATGTGCTGAACCTCATCGATACCCCGGGCCACATCGACTTCGCGTACGAAGTCTCGCGTGCCCTCTCTGCGGTCGAGGGCGTCATCCTGCTCGTGGACTCGACCCAGGGCATCCAGGCACAGACCCTCACTACACTTGGCATGGCGAAAGCCACCGGCTGCGTCATCATCCCTGTGCTCTCGAAGATAGACTCGCCGGCGGCGCGCGTCGATGACGTGTCGCTCGAGCTCGCTGATCTGCTCGGGATAGAGACCGATACCATTCTTGCGGTATCAGGACGCACGGGTGAAGGTGTGGAGGATCTGCTCGAGGCTATCATCGCGCGTGTGCCGGCCCCCCGCCCGAGCGCAGGCGGCCCCCGCGCCCTCATCTTCGATTTCTCGTATTCCACTCACCGCGGTATTACCGTGTTCGCGCGCGTATTTGATGGAACCTTCAAGAAGGGTGACGTGCTTAGGTTCGCAGCAGCAGGTGAGCGCTTCACCGTGCTCGAGACCGGTATATTCATGCCGGACGAGCTTGCGACCGAAAGCCTTTCGGCAGGCGAGATCGGGTACATCGTGACGGGAGTGAAGGAGGCGGGCGTGGTGAATGTGGGAGATACGGTCATCGCGAACGCAGGCTCCACCGTTGGCCTTGAAGGCTTCGAGCGCCCGCGTCCCGTCGTCTGGGCATCCATATATCCTGAAAGCCAGGACGACCTCACCGAGCTCAGGCAGTCGCTTGAGCGCCTGCGCCTTTCGGACTCCTCGCTCACGTTCGAGGAGGAATCGTCAGGCGTGCTCGGGCGCGGGTTCCGCTGCGGTTTCCTCGGCATGCTCCATCTGGAGATAATCGTGGAGCGTCTGAAGCGCGAGTTCGACCTCGAACTCATCGTCACCATCCCGACCATCGCGTACATGGTGACGGATAAGCGGGGAAAGCGGGAGACGGTGTACACGCCAGCGAAGTTCCCGGCGTTCGGTGACACCGAGTCCATCGAGGAGCCGTGGGTGAAGGTAACGCTCATAACTCCTGCGGACTCCCTTTCGAACATGATCCAGCTTTTCCATGACCACGAGGGGAACGTGCTCGAGACCGAGACGCACCTCGACGGGCGAATCGAGCTGCGCGTCGAGATGCCGCTCCGCGAGCTCATGCGCGGGTTCTTCGACAAGGTTAAGAACGCCTCGTCGGGCTATGCCTCGCTTTCATATGAATTCCTCGATGAGCGGCCTGCAGACGTGGTGAAACTCGAGATATTCGTCGCTGAGGAGCCCGTCCCTGCATTCGCGCGCGTCGTGAGCCGCCGCCGCGTCGTGGAGGAGGGAGAGCGCATGGTGGAGAAGCTGCATGAGATACTTCCACGCCAGATGTTCGTGCTGAAGATCCAGGCGCACGCGCTCGGGCGCATCGTCGCGTCACGCAGCATCTCCGCGCTCCGCAAGGATGTTACGGGATACCTCTATGGCGGCGATATCACCCGCAAGATGAAGCTGCTCGAGAAGCAGAAGAAGGGAAAGAAGCGTCGAGGTGCGCACGCGAAGATGGATATCCCGCAGGAGGTGTTTATGAAGATGGTACAGGACAGTGATAGATAAGTGAGCTGTTGACAACTGAATATGCCAAGTCTTGATACCGCCTGTGGCCGCCCCGAAGGGCAGCCGGCAATTCCTTAAGGAACCACCTCGCGTTCAGTCGTCTTAGGATGCTTGTCAGCATACTTCTCGGTCACGAATTGACCGGTACCACTGTCGCGATGGACCACGTGTTTGCTTGTAGGCATTGTGTGATTTCGCTTAACTGGGTTGTTACATATGGGTGGCAGCAAAAATCTCAGCGCACCCTGTGCGTTGTGCTAGCTGAAATCAGAACGCCACTCGCATGTCCCGTCAGAGCGGCCACAGGCGGTATCAAGTTACTGTCGATAGTGTATCAAGTCTGACTTAAAAAGTATGTATAGTACTGAAGATGCACCCTGAAAATCCACAGAAAGTCACCGAGGTGTTTGAGCGTCTCAAGAGAGAGACGGGGGATGACTGGGAAAAGATTAAGGGAACGTTCTCCTTCGCACCGCACACGGTCTATAGAGAAACGGTTCGATATACGCCGATAAGCGACGTTAATCCACAGCCGTTCTATCAGTATAAAAAGTCACTAAAAGAAGAGTCCGAGCGCGAATACCCAATCGCGGTGAAACTCTTCCGAAACACTAGGACGGAGGAAATACGTACGATATTAGCGTCTTCGCTCGTATAAATGGCATATTCAGTTTTCAAAGCTTAATTTACTTTCACTTCCCGTATCATTTTCTACTGAAGATGGTGCAGGATTCGGACCGTTAGAGATTGGTATAATCCAGTAATGGCGCGAAGAACCAGCAGGAAGAAGCAGGCAGGGCAGTACGCGCTCGCGGTAGTGCTCGCGCTCTCTATCCTGTGGTTCAGTTGGCTCGTGTTCGGTATCGCTCGCAAGGAGGAGATAGCTCGCAAGGCAGTCGCTGAGACCAAGGCGGAGCTCGCAGCGCTCAAGGACCGCGAGGCGGTGCTCTCGGCTAACATGGCCGAGCTTTCGACCGATAGGGGCCAGGAGGCAACGCTGCGCCAGACGTATGGCGTTGCGAAGCCCGGCGAAGAGGTTATCATCGTCGTACCTCCGGAAGAGGAGGTGGAGAAGGTGGAGCTGCCTTGGTATAAGAAGTTCCTCGGCTGGTTCGGTATTTGGTAGACACGCGGGTATCGTTCAGTGGTAGGACGCGACCTTCCCAAGGTTGAGATCGGAGTTCGATTCTCCGTACCCGCACATTGTCCCCAGGCATGAAATGATATAATGCCCCCACAAGTAAGAAACAATCATGGATAAGCAAGTCACTATTTATACGACCCCAACCTGCCACTTCTGCCAGATGAGCAAGGAGTTCTTCAAGGAGAACAATGTTCCGTACACGGAGCACAACGTCGCTGCTGATATGGAGAAGCGCCAGGAGATGATAGATAAGAGCGGCCAGATGGGCGTGCCGGTCATCTATGTGGGCGACGAGATGATCATCGGCTTCGACAAGAAGCGCCTCATGGAGACGCTCGGTCTCGGAGAGTCAGCACCTGCTGCTTAACCCCTTTTCACAAAACCCCGCGGCTCAACTGCCGCGGGGTTTTGTGCTAGTCTCCAAATACGCCCTCGTAGTTCAATGGATAGAACGTCTCACTCCTAACGAGATAATGTAGGTTCGATTCCTGCCGAGGGCACAGATGCTAGAATATCCCCATGAATGAAGACGGAGAACTGAAGAAGCTGCTCGAAGAGAACCTCGCAGTAGCGAAGGAGAACAACCAGCTCCTGAAGCTTATCCGGCGCGACGCGGTGATAAGCCTCGCGGTGAAAATAGTCCTCTACCTCCTTCTCCTCGGCGTCCCGCTTTTCTTCCTCTCCACCTATCTCGGCCCCCTCCTTGCAGGCGTCCAGAACGGCACCAGTACCGCCCCAACGAGCCTTTTCGGCATTCCCTCGCCTGACGAAGCCAAGAAGCTCATGGACGAATATAAGGCGATATACGAGGGTTCCTAAGGGTGAAAAGGCCCTAGCGATGTGTTAGGATGGCCTCACTGCTTGGATAGCTCAGTTGGTAGAGCACGCCCCTGAAGAGGGCGGGGTCGGCGGTTCGAGCCCGCCTCCAAGCACATTTTGTTCCAGTGACGGAGTATCATAGGAGTATGCGTAGGCTCCTCGCGTGGGCGCAGAAGAATGAACGCCATCTTGGCGGTATCGTCTTCGTGGCCGGTTTCGTCACCGATCTCCTCACCTTCACGCTCCTCGACGTTGCGTTCGTGAACTTGTTCTTCATCGCGTACCTGACCCTCGCTGCGGTCTGTACGTTCGGGAGCCACATCCTGTTCGCGAGAAGGAGAGAGGGACAATCCCCTTGGGAACAAGGGCTCGCCGTCCTGTTCACGCTCGGCGGGCAGTACGCCATCGGCGGTATTCTTTCAGGCTGCCTCATTTTCTATACCAAGAGCGCGGTGCTTTCCGTATCCTGGCCGTTCATCATCTTGCTTGCGCTCGTGTTCATAGGGAATGAGTATTTCCGTAAGTATCGGGAGCATCTCATATTCCAGACCGTACTCTTCTTCTTCGCGCTCTACGCGTACGCCATCTTCGCACTCCCTATCTACCTGCACGTCATCGGGCCGTGGACCTTCGTCGGCAGCACGCTCGCTGCGGTAGCGCTATTCGCAGGATTCCTCTATCTCCTCTGGAGGACCGGTGCTGCACGCCTCTCCGAGAGCATTCGTCCGGTAATACTGTCCGCGGTGGGTATCGTGCTCGTGGTATCAGGCGCGTACGCCACCGGTGTCGTGCCTCCCATCCCGCTCACGCTAAAAGAAGGAGGTATATATCACGGCCTCACGAGAAGCGGCATGAACTATGTCCTCAAGGCCGAAGAAGTGCCGCCTTGGTGGGATATTCGCCCTGCCACCGTGCATCTCACGGCTGGCAGTACCGCATACGCCTACGGAGCCGTATTCGCTCCTATACGCTTCTCGACCTCGGTCGTGCATCACTGGGAACGGTATGACACTAAGGCGAAGAAATGGGTGGACGAAGGGCACATATCCTTCCCGATATCAGGCGGTCGCGCGGAAGGGTATCGAGGATACTCCCTGAAGGAGAACCTAAGTCCAGGGAAGTGGCGCGTATCGGTGGAGACGCTCCAGGGCCAGACCATAGGGCGCATACCGTTCACGGTGGAGCGAGTCACTCAACTGCCGTCGCTCCACGAAGAGATACGATAAAGAACAAAACCGCTCAAGGCGGTTTTGTTCTTTACGCTTACGTCGTCTTAACTTTCAGCTTAGTCTGCCGCGTCTTATCCAGCTTCGGAAGGATGATGGTGAGAAGGCCATCCTTGGCGCCTGCGGATGCCATATCGACATCAATCTCCTGCGGAAGGAGGATGGTGCGGGAGAACGAGCCCCAGAAGAGCTCACGGGTGAAGTAGTCGGAGTCGGCGAGCTGGTCGCGCTCGTCGCGGGATCCTTCGACGACGACCATGTCACGGCTTATGGAAACGTTGAGGTCGTCCGGACGCACGCCCGCGACGAACGTGCGGATGACTATCTCGTTCAGTGTGTGATACACATCGACAGGGAGCTGACCCTCGCTCTCTTCCTCTACGATAGGCTGCGGCATGGGTGCAGGAGCTTGCTGGCGCGCGGACGAGGGCTGCATGGAACGCGCTGGAGCGCGCACCGGAACATCGTCGTCGTAATCGTAGTCGTCGAGCGGTACGGTGCCCGCGAGTCGATCGAAGATGGAGCGTTTTTTCATACGATTAGCAGGTGTTCGTTGGTAAGCGTTTGTAGCGTGAGTAACGGAGTATCTCGAAGAGCCCGAGTCCGACCACGGCGCCGAGCCACACCAGCAAGAAAGCGAGCAGGGTGTGCGAAGCGGTCTCTCTGATTATAAGGAAATTGAAAATGGCATGCAATGCGATGGCAAGGATAAGTCCGAGCGCGACCGCAAGCGGGCGCACATGACGGCGCTTCCTGTACGCGAGCGCCATCGCGAACCCGACCGTTGCCGACGCTATGACATGCAGCAGGGTGGCGCCGATGAAGCGGAGGTTGTTCGCGAGCACGGTCTGCATCACATCGCCGTTGGCGAGTGGCGCCACGAGGAAGAGCGCATTCTCGAGCGCCGCGAATCCGAGCGCGACGCAGATCATGTAGATGATGAGATCGATGGGCTCATCGACCTGCTTGCGCCAGAGGATGAGGAGCGCCGCGAGCACGAACTTCACCGTCTCCTCGATGGTCGCCCACGCGATGATGACCGGCAGCTCGATGGAGGTACTGAGCGCGAAGCGATCGAATAGGGGCCCGATGGACGAGAGCGTTGGGAGCACCGCGCGCGCGAAATGCTCGAGCGGAAGCACGATGGGGACCGCAAGCATGCCGGCGAACATCGCGAAGATGATGAGCGGACGCGGCTCGGGGCAGCGTGCATCCTCCTTAAGCAGGAAATGGAGCCACACCAGCGCGGGAAGTATCCCGCCGAGGAACGCGTAGAGCGCTATCTCAAGTGTTGGCATGCGATGAAGTCTTAGAAGGCCAGGGCGTAGTCATGAGGTACCCTGTGCTCTCAGGTATATTCTGCCATATCTCCTCCGTTACGAACGGCATCATCGGGTGAAGGAGCGGAAGGAGGGTAGTAAGGAGTGAACGCAGGGTAGCTTTCCTCGCGGCCGCGACCTCAACATCCTCCGCGAAGATGAGCGGCTTCGATTCCTCGAGTATCTCGTCGGCGAGGCGGTGCCATGCGTAATGGTAGAGCTTCTCGGCAGCGAGGTGCACACGATAGTTCTCGAGGTCGAGCGTGACATCGTCCGCGAGCACTGCGAGCTCCGCAATGAGCGCCTCGTCCGCTTCGGTACGAGTAGCAGCTAGGTCCGCATCCTGCGTGTTCTCGAGGATGAAGCGTGCGATGTTCCAGAGCTTGTTAGCGAAATGCTTGTATCCCTTGACCTTGTCCTCGCGCAGCGCAAGATCGGTGCCAGGCGTATTGCCCACCACGAGCGCCATGCGCAGTGCGTCGGTGCCGTACTTATCCGTAAGGGTGAGCGGATTGATGACATTCCCCTTCGACTTGCTCATCTTCTTGCCGTTCGCATCGTTCACGAGCCCGTGGAGATAGACGGTGGGGAACGGCACCTGGTCGGTGAGATAGAGTCCGAAGATTATCATGCGGGCGACCCAGAAGAATATGATGTCGCGCCCTGTCTCCATGACGGCGGTAGGGTAGTAGGTAGGGAAGTCGTCACCATCTGGGTATCCGGTCGTGAGGAGCGGCCACTGGCCCGAGGAGAACCAGGTGTCGAAGGTGTCAGTGTCTTGCTCCCATCCCTCGCCCGGGCTTTCAAGCGATGCGACCGATTCCCCATCCTTGAACCAAGCAGGTATAGGGATGCCCCAGACTATCTGGCGGCTGATGTTCCAGTCGAGCGTGTTCTCCATCCAATGACGGAATATCTTCTCTTCGTGCTCGGGGAAGAAACGCACGTCGCCCTTATTCACGGCGGTTACCGCCATGTTCGCGAGCGGCGCCATAGAAACGAACCACTGATCCTTCACCTGCGGTTCTATCATCGACTGGCACTTGTAGCATTTCTTCACGACGTTCTTATAGGAATCATCTACCGAGACAAGAAGGCCCTTCTCCTTGAGCTTCTCGACTATCTTCCCGCGCGCCTCCGCTATCTTCATGCCCTCGAACTCGCCCGCGATGGGAAGGAGCTTGCCGCGCCAATCGATAATTTGCTCCATGTCGAGGCCATGTCGCTTCGCTATCTCGAAGTCTATCTGCGAGTGCCAGGGCGTAATGGTCATGGCGCCGGTGCCGAACTCCATCTCGACCGCGTTATCCTTGATGACCGTTGCAGTTATCGGGCCGTTTATCCACTCGAGCTCGAGCGTCTGCCCGTGCTTGTACTCGGCATAGCGAGTATCGTCTGGATGCATCACCACGTACTTATCACCGAACTTGGTCTCCGGACGCACTGTGCCTATATCGAAAGGACCGTATTTAAAGGTATAGAACGGGCTTGTCTCCTCCACGGAGTCGGTCTCGATATCAGAAAGGGAGGTCTGATGCTTCGGGCACCAGTTCACGGTGCGTGCACCGCGGTATACGAGGCCGTCCTCGAACATCTTCACGAATGTCTTCTGCACCTTCGTAACGAGCTCGGGGTCGAGCGTGAACTTCTCGCGCGACCAGTCGCATGAGGCACCAAGAGAGCGCACCTGGTTCTGCATCGTCGCCTTGTTCGCGAGCGTGAAGGCGAGTATCTCCGCATACAGCTCCTTCGGCTCCATGCCGAAGCGGGAGCGCCCCTCCTTCTCGAGCTTCTTCTCGTACACCACCTGGGTCTCGAAGCCTGCGTGGTCGGCGCCCGGTATCCAGAGCGCGCGATATCCCTGCATGCGCTTCATGCGGGTGAATATATCCTGGAGCGTGACGCCGAGCGCGTGGCCGGCATGGAGGTCACCGTTGGCGTTCGGGGGCGGCATGACGACGGTATACGGCTTGCCCTCCATCTGCGCGAGGAGCTCTGCTGGCAGGTTGTCCGGGTTGAAATACCCGCTCTCCTCCCACATCGCGTAGATGCCGGGCTCGGTAGCGGACGAATCGTATGGCTTGAGGAATTTCTCGTGCATTATTACCCGACTATAGCAGAAACGTGGCGTAATTTCTCGCCCGGGCGCCCCTTAGGCCAAAGAAAGATTGCCGTTGGCCTCGAGCGTTCCTATATCAGCGCGTGACCCGCTCTGGTACCTGAAATACCCCGCCATGCCTATCATGATGGCGTTATCGGTCGTGAGCTCCCTCGGAGGGATGCGGAGCATGACCTCGGGATGCTCCGCGAACACCCGTTCCTCAAACACTCGCTTTATGTGGACATTCCCAGATACACCTCCTCCTATTACGAGCGTCCTCGCGGCAGTCTCCACGAGCGCACGCGATGTCTTGCTCCAGAGCACGTCCGCGACCGCATCCTCGAACTCGCGCGCCATGGCCTGCTTCTGCTCGTCCGTTATGCCTTCTATCTTCTTGAGCTGATACATGACCGCGGTCTTGAGTCCGGAGAACGAGAAGTCGCACGTATCGTCGTTCATCATCGGGCGCGGGAAGGGAAGCGAATGCTTCACTCCGTCATTCGTACGCGCTTCTTCTGCGAGCTTCGATATCTGAGGGCCGCCAGGGTACGGGAGGTCGAGCATACGTGCAACCTTATCGAATGCCTCTCCCACCGCGTCATCGCGCGTATCGCCGACTATCTCGTACGTGAACCATTTCTTCATAGCGACAAGCTGCGTGTGACCTCCTGATATAAGGAGACCGACGACGGGAAGGGAAACGTTATCTATGGAAAGCGCCTCGCCGTCGCTTCGTGCGAGCGCGGAAAGGAGGTGGCCCTCCATGTGATTCACACCCACGAGCGGCTTGTCCCATGCGAGTGCGAGCGCCTTCGCGAAGTTCACCCCTACCCAAAGCGCGGGAGCGAGCCCTGGCCCGTGCGTCACCGCTATCGCATCTATGCCCGGCACCTCGCATTCATCGAGGAAGGCGAGAAGCGCTTCGCCGAGCCCCGGCTCGTGCTCGAGGAGAACGGCGAGCCGCTCCCGTAGCTCGTCCGGAATCGCTTGCTTGTCCTCATGCAGGAGCTCGGCCTCTTCGAGCGCTGACGAGAGTATTGGAACGAGATTCTTCGCATGCTCGCGCTTGGCAAGCATGGGGAACACCCCGCCGTATTCCTTATGTATATCTATCTGCGACAGGAGCGTATTCCCGAGCACCGTGAAGCGCGCGCCCGTCTCGTCACCTTCGCACTCGAGTATCGCTATCGCGGTCTCGTCGCAGCTAGTCTCAATCGCGAGGAGCTTCATCTTTAGGTACTTTGGTCCACGGAACAGGGGTGCCGGCAGGGATAGCGAAGCCTGCGGACGAGGTGTGGCCGTTACCACCGTACTTCTCCGCGATAGCCGCGACGTCTATGGAGCCGTCACCGCGTATGGATACGCCGTACCCCTTGGGATGTGCGGATACTACGAGCGCGAAAGGTCCGTGCTTCTTCGCAAGCAGGTTGCCCACGAGGGACTTCAGCGGCTTGAGTGGGTGCGCGGTAGCGAAATACACCTGGTGACCCTCGAACTCCACGAGATCGGCCTTCTCAACCGCGAGATTTGCGAGATGCTCGAAGTATTCGGCATATATATTCGCGCGTACGAGCACATGCGTACGGGTGGAAACATCCTCGAGCTCCGCGACGATGGCGTTCCAGCTCTCGAAGGTATAGGGCTGGATGGTGAGGTAGCACAAGACAGCGCGCGTCTCCGCGAGCGCGAAGCGGAAAAGGTCGTCGTCCTCGACGTACTGCAGGAGGAGCGGGGTAAGGGTTTCCGGGTGGAAATACTCCCACGCGATAGTCGCTCCTGAGTGATCGTTGGTATACCGGTATTCAGGCATCGATTCGACCACTTCGCGCACGCCCTCGTGGTGATCGAGCACGGTCACGCTTGCGGCTGATGCTACGAACGCATCCATGATGTCCTTCGGGTACGTGAAGTCTATGAAATAAAGGTGCGCGCCCGCGAAGTCAGTAGCGGGAGGTGCATCACGGTGCAGGGGAATGTATTCAGCCGTGTCGCCGAACTTCTTCCAGGCGGCATACGCTCCGCCGAACCCGTCGGGGCAGCTGCCGTGATACAGGACTATCGTGCGTTCCATATATAGGTTTATAGCGTATTTAGAAGGAGAACGCGAAGCCGCCGTTACTAACGGCGGCCGGGCGCATTCCTAGATCTGAATTCGTGGATGACCCGTATGCCGATGACGACTACGAACATTCCTACAAAGGTCCCCGCGACAGCCATGTGATCATTCATGAAGCTATCGATCATCTTTCCCATAGTGATGCGCTCCCTGATTCTGTGGCGACGAATGCGCCATCTCCATGCATAAGCGTATCACCAGCAGAACCAGCTATCTCGACTTATCCAAGTGTGCGCGGTGAGGAATTCGAATCCCCGGCCTACCCCACGTCAAGGGGTCGCTCTAACCAGCTGAGCTAACCGCGCATGGCGAACGTTCGCAGAATACCGTGTTTGGGTTGAGGATTCAACCAGCATCGCTACATCACCGGGAACCACCCTGTCGCCTTCTTCGTGGTGAGCACGGCAGGCGTAATAGGCTCGCCGCGCCCGGTCTCGCACACCTTCTTGAGGCTCAGGAGCGACTGCTCCCACAGATACCCGCTGACCCGATAGAACTCGTTCGTCTCGGTCCATCCCGCGTGCTCGAGCTCGACGGTCGTGCCGCGTCCTTCGCCCTCGCAAAGGCGGAACACTATCTTCGTCTTCAAGGCTGACTTGGAAGCAGGGAAGGTGGAGTCCTTCAATACCCAGGCGATGTATGCATTCTTGCGTACGACGCTCACTTGCATGACCGTCGTGCGCTCAGGCCCGAAGCCGAGCGTGAGCGTGCCTCCCTTCGCAGGATCGCCCTGCGCGTCACGCGTGAGCCAGCTACGAAGCCCGCCGAGGGTGGACATGATCTCATACACCTCCCACAGAGGTGCCTGGATATCGGCCTTGGCGCGGATAGCTTCCATAGTCGTTGAGTGCCGGAACCAAAAGCGCCCCCGAGGGGGCGCTTGAGGTTAGGAGACGCGGCTGACGTTCGCTGCGTAAAGTCCTTTCGGGCCTTCCGCGAGTTCGAACGATAGCTTGTCGCCTTCGCGGAGCTCGTCGAACGATACGTTCTTGAGCTCATTGGAGTGGAAAAAGAGATCCTTTTCCGCTCCTTCGCGCTTGATGAAGCCGAAGCCCTTGTCGGTAAGACCGGCAATGACTCCTTCTTCCATAGTTCCTTCTGGCATAGCGATGTAAGAGAGTGCACGCGAGTAAGTCATCAAAGACAGGTGGCTGGATTCGAAAGTCGATCCTTGCTACTACTCAGCGCTGCGTTGACCTAGGTAGACTACTATGCAGGAAATATTTTGTCAAGTGTTATGCGGCCGCTTCCGGTTCCTTCTCCTTCGTTCGGTAGCGTTCCGAAAGCATACGGTACGCCCTCGAGTTGAATGCGAGGACCGTGACGATGAGCCCGATGATGCCGGTGACGGTGAATACGAGCGCGATGCCGCGGTCAGGTCCCGTACCGAACCAGTCGCCGATGAGGGCTGCGCCCGCGCCCACCGTCATGAACGGGATGAATACGAACTGGGCGAGGGGACCCATCATGAACGCGGTGAGCGGGGACGCTGCCTGCTCGACGCTCTGGGCGAACCCGAAGACGCGGCCCTGGCGCTCCGGCGGCACGACTTTCTGTATGATCGTATGCTCGGACGCCTCGATATACGGGCTGATGCACATGAAGAGGAACATTCCTATGATGAGCAGCACGACGGAGGCCTGGATGGTAAAGAGCGCGCAGACGCCCCACAGGAAGATGTTCGCGAGGAGCATGGTGCGGAGCGGGTTCTTGCCGAGTCCCCACTTGGCGATGGCCGCGCCGCCGGCCATGAAGGAGAAGCTGAGCACGCCAAGTATGATGCCCCACGTCTCGACCGAGACGAGTGAGAGCCCGTACGCATCCATGAGCGCCATAAATGCGCCGCCCAGGAAGTTATTGAAGGTCGTGAAGAATATGAGCGCCATGATTCCCGGGATGCCGGTGAGGAGCGCAATGGTCCCACGGATATCGATGCGCTTAGGCTCCTCCTCTTTCCCGGGAACAGCTTCAGCCTTAGGAACGGGCACGAACACAAGATGAGTGATGGTGAACACTGTCACGGCGAGCGAGAACAAGAGCACTCCGTACATGTCCGCGTATCCCACCAGGAAGGCGCTGATGACCGACACGACACCGAACGAGATACCGCTCACCATGCCGGCGAGCCCATTCGCCTTATCGCGCTTGTCCTCCGGTATGAGCGCGGTGACGAGCGTGGGGAGCACGATGGTCCGGATATTACCCGCGATGACTCCAATAAGGAGAAGCACGATGAGGACCCAGAGGAGCGGATTCGTGACGTCGCTGAATGAGCCGCTTGGCGAGAGCAGGTAGAGGGCAAGGGATGCTGCGTAGAGTGCCAGGGAGACTCCGCTGGAAAGAAACATAACTGCTTTCTTTCCATGATGGTCGACAAGACTACCGAACCAGAAGCCTGATAGCAGGGTGAGCGTGAGATAGATACCGGATATCATGCCGGTCGCGAACACCGACTGCGTCTCGAGATAGACGAAGAAGGTAACGCCGAACCAGACGGTGAAGTTCGCTATGGCGGCGAAGGCCGTGTTCACGAGCAGGTGATAGAAAGTGGGCATGCGGAAATAAGTGTTTAGGGGATCAGTCGTACTAATCTAGCAGTTCTGGGTGATATTGGAATGAATACAGCCCCGCTACCCGTGCAGAGGCTATCGAGCGAATTATAGTTTAGCTATCATTATGGCCTCCATCGTTTGATAGACTTGTGGAGGATTATTAATAAAACTACGAACTCTATGACACTCCCTCACTACTCTGGTGCGTATGAGGCATGGGCACCGGTTATCGCACGCCTCGCGTTCGCGGCCACCTTCCTTATCAGCGCGTTCTTCAAGATTCCGGGTACGGAAACCTTCACGATGCAGGTCGGTATGGCCGGCGCAGCGGGCCTGCCGTTCCCGCTGGTTATGGTAACCCTGGCTTTCATCCTCGAGGTCTGCGCAGGTATCGCGCTTGTTATTGGGTGGCGCACGCGGACAGCGGGCTTCCTGCTCGCATTGTTCACGCTCCTCATCGCGTTCGTCTTCTACCGCAACCTCGCGGACCAGGCGCAGTTCGCGGGGTTCATGAGCTGCATGGCGCTCGTAGCGGGTCTCGTATACGTATCGGTATATGGCGCCAAGCACGCGGCAGTGCGCAAGGACTAAGGATAGAAGCATGTAAAAGAAAAACCGCACTCATGAGTGCGGTTTTTCTTTTGCGTGGCGTTCAGAGTTTAGTCGGACTTCCGTTTCTTGCTCCTAACCACGCCTACGACGCCGATGACGGCCAGCACGAGCCCGAGGAATTGCGCTCCTGGACTATCATCCATACCTCCGTATACGACCATGAATGCCCCGAATGAGATTGCGAGAAGGGAGCAAAGTATTCTGACTATGTTCATAGGGATTGAGGGCTCGACATGAGCCACGGAGGTTGGACGATTAATCTATATACGATCTCGCCAGCCCCGTAGATAGGAGGTGGACAATCTTCTTTCGGATCTTGGCATCCAAAATGAATGGCGGTGGCAATGTATTGGAGACTGTAGAAGCAGGCGAGTACGGTTACTACTATCCCAATGACTTTTAAGGAGTTATTCGGCATGTATGTCCTACAACCCCCGGAGCTTGGAGCAGGTAGCAGCGTGCCCCTGACTTAATATAGATGAGTCCAATGATGGGCTGGGATTTGGGAGACTCCTAAACCGGCAAGTCATATAAATACATAGGCCTCGAGCTATGTTGCTCGAGGCCATTTACTGGTGCGACTTGTAGGTGACTAGGCGATTCTAACTGCGTCGCGAGCGATGTTTTTCATGAATCGCGGGTCCCGGTTCGGGAGCCGGTGTTGCAGCTCCGTGAGGCGCTGACGCCAGTCGGGCGGGAACACGAAGATGTCGATCGATTGACGCCCGATAAGCTCAGTCGCATCGTGAAGCGCGAGCATGAACTCGTCAAGGTTGCTGAGAACGAGCATGGCTGCCTGCAAACGGACCTTCTTGAGAAGGTAGGTCTCGTAGGTTTGATCGAGTCGACTCGACAACTTCAGGCGGGTGAGGTCAATCGCTGCGATGAAGTTCTCTGCGCAGGAAGGCTCGGCCACGATGATGATATCAAGATCATTGCCCTGTCCATCACGCGCGATACTCCCAAACAGGAGTACCTCGCGAATATTTGAATTACACCTGAGGCATCCTGCCGCCTCTTCGGCCATGGCTCGCGTGACACGAGCGGTCTGTGCGATTTGAGTCTGCAATTTCTTACCCCTAGCTAGAAAGACCACTTAGAGAATATATAAACAATGATTGTACTAAAAGTCAATATCTGTGACTCCACGGGGAATCGAACCCCGATTTCAGCCGTGAAAGGGCCGCGTCCTAACCGTTAGACGATGGAGCCTTCTGTTGAAGGCGGAACTTTTAAATCCTACATTTCCAGAGCCAAAAATGCTAGGATACGGAACGTCAGCATCCTGGAGGGGTGCGTGAGTGGTTGAAACGACCGGTTTCGAAAACCGGCATGCCGAAAGGTATCGGGAGTTCGAATCTCCCCCCCTCCGCCACGCTATACTATCGGTATGGAAAAAATCAAAATAGAGCACCACAGCATTTCAGGAGGGGCGTGGATAGTGGGCTGGTTGTTCACCATCGGGTATCTCGGCCTCGCATTCTGGCCCGGCGTGCTCGCCCTCGTTCTCTGGCCGTACTATCTCGGCGTGTTCTTCGCGGCGTAGAGGCATCATGAAGCCGGTGGAGTGCATCGAGTGCGGGTCAGGAGCCGTCTATCATCGCATCACCTATCTCAGTATCCTGATGGACGAGTTCACCTCGGGGCTTATTCCTATACCCAAAGGCTCTAACTTCATCACGCGCGGCGTGCAGCGTATCGAGCGAGCCCTTACCCCGCATCTGCTAGAGCTTCTCATCTCAATCGGGGCTGCGAAGCGTGTCACGGAGCCCGATGATGGTACCCAGCTCCTCGCGCTCATGCTGTGGCAGGAGGCACGTGAGCGAGGGATAGAGATGGAGGAGTTCAGGCTCTTCGACCTGCCTCGCAACATATTCCTCGCCCGGCTTCCGGACGGGAGGAAGATCGTCTTCGAAGGCATACCGCTCCCTGCGTCCGAGCTCGAACGCGTGCACTGGATGGATGATAAGGCGGAGCTGAAGAAGCGCTTCAGAAAGCTTGGGCTCCCTGTCGCGAAGGGAGGTGACGCACGTACGCTTCGAGAAGCTCGGAAGATATTCCGCTCCATAACCCCTCCTGCGATAGCGAAACCGCATTCGGGCTCCGGCTCCAGGCACACCACGCTCCACGTAACGAATGAGGAGGAACTCGCGAATGCATTCAATATCGCGCATGAAGTCTCCCCTCGCGTCGTCATCGAGGAAGAGCTCGTGGGTTCCGTATATCGCGCAACGGTCGTGGACGGGAAGTTCGCGGCCGCGCTCAGGCGTGACCAGCCGTACGTTATCGGCGACGGCGCACGGACCATCACGGAACTCGTCGGGGAAGCGAACACGCATCCGGCACGTGGTGGACCGTATTTTCATAAGATACAGCTCGATGAGGCGGCAGAGGCGGAGCTCAAGTGGCAGGGCCTATCGCTCGATTCCGTGCCCGAGAAGGGAAGGAAAGTGCTGCTCCATCAGAAGATAAACTGGAGCGTGGGAGGGACGACCGCCGATGTAACGGACGGGGTGCATCCATACAACGTCGCGCTCTTCGAGGAGGTGGCACGGGTGCTCAAGGCCCCTATCGTCGGACTGGACTTCATCATCGAGAATATCTCCCGCCCCTGGAACGAGCAGGAGCGCTGCGGCATCCTCGAGTGCAATTCCATGCCGTTCTTCGATAACCATCATCTGCCGTTCGAGGGCGAGCCCCGGAACGTGGCGGCCCTTATCTGGGACATGAACGGGGCATAGGCCGCTTCATTGCTTTTTTAGCTCTACCTTTGGTACACTTGAGCTAAGGTCGAATTGCCAGCCAATTAAGCATTGGATGGCCTATATTTTTCCCTTCTGGGGAAATAGGGCCATTCTTCACAAAACATGGATGAGAAAGAAGTAGTTGCAGGTGCCGAGGGCGAGGTCGTAGAGACCCCCGAGGAGACCGAAGAGGTTGCTGCTCCTGCAGAGGAGGTAGCACCGGCTGGCGAGGAAGAGGCTGTATAAGCTCTCCGCCACAAAGAAAAACCGCTCCAAAAGAGCGGCTTTTTCTTTTATCAAACGGAGCGCTAGGTATTCCGCATCACCCACTGGTATATATCCTCGAGCGCTTTCACTGCGTCCCCAGCAGCGATGTTGTTCTGGTGATAGAGCTCATCGGTCGCGTCGCCCGCGGCCCAAATGCCCTCAACGCTCGTCGTCTGGTTGCGTTGGTTCGTGACCACGCGGCCCACTTCATCGAGCTCGACCACGCCCTTGGCATAGTCGGTATTAGGGATGACCCCTATCTCCGCGAACACGCCGGTGACTGGAAGCTCGGTTATCTCACCAGTCTTTATATTCTTCACGACGAGCCCGGACACGAACTTCTCGCCCTTCACCTCAACCGGCTCGGTATCCATGAGCACGCTCATGTTCGAATGCGCCAGCACCTTCTCGACGGTGATCGCGTCCGCCTTGAACGAATCGCGGCGGTGAATGAGCGTGACCGATTTGCAGTACGCGAGGAGCTGGGCTGCGGTCTCGAAGCCGGCGTTCCCGCCACCCACCACTGCGACGTCCTGTCCGGCGAATAGCGGGCCATCGCAAGAAGCGCAGTACGTGACGCCCTTGTTCTCGAATGTATCGGCTCCTGGGATGTGGAGCTTCTTGCGGCCAGCGCCAGAAGCGATGAGTACGGTGCGTCCCGTGAAGGACTTCCCATCGCGGGTAGAGACAGTGAATCCTCCCTCAGACTTCTCGAGCTTCTCCACGCGATCGCCCTCGATGACTTCAACGATATCGCCCTTGTATGCGTCCAGATGCTCCCGGAACGACTTCGCCATGTCGGGCCCCGCTATCTTCACCGTTCCTATCCAGTTCTCGACGCCTTCTGAGACCGTGGACTGGCCACCTATCTCTTCTGCGATGAGAACCGACTTCAAGCGCTTTCGTGCGGCATATACCCCTGCGGCGATACCAGCTGGCCCACCTCCGATGATTATCAAATCGTGCATAGTGGAGGCAGTATAGCAAAATCCCCGGCGCCTGGCCGGGGATTTCTGCTAGCTACATAGACCTATTTCTTGTGGCGACGGAGGAAGCTTGGAATAGCTCCCCAAGCCTCGTCCTCTTCTTCCTCGGCCTTGGGCGGAGTAAGCGGCTTCGCCTCTTCGCGCTTCTGCGGCTGGGCGGTGACGACCGGTTCCCGTCGCTCCTCGCGGACGGACTCGTCCTCGATGGTGACCACCGGAACTGCTACCTCCTCGGCTGCAGGCTGCGGGCGCTTCATGATGTCATTGAAGATGCTCCCACGAGCCTCCTGCTGCTCTTCTGCGGGCATGGCGAAGAGGGAACGCTCGATACCGCCTTGGGTGCCTTCGCCTTCGCCCTCGGGGAAGCCGGTGGCGATGACAATGATGCGGATCTGGCCCTTCTTGAGCTTCTCGTCGCGCATGATACCGAAGATGACCTTCGCGTTCTTATCGACCGAATCCGAGACGACCTTCGCGGCCTCCTGGACCTCGAGGATACCGAGGTCGTCGGAACCTGCGACTACGAAGAGCACGCCCTTGGCGCCCGTGATGGAGACATCGAGGAGCGGGGAATTGACGGCCTGCGCGGCAGCGTCCTGCGCACGGCGATCCCCATCCGCGATACCGATGCCCATAAGTGCGGGACCTGCACCCTCCATGATGGCCTTAATGTCGTTGAAGTCTGTGTTGATCTCTCCTGGCGTAGTGATGATATCCGAGACACCTTCGACCGCTTGGCGGAGTATCTCATCGGCGAGCGCGAACGCGCTTGAGGCGGTGGTCTGCGCTTCGACGATGGAGAGGAGCTTGTCGTTCGGGATGACGATGAACGCATCGACTTCCTTCTTGAGCTCGGCGAGACCGCGGTCGGCGATTTCTTTGCGCTGAAGACCCTCGAATGTGAATGGCTTGGTGACAACGGCAACGGTGAGTGCGCCGAGCTCCTTCGCTATCTTAGCGACGGTAGGGGCAGCACCGGTTCCGGTGCCTCCGCCCATGCCGCAGGTGATGAACACCATGTCGGAACCCTGGAGCGCCTCCTGTATCTCCTGGCGGGTCTCCTCGGCAGCGCGGCGTCCGAGGTCGGGGTTCATGCCGGCGCCGAGTCCCTTGGTGAGGTTCTTGCCGATATGGATTTTCTTCTTCGCTAGAGAACGGTGAAGGTCCTGGGCGTCCGTGTTAACGGCGATGAACTCAACGCCCTTCACCTTGGAGTTGATCATGTGGTTCACGGCGTTGCAGCCGGAACCTCCGGTTCCTACGACGCGGATGCGGGCGAACGTCTCTATCTCTGGGTCTACGCGCTTTGACATAAGGGGGATCTAGGGGCCGGTAATAACTGGGGCAATAATACCAGCTGCGACCGGCTTGCAAATAGTGACTTTTTTTTCAGGCGTGCTGTGCTTGTGTCGTGGAATTTGCGTTTTATTCTGTTTCTGTCGTAGAAAACTCTTCATTTACATCATATATGGACGTACTAGCCATAAAAGAAGAGGCGACGCCGGAGCGCCGCCTTAGAGGTCGATGGATCTTGTTCGTGGTTGTGCCTAGCGGGCGCGCTTGATCGAGGAGTCGTCCTCGGACGGTTCGTTCAGCGAGCGGGTCAGGGTCAGGACCGCCATGCGGTGCTGGGGCAGAAGGCCGGCGAAGGCCTCGAGCAGTTGCACGGCGCCGGGGATGGCCAGCTTCGCGTTCAGGCTCTCGTCGCCGTTCGGAGCGCCGTTCTCTCCGACCAGTTCGCCCACCGAGGTGTCGAGCTTCTGAGCGATTTTCACCAACATGGAGGCGGAGACGCGATTGGCGCCGCGCTCGTACTTCTGGACTTGCTGGAACGAGACGCCCAGATGATCCGCGAGGGTGCTCTGGCTGATGCCGAGCCACTTCCGGCGAACGCGGATGCTGTGGCCGACGGCCACATCGATGGGGTCGGGGGTATTGTCGTTCTCGTGGCTGGTAGCAACCACGCGGCTAGGTTGAGACATCATTTCTACGCCCTTGCATTCTGAATGGAAGATAGGCAGAGGAATCGAACACGAACCTCTAGCGAGGATTATACACACTAATATAGAAAAAGCAAGAGGTACTAGCTCCCGTGCTACGGAAGAAACTGACGGAAGAATCCCTGCAGTCCGTTGAAGATGTCCTTTGCGCTCCGTTTCTTGGGGCTGGTCTCCGTGTCCCCGGTGAGCCCCCAGAGCGCAAGGCCGTACGCGACCGCCCAGGTGGCGTCACGGACCTTCACATCGGTCGTGAGGCGCATGTCAGCGATGCGCGAAGGGAGATTGAGCGTACCCTTGGCGATATCGGTGATGAGGCCCTGGCCCGCGCCTCCTCCCGAGATGATGACGCCCGCCGGGAGCGTGCGGCCGCGACCGAGCTGCTTCAGATGCTTATCGATCAAATCGAAGATCATGCGGAAGCGAGAGGTGATTATCTCCTCCACCTTGCGGCGCGGGTACATGCTGCCCGAAAGCCGGCCGAGCTTGAGGCGCTCCGCGTCCTCGAGCGATACCTTGAACCCGAGCGCGAGGTCGTCGGTGATATGCGACGACCCTAGTGGGAACACCTTCACGGAAACAGGAAGCCCTTCGTCATACACGACTATGGAAACGGTCTCAGAACCGATGTTCGCGAGTACGCAGCCCTTCATCTTCTGGTCCTTGGTGAGGGTGACGTACGAACCAGCAAGAGGGGACGCCATGCGGTCGATGACCTCGATATCTGCGGATTCGGTCACGCTCTCAAGGAGGTCCGCATGCTGCGAGAGGCATGTTATGAAAAGATAGTCGGCTTCGAGACGCGTGCCCTTCATGCCTACCGGTTCGCCGAGCGACTTGGAACCATCTACCCGGAACTCAAGCGGTATCTCATGGAGGACGGTGCGGTTAAGGAAGTTAGGGGAGGCAGCCTGGCGCGCGGTCTCTCGCGTCTTCTCGATATCGAGCTCGGTTATCTCCTGGTCGGCGCGTGAGATAACCGTCTCGCCCTGAGCGCGCACCTCGTCGAGGCTAATCCCGCCAATGGCGAGGAACCCGCGCTTCACCGGCACCCCCGCTACCTGCTCTGCCTGCTCGCGTGCGGCCCGTATGCTCGCTGCCGCGTCCTCCGGGTCCACTACGTACCCGTGGCGCAGCCCACGGGTCTCTGCGAGGCCGGTACCGATGATGCGGAGGATGGGGCCCTCGGGCGTACGCACCTCCTCGACCACCACCACTTTCGTGTGGTGGGTGCCGATATCAATGCCGGTGGCGATGCGTCGCATGAGTAGAAGAGGGAATATCGATGAGACGAGCGAGAAGCGCTCGTTCCTGATGTTCCATTGTAGTGCCGTGACGCTTTCCGGCCAAATGGAAGCAGCCGTGGATAAAAAGATATCCGACGAAAACCGTGTAGCTCATATCGAACGAAGGTGCCTGCCGCTTCGCTTCGTTCAAGCAGATGATTATCTCCCCCGACTTCGGGCCCGACTGGTAGGAGAGTACGTTCGGGACATAGTCCTTGCTGCGAAGCACCTCGTTCAGGTGCTTCGCTCTCGCCTCGCCTGCGAATACGAGCGAGATATCCCAGCCGGGAAGGGCGAGGGACGCCGCCTTAGCGTACGGAAAGCGGGGTACCGGGCTCCGGGTGAAGTTGCGGGTATCGAGGGTGCTCATGGGGAAAGTATAGCGTTCTAATGCGAAAGCCCCGCGAGGCGGGGCTTGTTGCTATCGCTTGCGGGTCTTGCGAGCAGCCGGGTCGATCTTGCCGAGCTTCACCTGCTCATTGTATTCCGCAATCACCTTGCCGCGAACCATGGCGCGAGCGTGGTCCACGTTCTTGGACTTGGTGCGGGCGTAGTAGCGGCGCTTGCGGAGCGCGCGTACGAGACCGAGGCCCTGGCCACGGCGGGAGAAGCGGCGGATAAGGGAGGCGGAACTCTCGTTCTTGCCGCGCTTAACCTCTACGCGTACTGCGTTAGTCATACAGCGGAGATTACCATATCGGGGCATTTACTGTCTAGCGGGTATGGAAAACGCCCGCGAGTTCAAAGACTCGCGGGCGCTGTGACGGCTGATGGGCTCAGCGGAGCCGGCCGAGGCCGAGCAGGATGAAGAGGGTGCCCACCGTCGTCCCGACGCCCCCGATGATGGCGACCCAGGTCCGCATCTGCGATGAGATGAGTCGCGGATCGTCGGAAAGGGGAAGGGGAATTCCCGCCAGCCACACGACGAGCATGAGGCTCGGGATGATTAGGATCATGCCGATGGAAAGAGCGAGGTGGTTGGCGTTGCGAACGCCGGGGTGACCAAAGGCCATTGAGAATCTCCAATTGATGCTGGAGGCAATATACTCTTTTTGTATAAAATGTCAAGCGCCCAGCGTGCGGGCGCTTAGGCAACCAGCTTAAGACGCTCTATCAAAAGATCGAGCGGTATGAACGTCTCGGTATGGGTGGAGCGCTCACGGAGTATCACGGAGCGCTCGAGCGCCTCCTTGCGGCCCATGATGAGGACGTACTGCGGGTTAGCTGTATCGACGAGACGCATCTGCTCGGTCAGGGACGCGATGCCGATGGACTGGGTCATCGGGATGCGCGCACGGCGGAGATCGTCCGCAATCTTCATGCTCTCGCGCTTGGCCTCGTCCCCGATATGCACGAACACGAAGCGCGGTGCAGCCTTCTGCTTGATAGGAGCGATAGGTTCCTTGCCTTCGACATTGATGCGGACCACGGCCCCGACTGACGGAAGATGCGCCTTGAAGAAGGGACGCGCGAATTCGTTGTACCGCGAGCCCCACGCCTGTATGCCCTCGGCGCCCGTTATCTCGAAGCAGGTGTCGCTCCATGCGCTCCCGCGCGAGAGAAGGCTCGGTGCGAGGTCATAGGGGGTGTCGGTCGATTCGAGGTACTCGAGCACGCCCTCGAAATGCTTACGGCTGTTCTCGGAAAGATGATCGGTAGGCGAAGGGAGCTCCTCGGAGTCAGAGGACACCGCGAGAAGCTCGGCCGCCTGGAACACATCGCCCTGACGCGCCGAAGAGACGCAATCCACCGGCAGGGTCGCGCTCTGCTTACGGAAGAACGAAGTGAGCTCCCGCGCGAAGCGTCCACGCGTCTCGCGGTCGCCCATGGAATTCAGGCGGAGGCGGATGTCGCCATGCGTGAGATCGCTCACGAGCGAGCGTACCGCACGGATGAGTACCGCGTCCGCTATCGCATGCTCGACGCCGAGCACATGGAACTGCACGACTATCTGCTTGGGGGAAGGTCGTCCGCTCGCGGCATTCGTGTGCCAGAGGAAAAGCGGCTGGAGCGGCGAAGGGACCACCCCGCTATCGCGCACCTGCTTCAGGAGCGTCGCCACCTCGCGCGCGGTAGGGTCGAGCGCATCGAGCGCTATCGAGTCAGGGAAGGGGGCTTTGGCGGCCACTCCTCGCTTCGCCTGCGCGAGCGAGGAGAAGGGAACGAATCCATAGTAAGTACCGATGGCGTGTACACGCTTGAGGACATCATCCGGTCGGTGCGCTACGTGGGTGCTCATTGCGGTTCGTTCACGGCCCCCGGAAGTACCCCGGTCTTAGCGGGCGGCAGAAGCCTGAGGAAGGCGCGGCCCATGATGTCTTCCTTAGGGAGCGCTCCCCAGACCCTCGAGTCCGAGCTCCTCGGACGGTTGTCGCCCATCACGAAGAACTCGCCGTCCCCGAGCGTGGAATCGATGGTGTATGTGGCGTCTTCAGCGACGACATACGACTCGTCGAGCGTGATACTGGTCCCGTCGGTCTTGGTAATGCTCGTCTTGCCCTCATTGATATGCACGGTCTCGCCCGGAAGCCCGATGATGCGCTTGATGTAGAAGATCTTAGGGTCGTTCGGGTAGCGGAACACGATGACATCGCCACGCTTAGGGTCATTGAAACGGTAGGAGAGCTGGTCGACGATGAGATAGTCGGCGCTTTCGAAGGTGGGATGCATGCTTTCGCCCTCGACGACGAATGGCTGCGCGACGAAGAGTCGTATGGGAACAACGATGACAATAGCGAGAGCGATGAATGTGAGTATCTCTTTCATCGCGGTCCCGAGGAACTTCATGTGCAGGTATTGTATTCCTACTTACCCGCGCGTCAACTAATGCGCATTCCCTGACCGAAAGCGGAGCGCATCTCGTTCTTTGCTATGATGACCCGGATGCAGAAAGAAGAATTCGTTATCAAGAACCGCGGAGGGAAACGGATGCCCGCGACGCTGCGCAAGCGTGAGGGTGAAGCGAAGGGCACATTCGTACTGCTGCATGGCCTCGGTGGCTGGAAGGATCAATCGGTCATAGCTTCCGTAGCGAATGCAGCCTGCGCAATTGGATACCGAACGATTACGTTCGACGCCGCTGATGGAGCGGTTGCGCCTGATGCGGATTTCTTCGAACAGACGACGAGTGGGTACCTAGAGGATGTGGAAGATGTCATGCGATACCTCCATGAATCAAAGCTGATTACGGAATCGGTTATCCTTGCGGGTCACAGTATGGGCGGGTTGGTTGCCCTTGCGTATGCGCGTACGCACCCCGAGCTCGCGAAGCTCGTACTTCTCGCTCCGGCAGTATCGTGGAAAGTGATGTGGTGGGCGCAAGTCCCGTACTTTCTCCTGTGGCTTATCGTCGGGTACCGGAGATGGTATGGCCCGTATGGCTCGCGCCCGCGGCTAGGGCGAAGATGGGTCTTCGACTTCTTCCGATTCGATGGATATCGTTCCGCACACTCCATATCGGTTCCAGTTCTCATCGTATCTGCAGGCAAAGACCACACCGTCGCGCGACCATGGGAGCATCGCTCGTTCGCCCGCGCATTCAATAACGCGACGCATCGAGTGGTCCCCGGCGCGGCCCATGCCTTCCCGAAGCACACCGAAGAAGCGGCTGGTATAGTTACCTCATGGCTTACGTCATCATAGGGCTCGGGAACAGGGGCGCGGAATACGCGAAGACCCGGCACAACGCCGGGCGCATGGTGGCGGAACTCCTGGCGAGCAAGGAAGGGTTCGAGTGGAAACTGAACAAAGCGGCGCAGGCGATAGTCGCCCACGGCGCGCTCGACGACCAGAAGGTCATCGTCGCGCTTCCCGAGACGATGATGAACCTTTCGGGGAAGTCGGCAGCGGCCCTCGTGAAGAGTAAGGCGGCCGCGAAGAAGCTTTTAGTAATACGTGACGAACTCGACCTTCCGCTCGGCACGATAAAGATGACGATGCCGGGTCGAGGCTCGGGCGGGCACAAGGGCATCGAGAGCATCATGCGAGCGCTCAAGACGAAGGATTTCGTACAGATGAAGATAGGCATCTCGCCCGCGACCCCCAAGGGAAAGCTGCGGAAGCCTGAGGCCGGAGAGAAGGTCATCTCGCACGTCATCGGGAAGTTCTCGCCCAAGGAGGAGCTGCTTCTCAAGAAAACACTCGCGCGCGCAGCTGAAGCGGCGCGGCTATTCGTGACCGAAGGAACGGGAACGGCGATGCTCCTCGCCAATACGTCTTCATAATTATTTCATCTTTCCGTGTTGCTATGACGCAGTGATTAGGGCATAGTTCGGCCAGAGAGACTGTTATCTTCACCCTGTCGGAAAGGACAATCGAGATGACCATGGAGGAATTGATGGCCCTGCTCTTAGAGCACGGCATCGTCCCTCATGAGTTATCGTGGGGGACCGGTACGGCACGAACACCCGAAAAGCTTCTGCAAGAGGTGAATAAGGGCGAATGCCAACTCGTTTCCATTGAAGTGAACGGGCAGCGCTGCCTTCTGCGCAGGACTCATATCGCCCTCGTCGACGTCTATATAGATCTTAGGAACGGCCAGCGTCTCGCGCTTGTTGAGACGGCGCATGTCCGCAACCTAGACTCCTTCGCTTCTCCTAAGTCGTTCGTTAATCGATTGCTCGATACGACGCTCACCGAGAAGGGCGAGAATGGCGAGGACGCGCTCATGACGGCAATCCGCGCGCTCTTCGAGGAATTGCGATTCGCGGGCTTCGACCCCTCGCTCGATAGCCTCGAGCAATTCATGCGAGACCATCCACATGTGTTCACCGAGGAGGACCGCGCGCAGCTTCGCCCAATAAGTATCGGCGAGATGTTCGAGGCTCCGGTCGGTGAGGAGATGCTGCCGAAGGTAGACGCAGAGAGCCTTCTTGCGCAGTACTGCTCGCTTACGGGCTCGCCACCTTGGCGTCCTCAGCAGTTCAAGTACACGCGCAGCTATCCCTCGCCTTCGTACCCAGGGACACTGACCGAGTCGAAATCCCACTGGCTCGTCTATCTGATGATAAATCGTCATCAATTCGCGATCGGGTACTACGATCGGGACGGCAATAAGCTTACGACTTACGACTGGCGGGATACATCCCGCGTCAGTCGCAGATAACCCCGGCCGGCAACGGTCGGGGAACTTTTTATAACAAACAAGCCCGGAGCGAATGCTCCGGGCTTGTTCTCATCTGGCACCTACTACTTCTTCGCCTTAGCGTCCGCGTACGACAACGTCATGCGCTGATCCTTAGGCTCGAAGAGCGTGATGGAGAACGGGTAGGTCTTCCCGAGCTCGAGCGCATCACGGAGAGCTGCAGGGGACTCGAACTCCGAGATGTGCACCAAGCCCGCAACGCCCTCCTCGATGGAGGCGAGCGCACCGTGCTTGTTGTACTTGATGACGACTCCCTGGACGTCCATACCCTTCTTATACTTCTCGGACGCGACCTTCCATGGGTTCTCACGAAGCGCCTTCACAGAGAGCGATACCTTGCCATCCTTCACCTCGATGACCTTCACCTGGGTGCGGTCGCCTACGGAGAAGAGGGCGCGAGGGTCCTCAACGAGGCCCCAATCGAGCTCAGAAATGTGCACGAGGCCTTCAAGGCCCGGTTCGAGCTTCACGAACACGCCGAAGTCGACGGCGCCGGTGACCTCTCCCTCGAGCACGTCACCTACCTGGTACTTATCGATGAGCGAAGCCTTCTCCTGCTCCTCGTCGCCTGCGCGCTCGGAGAAGATGAGCTTGCCCTCCTTAGCGTCCGCGGTGATGATGCGGACCGAAAGCGGGATGCCCTGGAGCTTGAGAAGCTCGGAGAATATCTTGTCCTTATCGCCCTCGGGCACGCGTGGGTAGTGCTCCTTCGCGAGCTGGGATGCAGGAAGGAATCCCTGGATGCCCTGCCACGAGAGGATGAGACCGCCCTTGTTCGCTTCCTCCACCGTGAGGGTGTAGATGGTCTGCGCGGCAATAGCCTGCTCGGCTTCGCCCCAGATAGCGGCTTGGCGAGCTTCCTTGAGCGAGAGCTCGATGTATCCATCGAGTCCGGATGGGTCTACGACCTTCGCGGTGATGGTGTCGCCCGGGTTCGCCTTACGGAGAACGTCAGCGGCGTTGAGGTACTCGCGGCCGTAAATAATACCGGTACCGAACGGTGGGAGGTCGACATAGAGACGACCGCGCACGAGCTCGATGATGGTACCCTCGACCAAATCCCCCGAACGAGGCGGGGTCGCAATTGCGTCTATCTTATCTGCCATCGGGTGGCCGGGGTCGACCGTAAAGGTCACCACCGTAGCCGGGCGAGCGGCAGGATTCTTTTCTTCTGACATGTGGAATTAAAGCGCGGTTTCTGCGGTGGGTACTGGTGCCTTACGGCCTCCAGGGATAGCCCTCTCGCTACGTATATCCGCACGCTTCGAACAGGGGGACTATACCAGGGAACGTATATAAGTGAAACCCCCGCCAGCATATGCTGGCGGGGGCTGTTGATTCCGGGGCCGACACCCAGCTGGGTGAAGTCGGCGCCGCCGGCGATCAGGTGGTCGTGGCGTTCGTACAATGGCCGCGGTCGCCCAGGTGCGGGTCGCCGGCGCCGATCAGGTCGTCGAGGCCGAGGCGGCCGTCGCGGGTGCTGACACTCCAGAAGTTACGGCCGAACTGGGCCGGGGGACTGGTCTGGTGGCGGGACATGGGAGTCTCCATTGAAGGTTCCAACAGCTGAGGATGGTCTTCTTCCGGCCGAGGCCTCGAGCATCGTCAGGTCAGGGCGTTTGCCGATGACCCGGAAAAACTATCACACCCCCATAGACTTGTCAAGTACCCTGTGGATGTGTCGAAATATAGAAAAACGCCTTCGCCCTGGTTGGGGCGAAGGCGCGATTTTCGATGCGGCTCCAGGGGTAGCGGACGCCGCACCGGGGATGTCGGCGGCTATTCCTCCTTGCTCTTGGCGGAGGCGATGCCGATGACGGCGGCGCCGGCCAGGACCAGGAGGCCAAGCCCGATGCCGAAACGGGTGATGAGGGGCTTGTTTTCCTTGATGAACTTGTCCACCAGAATCTCCAGTTTGGTTTTTTGTGCAGCTGCCGATAGGGAGAACGAGAAAAGAGAGGTTGCCCTCTCTGGTCCGCCTTTCCGCACCGGTCAGTATGAGGAGTATAACATCCGTAAGTAGGGTGTCAAATACAAAAACCCACGGTTGTGCCGTGGGCGGAAAGAACATCGAGATAGGAAGGGAAGGTGGGGACGCGCTCGACCACGTCCCCACCCCCTCGAGCACCGATCAGGGGCGTTGAACCGATCGGCGACTCAAGCCCTAACGCATCGTCGGAGCGAAGCTGCGACTGGCGTGGCCGTCGATGATGTGGCCTTGCTCACTCGCTCGGCCATCGTCGCTGCCACCGCCATTCCCGCTGCCGCCCGCGCCAACGCGCGGCTGCGGCGGGTCGTTATCCTGCTGCGTCAGGCGCCTGCGTTCTTGGGGTGCCTGTCGAAGCGATTCAGTACTGAAGCTTCCGTCCCTCATGCGTATATCCCACTTCCAAACAATGAAATCGCCGCGGGTGCGACGATACGGCAATACTACCAAAAAAGGCATGGGCTGTACACGAAACCGCGCCATATGGCGCGGTGCTATAGAAGGGGAATCGACCCTGCTGCTCCATAAAGCTCAAGAGAGCCCGGGAAAATGGTGAGGGCAGGGCCGACCCGTGACGCAGACTGGATGCATTCATCCAATCCCTACTCATGTCCGGGCTTGCGTCCAGACCCCCTCACTCTACGCCTAGCTCAGCATTTGTTAAGAGGGCCGAGGAAGCGGGGTGGATAGCGGTATTGAGTGGTCCCTCGCTCACGCAAACCCTGCTTTCATGCTATAATCATGCCTATATATGGTCATCACCCATCACGGCGGCCAGTGCTTCAAAGTCACCTTCGGTGACTTGACCCTTGTCTTCGACCCTATCTCCAAGGGTGGTACGCTCCCGGCTGTCCGCTTCGGCTCCGACGTGGCGCTCTCGTCGCGCAACCACCCGAACATGAACGGGTTCGACGAGGTCTCCTTCAATGGGAAGGAGCCGTTCGCGATAACGGGCCCCGGGGAATACGAGCATTCGGGCGTGACGGTGCAGGGCTTCCTCACCAAGAGCCAGTACGGCCTCCCGAAGGGGCAGCTCGATGCGGTGAACACCGTCTATGCGGTCTCGCTCGAAGGCATGACCATCGTGCACCTCGGTGCGCTCTCGGACGCAGTGCTCTCGCATGAGGCGAGAGAAGCCATCGATGAGATAGACATTCTGTTCGTCCCAGTCGGAGGCGACGGCGTGCTCTCTCCTGCAGAAGCTTTCAAGCTTGCGGTATCGCTTGAGCCCCGCATCATCATCCCGATGCACTGGAGCGGCATGGGCGAGGAGAAGGCGCTCGATACATTCCTCAAGGAGGAGGGAAGCAAGGACGTGCAGAAAGTGGACAAGCTCACCCTTAAGAAGAAGGACGCCGCGGAGAAGGACGGCGCTATTGTCGTAATCACCCCCTAGTCGCATACTTTAGATATGGCACCCCTCTCCCATCACCTCGAGCGCGTACGGGCGAAGCCCCACCACGAGCAGCGCAAGATAGCGTTCGCGACCGCGCTCGGCGTGACCGGCCTCGTCACGCTCGGCTGGCTCGGCGCGCTCGCAAGCTCCCCGGTGCTCGCGCTCAATCCGCGCTCCAACCAGAGCGAAGAGCTCAACATGCAGGACGCGCTCACTGACACCCGCTCGAATTTCTCCGAGCTCGCGGGCGCAGCCGCTGCCGCCATCGGCGCGACCACCTCGCCTGCGCGCATCACCGTCGTCGATACGAAGACGACCTCGACGCTCGACGCTCCGAAGCAGAACCACAACGACACGCACGAGACCGTCCTTACGTTTTAATACATGGCCAAGAAGCAAGAACCAGTTCCAGAGGCGGTGCCGCGCATTAACATTATCGATCAGTCGATAACGAGCGAGATGCGCCAGTCGTACATCGACTACGCGATGACCGTCATCACGAGCCGCGCGCTCCCTGACGTGCGCGACGGCCTTAAGCCGGTGCACCGCCGCATCCTCTACGCGATGCGCATGACGGGCCTCACGCCGCAGGCAAAGTTCCGCAAGTCGGCGACGGTGGTCGGAGAGGTGCTCGGTTCGTACCACCCGCATGGCGACATGTCGGTGTACGACGCGATGGTGAAGCTCGCGCAGGAGTTCTCGACCCGCTACCCGCTCGTGCTCGGGCAGGGAAACTTCGGATCCATCGATGGTGACCCGGCTGCTGCATACAGGTACACCGAAGCGAAGATGTCGCGCATCGCCGACGAGATGCTCCGTGACCTTGAGAAGGAGACCGTGGAGTGGATTCCGAACTTCGACGGCTCAAAGACCGAGCCAACGGTGCTCCCGGCCGCTGCTCCGAATCTCCTGCTTAACGGCGCGCTCGGCATCGCGGTGGGTATGGCGACGAACATCCCGCCGCATAACCTGAGGGAGGTCGTGGACGCGACGACGCATTTGATAGACAACCCGGACGCGACGACCGATGACCTCCTTGAATTCGTGAAGGGTCCGGACTTCCCGCTCGGCGCAATCGCGTTCAACCAGACCGACATCAAGCACGCGTACACGAACGGCCGTGGTGGCGTGGTCGTGCGCGGCGAGGCGGAGATAATAGAGGAGAAGAAGGGAACGAACATCGTCATCACCTCCATCCCGTACCGCGTGAACAAGGCGGACCTCATCACGCGCATCGCCGACCTCGTGCGCGACAAGAAGCTCGAGGGCGTGAAGGATCTGCGCGACGAGTCCGCAGCTGACATTCGCGTCGTGGTGGAGCTCAAAGGCACCGCGCACCCTCAGGCCGTCCTCAACAACCTCTACAAGCACACCGAGCTCGAGAGTACCTTCCACTACAACATGCTCGCGCTCGTCGACGGCGTACCGCAGACGCTCTCGCTCAAGGGCATGCTCGAGTCGTTCATCCTTCACCGCAAGGAAGTGGTGAAGCGCCGTACCGAATACGAGCTCAAGAAAGCGCAGGAGCGCGAGCATATTCTCTTGGGCCTCTCGAAGGCGCTCGACCACATCGATGAGGTCATCGCCATCATCAAGAAGTCGAAGGACGTCCCGACCGCGTCCGAGGCGCTCCAGAAGAAGTTCGCCTTCTCCCCTATACAGACTGCCGCTATTCTTTCCATGCGCCTCCAGACGCTCGCGGGCCTCGAGCGCAAGAAGATAGAGGACGAGCTCGCAGAAATTCAGGACCTCATCAAGCGACTCCAGAAGATACTCTCGTCGGCGAAAAACATCTTGACTGTGGTACGCGCGGAGCTCGTCGATGTGCGCGATAAGTACGGGGACGACCGCCGTACGAAGATAGTGAAGGGCGGCGTGAAGAATATCTCGGTGGAAGACCTCGTGCCGGATGAGGAGTCCGTTCTCGTGCTCACCGCTGGCGGGTACGTGAAGCGCACGAACCCTGACGAGTACAAGCAGCAGAAGCGCGGCGGCGTGGGCGTCGTGGATATTTCTACCAAGGAGGAGGACGTCGTCACGCACTTCCTCAAGGCTTCGGCGCACTCCGAACTCCTCTTCTTCACCGACTTCGGCAAGGCGTACCAGCTGAAGATGTACGAGCTTCCGGAAGGGAAGCGCGCGACGAAGGGCAAGTCCATCATGAACTTCCTCCAGCTCTCGGGCGAGGAGAAGGTGACGAGCGTACTCGCGGTGCCCAAGGGCGCCGCGCGCGACGCGCTCTCGGTGTTCTTCGTGACCTCGGCCGGCGTCGTGAAGAAGGTGGAGGCCAAGAACTTCGCGGACGTGCGCCGGTCCGGAATCATCGCTATCAATCTCCAGAAGGGCGATAAGCTCGTCTCGGCATCGCTCGCAGGCGAAGGTGACAGTATTTCCATAGTTACAGCCAAGGGACAGAGCATACGCTTCGACGAGGCGGACACGCGCGCCATGGGCCGCACCGCAGGCGGCGTGCGCGGCATGAGCGTAAAGGCGGACGACCGCGTGGTATCGGCCGAAGTCGTCTCGGCAGGCGCTAAGGGCGCCACGCTCCTCGTCATCATGGACAAGGGATACGGCAAGAAGACCTCGCTCAACGAATACAAGATACAAGGACGCGGCGGCTCGGGAATCAAGACCGCGGAAGTGACCGCGAAGACCGGTGAGATAATCGGTGCGAAGGTGCTCATAGGGGAAGCGGACTCCGAGGAGGAGATAGTCGTCATCTCGAAGAAGGGCCAGGTCATACGCGTGACGTCGGCCGAGATACCGTCGCTCTCTCGCGCGACCCAGGGCGTACGCATCATGAAGATGCGGGAGGGGGATTCGATCGCTTCGATGGTTGCGCTGTAGTACCTCCTGATGTTGATGCACGGGCCGCGTACTGCGCGGCCCGTGCTATTTTTATAGTAATGAATTTCTCTGAGCCCAAGAGCAACGTCCTTCAGATAGGTCTTAAGGAGGGGATGAAAGTAGGTGATCTCGGCGCGGGCTCCGGCCACTATGCGGTCGCTGCCGCATCGGTCGTGGGCGAGACCGGACATGTGTACGCCGTCGATATCCAGGAGGACATCCTGAAACGCGTCCGTGATCTCGCGCACGAGCGCGGGCTCAAGAATCTTTCGACCGTATGGGGGAACTTCGAGAAACTGGGCGGCACTACGCTCCGCGACCACACGCTCGATGCCGTCATCCTCTCGAACACGTTATTCCAGCTCGAGCACCGCGAAGGCGCGCTCGAGGAGATACGTCGAATCCTCAAGCCGGGAGGAAGGCTCCTCGTCATCGATTGGGCGGGCGCGTACGGCGGCATGGGACCGGCTCCGCACCAGGTGGTGCCCGAGCACGCTGCCGAGGAACTGTTCATAGGAGGCGGGTTCCATAAGACGAAAGCGTTCCGTGCTGGTCCGCATCATTATTCGATACTCTTCACTGCGCCCTAATATGGCTAACATGCGACCCTTCCAAATAGTGATACTCGCCGTCTTCGGGCTTGCGGCAATCCTCGGCCTCGCGCTCTTCGCGAGCTTCCAGGGATTCGGACGCAATGCGAGCGAAGTGGGCGCGGTGACGATATGGGGATTGCTTCCTGAAAGCGCGTTCGATCCTGCGCTCACCGAGCTCAAGCAGGTGCATAAGGAATACGGGAAGGTGACGTATACCGCGTTCGAAGCCGCTACGTTCGATACCCAGCTCGCTAACGCGCTCGCGTCAGGGACCGGTCCCGATCTCATCCTCATCAACCAGGAGCATCTGCTCACGGAGCGTAGCCGGCTTTCCGTCATTCCGTACTCCTCCATCACCGAACGCGCGTTCCGCGACAGCTATCTGCCTATATTCGATACCTACCTCTCCACGGAAGGCACCTACGGCATCCCGCTCCTCGTCGACCCGCTCGTCCTTTATTACAACCCGACCGCGCTTTCGGCAGCCGGCGTAGTGCAGCCGCCCTCCACGTGGGAAGCGGTCACTGGTCTCACGCCCACCCTTACGCGCATCACGAACGCGCAGGCGATATCACGGAGCGCCATAGCGCTCGGGACGTATGAGAACGTAGCGCACGCACGCGCCATCCTCTCGCTCCTCTTCTTCCAGGCAGGGCAGCCCATCATAGAGAAGACGCAGCTCGGCCTACGCTCTACGCTCGGCGAGTCCGGTGGCGATACGTTCGGTTCCTCGGCCGCCGAGTCCGCCCTCAACTTCTATACGGAGTTCGCGAATCCGACGAAAACCATATACACCTGGAACCGCTCCCTTCCCGATTCCCGCCAAGCCTTCACTCGAGGCGATTCCGTCTTCTATCTCGGATACGCTTCCGAGCGTGCGGGCATTGCGGCCGCGAACCCGAACCTGCCCTTCGATATGGCGATGGTGCCGCAGCCGGCGACCGCAAGCGCGAAGACCACCTACGGCAAGGCGTATGCGTTCGCGCTCCCGAAGGCGTCGAAGAACGCGAGCGGCGCGTACGAGGTCGCCTTCGCTATGACCGCGAAGGACATCCTGCCTGCGCTGGCACGTGGAGCGGGCATGGCGCCTGGTGTCCGCAGTTTCCTCACGCCCTCGACCGAGGACCTATACGAGCCCGTCTACTACCCGCAGGCGCTCGTGGCACGCGCCTGGCTGTCCCCAGCGCCCGCAAGCCTCGACGCGGTCTTTGCCGCTATGATTGGGAATGTGACCAGCGGCCGTATGAACGTGAAGCAGGCGCTGGATAGCGCTGACCAAGCGCTTAATGCCGCGCTCTCGCAATAAATCATGCCACGATTCATCTCCTTCCTCTTCGTTCTCGCGGTAGTCAGCGTCCCGTTGTTCGCGGTCGCGCAATCGTGCCCTGCCGGCCAGATTTATACGAACGGCGCATGCAAGGCGGTTACGGGAACAGGCAATCCGACCGCGCCCTCTCCTGGGGGAACAGGCAATCCGACCGCTCCCGGTCCAGAACGTCCCGATAATGGCGGCCTCGTTAATCCGCTTAAGGGCATTGATTCGCTTCCGCAGCTCCTGACCGCCATTCTTAATGCGATAGTGCAGATAGGGACCATCATCCTCACGCTGGCGCTCGTATACGTCGGCTTCCTCTTCGTGGTCGCGCAGGGAAGCGAGGAGAAGATACGGGATGCTAAGGGTGCGCTCCTCTGGACCCTCATCGGAGGCCTCATCCTGCTCGGTGCGTCCGCCATAGGGGCGGTCGTTGCGGCGACCGTCGGTAAACTATAGATATGAGCTTTAAGGAACTGGTGGAGGGTGTCGTGGTTCCTTTCTTCGATAAGGGCGTCATTCCGCTCCTGTACGCGCTTGCCTTCCTGTTCTTCCTCGTTGGCATCGTGCGCTATTTCTTCATCAGCGGGAGCGAGGAGGCCCGGGAAAGCGGGAAGCAGCTCATGGTCTGGGGCATCATAGGCCTCGTCGTCATATTCTCCATATGGAGCATCGTGAGCCTGCTGCTTGAGAGCGCCTTCGGATAGCGTGCATAACCGCTTGTGAGCGCGCTCGAGCTTGGTAGTCTGTACCTATGAAACTAAAACGTCTTTCCGGTATATTCGCTGCCGTCCTCCTTGCCTTCGTTCTTCCGCTCTCGTTCGTGCACGCGGCCGTGGGTGACGATATCAAGAACAACCCTGTCGTCGAGATGATGCAGATGCTACTCGATCTCATCGACTACATACTCGTTCCGCTCATCTTCGCGCTCGCCTTCATCGCGTTCCTATGGGGAGTCTTTACGTACTTTATCGCTGGAGCTGCGGACGAAGAGAAGCGGGATACGGGCAAGAAGTTCGTCACGTACGGCCTCATCGGCTTCTTCGTGATGGTGTCGGTATGGGGCATCGTGAATCTTCTCGTGAATTCGTTCTTCGGCGGGGTAGAGAGCCGTCCTGACCTCCCAACGTTCGATCAATCCGCGCGCGAAAGTAAGGATTCTGGAACGAGCACTCCATGCCCGACCGGCGAGACCTGCATTGAGGGCACCAATATACCTTCCAATCTCAACGGTCTTTACTAGCTGCTGTTTTCCACACGACCCCAAAGCCTCTATTGACGCTATGCCAGGGGGCTCTATGCTATAGGGGTATCTCTAATCACCATCTATGAAGAAATTCGGTTACATCGCAGCAGCCTTCTTGGCGCCATCATTTGCGTTCGCGCAGATAAACGCGACGAGTGCGCAGACCCTCGCGGTCGGCATCATCCAGTTCATAAACAGCATCGTTGTTCCTCTTATCTTCGCGCTCGCCTTCATCGTATTCATCTGGGGCGTGTTCATCTACTTCATCGCGGGCGGCCACGATGAAGAGAAGAAGGAGTCAGGCAAGAGCCTTATGCTCTACGGCCTCATCGGCTTCTTCGTGATGGTGTCCGTCTGGGGCCTCGTGAATATCCTCACGGGTACCTTCAACCTCAACAAGAACGTGCCTCCGTATCCCGACGCTCCGCAGGTCAACACCTAAGCGGCATACTTCTCCACCCGCAAGAACCGCCCGAAGGGGCGGTTCTTGCTATCATTGAGCGTATGAAAACCTACGACGAGTTCATCAAGAGCGTCCAGACCGAGATACTCATGCCTATCATCACGTTGCTCGCCATCATCGCGTTCGCGGTGTTCGTGTGGGGGGTGGTGCAGATGATTGCGGCGGCGGGCGATGAGGAGAAGCGCACGACCGGCCAGCGCCATATCGTATGGGGCATTGTCGGCCTCTTCATCCTCTTTGGCGCGAGCAGCATCGTCGCGCTGCTTTCAAGCACGATCTCTTCCACGCTCCCTAATTAAGAAAACAGCCCCGCGGAGCGCGGGGCTGTAGGTAACTCAGGAACTGAAAGATCTTATTCTTCGACGAACTCGCCGGCCAGGGCCAGCTCCTCGTCGTTCTCGGCCGGAGCAGGTGCCGCAACGGGAACGATGATGCCTTCGACTTTGTCGTTGGCGATATCGGTGTACCCGAGCGGGAGTTCGGCGCCAGTCTTCGACTGAACGCCGACCGCATCCTGCATCACGCATCGCCCGGTCTCCCAGGCGAACGTCTCGGTGCCTATCCTGCACCACTTCCGATACCGCTCGAGAGCGGGATCGATGGGGTCGCAGTTCGGGCTCACGCCCGGATCGCAGATGTGGGTGTTGTGCCCCTCAGCCGCAAGAATCCAGGTGATGCCCGTAGGCGGAGCGACGAAGGATACCCACATCTTCTCGCCGGTCGGGGGTCGCGTCTGCTTCACGGAAGCAGTGCGTCCCGATCCGTGCTTCGAGGACATATTGTCCATCGCGGTGCCGAAGATGCCGATCACCAGCAAGAAGATGCCGATGAAGTAGACGACGCTGCGGAATGGCTTCCCGCTCTTGCCCACCACATGTGTGATGACGAAGAGCAGGAAGTATGCCGCGACGCACCATAGCCATGCATTGCGCACGGCCGAGGCGATGGTCCCGGGAGAGGGGGATTTCACCCCGAACCCGAGACCAGCCGCAAGCAGTCCGAGCGCGATAACGCCGAGGACGCCTACGACTGCCCACTTCGCACCGCCCGACATGTTGAAGTCCATGTCGAACGCGCCTTCCTTATGGCCATGGCCATCGGAGGCGGCATGGACGGCCGGTTGATGGATCGTTGCCGAACCATGATCCGTCCTTCCATGCGCGTGCCCTGGACGCAGACGCTCAAACAATTGGTTACGCGCTGCAGGCTTCATGCGTGAGACCAGCAGAGCGGCCGCGAGTACGAGGCACGCGACGATCTTGAGAATCGTGCCCCAGTCGATGGGTCCGATCATCATGCTTCCTCCTTCGTTTCTTTGGATGTACCGCTTCGAAGAATTGTCTTGCCGAGACCAATCGCCTGCACGGCTGCTTCGAGATCGACACCAAGCACGAGGTCGCCCTCGCCCACGGTGACTTTCGCGATCTGACCGCTATAGTATTGGGAGCCGGAGATGTCGAGTGCGTCAGCCGCCTCCTTCATTCCGAGTCCTTCCTTCACGTGCTCGACACGCTTCGCTTCCGCGAGACGCTCTCGGCCCTCGGCTTCGCCGGTGGCGCGCAGTACCTCGACCTTGCTATGGGCTTGCGCCTTGATAACATCGGCCACTCCGTGCGCGTGCTCGGCTGCGAGTCGGGCAAGCGCATCGTTGACATCTTTCGGGATGTCCGGCGCTTGCAGTTCGCAGGTCTCAATTTCGATACCCCAGCGGTTTACTGCCTCTTGGAGTTCGGCCTTGATCTCTTCGTTGACTGCGGCGAAGTTCTCGAGAAGGTCAGCGGTAGTGCGACGACTGACTTTCTCCACGATCTGCGTCTCGCCCGTGTCGCGCAATTGCTTCACGACTCGAGCGCGCATCTCTTCCCAGGTGCTTCCCGGAATGCGTTCCCACATCTCGAAGAAGTGAGACTTTCTGATTCGCCACACGATGCTCAGCGTCACCTCTAGGGTGAGTCGCTTGCTGAGTGGGTCGTCAGTGAAGTCCCCGGAGGGCCCAGCCTTCGTCGTCACCCGAATCGGGTGGACTTGGCCTGGCAAGAGGCCTTGGTCATCCGGTTTCTTCGAGATGAGTTCCGGTTCTCCAGGAATTTGATCCTGCTGGCTCGACGTAGGCAGCTTGTTCAGCTCGGCCATGATTCGAGGGACCAGATAGAAACCGGGTCCCACTTCCATCGCTCGCTGTTGGAACACCCATATCCCCCCGATCTCGTTCTCCTGCACGACATAGATGGAACTTGCCACATATGCCCCGAGAAGAAGGAGCGGTGCGGATTGGTCAAGCGACCAGTCCTTCGTGAAGAAGGGTCCCCAAACAAGCGGTATCGGAGAGGCCGTAGCGAGAAGCGTCAGGCCATATTTCCAGAGCTTCGCCGTTTCCGGCGGAGACTCGTGATGATCCACCATGATAGGCGTCCTCTTTCTGTGTTTATTCCGACCTTGTCAAAGGCCATTCCGTATATATGATAGCACAACAAAGCGCTATTTGTCAAGTATAAAACCAGCTATATCCTAGCTTCTTTGTGCCCAGGAGAGGACTTGAACCTCCACCCCCGAAGGGACCTGCTCCTAAGGCAAGCGTGTATACCAATTTCACCACCTGGGCAGGTGTATCTCCATCCTAGCAGAAAGCGAAAGACCTCGTAATCGAGGCCTCGCTTCCTTGTGCACCCGCCTGGGCTCGAACCAGGGACCATCTCCTTAAGAGGGAGTTGCTCTACCAACTGAGCTACGGGTGCATGTCTGAACCGCCTCGCAGCGGTTAATTCGCAGTATAGCGGAAAGTTCCGTATCCGCCACCCTTATTCCACGACCCGCCGCAGGTGCTGGGGGATATGGACGAGGAGCTCGTACGGGATGGTGCCGCAGAGCGTTGCCAGATTCTGGATGGAGTTCGGGTGCGACGGGTCACGCGAGAGAACGGTCACCACATCGGTACGGGTTACGTCCGGGATATCGGTCACATCGAGCGAGCTCATGTTCATTGAGATGCGTCCGGCAACGGGAACATTTGTGTCGCTAACGCGCATAGCACCCTTGCCTGAAAGCCTGCGGTCATACCCTTCAAAGTATCCGACAGGCACAGTTGCGATGCGGGAGGGACGCAGGGCGGTGAAGGTGGTGTTATATCCCACATGATCGCCCTCAGGAATATTTCGGATGGAGGTGATGAATGAACGGAGCTCAAGCACCGGCTTCACCTCGGTCTTGCCATGGTGCGAGGTGTCGAACCCGTAAAGGCCGATGCCGACACGCGCCACGTTCGTGCGCGTTACTTCACCGAAGCGTACACCCTTGGTAGCTGCGATGTGACGGTACTCGATAGTGGGTATCGAGCGCTCGACTTCCGCGACTGCATCATTCCAGGTTTCTATCTGGGCAGTCGAGAACGCATCGTCCGCTCCGTCAGCATCTGCTAGGTGCGAACCGATACCTATGAGATTGATGTTCTCGTTCTTCTTTATGAGCTCGATAGCGAGCGGGAGGTCAGTGGGCAAGATGCCTTGGCGGTGCATTCCTGTATCTATCTTCAGGTGGAAGCGTGCGGGACGGGTAAGCAATTCCGAGATATCCCGCAGCTGCTCTATGTCGGTTATCGCAAAGTCGATATCGCGAAGCCTCGAGCGCTCGGGATCGAGCGGACGCACATATCCCATGACGACGATATGCGATCTCACCCCGGCTCCGCGCAACCGCGTCGCCTCGTACAGGGAGTCCACCATGAAGAACGCGATATCCTCCTTATCCAACAGGCGAGCGATGAGCCCTAGGTCGTGGCCATAAGCGTTGGACTTGAGTACGGGGGCGATACGTACGTTCTGATACTGTTCCTGGTATGTATGGAGATTGTGGAGGAGGTTAGCTTTGGATATGCCCACTTCCACGAGCGGACGATGCGGCGAAAGCCGTTTCTTAATTCTTCGTAAGGTATCTATGAATTCCATGGTGCCGGGGGTGGGATTCGAACCCACATGGGCAGTGATGCCCACAACGTTTTAAGCGTCGCGTGTCTGACCAATTTCACCACCCCGGCCTAGCCTTATTTTTAGCACGAATGATTTGGAGGCCCAGACGGAAATCGCATCCGTGCATAGCGGGTTTGCAATCCGCCGTGTTTCTACTTCACCACTGGGCCGTACGGCGATAATAGCGCGCGGAAGGCGCAAGCGCTATAAGTCCTTCGAGATATCATCGAGGTGCTGGCGCGCTTTCTCTCCTGCGTCTATCTCAAACCTAATGTAGGGAAGTCGCGCGAGGCGCGTCGTCTTCTTGAGCTCGTTGCGGAAGAGGTCTTTGTGGCGCATGAGGAAGTTGATGGCATGGTCATCCTGGCCCTCGGGGAATACGGATACATAAATAACGACGGTCTTGGCGTCCTTGGAGTACATTGCGCGCGTAGGGGTGATGAGGGTGTTCCTCCCAGCCTCGCGGGAGATATAGCGCCCCGCACTCTCCATGAGTATTGAAAGCGCACGCTGGTCGCGGTCGGTAGACATACTAGCTTTCGGTTACCTTGAAGGCGAATAGGGTGTCGCCGGGAGCTGCCTCGTATTTGCTTTCGAGCTGGAGTCCGAACTCTCCCTCGACGTGTATCTCCTTCACGTCCATGCGCGCGACCTGGAGGTTCACGAGCTTAGCGGTGCCGATAGGGAGGCCGCGGCGGTCTATCTTCACGCTCACCCCGAGCGGAAGCGTACCCGAGACCCACTTAGCGCCGAGTACCTGCTTGTTGCCTGCGGTGTTGAATGCCTTGAGGACCTTCGCCTCGCCGATTATCTCCTCCACCGAGATACGCGGTGCCTTCTCCTTCACGAGCTCCTCGATGCGCTCCTTGAGGTCGTAGATGATGGAGAAGGTGTCGATAGCGACCGCGCTCCGTTCCGCGAGGTCGCGGGCGGAGGAGTCGGTCCCAACATTGAACGCGACGATATGCGCTCCTCCGGCCATGGCGGTCTTCACGTCTCCCTCGGACACTGCGCCGATGCCTTCGGAAACGATGCGGATGATGACGCGCTCATGCGAGACTTTCGCGAGCTCGTGCTTGATGGCTTCGATGGAACCCGAGACATCGGCCTTCACGATGAGCGGGAAAAGGGCGGTGCCATCCGGCATCGCTTCGTCACGGACCTTCGCTGGGCCCGCTTCGATCATAGCCACGAGCTTCTCCGCCTCCTTCTTGTTCGCGACCACGGTGAACTGCGTTCCTGCAGCAGGGAGCGCCGACCAGCCTGATATACGCACGGGCTGCGCTGCTTTGGCCGAATCAATGCGTTTGCCGGTGAAGTTCTCGATGAAGCGCACGGGAGCAAATGCTGGCCCTGCAATCACTACTGAACCGGTCGCAAGCATGCCTTCCTTGAGGATGAGTGTCGCGGTCTGGCCTTGCTTAGGATCCTGGGACGATTCAAGAACGAAGCCGGAGGCGGATGCTTCGGAATCGTAGGTGAGTTCCGCGAGGTCCGCGGTGAGGAGCACGAGGTCGAGGAGCTCAGGAATACCCTCGCCTGACTTGGAGGACACCGCTGCGTACGGGACCGAGCCGCCGAAGCCTTCGAGATATATGCCGTGCTCGGTGACGGACGCCTTCGCGCGCTCGATATCAGCACCGTTCTTATCCATCTTGGTGAACGCGACGATGTACGGAACACCGGCCTCGGTGATTGCTTCGAACGCCTCGATGGTCTGGGGCTTCACGGCCTCGTCCGCCGCTACGACGAGGATAGCGATGTCGGCGGTGGCGGCGCCGCGCGAGCGGATAGCACGGAACGCTTCGTGGCCTGGGGTATCGAGGAAGGTGATGGTACGAGTTTGACCCTCGTATTCATGCTCGGCCTCGTACGCGGAGACGTGCTGGGTGATGCCACCCGCTTCGCCAGCCACGACGTTCGCCTTCCGGATGTAATCCAGAAGCGATGACTTGCCGTGATCGATGTGCCCCATCACGGCCACGATGGGTGGTCGTTGCGTTCGCGCCATAATATGACGATTACAGCATAAAAAGCGCTTATTTACAATGATTGTTCGGTTAAGAGTGTTTGCACCGCTTCTCACGTTGGCCTAGTGTGAGCGTATGGCCTTCAGTAAGAAGCGCACCTATCTCGACTGGGCAGCTGCGGCGCCTACTTCCGCCCTTGCGCATAGGGCGTTCGAGAACGCTACGCAGCTGGCAGGCAATCCCTCTTCTCCTCACGCGGAGGGTCGTGCCGCGAAGGGGGCGCTCGAAGATGCGCGGCTGCGCATAGCGCGTCTCGCCGGCACGAAGCAGGACGCCGTCATATTCACCTCCGGCGCGACGGAAGCGAACGCGCTCGGTATCAGAGGGTATGTAGGCGCGCTTGTGGAAAAGGGAAAGAACATCCACGTGCTCTATATGCCGAGCGCGCACGCCTCGGTCCTTGGCGCGATAGGTGCGCTCCGCGTCGAGACCGAAGCGCTATCCCTCAAGGACGGTGCGATAGACCTATCGCGGCTCAAGGAGCAGGTACGGCCCGAGACCATGCTCGTCATAGTCGATGTCGTATGCGGCGAGACAGGAGCGCTCTATAAGGTGCGGGATGTCAGGCGGGCGCTCGATACGGCAAGAAAGAATGGTCCCCGCATCATGCTCTTCGCGGATGCGAGCCAGGCACCGCGGACGGAATCATTCGAGCCCGCGCATCTTGGGGCCGACATGCTCTCGCTCGATGCACAGAAGGTGGGGGGCGTGCGCGGCATAGGGGCGCTCATCGCTCCAAGGTATGTCGCGCTCAACCCGCTCCTTCAGGGTGGTGGCCAGGAGCGAGGGCTGCGGCCGGGGACCGAATCGCCCGCGCTCGCTACCGCCTTCGCGGCTGCGCTTGAGGAATGCGCGCAGAACAGAAGCTCCTTCGCTGAAAAGGCAGCTCGCAAGCGGCAGTCGCTCCTCGAAGCTATTGCTACTATCCCAGGACTCGAAGTGAACGGAGGGAAGGAGAACGTTCCGAATATCCTCAACGTCTCGCTTCACGGGCGCGACACGGATTATCTCGCCGCGCTTCTGGACGAAGCCGGGTTCGCGGTCTCCACCAAGAGCGCATGCGAGACGGACGAGAAGGGCTCGCGGGCGGTGCTCGCCATGACCGGGGACGAGGCGCGCGCGACGTCGACGCTCCGTATCTCCTGGGGCCCGACGACGACTCAGAATGACCTCACACGCTTCGCGGATGCGCTCCTGTCCTCCGTTCGATTTATGGATGGGAACACGATACAATAACGGTATAAAGAGCCTATGAATATCGAAGACCTCAACAAGACCCAGCTCATCCTCCTCACGCTCCTCGTGAACTTCGTCACCTCCATCGCGACGGGTGTCCTTACCGTATCCCTCCTCGATGAGACCTCGCCGACCGTCACGCAGACGGTGAACCGTATCGTCGAGCGCACGGTGGACTCGGTCGCTACCTCCCCGGTCGTCATCCCGAGCATTCTGCCCCCGAAGGAGGTGCCGGCAGCCCCAACGGACGAGGAGCTCCGCACGAAGGCGATAAGCGCGAACACGGCGCGCACGGTCGCTATATACAAGAACATGAGCGGCAAGATGTTCATCACTACGGGAACCTATCTCTCTAAGTCGAAAGCCGTCGTGACGGTTGCCACGAGCGGTCTTTCGAACGATGTCGCTATCATGTTCCCGAACGGTACGCTCGTCGAAGCGTCGAAGAGCAAGACGGGAAGCGGGCTCGTCATCTACGGATTCGCGGACGATGCCGTTCTTCCTGAAGCGCCTGCGTCCGGGCTCGTCGCGACCGCTGACATTAAGCCGGGCCAGACCGCGATCGGCCTTATGAGCGATAAGAGCGCGGTGACCGGTATGGTCACCAAGGTCGATGCTGCGGGGGTATCAACCAATGTTGCCGGTATACCGGCCGGAAGCTCATTGGTGAACCTGGCCGGTAACGTTATCGGGCTCTCGAGCGGTACTACCACCTTCATACCCGCCGAGCTCATCGATGCCCTGCTTTCCACGCCCGCTTCGTAATTCCTTCATAGCGGTATCGTCATCATATCCATATGCCTCCCTTCAAGAACTTCACCACCAAAGCCAAGGAAGCGATAAAGAAAGCGCATGAGCTCGCCATAGAGCGGGGGCAGAACCATGTCAGCCCGTTGCACCTCCTTACGGCCCTCATCCATCAGGAGGAGAGCCTCGTCTTCTCCGTGCTCGATAGGCTCGACGTGGATACGCTTCTTCTTGCGGATACGCTCCTCGAGGCGCTTGAGATGCCGGAGACCTCTTCCACGCTCTCGCCTTCGTATAACCTGTACCTGACTCCTGACCTCGCGCAGGCGATAGAGGCGGCAGGAAAGGTCGCTGCCAAGATGAACGATTCGTTCATCGGGACCGAGCACCTCTTCGTCGCCGTGCTCGAGCATCCCGGACAAGCTGCCGACACGCTCGGACGCTTCCGCATCGATGCGGAGACCGTCATCGCGGTCCTGAAGGAGCTCAAGTCAGCCAAGGACGGGCAGGTATCGGAACCCAAACGCTTCCGCGCGCTCGCGAAGTACACCCGCAACCTCACGAAGCTCGCCGCAGACAACGCGCTCGATCCGGTCATCGGCCGCGATCTCGAGATAGGGCGCGTCATACAGATACTCTCGCGACGCACCAAGAACAACCCGGTGCTCATCGGCGAAGCTGGTGTCGGAAAGACTGCGATAGCGGAAGGGCTTGCCGCACGCATGGCGGTAGGCGACGTTCCTGAGTCGCTCAAGGGCAAGGAGCTCCTTTCGCTCGATCTGGGCCTCATGGTCGCAGGCACGAAATACCGCGGCGAGTTCGAGGAGCGCATGAAGAACGTGATGAAGGAAGTGGAGAAGGCGCAGGGCAAGGTCATACTTTTCATAGACGAGCTGCACACCATCATCGGGGCAGGATCCGCTGAAGGCGCGCTCGATGCGGGCAATATGCTCAAGCCTGCGCTCGCGCGCGGCGAGATGCGCGTCATCGGCGCAACGACGCTCAAGGAATACCAGCAGCACATCGAGAAGGATGCTGCGTTCACGCGCCGCTTCCAGTCAGTCTTCGTGAACGAGCCGTCGGTCGAGGACGCTATCGCCATACTGCGCGGGCTCCGCGATAAGTACGAGCTCTTCCACGGGGTGCGCATCACTGACGGAGCTATCGTCTCGGCGGTAGACCTCTCTGCGCGCTACATATCGGATCGCTTCCTGCCGGACAAGGCCATCGACCTCATCGATGAGGCTGCTTCGGGACTTCGCATCGCGCTCGAGAACAAGCCACCCTTGCTTGAAGAGACCGACCGGAAAATACGTCGCCTCGAGATAGAGCGCCAGGCCCTTAAGAAGGACGAGGAGGCGCTCGGAAGCGCTACGAGCGAGCACGGAAAGGAGATAAAGGAGCGCGTGAAGGCAATTGATTCCGAGATAGCAGATTTGCGCGAGAAGACCAGCGAGCTCGAGCTCAAGTGGAAGAACGAGAAGGAGGTCCTTCAAGGCATCCGCGGCATCAAGGAGGAGCTCGATAGCCTCCGAGTGCAGGCGGATAACGCAGAAGCAACCGCGGACCTCGGTGTCGCAGCAGAGATACGCTATGGCCGCATGCCCATGCTCCAGAAGGAGCTCGAGGTGAAGACGAAGCGCTTGAAGACGCTCCAGAAGTCCCGCCGCATCCTCCATGAGGAAGTGACCGAGCACGAGATAGCGGGCGTGGTGTCGCGCTGGACCGGCATCCCGGTCTCCAAGATGCTCGAGGAGGAAGCTGCGAAGCTCGCACGCATGGAAGCCGCGCTCCAGGACGCGGTCATCGGCCAGGACGCGGCCGTCAAAGCCATCGCTGACGCAGTGAAGCGCTCACGCGTCGGTATCGCCGACCCGAACCGTCCTATCGGCTCATTCCTCTTCCTCGGCCCTACCGGTGTCGGAAAGACGGAGCTTTCGCGCCGACTCGCGGAATTCATGTTCAATGACCCTGAAGCGCTCGTGCGCGTCGATATGTCGGAGTTCATGGAGAAGCATTCGGTCTCGAAACTCATCGGTGCGCCCCCAGGATATGTTGGATACGAAGAAGCTGGATCGCTCACCGAGCGCATCCGCCATCGCCCCTACTCGGTCGTGCTCTTCGATGAGATAGAGAAGGCGCATCCGGAAGTGTTTAACATCCTCCTGCAGGTGCTCGACTCGGGCCACCTCACCGACGGGAAGGGAAGGAAGGTCAACTTCAAGAACACCATCGTCGTGCTCACCTCGAACATCGGCGCTGAGTTCATGGACCGCCTCGCCTCCATCGGGTTCGCGCAATCGGGTGCGGACGACTCGGCGCAGTACCAGCAGGTGAAGGACAAGGTGATGGAGGCGCTCAAGAACCACTTCCGTCCCGAGTTCCTCAACCGTCTCGACGACATCATCATCTTCGATGTGCTTGCGAAGGAGGCGCTCGCCAAGATAGTCGACAAGCAGGTGAGCGAGGTGGTAGGACGCATTAGCGGGAAGCGCATCACACTCACGCTCGCTCCTGAGGTGCGCGCGTGGCTCGCCGAAGTCGGGTACAACCCGCAGTACGGCGCGCGTCCGCTCCGCCGTGCCATCCAGGACAAGATACTCACCCCGATAGCGTCGCTTATGGTGGAGCAAGGGGTCATGGAGGGCGGCTCGGTTTCAGTCACCATGAAGAACGGCGCACCGCACTTCGAGGTGCATAAGACGGCGCGCAGGGCGGCAAAGTCCAAGGCGAAAGCGGCGGTTGCCTCATAACCTGGGCCCTGGTATAGTCCACCTACATATGTCACAGGATCGCCTCATAAAGCTTCGCTCCACCAAGTCGGACCACGTCTATTGGTCGCGCAAGAACAAGAAGAAAGTCGAGCGTAAGATCGAGCTCAAGAAGTTCGACCCCACGCTCCGTGAACACGTTATCTATAAGGAAGCGAAGAAATAAAGGAACAACCGCCCTCTGGGCGGATTTCTTTTGTTTTCCAGAAAGTGTGTTATGGTGCTTTGGGGCCGGCGTTTTAGCGCCGGTAGCCTATTGTCCCAACACAAAAGGAGTTCACCCTGATGATACGTAAGGCTTTGCTCGGCTGCGTGGCCGTAGCCGCTGTGTCGCTCGCTCTTCCCGTCCAGGCCGCCACCAACTTGGTCCTGAACGGGGACTTCGAGCTCGGCAACACCGCCTTCAGCAGCGATTACGCCTACTCCGTCGACACCACGCCGCCGGCCGTCTACGACGTCGACGACGACCCGAATGACGGGCATCCGGCGTTCACCAGCTTCGGCGACCACACGTCCGGGGCTGGCAAGATGATGATCGTCAACGGCTCGGAAGTGCCGGGTCAGCGGGTCTGGTACCAGAACAACGTCAGCGTCACGGCCAACACAACCTATTTCTTCTGGGCCTGGATCGCCTCGGCGCACCCGACCAGCCCCGCCCAGTTGAAGTTCAGCATCAACGGCACCGAGATCGGCTCCACCTTCATGGCGCCGGCCACGACCGGCAACTGGCAGAAGTTCTATACCCCCTGGAATTCGGGAGCGAACACCACGGCCGACATCGCCCTGGTGAACCAGAACACCGACTTCAGCGGCAACGACTTCGCGCTCGATGATCTGGGCCTCTCGACCTCGGTCCCGGAACCCGCCACGTGGGCGATGATGATCATCGGCTTCGGCGGCGTGGGCTCGGTGCTGCGGCGCCAGCGCCGCAGCCACCTGCTCCAGGTCGCCTAACGACCTGGCCAACCCAAAAATCTATCGGCCCCGGCGGAAACGCTGGGGCCTTTCTCTGTCCCGACTCGCACAAGAAATGATTAGAATCTTCACACATTTATCATAAAGTCGTGTTATAGTGCGGCGGGGCTGTCGCATCCACTCTATGGCTAGGCGCCGGCAACCTGTTTTTTCATCAATCCAAAGCAAGTGAGGTAAGTAATGACACGCAAGTGGTCATTTGGATGCGTTCTCGCGGCGGCTGTCATGGCTGCGGCCAGCTCGCTTCCTGTCGGTGCGGCCAACGCTGCGATCTACGTCAGTGCGACGTCGGGACCCCAAGCGGCTGTGCCGGCTGGGGGCATCCTCGTCAATTTCGACGACCCGCTTCCCTGGGGTGTCACCCTCAGCGGCAGCTACAGCATCGCTTCGGGCTCCGTCCACAACGTCAACGCCGAGCCCTGGCTCGACAAGACGAAGTATCTCTTCGCGCCGACGGCCGGGGACTCCTCGGGCAATGCGACCATCATGTTCGCCGACGCGCTGGGCTACAACGGCCTGGACAGCCTGACCTTCTACTGGGGTTCGGTCGATCAGTACAATACGCTCACGTTCTTGGACCGCCTCGGCGCCCCGATCGCTTCCATCACCGGCGCGGTCTTCCCGCCGGCGAACGGGACGCAGACCGGAGGGGCCACGAACATCAACTTCACGGCAACCTTCACCAACGAGAGCCGGGGCCTGATCGGCGGCGTGAACTTCGGTTCTGCTCGTCCCGCGTACGAGCTCGACGACTTCCACCTGGCGACCGGCTCCGTCCCCGAGCCCACCACCTGGGCGATGATGATCATCGGCTTCGGCGGCGCGGGCGCGATGCTCCGGCGCCAGCGTCGGCGCAATCTGCTTCAGGTCGCCTAGCGGCCTGAACAAACGACCTCTTGGGCTCCGGCGGAAACGCCGGGGCCTTTTCTATACTTTTAGCGGGCCCACTGGGACCTTATTCGAACAGAACTTTTTAGAAATATATAAAGAAAACCGCCCACCAAGTGCGACCCCGATGGGCAGCTTTCTTAGTGGGCGGGTGTTAGACCGCGCCGGGGTGTTCCCAGTCGAAGAAGACGCGCTTTTCGCGGTCGGTCACATTGCTGTCCAGTTCCCCGACATCTTTGCCAGGATAGATGGAGTGAACGACAGCGACAGCCTCGCCACCTTCAGACTTGAGCTCGAAGACAAGAGTGAGTTCATTCGTCTTCGGCACGAGCAGGTCGGTACGACCGGGCTTCACGCGAAGTCCCCAGCTCCTGCGGTTCAGATGGAACTCTTCGAGATCATCATTCGCGTAGTTCTGGAGCGCGCCGGTGCTCTCCCAGCCGACAGGCATCGAGTGAACGATGCTGACACTGCTGGTGCCGAACTCCTGCTTCGACCACAGCTCATCGAGCTCGGTCAGGAAGTGCTCCACCACCTCGCAGTCACTGAACAGCTGGTCGGCCGAGCACCACCGCAGGAAGTTCCCCGCGAGTGGCAGGGCGGTGCCGCGAAAGCATTTGGTCCACAACCGCTCTTCAGTGGTGCGCCGAACGACAATAGCGACACGAATACCGCTATTCAAGGTCTTGTAAATGAACATTTTTCCTCCTGCCAGGCTTCCTGGTTCAGGTCCGTGTATGGCACGGATACCACATCAGAACGGGGTGTTCGGATGAATGTAAAATACTATCTAAATATAAAAAGTCAAGCGGGCCCACTGGAACCTTATTCGAACAGAATTGCTAAACAAGGGCGCAAGCGTATAGTCATGGCGGGATCCTGTCCCTTGCATAGGCGCTCCGATAAGCGGGGCTTAGAAGGAATATCCAAATGACCGAATCGGTTTACGGGATTACCATCCCCACTGATTTAGAGTGGAATATCCCGTTCCAAAGCTGGATTGATCGGTGGAACTCGGTACAGGACGTACCGACGGCTATCGGGCTACTGCATAGTATCTATGAGGCGAACAAGGATGAGGAAAGGTCCGGGCGTAAATATGATGACCATCGCGCACTTTTTCTCCTCAAGCTGGCTGATGGCCATCGGAGGAACAGTCGCTCGGGTCTCGCGACCAAAGCATTCAATGTTCTCGGGCATTACCTATTCCGAAACGCGCACCGCCCTCGCCTCCATGATCTTTCGGCGGAGATGAAGCGCGCGCTCCTCGCTTTCTTCGCAGGCGGGGACAGGGATGCTCTTTATGGGAACGTCCGTTGGAACGATGCTGGCACGACACAGTCCGAGCAGGTGACTCACGCGGACCGGCTGGCATCCGCATTTATGCGCGAGCTCTGCGATGTTGTGTGGTGCTCGGGAAGCGATGAGGAGCGGGTGCAGCTCATCGATATCTTGCATGAACAGGACGCGCTCAGAACGATAATCCCTCGGAACTACTACACTGGCTGGGATAGGTTCACGGAACCGGTCATGCAGAAGCTCGAGGAAGTCGTGAGGTCGACGGGTGATGCTAGGCTCGGGACCGATACTCCGACGCCGGAGGAGCTCATTTATAACGGCTCTGAGGCGGCCCAGGTTCTGCTTGTGAGCCGTGCTGGCAGTGAGGGCAAGGCTCGGGTCGAGCGTCGCAAGGCGCTCAAGGAGCAGATGCAACAAAATGCTTCAGAACTGGCGCAGCTCTGAGTACTCAGCGTCCATACCGACCCCGGAGAAATCCGGGGTCACTTCTTTTAGCGGGCCCAGTAGGAATCGAACCTACGCCATCGGATTTGGAGGCCGAAGTTCTACCATTAAACTATAGGCCCTAAGCGAGATCACGCAGCGTAGCCTTGTGCGCCAAGAAATTCTCGGCTCTCGTCCTGTCAGATTAGCAGAAACCATCTTGTGGGCAAAGGAGCCGCGCCCTGCGCTTTGCGGGTACAATAGCTCTATGCACCCGTTCCGGGCCTTTCTCCTCATTGCGCTCGCGTTCTGCGTATTCATGCCGCAGCCGCTTATCGCTGCCGAGCTGCCGCTCCTCGATCCGGGTTGGTCCATCGTCCCAGACCCGAGCGAGCTCGATTCCTCCTGCAGGCCAACCGACCCGCTCGGTATGGGCGGAATACTCGTGCTCGTGCAGAACCTCATGAATGCCGCCGTCTCGCTTACGGTCATCGTGATGGTGATCGTCATCGCGTACGCAGGATTCCTCTTTCTCACCTCGCCCTTCAATAGCGAGAACCGCAGCAAGGCGAAGAGCACGCTCGCCGGCACCTTCATGGGCGTCATCATCGTGCTCGCTGGGTGGCTCCTCGTCGACTTCGTCATGAAAGTCGTCTATGACCCCGATGCGGTCTTCGCCGGCAAGCAGATAGGTCCTTGGAGTCAGATAATCACAGGGGGCGATGCCTGCATCAAGGCCCGCGACACAAAGCCACTCTTCGGTAGCCTTCCCTTCTCGCCAGGAGGAGGACCGAGCGTGAATGCGGAGCTCGGTGCCGGCGGCGGATACGCAGGTCCCGGCCAACCCGCATCGCTCGGTACCGCTGACTGCTCGCCGAGCCGCATTGCGACTGCAGCAGCCGCCGGCGGGTACCGGCTCACGGACGCGCAGGCGAATACGTTCTCGTGCCTCGCTAAGTCGGAGAGCTCGTGCGGACAGAATATCAGCGGTGCTAAGACGAAAGACGGAAAGAGCACGACGGCACACGGCATGTTCCAGGTGGTGATGGGATACGATGATCAGTGCCATAATCTCAATATTCCTGTGTGCAGTGCAGCTGCGAAGAGGGCGGGGTGGACGGGGTCCGGCAACCTGAATTGCTCCACGGCGTTCAGCGGTGGAAAGCCGAAGAAAGGGATGGAAGCGCTTGCGAACGTATGCAAGGCGGCCTCCGCGAGCATCGATTGCAATGCATCGGCTGCTGCTTGCTTGGTTAAAGAGAGTCCAAGCTTCCGTGATTGGACGGGCACCGGTGACGGGCACACCCATGCCGCGCAGAAAGCCTGCGTCGCGAAGTATGCTAAGTAACATGCACCTATGAACAAGAAACTCCTGATACTCATCGCGTCCATCGTCCTCCTTGCGCTCGCTGCGGTAGCATTCCTGCTGCTCCGTACACCTAGCACGGGCGAACCAGAGCAGCCTGATGGCGGCACGTTGTTCCCGGGTGGTGGGAATATCCTTCCGGGCACGCCGGTAACCGGCAGGATGATGATCTACGGACGCGGCGATACCGAGTTCGAGGTCAATGATTTCATGCACGACCAGGTCACCGTCGCCGATGTCGTGAACCCTGGCAATTATGTGCTCGCGGGCGAGCTCGGGTATTGCCTTGCGGACGGCACCTGCCCGAGGGGGGCGGATACTCCCACGTTCTCCATCTCCTTCAATGACGAAGACGATACATTTAACATCGTGCTGCTTGCCGAGCCACTCGGAGAGGTACGCCGCGCGGCAGAGACCCATCTCCAGAGCCGTCTCGGCCTCTCCAACGAGGTGATGTGCGAGCTTAACTACTACGTCGGGACCCCATCGTTCGTGAACGCTTCGTACAGCAACGGGAACATGGGATTCAGCTATTGCTCGGGCGCGGTTAAGCTCCCCTAATCATATGAAGGGCACTCTCATCGCAATAGTCATCTTTCTCGGCGTGTTCCTCATCGCCTCGCCCGCGGCGTACGCAGCGGAATCGACGTTCTTCGGTCCCATCGTCCCAACCGAATGCCAGAGCTGTCCCTGCGGATATGCTGGGGTGCTTGAGATAATCCGGCACCTCATGAACTTCGCGGTGTCGTTCGGCGTCATCGTCGTGACCATCATGCTCGCATGGGGCGGCTTCATGTATATCGTTTCGGTCGCGAATCCCGAGAATCGGCGTCAGGCGAATAGCCTCATCAGCGGTGCTGTCATCGGGCTCTTCCTGGTGCTCGGCTCGTGGCTCATCATCGATTTCATAATGCGTGCGGCATATAGTGGGCCGGACGGTACGGAAGGGAAGTTCGGTCCCTGGAACAGCATCCTCGCCGAGAGTGCGGACTTCTGCATCGTTGCGAAGCAGACGAAGCCGCTATTCAGCGACCTGGACTTCAGCGGCCCGAGTACGAATCCGACGGATGCCGATCCGAACACGAATCCGGTCGATCCGAGTATGCCAGTTGATCCGAAGGCGGATGGCAAGTTCTCGTACCAGGGAGGCATAAGCGCGCAGGCTGGACACGCAGCACCGGTGCTCAATTCGCTCCTCTCCTGCATGGCTGCTCGCGTCCCTGCGAACGTCGGCCAGATATCATCTATCTCCGATAGCCGGATCGTGAACGGCGATAAGACATTCGTGCAGTGCAATCAAGGCGGTTGCGCCCATTCCGCGGGCTCATGCCACTACGGAGGCAATCAATGTACCGGCAAATCCTACGCCGTCGACTTCGGTGATGAGGTGAACAAAGTCGTGCTCATGAAAGCGGCGCGTGCGTGCGGCGCGAACTTCGTGAAAGACGAAGGCGATCACGTCCACGTGAGCGTGGGAGCGAGCTGCGGCTGCAACTAAGAAGCTTTCGTCAGCTTACGTAGCCATGCCTTCTGATGGCGCGCATAGTGCCAGAGCTTTGCGGATAGGGCAGGGAGGAGCGATTCCTGGTCGCGCTCACCGCGTAGGAACTCACCAACCATTCTATACTCGAGCCCTAGCTCATTGAGCCGGTCATCTCCCACGTATGCCCGCACTCGCTCCACCTCTTCGATGAGGCCGTTCTCGAATGCTTTCTCGAGTCTGCTATCTATTCGTGCCCTGAGCTCATCGCGCTCAATATCGAGAACAATCCATTCAACCCGATAGCGGGGGATTGCGTCGTCACGAACAGGCACCTGCCCATGCTCCGCGATTATCTCAAGCGCACGCACGAGCCTCCGCTTGTTATTCGGATCTATCTTCGAGGCTCTCCTCGGATCGAGTTCGCGTATCTCGCTCATGAGGCTCTCCGCGCTCCTTGCTTCAAGCTCCGTGCGAAGCAGGGGATCAGGCGTCGTTCCTATGGGCAGTCCGTACAAGAGCGCGTCGAAATAGAAGTGGGTGCCGCCTGCGAGGATAGGTTCTTTACCGCGCGCTCGGATAGACGAGATGAGGGAAGTCGCGTCTTTCATGAAGTCGCCAGCGCTATAGGCATCCTTGGGATCTCTGATATCGATGAGGTGGTGGGGAATGCCCTCCATCTCCTCTGGGCTTGTCTTCTCCGTACCGATATCGAGCATGCGATAGACCTGCCGGGAATCGACCGATATGACTTCCCCACCGCATTCCTTCGCGAGCGCTACCGCACGCGCAGATTTGCCCGACGCCGTCGGGCCCACAACGCACTTCAGGGGCAATTCATCATTCATGGGTAAGGATTGGTCAAAATGCTATCATGGTCAGGCTAATCGAGAATACCTATGGCTAAAGAACAGAAAAGTAATTATTGCGAGTACTGCGGGGACTTCCATGACCCGTTCCGTGAATACATGACATCGGTGCGCATCGGAGAGACCATTCCGGACTACGAATTCGAGGCGTTCCAGAGCGATGAGGCGAAGACGATGAAGTTCTCGGACTTCCGCGGCAAGTGGCTCGTCGTCATGTTCTATCCTGGCGACTTCACTTTCGTGTGCCCTACCGAGCTCGAGGAGATGGCGGGTCTGTATCCGCAGATGCAGGGAATAAACGCGGAGGTGCTTTCCTTCTCGACCGATACGGTGCATGTCCACAAGGCGTGGCATGACACCTCTCCCGCGGTGAAGAAGATCAACTTCCCTATGGGCGCCGACCCGACCGGAAAGATTGCGAGCGCGTTCGGCGTGCTCATCGAAGGGGGTGACCTAGGGTTCGTTGCTGACGAAGGTCTAGCGCTCCGCGGTACATTCATCGTCGATCCAAACGGCACGCTTCGTACCATGGAGGTGCATGACAATTCAGTCGGTCGTGCGGCAACGGAAACGCTTCGTAAGCTCAAGGCTGCCCAGTTCGTAGAGGCTAATCCAGGAATGGTATGTCCGGCAGCGTGGGACGAAGGAGACGCAGGTATGCAGCCGGGGATGGATAAGGTGGGGAAGATTTAAACGAGAGCTGTTCATATAAAAGATCAAGGGTGCCGCGCAATTCTTCGCGCGGCACCCTTCGGCCGTATTCTTCGGCTCAAATCCGTCTCGGACGGCTCGTTCTACGAGCCGCGTACGCCTGCATCATCTCCGGAGTCGCATGCGGGCTTGGTCCAGCATCGTGAGCTAACGCCCACCGGAAGAAACTAACGCAGGCGGAAAAGATCGAAATCCCTTGCTTGGGATTTTTATTCTGCATATAACGCCCCTATCGCTAATGAACGGGGTAAGTATGACAGCTGTAGGTCTAATGTCAATCGCACATTCGCATATATATGTGGTACGGTGCGCGAGGACTCAATCAGCATGGAGATACGGCATGAGCCGGTATAGGAATCTACTCGTCGAATCAGGAGCCATCGTCGAGGATCATTTCGTCTATAACTCCGGGCAGCATGGGCGGCTGTATGTGAACAAGACCGCCGGCTTCGTCCCGGTCTCGCACGCCAAGGCGTTCGCGCGCGCGATTGCCGACGAGTTCGATAATGTCGAAGCGGTCGTCGGCCCGGAGCTCGGAGCCATCGCGTTGATGGCCCATGTGGCGGCGTACCTGCTCGACACCAGGCCCTCGGCCGAGGTGTACGAGGTCATGGCGACCAAGATCCCGGGGATCAATCCCCAGGAATTCGAGATCGCACGTGACCAGGCCAGGTTCCTCGTGGGTAAGCGGGTCCTATTGGTCGAGGACATCTTGACCCAGGGCATCAATGCGCGGGGATCGGTCGCAGCGATCCAGAAGGCGGGCGGGATCATCATCGGCGCCGGCGTGCTGTGGAATCGCGGCAGCGTTACCGCCGAAACCATCGGCGTGCCCAAGCTCTTCAGCCTCATCGACGAACCCCTCCAAAGCTACGACGAGGATGACTGCCCCATGTGCAGGATGGGCGTCCCCGTCAATACGGAACTCGGGAAGGGCAAGCAATTCCTCGAACGGAAGCACCGCCCCCACTGAGAGCACTCCTTGCGTGCGAAGACGAAGCAGAAAGCTCAAGCCCTGGCAGGAAACTGCCGGGGCTTTCTTCTAGGGTAGGAATGTGCCAGTATCACCCCGGACCAAGAACAACAGGAGGACCAGAGATGGCCCAGACATTCGAACGGCTGAAAGCCCATAACGAGAGCGGGCGCTATCTTTGCGTCGGCCTCGATCCCGATCCGGCGCATGTGGCGAAGGTCTACAAGCGTACCCATCCCAGCTTAGTGGAGGGGACGGACCTCGAAACCTATTGCCATAGCATCTTCCGGGAGACCCGTCCTTTTGCCGCGACCTATAAGGCGCAGTACGCCTGCTGGGCGAAGCATCCCGAGGCGCTTCGCTCGCTCTTCCGCGAGATGCGGCACGATCCTTCCATCCCCCGCATTCTCGATGGGAAGTTCGGCGATATCGGTAACTCCATGAAGTACTGGGCGGACTTCGCCCTGTACGTCGGCGCCGATGCCGTTACGGTGAGCCCTTACATGGGCGTCACCGACGTGACCGAGGAGCTGGTCAAGGCCGGTGTCGATGTCTTCGTCCTGGCGAGCACCTCGAACGAGGGCAGCAAGGATATCCAGCAGCAGCCTCTGCGCGCCAGCGTGAACGTGGACGAGCTCGTCGCGCAGATGATCCAGCACAGCGCGAAGGTCCTCGGACCGATGTACGGCATGGTCGTCGGCGCCACGCGGCCGGAAGATATGGGCCGCATGCTGGCGAGCGCGCCGGGTATCCCGGTCCTTTCTCCGGGTGTCGGAGCGCAGGGCGGCGATGTCGAGGCGGTGGTCGGGTTGCTCAGCCGCCACGACGCGCCTTGGACGATCAACGTGTCGCGCGGCATCGCCGAAGCGCTGAAGTCTCCGCAAGGAGACGAACATTGGCTCCGGGAAGTTCGGGCAGCGGCGCAAGGCTACGCGTCGCAGTTCCGCGACCTAGCGGCAACCTGATCTCTTCGAGATCGAACCCTGGCGGGAAATCGCCGGGGTTCACTTTTTGTAATCATGCCCCACGAAGAATGCACCCCCTTCCAAGTGCGCACGAATCTGTGCCGGGGGAGAGACTCGAACTCTCAAGCCTTGCGGCAATGGGTTTTGAATCCATCGTGTATACCATTCCACCACCCCGGCGTTATCGTCATCCTACTTCACACCCGCCGAGGTCGCAAAGCGAAGCCGAATGTTACAATACCCGCATGAATTTCTTCGGAGGTGCGGAGGATGAGAAAAAGCCGGCGGGATATACCGAACCCACTCGGTACGACTCCGTGTATTGGGTGGCGGTGGATAAGATAGAGCCGAACCCGTACCAGCCACGTAAGGAATTCGATGAGAGCGCGCTCAAGTCGCTCGCTGAATCCATTCGCCAGTACGGCATCCTCCAGCCACTCACGGTGACGCGCAAAGAGGTTGAGAAGCCTGATGGCGGTCTCCAGAGCCAGTATGAGCTCATCGCAGGAGAGCGCCGCCTCCGTGCCTCTAAGCTCATCGGCCTCAAGGAAGTGCCGGTCGTCATCCGTGTGGGCGAGCAGTCCGACAAGATGAAGCTCGAGCTCGCCATCATCGAGAACCTCCAGCGCGAGGATCTTAACGCGATAGACCGCGCGAAGGCGCTCCATCAGCTCGTGGACTCGTTCGGGCTCTCGCACGCGGAGGTCGGCGCGAAGATAGGACGCAGTCGCGAGTTCGTCAGCAACTCCATTCGCCTTCTCGGCCTTCCTGATGCCATCCAGCAAGCGGTCATAGATAAGGAGCTCACCGAGGGCCATGCCCGTGCGCTCCTCATGCTCACCGATAGGCCGCTCGAGCGCGATACGCTCTTCAAGGAAATCCTGCTCAAGAAGACCTCGGTGCGCATCGTCGAGCAGATGGCGCGCCGCATAGCGACCGACAAGATACGCAAGCACGACAAGACGCCGGAGCTCATGGAAATGGAGAAGAGTCTCACGGAATCGCTCGGTACGCGCGTCGTCATCGAGAACCGTCCGAAGGGTGGCCGTGTGCTCATCGAATTCTTCTCTCCCGAGGACCTTTCCCATATCATCGCTGCGCTCGCGGCCCAGCAGGAGAGTAAGACCGTTATGGTCGCGGAGTCAGCAAACCTTTCTGATGAGGAGATAGCGCAGACGGATTCCGTCACATATCCCAATACAACGCAGCTCGAGAATACGACTCCGGTAGAAAAGGCTTCGGAGGATGAACTCTATTCCGTGCGCAACTTCTCCGTTTGACCTCGCTCCATCTACGTGGTTTCCTCTCCAGGGATTCGCACGAGAGGAGAGGCTGTGAAAAAACGTTCGCTTTCACTAAACGATGTATTCAGACCCGTTCACGACGGCTGGGTCATGGACTCGCGTTTGAGCGCTGATGACCGAAAGAAGTATGATGCGCGCAGTCTACTGAGCATGCTCGGCGAGCTCGAGCTTCTGGTCAGCTTCGATCGAAAGGTCAATGAGATGCAGGGAGAGTGCGTAAAGCGCAGCCTGACCCTTCTCTGCGGCCAAGCGCGCAACGAAAACCTCTGTGAGAATGAGGTGAGCTCCAGACTGTTTCGTCTCGCTGCGGATATCAAGGTCCTTTCATCCGCTTTCTGAGCGAACGCCCGGCTCCGGCCGGGCGTTCCCTATTTCCCCTTCTTCTTTTTCTGCGCCTTCTTTACGTTCTTCTTCTCGAGCTTACGCTCTTCCTTCCTACGCTCCTTCTTCTCTACCTTCACCGGATCACGCACGGGAGGCCGTTCATGCTCCTCGAGCGCTGCGCGTATGTGCTTGCGCGCGACGGAGGTCTTCACTAGGTCGAGCCACTTAGCGGTAGGGTGCGCCGACTCCCTTCGGATTATCTCCACGATATCCCCGTTACGCAGCTTGGTATCGAACGACACGAGCTTTCCGTTCACCTTCGCTCCCTGCATATGGTCACCCAGGTCGCTATGTATGGCGTACGCGAAGTCCGCAGGAGTCGATTCGACCGGAAGGTCGATGACATCGCCGCGTGGCGTGAATACGAATACGCGATGCGAGAAGAAGTCGCTCTTGAGCCCTTCGACGAAATCATTCGTCTCGGCGACGGACGCGTGCGCGTCAGCGAGCTCGGTGAGCCAGCGCGGTATATCCTGTGCCTTCTTCGGGTCGGGGGGTGCGAGGGGTACCTGCACGGCAGGACCTTTCTTGAAGTTCAGGAGCGTTGGGATGAGATCGCGTACCCAGGGGAACGAGAGCCTACGGAATGCGGCTTTGGGCGCCGCCTTCCCGAGCTCCTTGTATGACATATGGGAAGCGATACCGAACTGCGCTCGCTTATGCATGTCCTTGCTACGTACCTGCATCTCGACGATGCCTGCTTCCGGCGTGATGACGGTCGTATGGAGCGATTGGTATCCGTTGGGTTTAGGGAAGGAGATGTAGTCCTTGAACTCGCCTGGGAGCGGCTTCCAGAGGGCGTGTATGACGCCGAGTGCGGCATAGCAATCATCGATGGAGGGCACGACGACGCGCAGCGCGGCGATGTCATGGATGCGGGTGATATCGTCGCCCTTGCGCTTCAATTTCTGGTGCAGGCTCCAGAGCCCTTTCATGCGGATGGCGGTGGAGAAGTCCTTGATATCCTTGCGAACGAGCGCGTGCTGCAGGTCCTTCTGCACGCGGGCGAGCCCGGCCTCCGTCTCCTTCGTCTTGAGCTTCCGGACTTCCACGGCATGGTGGTATGCATCGGCATCAACTGCGGGGAACGCGAGGTCCTCAAGCTCGCTCTTCATGCGCCCCATACCTAATCGGTCGGCGATCGGTGCATATATCTCGAGCGTCTCGACCGCGATGCGCTTGCGCTTATGCTCGGGCACGTGCTCGAGCGTCGTCATGTTGTGGTACCTATCGGCGAGCTTGATGATGAGCACGCGCACGTCGGCCGAGGTCGCTACCAGGAGGCGACGGAGCGACTCGGCATGGCGCTCGCCTCCCTGGTACTTGTGCTTGCCGAGCTTGGTGACGCCCTCGACCAGGAAGAGGACCTCCGGACCGAACTCGGTCGCTACCTCTTCAGGAGTCGCTTTCGCGTCCTCGATAGCGTCGTGGAGGAGCGCGGCCGCGATGGTCTCCGCATCCATGCCGAGCTCGGCGAGATGCTTCGCAACGGCGGAGGGGTGTATGAAGTATGGCTCCCCGGAATACCGGGTGTGGCCTTCATGCGCTTTGCGGGCGAAGTCGTATGCCTTCTGGATGAGCGCTTCGTCTCCTGCGCTCGGACTGGTCATTTGGGCGATGATTTCCTTGACCGTCGTCATACTGTTCAAGCATACTGGTAACTTGCGCTTGCGCAATGTAGTTAGAGAAAGCGTGCAGCAATACGAGGGGATACGATGCTATGTTCTTTGTGCCATTTTGCCGAGAAGCCGTGCGAGGCAGCGAAAGAAGGGACTCGGGTGATGTGCGAATGGGCGCGTGAGCGCACCGACGCGATACATGCCGCGGCCCAGGCGCGGCGAGTGCCAGTTCCTCCGGAAGGAACGTTGGGGGACCTCGAGCGCCGTTTCGGCTAGTAGCGGCTTCGGCCCACAAAAGAAGACCCCATGGCTTGCGCCGTGGGGTTCCTTTTATTTCAAGTATTCAGCGGCCTCTTCCGGCGTGAACGTATCGGTATCAAGGCTCTCGGGCAGATAAATGCGCCGCAAGCCTTTCTTCAGGAAGAATCCCTGCTTTGATTTATAGAGCGTGAGCAGCTTGCCGGTCTTGGGGTGCTTGCCGATATCCTTCACGAGCGTGACGCCCTTAGGTGGCTGCTTCGGTATGGCGAGGAGCTCGACCGCGCGCTCGAACGATACCGTGTACGGATCGTCAGCGCCCTTGAGCGATCGGAACTCGCCGTTATGCGCGATATAGGGACCGAATCGTCCGGTGTTCGCGAGCACGGGCTCGTTCGTGTCGGGATGAGACCCTAGCTCGCGCGGGAGCGAGAGATACTTCACCGCGTCAGCGAGCGTGAGCGAAGAAAGGTCGGTGCCCGCGGGAATGCTTGCGCGCCGCGCATTTATTTTCTTCTTCTTGGGTTTCTTCGCGACACGCTTCTTCGCCCCGGCTTTCTTTGCTGGCTTCTTCGGTTCCTCGACTACCTCCGCCTCGGGCTCTTCATCCTCGAGCGGCATCTCGACGTACGGACCGAAGCGCCCGGTGCGTATGAAAATAGGGCGACCGGTATCGGGATGGATGCCGATAGGTTCATCGTTCTTCACTTCTGTTCCGTCCTCCTGGCGCGCGCCTTCGCACTCGGGGTACCGTGTGCAGCTCATGAACACGCCGCCGCGTCCGAGCTTGAATTCCATAGGGGCACCGCATACGGGGCACGGGAATTCAGCAGGAGCCGCGCCAAGCGAGGTCGCTTTCGGAAGCTTGTCCTTCGCGAGCACCGCCTTATTGAAAGGTCCGTAGAATTCCGTAAGCGTCGCTTCATAGCCGCGTTCACCGCGCGCTATCTCATCGAGCTCGTCCTCCATCTCAGCGGTGAAGGAGTCGCTGATATATTCCGGGAAATGCTCCTCGAGCCAGCCGGACACCACCATGCCGGTCGCGGTTGGCGTGAGCGTCCGTCCAGTTTTCTCGACGTAGCCGCGGTCCTGGATGGTCTTCATCGTGGAGGCATAGGTCGAAGGGCGTCCGATGCCGCGCTTCTCGAGCTCCTTGATGAGTCCGGCTTCGGTGTATCGGTTAGGCGGCTCGGTCTGCTTCTCGGTAGCGTCGAGGGAGACGAGGTCGAGCTTTTCTCCTTCGGTGAGCTTCGGAAGTTCCACATCCTCGCCGCGCGCACGGGTGTCGCAGGCAAGCCAGCCGGGGAATATAACTCTCGACCCGTTCGCGGAGAAGAGCGGTATATCCGCATCAGCCTGTGCTTTCACTCCGGTCTTCTGGAGCTTCGCTGCCGCCATCTGGGACGCGAGCGTGCGTACGCGGATGAGCTCATAGAGATGCTGCTCGTCGCCGGGCGCGCCTGCGCTGTGCTTGCTCGGATCCGTAGGACGCACCGCTTCGTGCGCCTCCTGCGCATTCTTGCTCTTCGTCTTGTAGGCACGTGTCTCGACGTATTCCTTCCCGAACTCCGCATCGACTATCTCTGCGATCTTGGTTATCGCATCCGCACCCAGGTTCACGGAGTCCGTACGCATATACGTAATGTGCCCTGCCTCATACAGCTTCTGTGCCGCGCGCATGGTGCGGCTCGGCGAGAATCCGAGACGCGTGGACGCGACCTGCTGGAGCGTGGAGGTCGTGAATGGGGGACGCGGGTTACGCTCCTCCGCACGCTCGGTGACGCTCCCAACCTTCCACGCAGCCTTCTTGCCGAGCGTGAGTATGCGCTCCGCTTCTTCAGCTGTCTTAGGCTGCTCGACGCAGACGGCAGGGAACTTGCCGCCGTTAGCGGCGAATACGGCATCGAGCGTGAAGTATGTCTCGGGGATGAATGCCTGTATCTCGCGCTCGCGCTCGGCGAGTATGCGTAGCGCAGGGGACTGCACACGCCCGGCGGAGAGGCCGTACCGTACCTTCTTCCAGATGAGGCCGGAGAGGTCGTATCCCACGATGCGGTCGAGCACGCGACGTGCCTCCTGCGCGTAGCGGAGGTCCTGGTCGATGGCGCGCGGGTGGGTGAGCGCCTCCTCGACGGCTGCCTTGGTTATCTCATGGAACACGACGCGCTGCGGTTTCTTGAGGCCCACTGCTTCCTGGACATGCCATGCGATGGCTTCCCCCTCGCGGTCGGGGTCTGTCGCGAGGTATATCTCGTCGGCCTTCGCGGCTGCGATGCGTATGCGCTCGATGACATCGTGCTTGCCTGCCGATATGACGTAGCGGGGCTTGAACCCGTTCTCGATATCGACGGCATCCTTGTTCGATTTCGGAAGGTCACGGACGTGGCCCACGGAAGCGAGCACCTCGTATTCCTTTCCGAGGTATTGCTGTATCGTCCTCGCTTTCGCGGGCGACTCGACTATGAGCAATCGTTTAGCCATTAGTAGAAGGCATACCGCGATGTAGTACGTATGGTCAAGTGACGGTCATGCGCGAAGTGCGTCGCCACGCACCGAATGCCTCACGCGCATAGCCTTTCAGTTCGAGCGTAACGAGCGCGGTTATCGCTATCGCAGGAGCGAGGTTCGACCTTCTGATGAGTTCGCTCCGAGCGAGCGGCTCCGCCAAGAGTGCGTACATGGTTTCTTCCTCCGGGGATAGGTTCTCGGGCTCGCGGACCTCCTCCTCTCGAGCTGGGATGCCAAGCGCTTCTAATATATGTATGGGCTCTGAAACGGGGGTTGCGCCAAGCCGCAGGAATAGATGGGCGCCGAATCCATGCAGGTCGCCTATGCGGTGCGGCACGCACAGAAGCTCCCGATTGTATTCAGCCGCGAGCCGGGCCGTGATGAGCGTCCCAGAGCGCTCCCCAGCTTCTATCATAAGAACGGCCTGAGAGATGCCCACCATAAGGCGGTTCCGCTGCGGGAACATCCAGGGCGCAGGATGCGCGTCGGGCTTGTATTCAGAAATAAGCGCCCCACCAGCCTGGAGTATTTCCCTGGCGAGTCCGGCATTCGTGCGAGGGGCGATGACGTTATCGGCAAGTCCAGAACCTGGAAAGGCAATGGTGTGGAGCCCTGCACTAAGCGCGGCTCTGTGCGCTACGGCGTCAACACCGAGCGCAAGTCCGGAAGCGATAGTGATAGGATAGCCGGCAAGTTCTGCGATGAGTTTTTCGCATGCTTGCTTTCCGTATGGAGTGAGCGCGCGGGACCCCACGACGGTCAGAAGTTCATTCCTGATGGGCGGGAGTGCGCCGCGAATCCAGAGCTGCTCCGGCACTTGGGGTATCTCTCGCAACTGTACTGGGTAGTCGTTTGGAGCAATAGTTCGTATTTCCATCCGGACAGTATGCGAACTAAATATGATGGAAAGATAAAAACCTCGCGCCGGCAGATGCCGGCGCGCTTCATTGCCCTCTTGTCGATAATCGCCTTAGGCGAGTTCCTTGAGCCCGAGTATCTTCCGATATTCCGGGTTGGCGAGTGTTTTCCTCGCGTATAGTTCGCACGTCCCGCAGTAGCGCAGCACCATGTAGGTAATGCTCTCTTTCGAGAAGATGCCATGCGATGGGGTATTCCTGTGGACCCGGAGCCGTCTCATCACGAACCAGACCTTGTCCCCATACCGGTCCACGAGCTTCTGCTCGGAATCGAACGCATGGAACGTTTCCCCATCGGTCCGTCGATAGAGCGCCTTCCGCTTCTTCGGAAGGATATCGAAGGCCTGTACTCCTAGTCGAACGAGCTCTTCGAGCGAAAGATCTTCCTGTATAGCTACGCTTCCCATTATTCCCTCCTTTGGGCCGAGCTTACCTGCAATCTACCACCCCGCAGCTTTTCGGCTAAGCTCCGCTGCCGTACAATAGGTGGACAATGCTGGATATCCATTTCATCCGGGAGCACGCGGACCTCGTGAAGGCCGGCGCAGCGAAGAAGCGCATAGAGGTCGATATCGACCGTCTTCTCGCGGTCGATGACGAGCGTAAGAGTTACCGCCAGGAGCTCGACGAGAAGCGTGCGGAGCAGAACCGGGCGAGCAACATCATCTCCCGCGCGGACGGCGAGGAGAAGCAGAAGCTGCTCGAGGCTATGCGGCACCTTAAAGAAGGAATGGCAGCGACCGAAGAGAAGTACAAGGCGGCCATGGAGGAGTGGCAGAAGCTCATGCTCATGGTACCGAACATCCCTGATATGTCCGTGCCCGAAGGGGAGAGCGATGCTGATAATAAGGAGGTGAAGGTGTGGGGAACTGTTCCGGAATTCTCCTTTGCACCGAAAGGGCACGCGGAACTGATGACCGCTGCAGGCATGGCGGACTTCGAGCGAGGCGCAAAGGTCGCGGGCTTCCGCGGATACTTCCTCAAGGGCGACGGCGTGCTTCTCGCCAACGCGGTCTCGCAGCTCGCGCTCAAGCATTTCTCGAGCAAGGGCCTCGAGCTCATGATCGCGCCATCGCTCGTGCGTCGCGAAACCTTCATGGGTACCGGGTATCTCCCGCAAGGCGAGGACGACCTATATAGGACGCAGGATAGCGAATACTTGGCCGGCACCGCGGAAGTCGCGACCATGGGGTACTACATGGACGAGACGCTCGAGGCGAGCCAACTCCCCCTCAAGTTCCTCTCGTACTCCCAGTGCTTCCGCAGGGAAGCCGGCGCCCACAGCAAGGACACCAAGGGCCTCATACGCGTGCACGAGTTCTTCAAGTGGGAGCAGGTCGTGCTCGCGGAGGCCTCGCACGCTACCTCGGTCGAGCTGCATGAATGGATAAACCGCAATACCGAAGAGTTCATGGAGCTACTCAATATCCCGTACCACACGGTGGTGAACTGCGGGGGCGACCTCGGACTCGGCCAGGTGAAGAAGTACGACATCGAGCTATGGGTCCCCGCCGAGAAGACGTATAGGGAAATAAGTTCGGCGTCATATTTCCATGACTTCCAGACCCGGAGGCTCAACATCAGGTATAGGGACACGGAAGGGAAGATGCAATTCGCGCATTCCTTGAACTCGACCGCGGTCCCCTTCCCACGCATCCTCGTTTCCATCGTCGAGAACTACCAGCAGGAGGATGGTTCGATAAAGGTACCTGAAGCGTTAATTCCGTATGTCGGCAAGGAAATCCTGGGACGTAGAGCGTAAGCCGGCAGGGCGCGCATCTGCGCCATCCCGCAATGTCGAGATGACGCGCCGGGCGCCCGCACGCGCTACTGCCGGACGGCAGGCGACGCGTGCGGCAGCACCCAAAGCACGACGCGAACGAGCGTCGCCCTTACGTACCAAGCGCAAAGAAAAGCGGAAGCTCCTCTGGATACTTCTCGCTGCCCTCTTCGTCGTACTCATTTCCATCGTCATATACGTGCTCTGGCTGCCCGCATTCCGCGTGCAGGCGGTAGACGCGGAAGGTCCCGACCCTGAAGGCATCGCAGTAGCTGCCAAGCAAGCGCTCGAAGGGAATCAGTACCTCGTGCTTCCCCGTAATTCCATATTCTTCATACCTGAGCGCGATATACGTGCGCGCGTGCTCGAGGCCCATCCGAGCGTGCAGGCGGTATCAATCTCGGCTACCGGACTGAACTCGCTTCATATAAAGGCACTCACGCGCATAAGCTCGTTCACGTGGTGCGGGGAGTCCGTCGACGCTCCGACCGATACCTGTTACGAAGCGGATGCGGAAGGATTGGTATTCGCGCAGCAAGCGTTCGTCGCGACGTCCTCCGAGTCGTTAGCTACTACGACGATCATCGCAGCCAAGAAGGCGGCCCCAAGCGCAGAGAGCCAGCTCCTGGTGTACGGACCGCTTGAGCGCGACCCGTCGGCGAGCGAAGGGTCTATGATACGCGCGCATGTGACGTACGCGTCCGCGCTCCCGGGCGCACTCAAGTTCGTGAAGGCGATGCGCGGGCTCGGTGCAGATATCAGGTCGGTCACGCTCCGTGGCGATGAGATAGACCTCCATACCAAGGCCGGTACGCGCATTACGTACGTCATCGGCAAGGAAGGGGAAGCGGCGATACTCGCGGCCACCTCGTTCCCCGGCCTCAAGCTCAACGACGGTTCCATCGAATACGTGGACCTGCGCTTTCAGAACAAGATCTACGTGAAGAGGGTGGGACAGGGCGCAGCCGAATAAGGAAGCGTCGCTTGTGACGGTACAGGGTATTGGGTAAGGTGCGTATATGACCTCCTTCTGGAAGGAATTACCAAAGCCGCTCTTCGTACTCGCGCCTATGGCGGACGTAACCGACCCTGCCTATCGCAGGCTCATCGCGGAGTATGGTGCGCCTGACGTAATGTGGACGGAGTTCGTCTCCGCTGATGGGCTGTATGCGACGCGCGAGAAGAAGGGGATGAAGGACGAGGAGAACCCGCTCATGCGTGACTTGCAGTTCTCAGCTGGCGAGCATCCCATCGTCGCGCAGCTCTTCTCGAGCAATCCCGAGATGATGGCGTATGCAGCGAAGCTCTGCGCGAAGCTCGGGTTCGATGGCATCGATATCAATATGGGCTGCCCGGATAAGTCCATCGAGAAGCAGGGGGCGGGCGCCGCTATGATAAAGGACCCGGAGCGCGCCAAGGAAGTGTTCCGTGCAGCGAGGAGCGCTGGGCTCCCGACGTCGGTAAAGACACGTATCGGGTACAACACGGAAACGATGGATGAGTGGCTGTCAGCTATCCTCGAAGAGAAGCCCGACGCGCTCACCGTGCACCTGCGCACCCGCAAGGAGATGTCGAAGGTGCCCGCGCATTGGGAGCTCATGGAACGTGCCGTCGCTATTCGCGACCGCCTCTCGCCTGAAACAATCATCCTCGGTAACGGGGATGTCATGAACCTTGATGATGCGAAGCGAAAGGCAGCGGAGACGGGCGCGGACGGCATAATGCTCGGGCGCGGCATCTTCGGGAATCCGTGGCTCTTCACGGACAAGTCGTTCGAGGCGATCACTCCGACGGAGAAGCTCGAGGCACTTCGAGCGCTCGCGCAGTACTTCAGCGAGCTCAAGCCAGCGAAGCATTTCCATATATTGAAGAAGCACTTCAAGGCGTTCGTGAACGGATGGAGCGGGGCAGCGGAACTGCGCGCAAAACTGATGGAGACCAATACCTATGACGAGCTCGCCCGGGTATTGAAGAAAGCGGGGGAAGGTATATAGTCCAGCCAGAGGAGACCGCAAATGAGCACAACCCTTCCGATGACGGGCCAGGATCCTCTGGGTGACCTGGTAAAGCTGATGCAGCGCTGGTATGACGACGGCATGCCGACCGACATGATAGTCACGCGCATACGGGCCGAAGGCAAGATGTACAAGGAGATGGGCGTTCCTGCGCCCGAGCTCGAACGGCTCGAGCAGAATCTGGTGGAGAACGGGCATCCGCACTAATCCCCGCCGTGCGCACTAGACCCGGTCGCTCTGGCGGCCGGGTTCTTCGTATCTGGGCTGGCTCAAGACCCCGCGGTATACTCCAGGGAATGGCGCACCAGTCCCTCTATCGCACCTACCGGCCGAAACGATTCGAGGATATCGTCGGGCAGGACCAAGTGGTGGCTCCGCTCATCGAGCAGATAAAGGTGGAGAAGGTCGGGCACGCATTCCTGTTCGCAGGCTCCCGTGGGCTCGGCAAGACCTCTATCGCGCGCATATTCGCTCGCGAGCTCGGTACGAGCGATCGCGACCTGTATGAGATAGACGCAGCGTCGCATAACGGCGTCGACTACATCCGCGAGCTCACGGAGAATATCTATACGCTCCCGTTCGAATCGAAGTACAAGGTATACATCCTCGACGAGGCGCACATGCTCTCGAAGGGCGCTTGGAACGCGTTCCTTAAGACGCTCGAGGAACCACCTGCGCACGCCATTTTCATACTTGCTACGACCGAGCGGGAGAAAGTTCCTGAGACCGTCGAGTCACGCTGCCAGGTATATGACTTCAAGAAGCCAACGCGTTCCATTCTCGCCAAGACCGTCGTCGATATCGCGAAGAAGGAAGGATATGCGCTCGAAGCCGCAGGAGCGGAGCTCATCGCGCTCTTGGGAGATGGATCGTACCGGGATGCGCTTTCGGTACTGGAGAAAGTGCTTGCGTCGGTGACGGACAAGAAGGTCTCGCGCGAGGATGTGGAGCGCGCGACAGGTGCGCCCAAGCATTCGCTTGTACTCACCCTACTGAAATCTCTTGCTGAAGGGAACCAGGGCGACGCTCTGATGGCTATTCGCACTGCGGATAGCGCAGGAGTCGACATGCAGCTATACCTCACGCTGCTCCTCGAGGCGCTCCGTCACGTGCTGCTCATCCGACATGCGCCCGAACTGAAAACGGAACTCGCTACCGAGCTGGGCTCCGACGCGTACGGGGAATTGGAAACGCTCGCTAAAGCTGCTGGATCCCGGATATCGCACGCGACGCTCCATACATTCCTCGATGCTGCGTCGCGCATACGCTTCTCTCCGGTGCCAGCCCTTCCGCTCGAACTCGCCGTGCTCGAGCTCATGAACCATGCAGCCGACAACGCGTGAGCAGGTATTTAAATACGGTCTTCCGATTGCCGTAGTCGGTCTTGTTGCAGCTGGTGCCGCTGCGTTCGGGCAGGGAATCGATGTATCCAAGCTCGATGTCAGGACGCTCTTCGAACCTGCGTGCGAGCACCCTATCCAGTACACGCTCGGAGCGTTCGACGAGCGGTTCGGCATAACGCGCACGGAGTTCGAATCCGCGCTTGCGGAAGCGGCTTCACTTTGGAACGCAGCAGCCGGCAAGGTGGTCGTAGAGAGAGGCGAAACGAATGCAGTCGTGGTGAATCTCGCATATGGCGAGCATCAGCAGAACGCGCAGCTGGGGCAAGCGATCGATGCCGAGCAGAACGCGTACGCGGCGAAGCGAGCGGAAGTCGAAGCCACGCGAAGTAAATACCTCACGCTACGTACTCGCTTCGAAGCGAGCGAGGCTGCGTTCAAGCGGGACAATGAGAAGTACGATGAGTCGGTAGCGTATTGGAACGCGCGTGGAGGTGCGCCCCCGGACGAGTACGAGAAGCTCCAGGAGGAACAGCGCTCCCTCGAACGGAAGCAGCGCGCGCTCAATGCGCTCGTGGATGAGGTGAACACGCTCGCTAAAAGATTGGGAACGGAAGTCGATGAGCTCAACGAGCTGGTGCGAGCGACGAACGCGAAGGTGAATGTCTATAACGAGGACGCGGGCAGCGACTTCAACCAGGGAACATATATTTCAGACGAAAACGGTGAGCGCATCAATATCTACGAGTTCACGAACAAGCGGGAGCTCAAACGTGTGCTCGCGCATGAGTTCGGCCATGCGCTCGGTATCGATGGGCATGTGGAGAATCCGGAATCCATCATGTATTCGTACAATATCGATTCGACGCTTGAGCTTACTGGCGAAGACATCGCAGCGCTAAAGATAACGTGCGAGTTGGAATAGTATTCAGCAATCATGCGCAAGCTTGTATCATGGCTTACTACGCATTAAAGTGAGGTCAAGCACGACTCTTAACCGCAAGATAAGCGGTTGGATTGCGGGAATCGTCGCCCATTTGGGGAGTGGTGTAACTGGTAACACGTCTGCCTTTGAAGCAGAAGACTCTAGGATCGTACCCTAGCTCCCCAGCAAAAGTGCTTCATCTCGAGTGACCCGCGTGCCACTTGCGGCAATACAGGCAGCGATACGCATGTGCACCACTACGCAAACGCCTCGCCTCGCGAGCAGCACTGGCTTCATTCCGGTGTGCGACCTTTCTCCAGCATCCTCTATACCGGCGCCAGAAGAAGCGGAAAATAGCTCGTATGGTGCTCATGATACGTGATCCATAACAGGACACAGTATACCGGCTGCAAGTACTCCCATGCGCAAAGAGAAACGCCACCCCGAAGGGTGACGCCTAGAACATCTAACTCGTTTAGATAATCCTTCTTCCGCGACTGAGCGCATAGCCCGAGCCGCGGTGCTCTCTAAGCGGCAAGGGGAAGCGCGCCTGCTGCTCCGAACTCAAAAGGCCTCGAAGCAGTCCAGCAGTCGACCAATACCGGGCTCGATACTGGCTGTAGCGGCTGGCATAGCGTTCAAGGTTCAGAAGAAGGACCGACACCTGCCTCCACTTCTTCTGCCGTCGAATCGTCTTTCTCCGCGTTCGTTGAGCATTCCGGCGCGATCGCTCCGCGTCTTGCTTGCGCATGTGCACCTCCAAAAATCTGCTTGGACTATATACCAGCCGAGGAATGCAGCAAACATGGAATGGCCGGAAGGGATGAGTGTTGTTTTTTATAAAACTTATGATATAATCAGTGCACTAACACCAACTATCTACTCATGAGTGAATTCAAGAAGGGAGGCAATTTCAGCAAGGGACCACGTTCCGGTGGCTTCAATAAGGGAGGATTCAGCCGCCCGAGCTTCGGCGGAGGGAGTCGTCCCGGTGGCCGCGACCAGGGCGAACGCACCGAGACCTTCAAGGCTACCTGCAGCAAGTGTCGCGCTGCCTGCGATGTGCCCTTCCGTCCCAACGGAAAGAAGCCCGTGTACTGCAAGGACTGCTTCGTCCGCGATGACGCGCGTCCAACCTCGAACTCATTCGAGAAGCGCAGCTATGGTCCCGAGCGCCCGATGTCGCGCCCAGCAGTACCTGTCGAGGATCCTCGCATCGGCGCCATGCAGAAGGAGCTTGCTGCTGTGCACGCTAAGCTCGACACCCTCATACTGACGCTCGAAGGTGCCGCGTACTCCTCCATTCTCGCAGGCTCGGTCGCGAAGGCGGAAAAGACCAAGAAGGAAGAGAAGGCAGCTCCCGCAAAGAAAGTAGCAAAGAAAAAGGCTGCGTAGATTCAAGAATGAAAAGAGGCGGTCCGAACGGACCGCCTCTTTTCATTTATCTATACATCCTTCCCGTTGAACGGTGCGGGGGTAAGCGACTCGATATCCACCTCATCGAGGCATCGCACGTTGACCATCATCTTCGGGAATGTCACTCCCTCGGCGTACGACTGCGTACCGCAGATCCGGCAGAAGAGATGGCGAATGGCCTTCTTATTGAAGAGATACTCCGTGAGCTCGCTCTCTCCGCTCAGAAGCTTGAATTTTTCTTTATCTACCGCACCCAGGATAAAGCCTTTCTTGTGGCAGTGGGAGCAATTGCACACGATGAGCTTCTCGAGGTCCATCTCGACCTCGTAGCGCACCGCACCGCAATGGCATCCGCCGGAATAGGTAGTCATGAGGGTCAGTGTAGGTCACTCGGCACGCGCTCGCAATCGGGCTATCATGAACCGATGCAGGAAGATCCCTACTACGTATACATGCTGAAGTGCGCGGACGGCACGCTCTATACCGGCATAACCAACGACGTAGAGAAGCGCTTGGAGACGCACAACACCTCCAAGCAAGGAGCGCGCTACACCAAGTCACGCCGCCCCGTCACACTCTGCTACGAGGAGAAGTGCTTGGATAAGAGCGCCGCGCTCAAGCGGGAGTACGAGGTACGGCAGCTGACCCGGGTACAGAAGCTCGAGCTCATCGCAGTAGCTCCATAAGCCGGACTCGGTATACTAGAGGATATGAACAAGCCACTTCGCAGCCTCATCCTCATAGTGCTCGCAATCGCTATCGTGGGCGCCGGAGCCTACGCGCTCTATACGAAAAAAGCCCTGTCACCTACCGGACCTGCTCCCGCGGCAGTGTCAGGCAAGCAGTACATGGACGCGGAACGCGGTTTCTCGTTCCAGTACCCGACCTTCTATGAGCTCTTCGAGCGCGAGGCAGGGACCGCAGAGCGCGAGCGTCACACGATCACGCTCATACGTGAAAGCGATACCGTTCCAGTAGAGGGCGGCGAAGGCCCGACCGCCATAAGCATCGATATCATCCAGAACGATATCGACAAGCAGTCGATCATGGATTGGATGACAAATAGAACGGAGGAATCGAACTTTAACCTCGGTGATGGAAACTATACGAGCACGACAGTCGGTGGCGCGGACGCGCTCGTCTACAACTGGTCAGGCCTCTATGAAGGGAAGACGACCGTCTTCGCGCACGGCGACGATATCATCGCAGTCTCCGTCACCTGGCTGACTCCCACCGACGGCATGCTTGCCGACTATGACCGTCTCCTTAAGTCGTTCGCGTTCGATCCAAAGGGATAGATGCAGAGCCCGTTCACGCTGAAGATATACGAGATCGCACGCCGAATCCCCAAGGGGAAGGTAGCGACGTACGGTCAGCTAGCGGCGCTCGCAGGGAATGCGAAAGCTGCGAGAGCGGTCGGTATGGCGATGCGCCACAATCCCGATGTTCCGAAGACACCGTGCCATCGTGTGGTGGGCGCGGGCGGCGCGCTCGGAGGGTACAGCGCCGGTATGGGCATCCACACCAAACGGAAGATGCTCGAAGCGGAAGGAGTCGTCTTCAAGGGTATCCGCGTGGATCTCTTGAAGTCGCAGTGGCGACCTAATCGAGCTTGAGGGAAGCGAGGAGGGTGGCGAGCTCTTTCCCTTCGAGTCTACGGTACGCGCCCGGCTTGAGCGGCTCCACCGGGATATTCATGATACGGACACGCTTGAGGTCAGCTACCTCATTGAAGAGCGCAACCACCATGCGACGCACCTGGTGCGACTTCCCTTCGGTAATGGCGATGCGGAAGCGGTTCTCACCGAGCACCGTGACTTTGGCGGGCTTGGTGATGTATCCCTCGATATCCACGCCGTTCTCCATCTTCTCCTTGAAGCTCTCGCGGAGCGGCTTCTTCGTGGTGACTTCGTATACCTTCTCATGCTCGTATTCAGGGTTCAGAAGGCGGTCGGTGATACGGCCGTCGTTCGTGAGCAGAATGAGGCCGCGCGATGGCTTATCGAGCCTACCGACCGGGAAGAGCTTTAGGCGCTTGAGGTCGCCGGGGAGCGAGCTGATGACGTCATCGGTCCCGGTACCCTCCTTGTGCGTGTCCATCCCCTTAGGCTTATTGAACGCGAGGTATACGTAGTTCTGCGGCTTGCGGAAGCGTACATCCACGGTGTCCGTCTCGTTCACCTTGTCACCGAGCTGCGCCCGCTTCCCGTTGATGAGGACGACGCCTTTCTCAATGAGCTCATCGGCGCCGCGGCGCGTCGAATGGCCCTTGAGAGCAAGGTACTGGTTGATGCGCATTGGATAGGTCGGTGCTGTAGCTGCCGGCTGTACCTTGCGGACGGTCTTCTTAGGAGCGGCTTTCTTCTTCATAGCAGTACCATAGCGCACCCCAGCTCATTGGTATACTTGCCGCATGCGAGAAATAGAAGTTAAGGCCCGGGTCTCGGAGCCAGCCAAGCTGATAGAGAAGCTCGAGGCGCTAGGCTGCGTATTCACCGATCCGGTAAGCCAGGAAGATATCATCTTCGTTCGAGAGCCTGGTTCGTCGGTGGATGAGTATCTTGAGAATCATCACTTCCTCCGGTTGCGCACCTTAGGCGATGGTCGAACTATCTTTACCGCCAAGCACAATCCAAGCCGGAAGCATTTCGGCGATACCGTAACGACCGAGCATGAGACCGAGATCGCCTCCCGCGACATCATGGCGGATATCATCTTGATGCTCGGCTTCACCGAAGCGGTGCGGGTTACAAAGCATAGGCGCACCGCCAAGCTGGATGAGTTCGAGATTTGCTTGGACGAGCTCCCTGGCATCGGCTCCTTCATCGAGGTGGAGCGGTGCGTAGCAGATGACTCCGAACACGATGCAATCGTCGCGTCCATGCATGCGCTCCTTTCGGAGCTCGGGATTGCGGAGGAGGATAAGAAAGTGAAGCGATACGATATACAGATGCTTGACCTACACTATGGAAATTAAACCTGGCATATACCACCACTTCAAAGACAGCGAGAAGCTGTATGAAGTTATGGGTATCGCCTTCCACACGGAAACCGAAGAAGACATGGTCCTGTATCGTCCGCTGTACGAGGATGCGATCGCGCAGTTCGTCGTGCGACCCAAAGCGATGTTCATGGAAGAGGTAGACAAGCCTGAGCTCGGATACAAGGGTCCCCGCTTCATCTTCGTGCGGGACTCGCTCTAGAAAGGCGTGATAGTCTAGGAGGGCCTTCATGCCACCTGTCATGAAGGCTTCACATGGCGCGTGCGACGGTACGCTCCTATGCATACCGTCACCGCAGCGCGACCGATTAACAGGAACCTGTCAAGAACGCCCGGTAAGTTACGGGGCGTTCGGGCGTCATCATCAATGGACCAAGAAGACTCACAAGCATACTTCCTCGAGACGTACGACGCGTACGGAAGCGATATATTCCGCTTCTGCCTATTGAAGGTGTCCAGGCGGGAAGTTGCCGAGGATATAACGCAGGAGGTCTTCATGCGTTTCTGGCAGGCGCTGCGTGAGGGGACGGAGCTCCGCAACGCACGGGCCCTCCTCTATACGATGGCGCGCAACCTGGTCATCGATTGGTACCGCAAGAAGAAGGAGTCATCGCTCGATGTCCTCCAGGACCTGGGCCTCGACTTCGCGAACGACGACTACAAGAAGATAACGCAGAACGCAGAGCATCAGGAGGTGCTCCGGGCCATCAATGAGCTCGATGCGCCATCGCGCGAGGCGCTCCTGCTCCGGTTCGTCGACGGGCTCTCGCCCCGCGACATAGCGGAGATAACGGGGGAGTCGGCAAACGCCATCTCGGTGCGCATCAATAGGGGTGTAAAGAAGGTGCAAGACATCATACGTGTTCAATGAACCACTACTTCAACAATTTCATACGCGGTGTACGCGACCTTAAGCTATCCGATACCAGCTTCGCTCGTATCCGGACTACGCTTGCAAGCTACGCCGACCTCCACGCGATCCCTGAGCGCGGCCTTTCGGCTGCCCGCCCCTCGCCCTTCATGGTCTTCATCACCGCACGCCGCACCTCGTACGCGGGAGCGCTCCTCCTTTTCATATTTGTGACGGGCGGCGGTGCTGCGCTTGGTGCGGAAGGCGCGGTCCCTGGCGACGCGCTCTATGGCCTCAAGACGAAGGTAAACGAGAAGGTCATCACCTCGTTCGCCAACAGCAATGAAGAGCGTGCCCGCGTATCGGCGCAGCTCGCCACCCGCAGGGCCGACGAAGCCATCGTCCTCCTGAAGGATGGTCGCCTCGATGAGGAGACCGCCCTCTATCTCGGCCAGGAGCTTGCGACCCATGTGGAGCAGGCATCGGAGGAGGCGGACGCGCTCGAGGCGGAGGGGGACGTGAGCGCCTCGCTCCGCGTGCGCACCGAGCTCGAGGGTCAGCTCACCGCACGCGCGTATGCGCTTACCCCGCCTGAGCCACAGGAACCTGAAGCCGCAACAATGATGATGGCAGCCGACACGAATGTGCGTCAGTTCGCGAAGACCGCAGCATTCGCTCCAAGCCATGAGATGGAGCTCGCCGAGAGCTTCAGGGCGCAGGCGGGGAAGATAGCGGAAGCACGCCTGCACACGGAGATATCGCTCCTTCCGGGCATTGCCGCTACCGCCGATGTCGATCTCTCGCAGTTCGGGGGAGCCGATGAGAACGAAGTGACCGCGGTCACTGCAGTGGCAGCATCTGATGCCGATAGTGCCGCGGTGATGCTCACCACTGATGCGAACGCGACGTCGACGATTGAACAGGCACCCATGCGTGCGAAGACGCGATACGAGGCGCCTAATAACGCATGGCCGAGCGGAGGAGCTGGGAGTGAAGTAAAGCCGCTCTGGCTCAATAAGGGTTATTAATCCTACGCGTGCGCGTGGTAGGATTCGGGCATGTTCTGGGCCGATCGCATAGCGAAAGAGATACAAGATACGAAAGGAGAACGCGCGCAGGCGAAGCCGCTTTTGATACGTGACGAGAAGACCCTCTCCGGGCGCGTGCACATCGGCTCGATGCGTGGTGTCGCGATACACGGCGTCATTGCCGAAGTACTTACCGAATACGGTGTGGCGAACGAATACCAGTACGAGCTGAACGATTTCGATGATTTCGATTCGATACCCGGGTATCTCGATGAGGAGAAGTACCGGGAGCACCTCGGGAAGCCGCTCTACGCGGTACCGTCGCCCGAGCCTGACTTCGATAGCTATGCCGACTACTATGGCGATGAGTTCATGCGCGTGCACAAGAAAGCGGGATTCAATCCCAGCTACTACACCGCCCGCGAACTGTATGCGTCGGGCAGGATGGATGCCCTCATCAAGACGGCGCTCGAGCACGCGGCCGACATACGCCGTATACAGAAGGAGGTTTCGGGCTCGCAGAAGGAGGATAGCTGGCTCCCTATATCCGTCGTGTGCGAGCAGTGCGGGAAGATAAAGACGACCCGTGCGTTCGACTTCGACGGCACGACCGTTGCGTATGTGTGCGATCAGAGCCCGTATGGCGCGGCGCCGTGCGGCAAGGAGGCACGCATATCGCCATATGGCGGTACCTCGAAGCTATTCTGGAAAGCGGACTGGGCCGCCAAGTGGGTCGCGGTCGGCGTCGATATCGAAGGCGCAGGCAAGGATCACTCGACCAAAGGAGGGTCGCGCGACGTGGCGAACCATATCGTGCGCGAGGTCTTCGGGAATGAACCCCCGTTCGATATACCGTACGAGTTCTTCCTGGTGGGAGGGAAGAAGATGTCGTCGTCGAAAGGAAAGGGTTCGACCGCAAAAGAGATGAGCGATCTCTTCCCTGCTCCTGTGCTCCGGCTCGTCCTCATCGGCAAAGACATCAATCAGCAGATAGACGTCGACCCTTCCGGCGACTCAGTCCCACGCATGTACGATTGGTACGACGATCTCGCTGAAAAGGTGCGCCAGGGCGTCGCCGACGACTTCACCCGTCTTTATGCCCTCGCGCAGCTTCCGGAGAACCGTGCGGAGCTCACTGCTCCTTGGCAGTTCCGTTTCTCGCAAGTGGCGTTCGTCGTGCAGATGCCGCACCTCTCTCTCCTTGCGGAAGCCGAAGCAGTGAAAGGGGAGGCGCTTACGAACGAGGAGCAGGTGCTGCTCGAAGAACGTGCGGAATACGCGCGCTTCTGGTTGTCGACGTATGCTCCCGAGAGCTATCGCTATGAGATCCATGCGGAGATGCCGGAGATTGAATTCTCGGGGGCGCAGAAGCAAGCGCTCTCCCTCCTCGCCTCATTCGTGGAGACTCCTCGTACAGGAGAAGAACTCCATCATCGTCTGCATGAGCTCAAGACCGAGGTCCCGATAGAGCCAAAGGAGCTGTTCGGCGCGCTCTATCAGCTCTTCCTCGGCCGCACGTCGGGCCCCAAAGCCGGCTGGTTCCTCTCCGTGCTTCCGCAGGATCTCGTACGCGAGCGGCTTCTCGCTGCTTCCGAGCAGAAAGGATAGCCACTCCTGTCCGTCACACCGTGTTCATCATTTCCCTAACCGCTTCCACGTATCGTTCTGTTCATGGGAGCGCTCGCTAAGCTCGGAGGCGCGATACTTATCGTCATCGCGCTCATCCTTTATATACGTACGCATGGGGGAGTCCCGAAGGCGACAGAGGTCGCGCAAGCGCCTTTGCTGGCTGCTGCGGTTGTTGCGCCCGCGAACCTGCCAGTCGCGATAGAAGGGAGCATCGTCACCGATGATGGCCCCTCATCGAACAGCGTGCCGTACCTCCTGTATAGCGAGGAGGGTACGAGGGTTGTAACGAAGCGGCTCGTGCTGACGGACGGCTACGCCTGCTACGCGGGAGATATCCCGTGCACGCCCGGAAGCGGGAACCCTGAACCGCTCCAGGCGGGCACGCGAGTCCGGGTGGAGGGACGCATAGAGGCGGATGTTATATACGTCTCACGCCTCGACGTCCTCGGCGGGTAGAATGGTATAGTAGGGCGTTATGAGGTGGCACCATCATCGTATCTGGATACTCGCCGTGCTCGCGGTAAGCGGCATCGTGCTCGCATGGCTCATCACCATGACCCCCGTCCCCCCGGTAGTTGTCGCTCCTCAGCCGGTCGCGACCACGACCCCCGACCTTTCCGGTCGCGCTATCTATGCGAGCGGCGAGCACGGGTTCGCCATAAGCTACCCGGAGACTGCTCTGCTCGAGGAAATGTTCTCCCCGACTTATCATCTCGCTTCCTCGTGGAGGGCGAATGCACTTGCAGGCTCCGAAGGCACTCCTATCGTCGCGATAATCGCATACAGCACCGAGAGCGATAGCTCGTATCCCCGCTACTACAACGCGCAGGTGCGCATCGGTAAGAGCGCGGACGCGAAGGAGGTAACGAACTGCCTGAAGCCAACGACGGAGCAGGGGGAAGTAGTCCTTGAGGACGTAACGATAGGCGGTATCGTCTGGAAAGCATTCTCCTTCCAGAACGCTGGCATGCAGCAGTATGTTAAGGGCGTCAGCTATCGCAGCCTCCATGAGGGTTCCTGCTTCGCGCTCGAGAAGATAGCGGCGGGCTCAAGCTATCGCGATGACCCGGATAGTCCCGAGGACATAGCGGACGAGGCACTCGAGGCAAGGTACAAGGGCCTCGATAGCATCGTCGAGACCTTCTCCTTCGCTCGATAGCCCATGTCGCCCTTGAGACGCAACTCGCTCTTCGTACGGAATACCATCTTCGGTATCGAAGACAGCCTGGCCGCTACGGTCGGGCTTCTCTCAGGCCTTGCGGCCGAGAATATCTCTCATGAGGTGCTGCTCCTCACCGGTTTCGTGTACATCTCCGTCGAAGCGTTCTCTATGGGCATCGGTAGCTTCCTCTCCGAGGAGTCGGCGCAGGAATACGAGGGAGTGCCAACGACGAACCTCCACACCTTGCTCGGCAGTCTTGCTATGTTCGCCTCCTGCATCATAGCGGGCTTGGTTCCGATCGTGCCCTACTTCTTCCTTGAGGATGAGCAAGCCCTTTTCGGTTCGATAGCGCTGTCGCTCATCGTGCTCGCAGCGCTTGGCGTTGTGCAGGCTCGCCTATCAGGGCGTTCCGTCCTCCCGCGCGTCCTCCGTATGGTCCTGCTTGGGGGCGCTGCTATCTTCGTGGGCGTCCTGGTTGGCAAGGCGTTCGGGCTATCCTAGCGCCTTCATGGATATTTTATATTCCAGCGCTATGCTGGATGAGTTAGCCACTAACCCCGCTCTATGACCATAGTCCATTGGATCGTTTCCGCTCTTGCTATCGGTATCGCCGCGTATCTTATCCCTGGCATCGATGTGACCCTCGTGGGTGCGCTCGTGCTCGCCGTGGTGCTCGGCCTCATCAATGTGTTCCTGAAGCCGCTCATCGGGCTCATCACGCTCCCGATAAACATCGTTACCCTCGGGCTCTTCTCGCTCGTCGTGAACGCGCTCCTCATCATGCTCGCGGGCATGGTGGTGCCGGGCTTCGCCGTCGATGGATTCTGGCCAGCATTCTTCTTCTCGATCGTCGTGTCGCTCATCAACGCGCTGTTTGGCGGGTTGGGCAAGCGAGCCTAGACTCATTTCGCGTCGGAACGCGCGCTGGTTATTACCAGCGCGCGTTCTCGTGTTAGCCACGTGCCGTATACTGGAGCGTAATGGAGGGACCCATACGACCTATAGCCTCGCCCGAGGCCGAGCTTGCGTATCTTCGCGAGCAGATAGCCGCGAAGGAGGCGGAGCTCGCGCAGCTGCAGGAGAGCCGGCCGCGTGAAGAGATCGCGCATGAACGCATACTGCATCATGCGCAGAATACGCAGGCGGAACACTATGCTCCTGGATATCAGCTACCTGCGGAATCAGTCGAGGCACTGACGCTTTCGCTCGACCCGGAACAGAACGATGAGACCATGGCCGAACTACGCACCCTCATCGAGACGAAAGGAGTGCGCAACGCGTTCGCGGTGCTCGAGAAGCTCAAGAGCCCGCACCTCGAGGATGATTTCCACCGGTTCCTCGTGCAGTACGTAGTGGCAGGCATGCAGGTGCAAGGCCTTCGTGAGAACGAGCCCGAGTGGAAGGCGCTACACATGAGCTTGTATGAGATAGCGCTGCCGGAGATGGCAGGAGGAGATGATAAAGATAGGGCACGGCCGCTGAAAGAGCTCCTCTCCTCCATGGAGCAGTTCTACGCCGGCATGCTCTCGCTCGAGCACGCGCATAAGGGTGAGCACCCGTACTTCTCGCTTGAGCTCGCGATAGCGGTCGATGCCCCCCACCTCATGTTCTATGCCGCGGTGCCCAATACCCGCCGTGACCTCTTCGAGAAGCAGCTTCTCGCCATATTCCCGAATGCAGTGGTGAAGATGCAGCCCAACGACTACAACATCTTCGTCGAGGATGGGACGAGCGTGGGCTCCTATGCGCTCCAGAAGGATAATCCGCTCCTTCCGCTCAAGGACTACACGGACTTCGACTACGACCCGCTCAACACGCTCCTGAACGCATTCGCGAAGATATCGTCCGAAGGGGAAGGCGCTTCGCTCCAGATACTGCTCAAGCCCCGCGGCAACCACTACATCGAGCATTATAAGAAAGTGCTGCATGCGCTGCGCGAGGGGCAGTCACGCGCCAAGGCATTTTCCATACCGGAGACGTTCGTCGGCGATCTCGCCAAGGAGGCAGTGAACATATTCACCTCGAGCAAGAAGATACCGCACGACCCTACCAAAGCCGACCAAGCAGCTATCGAGGCGCTCGAGAAGAAGATAGCGGCGCCGATAATAAATACGAACATGCGCCTCGTGGTCTCTTCGAGGGATCCGCATAGGGCAGAGCAGATACTCACCGAGCTCGAGTCCGCCTTCAATCAGTTCGAGAATACGAAAGGGAACCGGCTCGAATGGAAGCGTGCGAGCGGAGGTGACGCGAAGAAGCTCTTCCGCAATTTCTCGTACCGCTTGTTCGGCACACCATCGCTTCCGCTGTCGCTTCGCGAGGTGTCGACGATGTACCACTTCCCGCCCAAAGGCATCGAGTCATCGCCGCACCTCACCCAATCCCGCTTCACGAGCGCTGCGGCTCCTGTGGGCCTCCCGCAGGACGGGGTGCTGCTCGGTACGAACACGTTCCGCGGTTCGGCCACCGAGGTCAGGCTTGCGAACGAGGACCGTCTTCGCCATCTCTATGTCATCGGGCAGACCGGTACGGGTAAGACATCGTTCATGAAGACGCTCATCGAGCAGGACATCAAGGCCGGGAACGGCGTCTGCTTCATCGACCCGCACGGCAACGATATCCTCGACGTTCTCGCATCCATCCCGCCCGAGCGGTACGAAGACGTCATATACTTCGACCCGGCATACATCGATAGGCCGTTCGGTCTCAACTTGCTGGAATACGATGCCTCGCGCCCTGAGCAGAAGACATTCATCGTGAACGAGCTTCTCGCTATCTTCCGCAGGCTATATGGGGACGTGCCGGAGTCGATGGGCCCCGCCTTCGAGCAGTACTTCCGCAATGCGACCCTGCTCGTGATGGAGGACCCGGCATCGGGCTCCACCCTCATGGATATCGGCCGCGTGCTCTCGAACAAGGCGTTCCGGGACATGAAGCTCGCAAAGTCCATGAACCCCATCGTGAACCAGTTCTGGAACGAGATAGCAACGCAGGCGGATGGGGAGGCATCACTCGCGAACATCGTGCCGTATATCACGAACAAGTTCGATGACTTCACTGCCAACGACTTCATGCGCCCTATCATCGGCCAGCAGGAGTCCTCCTTCAAGTTCCGCGACGTCATCGATGGGAAGAAGATACTGCTCGTGAACCTCTCGAAGGGACGGCTCGGCGAGCGCAACGCGAACCTGCTCGGGCTCATCCTCGTCGGGAAGCTCTTCATGGCAGCGCTCTCGCGGGCCGACGACCCCCGTGCCGACTTCCCGCCGTTCTATCTATACATAGACGAGTTCCAGAACATCACCACGGACTCCATTCCGAGCATTCTTTCCGAGGCTCGCAAATACAAGCTTTCCCTCACCATCGCGCACCAGTTCCTGGCTCAAGTGGATGAGAAGGTGCGGGATGCGGTGTTCGGTAACGTTGGAAGCATGGCGGTGTTCCGGGTGGGCGAGGCGGACGGGGAATTTTTCGCCAAGCAGTTCGCTCCCGTGTTCGGAGCGCTCGATTTCGTGAACATCGAGAACTACAACGCCTACATACGCATGCTTTCGAAGGGAGTGCCGCAGAAGCCGTTCAACTTTAAATCAGTGCCGCCATCCACAGGCAACCTCGCGCAGGTGGACGATCTCCGCGAACTTTCCTACCTCACCTACGGGCGGGAACGTGCTACTGTTGAGAGCACTATAAGAAGCCGCTATCTTTCCTGATACGTATGTCTAGAGAAGGGGGACCTCCGCAGAAGCAAGCACGGGAAGCGTCATTCGAAGGCGGCTTGTCTTCGGTGTTGGAAACGCTCGAAGCAGAATCCAAGACCACAGGAATGGTGAGCGAGGGGACGCGTGAAGCGATCGAGGCCGAGCTCGTGAGGATGGAAAGCGAGGCGGATGCGGAAGCCAAGAGGATTAAGGCTGATGTGGAGCGCACATCCGAGGAGAAGACGAGCGACCTGGCCGACATCAAGAAGCTGCGGACAGTCATCACCCAGTACCGTAAATATTCTTCCACATCGATAGAACCGATTTCCCGCGTCATCAAGGTCGTGAAGGAGGTCGGGCAAGCATACGGTGTCATGAAGGGGCAGTCTGTAGAGAAGGTAGAGGACGCTCCTCGTGAAGAAGTTAAAGATGAGCCTGTCGTCGTTTCGGTTGAGGAAGAACCTACGGTCGAACCGTCAGGAGACGATGATGATGCGCTGGAACCCGTCCTTGCTCCGGACGCACCACCGATCGCCGAAGTCCCTCTGAAGAAGGATAAAGCTGAGCGCGGCCCAACACCTGCGGAAACAGCTGCAGCAAAGAGGCAGAAGATCGAAGCCGAGGTGAAGGCGAAGCAGGAAGCGCTTAGCGAGATCTACTTTGCGCTCGCTGATGAAATACACGAGGCGGGATTGAAAGTGCAGGATATACAAACGGAATGGAATCGTGTCATAGAAGTTCGCGAAAGGCTGAACGCTCACTGCGAGAAGTACAAGGGTACCGCGACTCGCAAGCTTCTCGATAAAGAGAGTGAGGAGTTATTCGACGAGTTCACGGGTCCGGTAAGCGAGGGGGTCAGGCACGCGATAGCTCGGGTCCTGCTTGAGCGTAGCAAGTTCGCGGCTAATCCGGACGCGGACTCTCGCGCGGAAAAAGAGGATGTGCTCGAGGACGTAGTCACGAAGCTTGCGGCGACCGAGGACCAGCCGATAGTGATGGTGAATACCGTGCTCACGCGTATGGCTATGGGCGGAAAGAGCTCTAAGAAGCTACCCCCGACCGCATTCCCCGCATTCCAACCGGACAAAGTACAAAAGCTCGAGCCCGAAAAACTTAAAACATTTGCTCAAAAGGCCGCTCGGCACCGTGAGGACAGGCTCGATACGAGACGGCGGATACATGGCATACGTGGGTTCTTACAGGTCGCGGGCAACGCAGGGTTCGCAGGATTCTTGGGCCTTCTTGCGTTCGGTCATAACCATGACTCAAAGGATGTGATGAAGCCGAAGGCACAACCTGCTGCAGGAAGCCCGCTTAATCAGACGGCTGCTGCGACTGAGAAGCCAACGCACTCCACCGACAAACCGCCTGCTCAACAGGTCCAGAGACCCACGACGGAAACCGTTAGCGCGGCACAGCCGGAAGTCGTGAAGATAATGACTGCTCCAGAAGTTAAGAAGTATAGGGCTATGCCTAAGGACGAGATGGAAGCCTGGAAGCGACGCTTCAGTCTTTGGACGCGCGCGAAGTACCCGAAGGGATATGTAGAAGCGGATACGGAGAAGGTACGGAAGGAAATGCTCACGGAACTCAAATATCCAGCCAACTATCCTGCAAAGAAGCGGGACGTGGCTAAGAAGCCACGGAGCCCCAAGGAATCCGTTATGACTGCCTCGATTGAGTCAGCAGGCAGCTTCGGGCCTCCGTTACCTGCTCCTCCCGCGCCATCACGCGAGGAACCCCGTATCATGTCTCTTGAGGAGTATGTGCAGAGCGAAGCGGGCAAGAAGCCCTAAATTAGGAATGGTATACTCCAGGGGACAACGCCCCAGGCTACTGTCGATTAAAAACTCATATATCAGGCTATGAATGTCACGGGTACGGGTATAGCGGTAGGGCTTGCGGTCGTCATCGCGCTCGGGTTCCTCTATTTCGGTCCAGTGCTCTTCACTCCGTTCACGGAGGAGGCACCGGTGGCTCTTGATCAGACTGCATCTACAACTATGGAAAATATGATTCAACCAGGCCAGCCGCTTCCGACCGAACTCACGGTATCCGACTCGGTCGTCGGCACCGGAGCGGAAGCTACTCCAGGAAGCACGGTGAGCGTCCAGTACGTCGGCATGCTGCCGGACGGTACGGTCTTCGATGCATCCGCTAACCATGGCGGTGCACCGTTCACGTTCCAGCTCGGAGCGGGGCAGGTCATCAAGGGATGGGATCAGGGCGTCGCTGGCATGAAAGTTGGTGGTAAGCGCCAGCTCATCATCCCAGCGGACCTCGCGTATGGGAACCAGGCTGTTGGTGGGGTAATCCCTGCAAACGCGACGCTCATCTTCGAGGTTGATCTCGTCGGGGTGCAGTAGAGTCTTAAGGAAATAGATAAATGGAAACGCCGGACCTTGTTGAAGGGTCCGGCGTCGCCGTTACGCTTGTGGTGAACTCCTACCAGCTCTTCCGGGGGGTCTCGACTCGCGTCGAGGTTCCAGCGGAGGAATAGTTCGAAGAAGTGGTCGAGGAACCGATAGTCACATCGACGTGCTGCAAGAGGCAGTAGTCGTTGATCATACCGGCCCAGCCGATCGACATCTCCATATTCATCACGCTCATGTCGAGCTGAAGCTGGGATTGATCGGAGTTCAGCAGGCTTTGACGCCTGTTGAGCTTCGACTGCTTCGTATAGGCAGAGCCGGTCGCTTCGTTGCCGAGACCGGCAGCGACAGCGCCGCCGCAGTACCAGCCGCCGCTCACCGTGCAGAGGGCGGCCGTCGTGAAGACGTTCGCACCCCGCCTGAGCCAGGAAGCGCGGTTGATGTCGCTGCCGAGCTTGACGAGCTTGTTGCGGATGATCTGATTCTCCGCGCTCAGCACCCCGGCTCGCTCGATGAAGCCGATAGAGCGACGAATCCATTCACCGCTCTGAGCGCACGCGCTTCGGTTCTCGTTCTGGATGAGGCGGAATCCCGCTTCACCCTTCGTCGGATACCGGCTCATGTACTCATCGAGGCCCATGACACCGATGTCGTTGTCGCCTTGCCGGGGAGCGCGCACGCCGCCCGTCAGTCCGCTTCCGGTCACGATGATGCGTTCATCGCCGACGGCGACTTGCGCCGTTGCGGGAAGAGCGAACGCGGACGTGATCAGCGCGAGGGCAGCCCCCGCGCCCAGATATCTGGTCTTGGACATGGGTTTCCCCTCCAAAATGGTTGCTGTTGCAGAGTTCACTTATTAGCGTAATGGCAGAGAACTCCTACCTGACTGTATACACTTATAACATGCGTTTGTCAATACCCTGGAAGAAGTTTGACATTCCGCCTATCCATTAGCCTTGCGAGCCAGCAGGATCGCGGCTACCTTAAAGAAACATGCGGCCTATCACCTTCAGCATAGAGAAAAGGAGCGAACGCGCTCGGGTGGGCACTATCTCGACCCCTCACGGAACCCTCCAGACCCCGGCCTTCGTGCCGGTCGCGACCAAGGCGAACGTGAAGGGCATCCTCCCGTCCACGCTCGAGTCGCTTGGCGCCCAGGTGACGCTCGCCAACACGTACCATCTGTACCTGCGGCCGGGAGAGCAGATAGTGAAGGATGCGGGCGGCTTGAATACGTTCATGGACTGGAAGAAGCCGACCATGACCGACTCGGGCGGGTTCCAGGTGTTCTCGCTCGGCGCTGCGTTCGGGAAGACCATTACGAAGATAGCGAAGGGGGAGGAGAATGCGCTCGCCCAAGGCGTCTCGGTATATGATGAAGGCGTGCAGAGCCAGCACGGGCAGCTCGCCATCATCGACGAGGAGGGTGTGACCTTCACCTCGCACCTCGATGGCTCTCTTCATCGCTTCACTCCCGAGCGCTCGATCGAGATACAGCATGCGCTCGGCGCTGATATGTTCTTCGCCTTCGATGAGTGCACCTCGCCCACCGCTGACTACGAGTACCAGCGCGATGCCATGCGCCGCACGCACAAGTGGGCGGACCGTTCGCTCAAGGCCCATCGCAGGAATATCGATGCGAATAAGAAGCAGGGTATCTTCGGCATCATCCAGGGCGGTCGCCACACCGACCTGCGCGAAGAGTCCGCGAAGGAGATAGCGTCCATGGACTTCGATGGATTCGGCATCGGTGGTTCGTTCAGCAAGGAGGACATGATGGGCGCGGTGCAGGCTGCGGTGAGGCATTTGCCGGAAGAGAAGCCGCGGCATTTCCTTGGGATAGGGGAGCCGGGAGATTTATTGCTTGGAATCGAGGAGGGTATGGATACCTTCGATTGCGTTGCAGCTACAAGGCTCGGCCGTCACGGGACTATATATACGAAAAGAGGACCTATCACCCTGACCAATGAGAAGTTCAGGAGTGAATACTCTCCACTTGATCCGGAGTGCATAGTACCGGGCACCGAAGGATTCACGCGTGCATACGTCTCGCATCTCCTGCGCTCCGGCGAGATGCTCGGGCAGATGATAGCGTCGATGCATAACCTCGGGTTCATCATCAGGCTGGTGGACGGGGCGAGGGAGGCGCTTCTGGAGGATAGGTTCAGTGAATATCGCGAGGAGTTCGTGCGGGGATATTACGCATAAGGACGAAAGACGGGCCGGATCAGTGATCCGGCCCGCACCTTAATTCAGCAAATTATACTCGCGAAGAATCGAAACATACTGCAGGTCAGCAAATGCAGCGAGGTCGTCTACGAGGTTTATGGCTTTCCCACTCCAATTCTCAAGGCAGAGCAGGTCATCCTTGGAATATCGCGTAGTGCGAAGACCTTCTGCGATGAGCATCATTTCATTCCAGAGAACGAACTCATCATCCACGTCATCCGCGTGTATGAAACGAGGACTGTCTAAGTCTCCGCCGTAGAGCTCGCCGGTCTTGGTTATGAAAAAAGGAGCGTTTGCAACTAGAACAAACCCCGCCTGCTCCGTAAAGGCTTTTAGGAGTCGATTACATAAGGCCGCAAGGTTTGGTGTTCGCGCAAAAGCGGCGCGATAGTCGATCGCAGTCATCTGCGCCTCCTTTCCTGTAGCATCTGCTTATTTTGATAACACGAAATTCATGCGCCGCAAACGAATATGGTATCGTCTTAACGCATGGCTAATTTCAAGCTCCACATCCCGTTCCCGCCGGGCGGCGACCAGCCCAAAGCAATAGCAACCCTGAACGAGGGACTCCAGAAGGGTATGCGCCATCAGACGCTGCTCGGCGTGACCGGGTCCGGAAAGACGTATACGGCCGCTAACGTCATCGCGAACTTCGATAAGCCGACGCTGGTGCTCGCGCACAACAAGACGCTCGCGGCCCAGCTCGCGCAGGAGTACCGGGAATTCTTCCCCGAGAACGCGGTCCACTATTTCGTCTCCTACTACGACTACTACCAGCCGGAGGCATATATCGCGCACTCGGATACATACATCGAGAAGGAGGCGCAGATAAACGCGGAGATAGATCGTCTGCGCCACGCGGCGACGCAGGCGCTTTTGACCCGCAAGGACGTCATCATCGTAGGCTCCGTATCCGTGATATACGGCCTCGGCTCTCCTGCCGAATACGAGAAGCGCCACGTGAAGCTGAAGGTCGGCGAGGACGAGAATCGCGCCGCCCTCATCCGCAAGCTCGTCGGTATCTACTTCGAGCGCACAAACGCGGACCTTGAGCCTGGTCAGCTCCGTGCCATAGGTAATGCAGTCGAGCTCATGCCGACCAACGAGCGCGCCATATATCGTGTCACTTTCGATGGCGAGAAAGTAGCGCACATCGAGTGCCTGGACCCTGTGTCGCGCGCGAAGACTGCGGAACCCGATTCTCTGTTCGTGTTCCCGGCGAAGCACTTCGTCACCAGCGAGGACGATAGGAATAGAGCGCTCGAGGATATAAAGCTCGAACTTGAGGATCAGCTCGGCGTATTCAAGCGCGAGGAGAAGGTGCTGGAGTACGAGCGCATCAAGCGCCGGACGCAGCACGATATGGCGCTCATCCGCGAAATGGGATACACCGGCGGCATCGAGAACTACTCCCGCCACTTCGATGGACGTGCCGCAGGGGAGCCGCCCCATACACTCCTTTCGTATTTCCCGCATAAGAAGGATGGAAGCGCTGACTTCCTCACGGTCATCGACGAGTCGCACGTCACCATCCCGCAGATAGGCGGCATGTTCGCAGGCGATCGCTCCCGCAAAGACATCCTCGTCGAGCACGGGTTCCGTCTGCCGTCAGCGCGCGATAACCGCCCACTCACCTTCAAGGAGTTCGAGGAGCGTATCGGACAGACCATCTATACCTCCGCAACACCCGGGCCGTACGAGCGCGAGCACTCGGTGCCGCCCGAGGGTCAGATGGCTGAGCAGATAATCCGCCCGACCGGGCTTATCGACCCTGAGCTCATCGTTCGTCCTATCGCAGGCACCGATGAGTACAAGGGCCAGGTCGCCGACTTCATCGAGGAGGCGACCGCAGTCATCGCGGGCGGCGGGCGCGTGCTTGCGACCACGCTCACCAAGCAGATGGCGGAGGACCTTGCGGAGTTCCTGCGCGAGAAGAAGGTGAAGGCGGAGTATCTCCACTCCGACATCAAGACCATAGAACGCATCGATATCCTTACGGCCTTCCGCAAGGGAGAATTCGACATACTGGTCGGCGTGAATCTCCTTCGCGAAGGCCTCGACCTTCCGGAGGTTGAGCTCGTGGGCATTCTCGATGCGGATAAGGAGGGATTCCTGCGCAGCGAGACGAGCTTGATACAGACCATAGGGCGCGCCGCCCGCAACATCCTCGGCCGCGTCATCCTGTACGCGGACGTGATGACTGGCTCCATGGAGCGCGCTATCGGCGAGACCAATCGCCGCCGCACCGTCCAGCTCGCGCACAATAAGAAGCATGGCATCACCCCTGTCACTATCAAGAAGGAGATACGCGATATCGCCGAGTCCATGCGTAGCGACCATCAGAAGACCGTGCACTCGCTCCTAGAGCTCGATGCGAAGCTGTACGAGGAGGACCCGGCCGCGTTCATCAAGGACAAGCGGAGCCAGATGGCTGATGCGGTGGAAGCGCTCGACTTCGAGACCGCGGCGATACTGCGCGATGAGATATATGCGCTCGAAGGGATAGAATCGCCCGTTAAAAAGGCACCCGCGCGCAGGAAACGCAGGTAGCAGCATGCTAGGATAGCTGCATGAGTCTACGGACGCTCATCTTCTTCCTTATCCTCGGTGCGCTGTTCCTCTCCATCGGCTCGATGTTCGTCGCGTTCGCGTTCGTGAAGCAGCAGCTCTTCGTACTTTTCCCTGACGCATATACCGGGGACGCCGTGGCGGCGCTCCAGCTGCTCCTCATCCAGTACTCGGCCATCATCCTCGCGTTCACCACGCTCATCATCGGCATCTCATTCTTCGTGCTCTCCCGGTATATCGTGCGGCCGCTCCGCGACATGGTCGCCGCCATCGCCGCGTTCTCGGAGCGGAGCGAACGCATCGTGCTCGATAACTTCGCTAATGCGCCGGCGGAGATAAAGCAGCTCGCGCTGGTGTTCAATGACTTCACGATAAAGGTGGATGAGGCGCATGCGCGCGACGTGGAAGTCTCGAGGGTGAAGTCCGACTTCATCTCGACCGCAGCGCACCAGTTCCGTACCCCGCTCACCGGCATACGCTGGGCGCTCGAGGCGCTCGAGAAGGAGCAGCTCACGGAGTCGCAGATAGCGCTGGTGTCGAGCGCGAAGGACAAGAGCCATCAGCTGGTGAATATCGTGGGCACGCTCCTCGATATCTCCGCCATCGAGTCGGGCAAGAACAAGTACACGTTCGCACCGACCGACCTCGACGAGCTCGCGCATGAGATAGCGCAGGAGTTCGCGGAGCTCGCTGCGCGTACCGAGGTCTCCCTCTACTACGTCCCTTCCGAGGATCCGCTCCCGCTCGCTAAGGCGGACCGCGTGCGCGTCAAATGGATACTGAACAACATCATCGAGAATGCCATCCGCTATACGCCGAAGGGGGGTAGCGTCCGCATCTCGGTCGCAGGATCGCAGGACAGGGTATACGTGCATGTGCGCGATACGGGCATCGGCATAAAGGCCGAGGACCGGGGCAACATCTTCGAGCGCTTCTATCGTGCCGATAACGCGGTCGCCAAGGAGAACGCAGGCAATGGCCTCGGGCTCTATATCGCCCGCACCATCGCGACCGACCACGGCGGGGACCTTAATTTCAGCCCCAATACCGACGGTCCTGGCACCACTTTCTCCCTTTCCTTGCCGCTAGCATAGCTTCGTAGCTGCTGTGCTACACTTTTTCCATGTCCGACACTAAATTCATCCTCGTCGTCGAAGACGATCCCGTGCTCAAGAACCTGCTCGGCCACACCTTCGCCGGCAAGTACCAGACGCTCTATGCGTCGGACGGGAACGAGGCCCTTTCTTTGTTCGAGAACAATAAGCCATCCATCGTCCTACTTGACCTCATGCTCCCGACCATGGACGGGTTCGCGGTGCTCGAGAGCATCCGGAGCCGCACCGATGAGCTCAAGAACGTACCTATCATCGTCGTATCGAACCTCGGTCAGCAGAAGGATATTGATAGGGTGAAGGCGCTCGGCGCGAACGAGTACCTCATCAAGGCGGAGGTCTCAATAGAAGAGATAGTCGCGAAGATGGAAGCGGTGCTAGCCGGTGCCACGCCTCCTGCGGCCTAGCTTCACCACTTCTTCCTCGAAAGTGGTATATTGATACCGTACCTGTCCCGCCACGGACAGGCCATGACTATATATGGCGAAGGCGAAGAAAACAGAACACGACCAGGCGCGCGGCGAGGATTGGATCCGCGTGAAGGGCGCGCGTACCCATAACCTGAAGAACATAAGCACCGAGTTCCCGCGCGGCGCCATGACCGTGGTCACGGGGCTCTCGGGCTCCGGGAAGTCCTCGTTTGCGTTCGATACCATCTTCGCCGAAGGCCAGCGCCGGTATGTCGAGTCCCTCTCTGCGTACGCCCGCCAGTTCCTCAACCAGATGCAGAAGCCGGACGTGGAGGAGATAACCGGCCTCTCGCCAGCAATTTCAATAGACCAGAAGTCGCGTTCCAATAACCCTCGTTCTACGGTGGCTACCGTCACCGAGATATATGACTACCTCCGCGTGCTGTATGCCCGCGCCGGGCAGCCGTACTGCGTGAACCATGACATTCCCATCTCCAAGCTCTCCAAGGAGGAGATGATCCATCTCATCATGGGCAGGGTCGCAAGTCGCACGGGGAAGCCCGATGGAAAGGTGATGGGAGTGGCAGTCGACCGCACTCAGGTCATCATCTATGCGCCCGTAGTGGTCGGCCGCAAGGGCGAGTACTACCAGCTCCTCTACGACCTTCTCGGGAAGGGCTTCGAGCGCGTCGTCATCGACGGCAAAGTGCATGCGCTCCGCGAGAAGGTGGTGCTCGATCGCAACAAGCGCCATGATATTGATGCGATAGTGGATAGCATCTTCGTGTCCGAGTTCCAGAAGAACCCGGATGCGGCCCGTGAGCGCCTTTCTGAGGCGCTGGAGATAGCACTCAAGGAGTCCGATGGACTGGTTAAGATAGCGCACGCTGACGGTTCGAATGAGACGCTGTCGTCGAAGTTCATCTGCCCTGACGACGGGACCTCGTTCCCTGAGGTAGAGCCCCGTCTCTTCTCCTTCAACAGCCCGTACGGCGCGTGTCCGAACTGTAACGGTCTTGGAACTAAGTCCCTCTTCTCCGAAGAGGCGTGTCCGGTGTGCGAAGGGAAGCGCCTGCGCCCGGAATCGCTGCGCGTGTATCTGTCTGGTAAGAAGAATCCGAAGATAAACAACGGGCTCGGGATAAACATCGTCGACTTCACGAACTTCTCCATCCAGGAGGCGAAGGACTTCATGGACCATCTGGAGCTTTCGGAGATGCGCATGGAGATAGCGCGTCCCATCATTCGTGAGATAACCGCACGCCTTGAGTTCATGCTGAACGTCGGTCTCGACTATCTCACCCTGAACCGTTCAGCAGCGACCTTGTCCGGCGGAGAGGCGCAGCGTATCCGTCTGGCGTCCCAGCTCGGTACAGGACTCGTAGGTGCCCTCTATGTGCTCGATGAGCCGACCATCGGCCTCCATCAGCGTGATAACGATCGGCTTATCCAGACATTGCTTTCGCTCAAAGAGCTCGGCAACACCATCCTCGTGGTGGAGCATGACGAGGACACTATCTACGCCGCTGACTACATCATCGATATAGGTCCGGGAGCTGGAACCCACGGCGGCAACGTCATGGTGAACGGCTGGCTTGATGACCTCCTGACGGCTCCCAAGAACGACTCGGGTTCTCTCACCCTTTCATACCTGCGCGACGAGACGCGCATCGAGATACCGGAAGAGCGTCGCACGAGCGAGAAGGGCAGTATCAAGGTGCGGGGAGCGACGTTGCATAACCTGGTTAACCAGAATATCGACGTGCCGCTCGGGAAGCTGGTGTGCATCACAGGCGTGTCAGGCTCCGGTAAGTCCACCTTCCTCTACGACATCCTGCACAAGAACGTGGCGGCACGCTTCGCGAAGCGCGAGGCTAAGCTCGAGCACGTGAGCTCCATGACAGGGACTGAATACGTCGGCCGCGTCGTGCTCATCGATCAGTCCGCTATCGGCCGCACTCCACGTTCGAACCCGGCAACGTATACGGGTGCATGGACCCACATCCGTGACCTCTTCTCCGCGACTTCGGAAGCTCGAGCCCGTGGCTGGAAGCCAGGACGCTTCTCCTTCAATGTGGCGGGCGGGCGTTGCGAGGCGTGCCAGGGTAACGGCATGATAGCGGTGGAGATGCACTTCCTTCCGACGGTATACGTGACTTGTGACGTCTGCAATGGCACGCGCTTCATGAAAGAGACGCTCGAGGTCACCTTCCGGGGCAAGACCATATACGACATTCTCCAGATGACGGTCGAAGAGGCGGAGGTGTTCTTCAAGGATATCCCTGCCATCAATGACCGTCTCGAAAGCCTCAACTCAACAGGGCTCCAGTACCTCACGCTCGGCCAGTCAGCGACCACGCTCTCGGGCGGCGAAGCGCAGCGCGTGAAGATAGCGTCAGAGCTCTATCGTCCTATCACGATGAAGACGCTCTATCTCCTCGATGAGCCCACCGTGGGTCTCCACTATGAGGACGTGCGCAAGCTCATCGAGATACTCCAGGAGCTCGTGCGACGTGGGAATACGGTTGTAGTCATCGAGCACAACCTCGATGTCATTAAGTCTTCGGACCATCTCATCGACTTCGGCCCTGAGGGCGGCACAGGAGGCGGCAAGATAGTCGCGAAGGGAACGCCGGAGGAAGTGGCGGAGACGGAGGGCTCGTTCACCGGGGAATACCTCGCGAAGCTTTTGAAGAAGCACAAGAAAAAGAGCGCCTAACCACGCGTGCTACCATTAATGCTTTAGAGGGCATCTCGCACCTTATAGGGAGGTAGATCAGTGCAAAAGGACTATTCGAAGCCTGGTCGGTACGCCTCCGCGGCACCGGCACGGAATAGGGATGATGGGCATTATGTTCTGAAGCACAAGGACGGTATGGATCATCTCGTTCTGGAGCAACCGAGCGTGCGCGGCATGTGCGCACCGCTCATGGGCGCGAGCGTGTGGAATGGCGAACGCTGGCGCGCGAAGTATCTTCCGCTTTCGAGCAGCATAAGCATCTACGAGCGAGCGATGCGGGTGCTCGCGAAATGGAACAATCGTGATGACATCTTCTGCGTGGCGTTCTATCGACGGCAGGTAGCGTATGAGACCGATGTCGTCGTCGATATCCAAGCCGATGTCCTGTTCCTCATATGCGCCCTCCAAGCACAGCCTCCGCTCACTCGATATGAATGGGGGCTGCTCAAAGAACGAATGCCTGATGGTTCGTGGATACGAAGGCAGTGCGTCCTGCGCACCATCGATCATGAAGCGGCCAGCGAGGTTCTCCTCGCTGCGGAGTAGCGTACGTGGCCCGTCCAAGGACGGGCCACGCTCTATTTGCAGGTATGCGTCCTGCCGGTAGGATGGCTCTATGCAACGCGAAGCGCTCAAGAAATTCGACCTGCCCGACTGCCCTGGCGTGTACCTGTTCACGCTCGGTAAGGGGAAGGCGAAGAAGGTGCTGTACGTAGGGAAGGCGACGAGCCTGCGTGATCGCGTGCGCTCGTATTTCGATATAGACCTCATTGCTACGCGCGGGCCGCGCATCGTGGATATGGTGACGCGTGCGGACGGCCTCATGCATGAGACCACACCCACCGTGCTCGAAGCGCTCGTGCGCGAGGCTGCGCTCATACGCCAGTATGACCCTCCTGCGAACTCCATGGGGAAGGACGATAAGACCTTCCTGTATGCCGTCATCACGGACGAGCCAATACCGCGCGTGCTCGCGATACGGGGCGCTGAGCTCGATTTCGAAGGCATGAAGGTCATCGCGAGTGGCCTGAAGCTCAAGGCTATTCATGGCCCGTTCCCATCCGGGTATCAGCTACGTGAGGGGCTCCGCCTCATACGCCGCATATTCCCTTTCTTCGATACGCCGAAGCCGGTGGGCGAGGGCAGTAAGTACGCAAAAGGGAAGATAGAGTTCAATCGGCAGATAGGGCAGTACCCTCGTGATATGAGCCGAAGCGCATACATGCGCTCCATCCGTAACGTGTCGCTCTTCCTCTCGGGACGCGTGAAGACGCTCCGCGCCACGCTCGCACGCGATATGAAGCAGGCGGCCAAGGAAGAGCGCTTTGAGGATGCGGACGTGATAAAGCGGCAGCTATTCGCCCTCGACCATATCCAGGATGTATCGCTCATCAAGGAGGATAGGGGCCAGGACAAGCAGGGGCCACGCATAGAGGCGTACGACACGGCGCATATCTCAGGAACGAACGCGATAGGGGTCATGACCGTCATAGAGAACGGCGTGCCCGTAAAGTCCGACTATCGTTCCTTCCGTATCAAAGGATCAGGCGGGAAGTTGCTGAACGACGACATCGCATCGCTCAAGGAGATACTCTCTCGCCGCCTAGGACACCCTGAGTGGTTCCTGCCGCGTGCAATCGTGGTTGATGGCGGGAAGACGCATAAGAAGGCGGCGGAAGCAGTGCTTGCTGAGGTGGGCGTCATGATACCGGTGGTCGCGGTGGTAAAGGACGAGAAGCATCGCCCACGAGAGGTGCTCGGGAGCCTTCGTGCGGGGATATCTGATGCTGATGCAGTCCTCGTGAATTCCGAGGCGCATAGGTTTTCCATAACGCTGCATAGGAAGGCGCGGTCGCGCGCTCTTCGTAGTTCTTGACAAATATAGTTAAACATGCTACGTTGTGAGCGTGGGCCCAGAAACGCCCTATTGATCCTCGAAAGAAACCATTCGCCACAGGGAGACCGCCCATGTACCGCATCCGATTGCGAAGCTCCTCGTAGAATGAAAACGCTCTGGCGGACGTGACGTCCGCATGCGAAACAAAGGCCACTTAGGGGTTTACGACCGATAGCTACCAGACGCTTCTGTCCGAGGGGTTCGCCCCAAAGAAGTAAGCAGACGAGCTTGACGGCAATGCCCACTCAAATAATGGCCGCCTGCAACGATGCAGCAAAGTGCCCATCCGGCCATGCCGGATGGGAGAAGGACCCAAGCTCACGCGCGGGTCCTTTTACTTTATCTATACTTAGTTCTTGCTTGTGCTTGCTATACTTCACCCATATGAGAGGCACGGTAGTGGGTGTTCTTCGGGGCGGGCCTTCGAGCGAGCACGAGGTGTCGCTGCGGAGCGGTCACACCATGCTCCGTAATCTGCCCGAGGACGCGTACACCGCGCGCGATATCTATATAGACAAGAAGGGTGTGTGGCACGAGCGCGGTGTCGCTACCACGCCCGACCGCATTCTTCCTACGCTCGATGTAGCGCTCATCGCGCTCCATGGGAACTATGGCCAGGACGGGGAAGTGCAGAAGCTCCTGGAGAAGTTCGGAGTGCCGTACACAGGTGCCGACCCGTGGGGCTCGTTCCTCTCGGGCCACAAGATGATGGCGAAGAATCATGCGATAGAGGCCGGGCTCATGACACCGGCCTACCGGTTCGTGGAGCGAGTGGAATCTATCGATGACATCGTGCTTGAGGTGACGCGCTCCTTCCATCAGCCGGTGGTGGTGAAGCCGGTGGATTCGGGATCATCGGTGGGCGTATCGGTGGTGGGCGGATACGCACCGGTGCATCTGGCGGTCACGAACCTCTTCCTCGCAGGCACCAAGGGAGTGCTCATCGAGGAGCTCATAAGGGGCACGGAGGCTACCGTGGGTGTCGTCGAAGGTATGCGAGGCGAGGGGCTGTATGCGCTTCCTCCGGTGGAGATAGTGCCACCCTCTACTGCTGGATTCTTTTCATACGACGCGAAGTATTCGGGCGAGAGCCAGGAGATATGCCCGGGACGGTTCTCACGGCCGGTCTCCCAAGCGCTTATGGAAGCCGCGTGCATCGCGCACGCATCTCTCGGGCTTCGGCATTACTCCCGTTCCGACTTCATCGTCTCCACGAAAGGTATCTATTATCTCGAGACCAATAACGCAGCTGCGGTCGGTATGACGGATGCGTCCTTGTTCCCTAAGGCGCTCGATTCGGTCGGTATCTCGCTTCCGGAGTTTCTCTCGCACGTTGTTGAGCTCGCTATACGGAAATAGCTATGGACGAACTGGCCAAGAAGAAGTGCAAGCCGTGCGAGGATGACGGGTTCCCCGCATACACACCGGAGCAGGCGGCGGATATGATGGCGCATATACCGGAGTGGAAGCTTTCTGTCGATGCCCGCACTATCACCCGCAGCTTTCCCTTCAAGGATTTCAAGGGCGCACTTGAGTTCGCGAATAGGATAGGGAAGTTGGCGGATGAGGAGTGGCATCACCCCGACCTCATCGTTGCCTGGGGGCGGGTTGAGGCCCTCCTCACCACCCATTCAATAAAGGGGCTTTCGGAGAACGACTTCATCATGGCGGCGAAGATAGACTTGTTGCTCGAAGAGTAGGTATGGTATAAAAGGGCGACGGGGAAACCCGCGTTTTACGTTCGGGCCGTTAGCTCAGTTGGTAGAGCATCTCATTTGCAATGAGAGGGTCGCAGGTTCGAATCCTGTACGGTCCACCGTTTCTATTAGTTCGAACCTCCCGCAAGCCTCTCGATTCCGCGAGAGGCTTGCCCATTACATTAATACAGAAAACGATAGCTCCTGTACGAGCACTAAATTAGTGATATAGTCCCTCCGGGCAAGAACGCCGCAATTCAATTATGGGAGGCTGTCGTGATTCGCGAGATTATCCACGACGATATCACCAACCCGCGTAACAGGTCGGATATCATCATCGGCATGAATTCGAGTCTGGCCGACGTCACTGGTATCGGACTGCCGTTCGTCAAGAACTCGATTCCTTCCCAGGCGCTTCAGCTCGGGTCGGTCATCACCTACGACTTCGACGGCAAGCGCCGGCTGCACATGATCATCTGCCATGACTTGGGTGACGGTGGCTGGGAATGCTCCGAGCGATACGTCCGCTTCGGCATGGACTACCTAGAGCATGTGGATCGCATTGACACCTACGGCGAAGGACATCGTAGCTACTCGATCGTCCGCGTCGGCACGGGCCGCGTCGGTTCACGCGACGGCGCCGATCACATCGCGATCAATCGCGCGATGGCCGACAGTTTCCTCATCGTCGACCTCTACGTCTGGAAGCGGGAAGAACTCATGGCTGACGTCCGTGCCATGCGTGCGCCTCTCAAGCCCTATCGGGCCTGGAGTAGCAGCGTGGGCGAAGTGCCACTCCTGCTCGCGGCTTAGTCACGAAGTACAAGAGGCGTATGCTGCCGGGTCCGCGAGGGTCCGGCAGTTTCTATTACGGACTGAGGCTCGCATACGCGAGCCTCAGTCTTCTGGTCGGACCGCCGGGAATCGAACCCGGTCTATACGCACCCGAAGCGTATGTACTACCGGTATACTACGGTCCGTTCGGCACCACTCTTGTGCACCCTGTAGGATTCGAACCTACGGCCTTTCGCGTGTGAAGCGAACGCTCTAACCAACTGAGCTAAGGGTGCGTAATCCGCACGATACCAGATGGGGTAGCTGCATGTCACGCTATAATCAGAGCATATGCATAGAGATACGATATCCATCCTCAAGCTCGTGGTGCTCATATTCCCCACGCTCGTCCTCATCGATCTCATCTGGATAGGTGTCGTAGCGCAGGGGATATACCAGGACCAGATAGGATACCTTCTGAATGCTGACATCGGCTGGATACCGGCCATGCTCTTCTATCTCCTCTACTCGGTAGCGGTCGCGTACTTCATAGTGCTCCCAGCAATACGCACCGGAGGCCCGCTCCAGGCGCTGTATCGCGGACTCTTCTTCGGACTCGTCGCGTATGCGACCTACGACCTCACTAACCTCGCGACGATCAGGGAGTGGCCGCTCACCATCACACTCATAGATATGCTGTATGGAATGGTGGTCACGGGTATCGCGTCGGCAATGGCATATATGCTCGGAAAAGGCCTGGTGTCTAAATAGCTCATGACGCTTCTCCCGTACCTATTCTTTATCTGCGCATCGCTTCTCGCTGGGATCATTGGCGCCGTGTTTACCCTCGATCAAATCCCGACATGGTATGCCTCTCTAACGAAGCCGTCATGGACTCCGCCGGACTTCCTCTTCGGTCCGGTTTGGAACGTGCTCTACGTCATGATGGGCATCGCTGCAGGCCTTGTATGGACGCGCGGCACATTCGGACGATTCTTCGTCATATGGTTCTTCCTTGCGCACCTGATGGTGAACGCTCTTTGGTCCGTTGCATTCTTCGGCCTGCATGAGCTCCTGCTCTCGCTCTGGATAATCGGGCTTCTATGGGTGCTCATTGTCATCCTCATCGGCCTGTTCGCGCGCCACTCCAAGCTCGCTGCGTGGCTGATGGTCCCGTACCTGCTCTGGGTGAGCTATGCGATGACGCTTAATGTAGGCATTCTCTTCCTGAATTAAAGAAACGCGGCCCCGAGGGACCGCGAAGTTGAAAGTGCTATTTAGATTCTTGCAGCAAGAAGGGTGGTCATATTCTCGACCATATCCTTCCTTAGCTGAATACGCGTAGGCATCTGAACGCCATTCAGCCACTGCTGGAGCTCCATCGAACTCACACCCAGCTCCATCTGGAAGTCGGTCGCGGTTATCCCGAAACGATGGAAGAGCCGGATGAGGCGTGTCCAGGCGACGAGGTTATCGGTATCCGACATATCCTCGGGACAGTAGAGGTGCGCCCTGAGCGTTCGGAGGAAGTTCCGCGCCGACTGCGGGTTAATCTCCGGCCTTTTCTCGAGGATAACGAGTTCGTTACCCAGAACATTCTGCATAGTGCTTCTCCCCACAGGTTGTACAAAACTCCTGTTTCTATACCACAGAAACAGAAAACAGTGAAGCCTACTTTCCCTGCCCGTAGCTCTTCTTGAGCATCCTCACGTGGCCTTCGTAATCAGGGGAGCAGTGGAACTTGCCGTACTTATCATGGAAATAGAAGAGGCAGTCGGTCTCTCGGGGATTGAGCGCTGCTATGACCGCCTCGATTGAAGGGTTGGATATGGGACCTGGAGGAAGCCCTTTGTTCTTATAGGTGTTATACGAGGACTTTATGTACTTGTCGTTCGGGACGACTTTCGGCCACCACGACTTCGTGCCTCCTGCGTTCGCCTTCGCGTACTGCAGCGTTGCGTCTATCTGCAGGTTCATGCCGACGAACAGACGATTCCAAATGATGCCCGATATCATACGCATCTCAGCGGGGTCCCTGGTCTCGCGCTCAAGCATGGACGCGATGGTGAGCGCATCGTCGAGTGGCACTATCTCCGCAGTCGTGGTGCTGTAGCGGGCGAGGATGTCGTTCGAGAACCGCTCGTTCAGGAGCGCCTGTACATCCTCCTCATCCGCGTTGGTAGGAAGCGCATAGGTTCCGGGCACGAGCTCGCCCTCACCGAGCGTCGGCGGTGTCGAGTGTATGTGCTTGATGAAGGTCGCGCGCTCGGCTGCGGTCCACCCAAGACTCTTACCGAAGGCGGCAGCAACCTCTTCCTCACGATACCCAGGAAGGATAGTGACGAAAGTGGTGTCAGCACCCACCGCTCCCGCTATCGAACGGTATGCGCCCGTATTCGCGACGGTTTCAGCGAGCCAGGTGAATATATAACCCGCCATGCCGACCGCTGCGGTGAGCTCAGGATTGTCTTCGGCGAGAAGTGCTTCGACTTCCGGGTCCTCGGTGATGGTGCGTGCGAGCGGATTAACGGTGACGGGGAAGGCGGCTTTGGGTTCCGACATCTCGGCGACATGGAGGTCGAGCGCGAGCACGGACGGAAGGGAGAAGAACCCGAGCGCGAGAATGAGGGTAGAGGCTGCGACCGGTCCGATGGCGAGCGCCTTCACGCGCAGCTTCTTAAGGACGCTCGGAGGCGCTTTCTTATTGGGTGACGCCGGGTGCGGCATCAGGGATTTGGGCGGTGTGCCAGGCACTACCAATAGTCTAGCGACATTTCTTTCATTAGGGAACCGTGCATTTGTATAAGTGCACAACGGTGGCGGGAGCGATGATGAATATGCTAGGGTCAAACCAATGCCTCCGGTAAAAGCGCATCAGAAGGAAACCGGTATCGATAAGATGGTTGCGTCCATCGGCTCGCTCCATTCCCTTATCATCCACTCGCTCATCTTCGCGAGCTTCTTCGTGATACCTACGCTCGGACTCGTCTCCTGGGAAATAATGCTGCTTGTGCTCACCACCCTCGTCTCACTCGAAGCTATATATCTCGCCATCTTCATCCAGATAACGGTGAACCGGCACACGAAGTCCCTTAAGGAAGTCGAGGAGGACATCGACGAGATCCAGGAGGATGTGGAGGAGCTCGGCGAGGACCTTGAGGACATCCAGGAGGATATCGAGGAGATCTCCGAGGACATCGATGAGATCCAGGAAGACGTCGAGGAAATGAACGAGGAGGAGCTTGGCGCGCACATGGTGAAAGAGGAGAAGAAGCGGAGCGATAAGAAGGCGGCCAAGACCAAGGAGGAGATGCTCGAGAAGCTGTCGAGGGATGTATCGAAAGTACTTGCGGATCTTGAGGCGCTTAAGGCGGGGAAGTAATAACGTAAGGGCCCCGGTCGAAACCGGGGCCCTGGTGAAGGTTCAAGTCGAGCGCAGAGGATGCGGAAGCGGTGTAATCTTCACCGGAGCGTCTGTGGTCTCTTGCGCAATGGCCGTTGCGGCGAGCAGAAGGAAGACGCGATCGAGGATGGGTTCCCGGCAGTAGACGGGCGGCAAGCGCTTTGACTCGGTCCAGTCCTTGATGAGGTCAGGTGTGGCTCCTTCGAGCAGGCTGGAGAGCGAGGCGCGAAGGACTCCATAGACGTTCACTGCGAGCGCAATGAACGCGGTGAACGACTCGTCCTCCTTCACAGCTTCCCGAAGTTGGGGACTCTGAAGCAGAACACAGAACTCCTGTATCTTATCCGTCCGGATATTTGACCAGCTCGTGCCGGTTTCCGGCGATTCAGCTAATGACATTCCTTCGTCTCCCTGTTGAATAGGTCGTGCTGTGGGCACATCTTGCAGCACATTATCATGATTTGGCCTACTTCCTACCCTCTGCTACACTGACCTCTATATGGTAGGGGTATCGACCCAGCAGGGTCTTTTTTCAATATGGCGATAGAGCCCGTACTTGCTCATGAGGGCGAGGAGCACGGTGCTGTGCCGGTCGCGAACGCGGCTGTTGAGCATGCTGAAGCAGCGGAGTCTTCCGAGGGCGCCATCCACGTGGTACTGAAGGCCGAGGAGATATTCAACGTCGGCGGGTTCCCTATAACCAACTCATTGCTCCTTACCTGGATAACGATGGCAGTGCTCATCGTATTTGCGCTCTCGTTCCGTCGCAAGCTCGCGATGATCCCGGGCAAGCTCCAGGCAGGAGTGGAGTGGGCGTTCGAGGGCGTCCTCAACTATATGGCCGAGACACTCGAGAGCATGGAGCTTGCGCGCCGCTTCTTCCCGCTCATCGCGACCATCTTCCTTTTCGTACTCGTGGCGAACGAACTCGCCTTCCTTCCGGGCGTCGGTACTTCGCTCGGTCTCGATAACGGGCATGGAGGGCTCACCCCACTCTTCCGCGCTCCTGCAGCCGACCTTAACTTCACCCTCGCGCTCGCCATCATCTCGTTCCTCACCATCGAGATAACGGGTGTGCTGACGCTCGGTTTATTGAAGTACGGCGGTAAATTTGTTAATTTTAGGTCACCGGTCGACTTCGCTGTCGGACTTATCGAGCTCGTCTCGAACCTGGGACGCCTCATCTCGTTCTCGTTCCGTCTTTTCGGCAATATCTTCGCCGGCGAGGTGATGATACTGGTCGCGGCATTCTTCTTGCCGTACTTCCTGCCGGTGCCGCTTATGGCGTTCGAGGTGTTCGTGGGCTTCATCCAAGCGGTGGTGTTCGCGATGCTCACCCTGTTCTTCATCAAGCTGGCTGTCATGGAACCGCACGGGGAGACTAGTCACTAGTCTTTCGTTGCGGCTCCGGGATGGAGCGGATTATCAATTCAGTACGAACAAACAATATGGAAGTAGAAGCAGCAACACAGCTCGGTATGGCGCTCGCAGCAGGTCTCGGCGTCATCGGTCCTGGAATCGGCATCGGTCTCATCGGAGGCGGCGCCATGCAGGCCATTGGCCGCAACCCAGAGGCGTCCGGCAAGATCGTGTCGAACATGATCCTCGCGATCGTGTTCACCGAGGCGCTCGGTATCCTCGCGCTCGTCGTCGCGTTCATCATCAAGTTCGTTTAAAGGAGTATTGCGGCGGTTCTTACCTGAATCGCTGCGCTCCTAAGAAAACCTAAGACATGGAACCACTTCTCGACGCATTCGGCATAGATTGGAAGCTCCTCCTCATGCAGGCGGTCAACTTCGGCGTGCTCTTCGTTGCGCTTACGTATCTCTTGTACAAGCCGACCCTCAAGACGCTCGATGAGCGCCGCGCGAAGGTCGCCAAGGGAGTGACCGACGCGGAAGAGGCGGAGAAGAAGCTTGCTGAAGCTGACGTGGAGGTCGCAAAGACGCTGAAGAGCGCAGAAGGAGAGGCGGAGGGTATCGTCGCGTCCGCTCGCGAAGCCGCAGGCGGCGAGAAGGCTCGCATCGTTAAGGAAGCCGAGACCCGTGCAGCCGCAATAGACGCAGATGCAGAGGCGCGCGCCAAGGAAACGGCAGCCAAGACCATCCGCGAAAGCGAGAAGGAAATCGCTCGCCTTGCGATACTCGCCGCAGAGAAGGCGATGCGCGCTAAATAGCTATGGAGAAGGTATACGCAGCCGCGCTCGCTAGTGCCGCATCGAAGGATGGGGCCGATGAGGTGAAGCTCGTATCCGGACTCGTGAAGCATTTGGAGAGCGTTGGCCGCATGAAGCTCCTTCCGGGGATACTTCGTGAGCTGAAGAGCAAGGAAGCTCGTGCTCAGGCGCTCGCACCCATTCTTGAAGTCGCAAGCGACGGAGAGAAGGCTGCGGCGGTAACTGCCGCGAAAGCTGAAGGCATCGAGACTAAGGACGTGCGCGTGAACGACAGCCTCATAAGCGGTTGGAGGGTGCGCAGCGGAGCGAAGCTCATAGACCGTTCAGGCAAGCAGGCACTAGTAGAACTTTATAGGAACATCGTTACCAAATAAGTATGGAGAGCATCATCAAGCGCATAGAGAACGAGATCGCATCCTTCGCCCCCAAGGGGAATACGGAGGAGTCAGGCATCGTGCGAGCGACCGGAGACGGTATCGCTGAGATCGATGGCCTCGACAACGCCATCATGACGGAGATGGTGCTCTTCGATCCAACCTTCGACCGCACCCTCGAGGAAGCGCTCAAGGACTCAGCTCCAGTCTACGGCCTCGTGCTCAACCTGGAGGAGGACGGCGTTCGCGCCGTTATCCTCGGTGATGCCTCCAAGGTGTTCGAAGGCATGCTCGTGCGCCGTGTGGGTCGCCTCCTATCCATCCCGGTAGGTGACTCGCTCATCGGTCGTGTCGTGAACCCGCTCGGTGAAGCTGTCGACGGTAAGGGTCCGACTGGCGCTTCCACCTATCGCCCCATCGAGAGCGAAGCGTATGGCGTTATGGACCGCTCGCCGGTGAACACGCCGCTCCATACCGGTATCAAGGCAATCGATGCCATGACCCCAATCGGTCGCGGGCAGCGTCAGCTCATCATCGGTGACCGCGGTACGGGCAAGACCACCATCGCTATCGATACCATCCTCAACCAGAAGTCGGAGAACGCCGACACCCGCCCTATCTGCGTGTACGTCGCTATCGGCCAGAAGGAGTCCAAGACCGCGAAGCTCGTTGCGCAGCTCACCGAAGCAGGCGCGATGGAATACACCATCGTCATCACGGCTCCGGCGTCGAGCCCAGCTGCCTTCCAGTTCCTCGCACCGTTCGCAGGAGCTGCTATTGCCGAGCACTTCATGGAAGCGGGCAAGGACGCGCTCGTGGTGTACGACGACCTTTCGAAGCAGGCGGTCGCATACCGCCAGATGTCGCTCCTCCTCAGGCGTCCTCCGGGCCGCGAAGCGTACCCAGGAGACGTCTTCTATCTTCACTCGCGTCTCCTTGAGCGCGCAGCGAAGCTCTCGAAAGAAAAGGGAGGTGGGTCAATAACCGCGCTCCCTATCATCGAGACGCAGGAGAACGATATCTCTGCATACATCCCGACCAACGTCATTTCTATTACCGACGGTCAGATCTTCCTCGAAGCCGACCTCTTCAACAAAGGTCTCCGTCCGGCTATGAACGTGGGCGTCTCGGTGTCACGTGTGGGTTCGGCAGCGCAGACCAAGGCCATGAAGAAGGTGTCCGGGAAGATAAAGCTCGAACTCGCGCAGTTCCGCGAACTCGAAGCCTTCATGCAGTTCTCGTCCGACCTCGATGCCGACACCAAGGCACGTATCGACTCCGGTCAGCGCATGACGGAAATGCTCAAGCAGCCTAACGGCAAGCCGCTTCCGTTCGAGATGCAGGCTGCGGTCATCTTCGCCGCGACCAACGGATACTTCGACACATTCTCGCCGCTCGAGACGTCGGCCGCCGAGCAGCGTCTCCAGGACTTCCTCGGTCGCGAGGGTACGGGCGTGCTCGCAGCCATTCGTACGAGCCGCGAGATATCGGAGTCAACGGAGAAGGATCTTCGCGGGCTTCTCGATAAGTTCGTGGAGCGGTCTGCATAATCACGTATGAAGGTCACGGTCGGTTCAACCAATCCAGCGAAAGTCGAAGCGGTACGCGAGATACTGCAGGACTATCCGCATCTCATGGATGCGGAGGTTGTTGGCGTTGAGGCCGATTCGGGCGTGGGAGACCAGCCCAAGACACTTGCCGACGTCATCACGGGTTCCATCAACCGCGCGAAGGCGGCATATACGGATGCCACCTATTCGATCGGATTGGAATCAGGACTGATGGAGGTGCCGTTCACGAAGAGCGGGTATATGGATGTATGTGCCTGCGCCATCTTCGATGGAACGGAGCATCATCTCGGCCTCTCATCGGGTTGGGAATTTCCTGACAAGGAGATCAATCGACTCATTCTCGAGGAGGGCCTGGATATGTCCCAGGCGATAAACAAGGTTGGACTCACTGCGGACCCTGCGATTGGTGCCGGTCAGGGTGCGATAGGTATTCTCACGAAGGGACGTCTCGATAGGAAGGCGTATACCAAAGAGGCGCTTCGCACCGCCCTCATCCATATCGACGCATAAACATATGGCACTCAAGGACATCAAGACCAAGATCAAGGCGACCGAGCGCATGCACAAAGTGACGCGCGCTATGGAAGCCGTGTCCGCTGTGAAGATGCGCAAGACGCAGACTGCGGCCCTTCTGGGACGCCCGTACGCTCGGTCTGCGGTCTCCATCCTTTCTCGCCTTTCTGCCACCCGTCACATCACCGGCCATCCGCTCGCGGAGCACCGTGACGTGAAGAAGGTCGCCCTTGTCATCATCACGAGTGATAAGGGGCTTGCGGGCGCGCTCAACTCGGGAGTGCTCAAGAAGGCGGTCGAGGCGCTTGAGGGTCGTAGTAAGGAAGAAGTCATCGTATACGCATATGGCCGCAAGGGCGAAGAGTTCTTCGGTCGCCGTGGATACGAGATACGCAAAGCATTCGAGAACAAGCGCGATGACGTGCCACTCTCCGTCATGGAAGAGCTATCAGCTGAAGTGACCGATGGGTTCCTCGCGGGCGACTTCGATAAGGTGGTCGCGGTGTATAGCGCGTTCAAATCCACCTTCGAGCAGATTCCGACGTGGCGCCGCATACTGCCGCTCTCGCTTGGCGCATTGTCGGAGATAGTGGAAGATATCACTCCTGTGAAGGGTAAGTGGAGCGAACCGCCACCGATCGCTCCGCCGGCATCGTACGAGGTAGAACCATCGGAGGAAGAGGTGCTCGGCATCCTCATCCCGCGCCTCGTCGCCGTCGCGCTGTATCACATGCTTCTCGAGTCGAAGGCTTCCGAGCATTCGGCCCGGATGGTAGCGATGAAGAACGCGTCGGATAACTCGAAGGAGGTGACGCACGACCTGACGCGTCTGTATAACAAGATCCGTCAGGCGGCGATCACCCGCGAGGTGTCGGAGATCGTGAGCGGCCGTGAGGCTTTATCAACATAGATTTTAGTACTAACTAACAGCGTATGAACACAGGAACAATCACAGAGGTAATCGGGCCAGTCGTTGACGTCCACTTCGAGAAGGACCGTCCAGCCATCCAGGACGCGCTCGTCATCGAGGCGGGTAAGGAGCACGGCCGTATCGTGCTCGAGGTCGCGTCGCACCTCGGCATGGACCGTGTGCGCACCATCGCCATGTCCGACACTGCGGGACTCGCCCGTGGCGAGAAGGCAGCTGCGACAGGCGCCGCTATCTCCGTTCCTGTGGGAACTGCCGCACTCGGCCGCCTCTTCAACGTTCTTGGCGAGGCTATCGACGGCAAGGGCGCAATCGATGCGTCCGTTCCGCGCCTTCCGATACACCGCGACCCTCCTGCGTTCGATGAACAGACCACGAAGGCGGAAGTCTTCGAGACCGGTATCAAGGCCATCGACCTCATGATCCCGTTCATCAAGGGAGGAAAGGTCGGTCTCTTCGGAGGAGCTGGTGTGGGTAAGACGGTCACCATCCAGGAGCTCATCCGCAACGTCGCCCAGGAGCACGGCGGATACTCCGTGTTCGCTGGAGTGGGCGAGCGCGTGCGTGAAGGTAACGACCTGTATCACGAAATGGAAGAGTCGGGCGTGCTCGATAAGACGGCGCTCGTGTTCGGCCAGATGAACGAGGTGCCAGGGGCGCGCGCCCGCGTCGCGCTCACCGGCCTCACCCAGGCGGAGTACTTCCGCGATGAGGGCGGTAAGGACGTGCTCTTCTTCATGGATAACGTGTTCCGCTTCATCCAGGCGGGTTCCGAGGTGTCCTCGCTTCTTGGTCGCGTCCCTTCAGCCGTGGGCTACCAGCCAACGCTCGCGGAGGAGATGGGTAAGCTGCAGGAGCGCATCACTTCGACTAAGAAGGGTTCCATCACTTCCATCCAGGCGGTGTACGTGCCAGCTGACGACCTCACCGACCCGGCTCCAGCTACTACCTTCGCTCACCTCGACGGAACCGTGGTGCTCTCGCGCCAGCTCGCGTCCCTTGGTATCTATCCGGCTATCGACCCTCTTCTTTCTTCCTCGAGCGCACTCACCCCGGAAGTCGTGGGTCAGGAGCACTACGACGTCGCCAACAAGGTGAAGCTCGTGCTCCAGCGGTACAAGGACCTCCAGGACATCATCGCCATCCTCGGTATCGAGGAGCTCTCGGACGAGGACCGCACCGTGGTCGCCCGCGCCCGCAAGCTCGAGCGTTTCCTCTCGCAGCCGTTCTTCGTGGGAGAGGCCTTCACGGGCACTCCAGGGCAGTACGTATCGCGTGAGGAGACCGTGCGCGGCTTCAAGGAGATAGTGGACGGAAAGCACGACGAGAAGCCGGAGCAAGCGTTCTACATGAAGGGCACCATCGATCAGGTGACCGCGTAAGATGGCAAAGACCTTCCATCTCACTATCGCGAAAGTAGGCGAGAACCTCTATGAAGGAGAGGCGCTCATGGTCACGCTCCCGGGCGCTGACGGCGACTTCACAGTGCTTGCGGACCACGAGGCGTTCGTGACCCCGCTTCGTGCAGGCACGGCGCGCGTCAAGAACGCCCAGGGCGAGGAAAGCACCATCGATATCGAAAGCGGGGTGGCTGAAATCTCCACGAATCAGGTGACGGTGCTTCTCTGATCCCTCGTTATCCCCGCCAGGAACTGGTGGGGAATCTTGCCTGGAGTACAGTACAGAAGGAAACAGACAGGGAGGGTTAGCGTGATGTCATATATTACCGAGCCTCGCTTCAGTGAGAAGGAAGCCGCTGACCTAGGCAGGGTGCGCGAGAAGCGCTTCTTCGACGCTGTTCACTGCCATCCCATCAATCTCCCTTTCGGAGTCCATAAGTTCGATCATGCGACTCCGCAAGAGGATAGGGACGGCTATGACGCCTGGGCTGTCACGAAATACGGTCGGCTTGGCATTCAGATCAAGTCCTCTCGCGATGGTGTTCAGAAGTATCGCAAGAATCGACCTGGCCAGCACGTGATCTTTCTCGTGGTCTATGAATCGGAGACCTGGCAGCAGATACAAAGGAATATCTGCGAGAAGCTCCAGCGTGAGATGGAGATCCTGAGGCAAAGAGAAGAAAAACGAAGGAGAACGGCCCGCTGGTAGCGGGCCAACCCTTTTGTCTTTTGGTATACTGTCCGTATATGGGTATGCAAGATTTCCTGCTCAGGCAGGCCATGAAGTGGAAGATGAAGGACGTGCCGGAAGCGCAGCGCGAGCAGATAATGACGCTCGTGCAGAAGGACCCGGAACTCTTCAAGAAGATAGGCGAGGAGGTGGAGCGCCGCACCAAGGGCGGGGAGCCTCAGATGAAGGCCACTATGGAGGTAATGAAGAAGTACCGGAAGGAGCTCCAGGCGCTCACGCAGAAATAAGTAGTCCACACGAGCGCTCACACGCTCGTGCTACTTTATACGCATGCGTAAGAAACGTATCTTCATTCTCCTCGGGCACCCGGATAACGGGCCGGAGCCGTTGTCGCGTCAGCTCGCTGATACATACGAAGCCGCTGCCAGAGCAGCGGGCCACGACGTCCGCCGCACGAATATCTTCGACCTCTCCTTCGACCCCATCCTCCACAAGGGATATCGCGCCATACAGGAGCTCGAACCCGACCTGAAGGCCGTCCAGGAGCACATCACCTGGAGCGAGCATTTCGTGCTCGTGTACCCGAACTGGTGGGGCGGTATGCCCGGGCAGCTGAAGGGGATGTGGGACCGCATGTTCCTTCCGCGCTTCGCCTTCCGCATGTGGAAGAATCGTTTTGGATGGGATGCGCTCCTCAAGGGACGTACTGCACGCGTGCTCGTCATGTGCGGCAATCCAGCCATCCTCGACTATCTCGCGTTCGGCGACTACACCGCTTCGATCAAGCGCTCGCTTCTGGACTTCGCAGGGTTCCGTACATCGGTAACGTCGTTCGGGCACTCCGAGCACGCATCTGAGTCTAGGAAGGCCGCGTGGAGGCGTCAGGTGGAGGTGCTTGCAAAAGGAGGGCGGTAGTGGTAGAGTCTCAAGGTCATTGGAGTTCGACCAATCCTGGTTATCCCGCCCCGGACTTCCAAGTGCCCTTCGAACTCCTCTGACGCCCCCAAGGTCCACCCACTCGCGGCGGGCCTTTTCTTTTTCTTCATCTTCGAGCGTTTATACTAATCACGCCGAGGAGATTGGGCCCAAAGGATTCTAGAGCCCCAAAAGCTTGAACATCCGATGACACGCAACCAGTCTTCTCGGCACCCGAAGGCCGCCTGCGGCCTTCCTTTTTATCTACTGAAGCCGTAAGGTAGGGAGAACATGCTTAAGATAGGAATCGTCGGTCTGCCGAACGTGGGGAAATCCACGCTTTTTAATGCGCTTACCAAGCAGAGCGTACCTGCGGAGAACTACCCATTCTGCACCATAGACCCATCCGTGGGTGTCGTTGGCGTTCCTGACGAGCGCCTTGATAAGCTCGCGGAGCTTTCTAAGTCCGAGAAGACGCTTCCGGCCGCTATTGAGTTCGTCGATATCGCGGGTCTCGTGAAGGGTGCGTCGGAAGGCGAGGGGCTCGGCAACCAGTTCCTCTCCCATATCCGCGAAGTGGACGCCATCCTCCAGATGGTGCGGTTCTTCGACGATGCGGATATCACACATGTGCACGGGGAGGTGGATCCTGTCCGCGACATCGAGGTCATCAATCTCGAGCTCATCCTCGCCGACCAGCAGGCGGTAGCGAACCGTCGTGAGCGCCTTCAGGGAGATATCCGTGCGCAGAAAAAGGAAGCGGTTGCAGAAGATGCTGTGCTTGCTCGCATCGAGCATGCGCTTACCAGCGGCCACCTCGGACGCACGGTGGAATTGAGCGAAGAGGAGGCGAAGCTCATCAAGTCGATGAACCTCCTCACGATGAAGCCCATCCTCTACTGCTTCAACGGGAAGTCAGGCGGTCACAATCTCGATGAGGTGAACGATGGCCGAGCGGAGGCTGCGTACAAGTACGTCGAGTCGCTCGGCGGTCAGTCGGTGCAGGTGGATGCGCGTACCGAGCACGAGCTCAATGACGTGGCCGACGATGATAGGAATATGTTCCGCTCGGAGCTCGGGGTGCAGGTGGATGGTATCGAAGCACTCATACGAGGCGCATACCGTACTCTCGGCCTTCTCACCTTCTTCACGACGGGGCCTAAGGAGAGCCGCGCATGGACAGTGAAGCAAGGCGCGCTCGCGCCTGATGCTGGTGCTGCTATACATAATGACTTCAAGGAGAAGTTCATCCGCGCTGAGGTCATCGGCTGGGAGAAGCTTCTGGCGGCTGGCTCATGGAGCGCGGCGCGTGATAAAGGTGATATTCGTATGGAGGGAAAGACGTATCCGGTCGTGGATGGAGATGTGATGGTGTTCCATCATAGTTAGGTTCGATACCTAGTCTGCCAGCAAGGTTATAAAACCTGGTCCGTGCAGCGAGCCAAATGGTACTTTGGAACATTAGCTCGACAAAACTCCATTCCGGCCTATTCTACGAGCAGAACTAGAAGGAACAAGCACATGTGCGACGCACTCGAACGATTGAAGGACCTGACCTACGCCATCGAGCACAACCCGAACTGCCCAAGTCCATACTTGGTACGCTTGGTTGGCACGAGCGGCCATCTCGACAAGATCAGCGATACACGGAAGACCAAGGACATCTTGGGTTATGGCAAGACCCTTGATCAAGCCATCACTCAGGCGTTGGTCCAGAAGCAGGCCGATGACACATTCGACAAGATCATGAGCAATCCTGATGGCCCGAATGCGAAGATTATTCTTGCGTATCGCCCCTAACCGACGGCCCTGAATCAATACGGATTCAGGGCTTAATGTATTTAGAAGAGTTCCAACATTGTCCCAGACCTCCAGCAATTGACCGAGCATTTGAATAACGGTACTCTCCCTTCAGTTGAGTACGCTGTCGGTCTCGCACGAAAGGGAATGTCATGTCCGAGAACAATCGTTCCTCCCGAGAAGAACTCAGGAGAAGGGCGGAGGAAATCGCCGCTGAAGTCTCAGCCATGTCTGATGAAGAGGTGGCCACCTACATCAAGGAGAACGGCCTGGAGAAGTTCATCAATCAGGAGCATACCGATCAGCTCTTGAGGGATGCGCTGGTGACGAGGCGCAATCATCCTTAGACCAAGAGGAGCTAGGAGCCACTCGAGAGGGTGGCTTTTCCTATTGCCGTTCCAACATCGTCCCAGACCCCCAGCACTGCTCACCTCCACTAGCGGAAGGGTGTTCGAACCTTTGTAAAAAGTTCACCCCGCATTATCCAAATGCGGGGTGATTAGTGGGATTGAATGTTGCAGAGGTATCGAACTAGCCGGTTCCTCCGACGACCTTCGGCTCGTAGGGAAGTTCGCCGAGGTCATGGCCAATGCTGGCCAACACCTCTTTGACCTCCTGAATACCCTTACGTCCGAAGTTCGGAATTCGGAGCAAAGTCACCTCCGTCTGGCGAACAAGATCACCAACGGTCTTGATGTTCTCGTTCTTGAGGCAGTTCTCAGTCCGAACAGACCATTCCAAATCGTTCAGGGGACGGTCGAGGTCGTCGGTCTTTAGCGCCGGCACGTCTACCCCGCAGATCCCCATGAAGACGGAGAAGTCCTTGCCGTTGAGCTTGGACTTCACAAATGCAATAGCTTCGCAGCTGCGGCACGGACGAAGTGGCGTGCAGCCCTCTTCGTGTTCACTAAACAGAGCGGTCATGAGATGTCCTCACATCATTGATGGGTTATAGGAACAAGGTTCTTCGTACTAAATAAGCATATTAAATGGGATACGTCAAGTTTGCTACGTAAATAGCGTTCGGTCTTGTGTTGGAAATAGCTCGGTTCCAACATCGTCCCAGACCCCCAGCAATTGAAGCCTATGGACAGGTGGTATTCTTTGTTCAATGGAATGGCTCGCAAATTTCTTTGTAGGTATTGCGGTTTCGATTGGTAGCCTGTTTGGTGTAACCTCGACACAGGATGTCCCACCAGTACCTCCCGAAATTCAGGTTGAGGTAGAGACAACGTCCACACCAGAGCCTAAAACGAACGCAATGGTAAAAGCTCAAACATACCTGGAGACACCCACCTCTACCCAAAAAACTACTCCGACCTCGATACTTGACCCACTAATCGCAGCATCAATACAAAACAAGAAGGGCGATGATATCATTCCCGATTGTACTCACACCCCAGCCGCATGCGAGCTCAATGTGTCTAAGGAGGTTGCTCTGGAAAAAATCGCAGCCCTCAGAATTAGTAAGGGTGAGATGAAATCAGAATCAGTCGTGTTGAGGGGTGGCAGTCCCTGGGTGAGTCCTGGCGAGTGCTTCGGGAAAGGTGGCGAGCTCAATCAGTCTGGTTTTTTCTGGACTTACTGGGATATATGGGGGGTTACTCAGGTAAATGCTACGACCGGAGAGGCAGAGTTTTGTCAGCTCGAAGTGTCGTTTTAAATAGACATTCGGTTCCAACATCGTCCCAGACCCCCAGCAATTAAGAAGAGGCGGTTTCCCGCCTCTTCGTCGCCGTATCATGCAAACCCATGGAAGCGGACATCCATGCCTAATCGAGGGGCCTCTCCTTCAGTCGGTATCCGAAGATGCTTTTGGAAGAGCTCCCGGAACTCCTCCGAAGGAACGAGCGGCGAGATGACATGCGCCGTCGTTGGAAGACACATCTCGCCGTGCACTGCCACTAAAGCGACTGTCCGGTCGCATGGACTGAAGATCTCGGCGCAACTAAGCAAGTTGTTGTAGCGCACCCTGAGCCACAACCCAGTCGCTTGCGATAAGTCGCCGGCGAGCGCCTCGAGGTTTTTCTGAAAGTGAGCAACGTACTTATCGCCACTCCCTGCCCATGAGCACGTCATGTTGAGTAGATGCGCGACGAATCTGTCACGCGGCCGTTCGAGTGTCCTGAACATATCTGTCTCCGATCTGTGCCTCTAGACAGAAACCTAACATAGGTGTGTGGGGGCTCCAATATAGCCCGAGAATTCTTTCAGGCCCGGGCTTAAGCACAGCTTTGTGGTATAATCCGCAGCATATGGAAACCACACCCGCTATGAATGGATCGAAGACGACTCCGAAGGATTTCTTCCTCTGGGCAGGGGCGATGGTAGCGCTCTATCTTTCCGTAATCTCGTTCATCACCCTCCTCTTCGAGTACATCAACTACACGTTCCCGGACCCTAACGCGTACGCTGGCGACCCGTACTCGAGCGCCATGCGCTTCGCGATGGCCGCGCTCATCGTGCTCGTGCCGACCACGCTCGTCCTCCTCCGTCTCATCCGGGGCACTATCATGCAGGATTCTGGCAAGGCAATGATCTGGGTGCGTCGCTGGGTCCTCCAGCTCACGGTCTTCGTGATGACGGTCACCATCCTCATCGATCTCATCACGCTCGTGAACTACTTCCTCAATGGGGAAGTCACCACCCGCTTCATCCTGAAGATAGTCGTTGTCCTTCTCGTCGCCGGGTTCCTCTTCATGCACTTCCTTGCTGACCTCAAGGGGTACTGGATAAAGCACCCGAAGAAGGCCGACCTCATTGGCATAGCTTCCGCAGCAGTGGCCCTTGCCGCCATCGTCGCCGGCTTCTTCATCGTCGGCAGCCCGAGCGCCGCGCGCGACACACGCCTCGATATGCAGCGCGTGAATGACCTCATGAGTATCCAAAGCCAGGTCGTGAGCTTCTACCAGCAGAAGGAGGAGCTTCCAGGAACGCTCGCTGAGCTTTCTGACCCGCTCTCGTACTTCACGCTTCCTAAGGACCCTAAGACCGGCATGGACTACACGTACGAGAAGACCGGTGCGCTCGCCTTCAAGCTTTGCGCTGGCTTCGCACGCGAAGGCAAGGATATGACGGGACGGGGCGGGTACGCAGGCGACATGGCGGTCTCCTATCCATACCCGGGTCCCGATGGCGGAATAGAGAACTGGAAGCATGGGGCGGGAACGGTCTGCTTCGACCGCACCATCGACCCAGAGCGCTATCCTGTATTCGAGAAGCCGCTACGATAACCAGTGCGCGTTAATCGAGTACCATCGTGGCGAAGGAACGATTCGATCATAAGGCGATAGAGCAGGCCGCCCAGAAGAAATGGGAGGAGCTCGATCTGTACACGACTGACCTCAAGGACGATTCCAAGGACCCGTACTATCTCCTCTTCGAGTTCCCGTATCCTTCGGGCGATCTCCATATCGGCCACTGGTACGCATTCGCGCTCACCGACATCTTCGCCAGGTACCAGCGCATGCAGGGGAAGAACGTCCTGTTCCCGATAGGGTTCGACGCGTTCGGGCTCCCGGCCGAGAACGCCGCCATCAAGCACGGGATCGATCCCAAGAAATGGACGTACGAGAACATGGACCGCATGCGCGAGCAGATACGTTCGATGGGAACGTCGGTCGATTGGACCAAGGAAGTCGTAACCTCGGACCCCGCGTACTACAAGTGGACGCAGTGGCTCTTCCTCAAGTTCTTCGAGCAGGGACTCGCGGAGCGCCGCAACGCTGCGGTGAAGTGGTGTCCGAACGATAAGACGGTGCTTGCGAACGAGCAGGTGATGGACGGTCGCTGCGAGCGCTGCGGGCACGAAGTAGAGGAGAAGAATCTCACCCAGTGGTTCCTTACCATAACGAAGTACGCGGATAGGCTGCTCCGCGACCTTGACCCGCTTCCGTGGCGCGAGGAGATGAAGGAAGCGCAGCGTGCATGGATAGGGGAGTCAGAAGGCGCGAAGCTTTCCTTCCCCCTCCATTCCTATACTGCAGAAAGCGCAGCAGAGGGTGTCGACATGAACATGGCCATAGAGGTATTCACGACGCGTCCCGACACGCTATACGGTGCAACGTATGTCGTGCTCGCTCCCGAGCATCCGCTCGTGGAGACGCTCCTGCCTGCTGCGCTAAACGCCGACGAGATGCGTGCGTACCGCACCGCGACCTCTCGTAAGACGGAGCGCGAGCGCCAGGAAGAGAAGGATAAGACGGGGGTGCTAGTGGGCGGCATTATGGCCATCAACCCAGCGACGAACGAGCCCATCCCGGTATACCTCGCTGACTACGTGCTCGTGTCGTACGGCACGGGTGCGGTGATGGCGGTACCTGCCCACGACGAGCGCGACTTTGAGTTCGCGCAGAAGTTCGGCCTCCCCATGAAGCAGGTCGTCGTTACCTGCGCAGATGATCCTAATAATCCACCGCAGGAAGGATTCCCGGACGTGAAGCGCGATACCGTAATCGTGCACTTGCGCGATACGGCGACCGGGAAGTTCGCGCTTCTCGATTGGCATGGCTCGCTCGATGGCATCACCACCGCTATCATGGGCGGCGTCGAGGAGGGTCAGACTCCCGTAGAGGCAGCGCTCGCCGAGATCAGCGAGGAAGCGGCTATAGAAGGCGTCCGGATAGTGAAGCAGCTTCCTTGGATCACGGCTGCGAAATACTGTGCTTCGCATAAGAGCCAGAACCGGTGCGCGCACACGTATGCATTTCTTGCTGAAATCGACGGTCTTGAGAGCCAGGGCGAGATACCGGAGAACGAACAGGCGCTCCACACGCTTGTCTGGGTCGACGAGTCCGCTGTGCTTTCCCGTCTGACGCCTCCGCATCAGAAGCAGATGTGGCAGCTGCTCAATGAAGTCACGGCGCTTACCGATGATGGGTATCTCATCAATTCGGGCGTCTTCGATGGCCGCAGCAATCGCGAAGCCCTGTGGGACATCGTCGCTGCAGCGGGCGGAGAACGTGTGAAGAACTATCGTCTCCGCGATTGGCTCGTGTCCCGCCAGCGATACTGGGGCTGTCCGATACCGGTAGTATATGACCCGGAGGGCATACCGCACGCCATACCGGCCGAGCACTTGCCGTGGCTCCTTCCGGAAGATGTGGACTTCACGCCCGGCAAGAACGAGAGCCCGCTCGCTTCTTCAACGGAACTCAAGGAGCGCGTCACGAACATATTCGGTGAAGGGTGGACGCCCGAATACGATACGCTCGACACGTTCGTGGACTCCTCTTGGTACTACCTCCGATACCTCGACCCCGCCGACGACCATGACTTCACTGACCAGAGTCTGCTCAAGAAGTGGCTGCCGGTGGATAGGTACTCGGGCGGCTCCGAGCACACCACAATGCATCTCCTGTACTCACGATTCTTCCATAAGGCGCTGTATGACCTCGCGCTCGTACCGACCCCCGAGCCTTTCAACGAGCGATTCAATCGCGGCCTCATCCTCGGACCCGATGGCGCCAAGATGTCGAAGTCGAAAGGAAACGTCATCAACCCTGACGACTTCGTAGCGAAATACGGAGCTGATGCGGTGCGCATGTACCTCGCGTTCATCGGTCCATACAACGAACCGGGGAATTACCCTTGGAACCTGGACGGAGTGGAAGCCATGCGCAAATTCCTCGATCGTATCAATGCGCTCAGCGAGCGCCTCACGGACGCTCCTGCAAGCGACACGCTCACCCGCGCGCTCGGTATCGCATCGGCGAAGGTAGGCACCGATACCGATCGCTTCAAGTTCAACACCGCGATATCGGCGCTCATGGTCGCGCTCAAGGAATTCGAAGCGGCGCCAGAAGTATCGAGGGAAGCGTACCGCGCATACCTCCTAATGCTCGCGCCCTTCGCCCCTCACCTCGCGGAGCACTTGTACGAAAAGACAGGTGGCGAGGGGAGCGTGCACGAAGGGAGCTGGCCGGAGGCGGTTGTCGCGCAGTCGGATACCGCCACTATCATCGTGCAAGTCAATGGAAAGAAGCGTGGTGAAATCATGATGGCCCCGGGTGCGACCGAGGAAGAGGCGCTTCATGAAGCCATGAAGATAGAGGCGGTCATCAAAGTGATCGGGGAGCAGTCCCCGCAAAGGACCGTGTATGTGCCTGGGCGGATACTGAATATCGTGGTGGCGAAGGCGTAGGGGCCCGAACTATCCACATTTGACTCATTTACACCTATCTGGTATAAGAATACCACATTTACTATATGCCCAAGAAACCCGTAAGCCCGAAAAAGGCCGTAAAAGCCAAGGTATCCTCGTCCGCCTCAAAGGCGGTCGCGAAGCGTGCCTCCACCAAGCTATCCTTCGATAGCACGGTTCTCGTGAAGCGCCTCCTGGCCGAAGTGCCGGAGCGCGCCCGCGAAGTGCTCGTATATCGCTTCGGGCTGGGCGCGTCCGCCGAGCGTGAGACCCTCGAGGCCATCGGCGAACGCTGGGGCATCACCCGCGAGCGCGTCCGCCAGATAGAGGCGTCGGGCATCGAGGCTATCCGCAACTCCAAGTCCTTCCGCGAGTCCACCGGCTCGTTCGGCGAACTTTCTGCACACATCGAATCTCTAGGAGCTATCGTCCCCGAGGACACCCTCCTCAAGGGCCTCGCATCAGATGAGAAGGCGAAGAACCGCTTCCGCTTCCTTCTCGTCGTGGGCTCGGAGTTCTTCCGCGAGCGCGAGACCGACGAGTTCTACGCGCGCTGGCACGTCGACCACGGCACCGCCGACCTGGTGCACACCGCGCTTACCCGCCTCTATACCGCACTCGATGACGAGGAGGTCCTCTCCGAAGGGGAGATAATCAACAAGTTCCTCGACGAGCTCAAGGGCATCAACTCCGCATACCAGCAGGAGGAGATCCTCAAGCGCTGGCTCTCCATCTCGAAGACCATCGGTGCTAACCCGCTTTCAGAGTGGGGCAAGGCGAACGCGCCCGCTATCCGCACCAAGGGCATCCGCGACTACGCGTACCTCGTCATCAAGCAGCGCGGCGAGCCTATGCACTTCGCTGATGTTGCCAAGGCCATCGTCGAGGTATTCGGCAAGAAGGCGCACGTCGCTACCACCCACAACGAGCTCATCAAGGACTCCCGCTTCGTCCTCGTGGGCCGTGGTCTCTACGCGCTCGCTGAATGGGGCTTCTCACCGGGCGTAGTCCGCGATGTCGTCCGCGACGTGCTCAAGAAGAAGCCGCTCACCCGCGATGAGGTCATCACCGAGGTGAAGAAGGTCCGCTACGTGAAGGACAACACCATCCTCGTGAACCTCAACGATTCCAAATACTTCAAGCGGCAGAAGGACGGGAAATACACCGCCGTCTAAGCACCAGCGCCTTCGGGCGCTTTTCGCTTTTACTCTCGAGCTCTTGCTATACTTCTTCCATGTCATCAGGCGGACACGGCTCGAGTAACGGACTGCCGTTCTTCGATATCGTTGAGGATTTCTTCGTTAAAGCGCATGGCCAAGGCGTGGCGATGGGTGCGAAGCCGTTCTTCATCGCGGGAGCGGTGATGCTGTTCGCCTTCCTTGTCGTATCGCCCGCGCAGACGCTGCGGAACTTCGAACTGCTCATCTTCCTCTCTCCCATCTGGATGACCATCGTCCTGGTGCGCTTCGCCGTCCATCGCTTCGTGGAGGCGAACCGAGTGGCATGGCTCTCGAAGCAGGAATACGTCCTGCTCGAGCTCAAGATGCCGCGCGATATCCGGAAGACGCCGCTCGCGATGGAGACCGTGATAACGAACCTCCATATCGGTCCGAACGAGTCGACCTGGTACAAGAAGTACATAAACGGTTCGGTGCGGCCGTGGTGGTCGTTCGAGATAGTATCGCTCGGCGGGAAGGTGCATTTCTATATCTGGACGCGCGAGGGATTCCGCCGCGCGGTGGAGAGCTTCATATACGCGCAGTACCCGGGCGTGGAGCTTACCGAGGCCATGGACTACAGCCTCCTCTATGACCCTTCGCATCATCCGAATAAGATGTGGGGCTGCGACTACAAGAAGACGAAGGAGGACCCTATCCCTATCCGCACCTATGCGGAGTTCATAGACCCGACCTCCACGCTCGGGAAGCCGGAGGAGACCATCGACCCGCTGGCCCAGGTCATCGAGCTGCTCGGCTCCATAGGGCCGAAGGAACAGTTCTGGGTGCAGATAAACTTCCGCATGACGAAGAAGGAGAAGTATGGCGGCGAGAGGACCTGGAAGGAGGAAGGGCTCGACCTCATCCAGGAGATCCGCGACAAGGCCGTACGCAAGACGTCACGCATGAATGCCGCTACAGGAATGATGGTGGAGGAAGAAGGATTCGGTCCGCTCACCAAAGGCCAGCAGGAGGATATCTATGCGATAGAACGCAACGTGAACAAGCCGGGCTTCGATGTCGGGATGCGCGCGATATACACGGCGCCGGAGGAAGCATTCCAGGGCTCGATGATCAGCTTCCTCATCGGCTTGTGGAAGCCAATGAGCTCCGAGAATGGTAACGGTATCGGCATCACGCGCTGGGACGCCATCTTCAACGACTATCCCTGGGAGGATAAGAGCGGGGCGCATAAGGCGCACCTCGAGCACCAGCTCGTTGATGCGTACCGCAGACGTGCATTTTTCCACGAGCCATACAAGCTCGGATGGGCCATCATGAGCTCCGAGGAGCTTGCCACCCTCTTCCATGTGCCGAGCGCGTCGGTGACCGCGCCATCGATACCGCGCATACAATCGTCGACGAAGGAGGCGCCTTCGAACCTCCCGCTGTAATAGAAAAAGACCGCGGAATAGGTGCATCCGCGGCCTTGGCCCTTACAGGAACTCATTCGGCTTCCTCCTACCCGAATGTCTCGGTATCGGGTCCTGCGGGGTGGATATCCCACGCTATGACCTTCTTATCCCAGGTGGCGTTCAGAAGCTCTTCCATCGTGAGGCCGCGATTCCCTTGAGCGGGGAAGACGACCCACCATTCGTCCTCGTCATGAGGAACTTTGACGCCCTTCAGTTCGGCCTCGCCGTGCACCACCAGATGAGGTAGGCCGGCCCCATGGAGCCTCACCGATTTACTCTTGAGGACTTCTACCCTCATGTTCACGATATGGGTAGCGTCGCACACAGAACTCACCTCCTTTCGTTTCAGCACCTATAGCATTGCAACTTCCAGGATTCTGTCAACGGTGCTATGACTTACTTTATGAACGTGGCAGGCAAGCGCATATTCGTCGGGCTTTCAGGCGGCGTCGACTCTGCCGTATCAGCGAAGCTGCTTATTGATGCCGGAGCCGAAGTCGTCGGCGTATTCATCAAAGGCTGGTATCCGCCAGGAATGCCCTGCACATGGGCCGCTGATCGTCGCGATGCGATGCGTGTCGCTGCGAACCTTCATATCCCTTTCCATACGCTCGATGCGAGCGAGGAATATAAGAAAGGAGTCATAGACTACCTGCTCGCCGAGTATAAAGCGGGACGCACGCCGAACCCGGACGTCATGTGCAATCGGGAAGTGAAGTTCGGGGCGTTCTATGAGTTCGCAAAGAAGAGCGGTGCGGACTTCATCGCGACTGGGCACTATGCACGGAACGAGGACGGAAAGCTTCTCCGTGGCATCGATGAGTCCAAGGACCAGAGCTATTTCCTATGGGCAGTGCCTAAAGAAGCTTTTTCCATGACGGTGTTCCCGCTCGGAAGCATGCCGAAGAGGGAGACGCGCAGCCTGGCCGAACGGTTCAAGCTCCCAGTCGCCCAGAAGAAGGACAGCCAGGGCATCTGCTTCCTCGGCTCCATTTCGGTCGATGATTTCCTGCGGCATGAATTCGGGAGCGAGGAAGGGAAGGCGCTCGATACTGCTGGCCAGGAAGTTGGCATGCATGACGGGGCGCTCCTTCATACCATCGGGGAGCGCATCGCGCTTAGGAGTGCGTCAGCTGGGCCTTGGTACGTCACTAGTAAGGACATCGAGCGCAATATACTCGTCGTATCCCCTGAGCAAGGTAGCGGGAGCGGCACAGGCAGCATTGCCATTCGTGACACCAATTGGCTCTCGAAAACTGACGACGAGCCACTGGAGGCGCAGTACCGATACCATGGCCCGAGGATAGCAGGACACCTTACCACTGAGCGTGATGCGTTTATCCCGACGGATGCAGTACCCGAACCCATCGCATCCGGTCAGTCGCTCGTGCTGTACCGGGGAGAGGAATGCATTGGAGGTGGTATCATCGTGTAAATGCAACCGGAGATAATCAAAGCAGATGGGACGATAGAGCCGTTCGATGGGACGAAGCTCGAGGCGTCGCTCCGCAAGGCAGGGGCGTCCGAGCGCACCGCCGAGCGCATCCGCCACACCATCGAGATGTCGCTCGCTCCCGCAGCGGAATCCAACGATATCTATCGTCGCGCGTTCCAGATGCTCCGCCGCGAAGCGCGCCCTGCAGCCGCACGCTACAGCCTCCGCCGTGCGCTCTTCGAGTTCGGTCCTACCGGGCACCCGTTCGAGGACTTCGTGGCAGAGATATTCAAGAAGGAAGGATGGCTTGTGGAAGGACGACAGATGATTCCTGGGAAGTGCGTACCGCATGAGGTGGACGTATACGCTACGCGCGGCCAGGAGCGCATCGCGGCCGAGCTCAAGTACCACAACGACCCAGGGTATAAGACCGATGTGAAGGTCGCGCTCTACGTGAAGGCGCGCTTCGACGATATCTGGCAGTGCGACCCGAAGGCACAGACCTGTCCCGTCGATCAAGGATTCCTCATCACCAACACCAAGTTCACGAGCCATGCGGTCCAGTACGCGAAGTGCTCGGGGCTCGGCCTCCTCGGATGGAGCTATCCTTCTGAAGGCAATCTCTATGACCGCATAGTCGCGAGCGGGGTGTATCCGGTCACTGCCCTCACCTCGATAAAGAAGGCGGAGAAGCGGCTCCTCATCGACCAGGGCATCGTCACGTGCGAGCAGGTGACCGAACGCCGGGATGTGCTGCGGGAGCTCGGGATAACGCCGGAGCGCATAGGAACCATCCTTGCGGAGGCCCGGACCATAATGTCGTCGGAAAGCGTATAATCAGGGTAATGGAGTTCAAGAAATACAATCCTAACCGCAGTCCTGATTGGAACTATGGCGGCAGCAAATGGCGCCTCTCGCGCTCGAAGATAGAGCTTTTCAATGAATGCCCCCGCTGCTTCTATCTCGATAATAAGCTGGGTACCAAGCGTCCGCAGGGTCCAGCGTTCACGCTCAACATCGCCGTCGATGCTCTCCTGAAGAAGGAGTTCGATGCGCATAGGGTGGCTGCCACGACGCATCCACTCATGAAGCAGTACGGCATCGACGCGGTGCCGCTCGTGCATAAGAATATGAATACGTGGCGTGAGAACTTCGAGGGAGTCGAGTTCTTCCATGAGTCCACCGGCTTCACCATCTCGGGCGCGGTGGACGATATCTGGGTAAATCCTGCGGGAGAGCTCATCGTCGTGGACTATAAGGCGACATCGAAGAACGGGACGATCGTATCGCTCTCTGATTCCTCGTGGGAAGGCTCCTATAAGCGGCAGATGGGCGTGTACCAGTGGCTGCTGCGTAATAACGGCTTCACGGTCTCTCCTATGGGCTATTTCGTATACGCAAATGCGAGCTCCGACGGCGAGGCATTCGATGGGAAGCTCGAGTTCGAGGTCACGGTCGTGCCCTGCGAGGGCGACACGGATTGGATAGACGCTATCCTCCCGAGGATAAAGGAGGCGCTCGATAGCGATGCTATCCCGCCCACCGGAACGGCTTGTGAGTACTGCCCGTACCGGGAAGCCGCAGGGAAGAAGCTCCAGGCATTGCATAAGGCAGCTAAGAAATAGCAAAACCCCGGGCGTTTCCGTCCGGGGCTTCTTCTGCTATGCGGCATCATCAGGCCGCGTGTTGGCGAGAAGGATCTGCGGAGTAGGGGCTCGTAAAGGGCTCCTCACGTCCCAGATACCGCGCGTCCTCTGCGCTCACCACATTTCCGCCGAAGCAGAAACGTCCGAACTCCTCACCACGCCGTCGATATAAGCGGCGAGCCTCTTCCATGGTCCTCACGCGTAAGATGGGTTCGCACCCCTCGCGCGCGAGACGAGCCGCGAACTTCTTCACGCGGTCGTCGTCCTTCTCGACTAGCAAGCCTTTCTTAGTATTCTCCACGATTTGTGCCTCCCCGTGCGCTTCCTAATATATTTCGTATCATTAGTAGGTATGCGTGTCAAAACACTATGAGTGTGCAGATAGAGGCTTCGTGGAGGAAAAATCTCGAAGAAGAGTTCGGCAAGGACTATTTCAATGAGCTCACCGCCTTCGTAAAGAAGGAATATGCGGAAGGTACGGTGTACCCGCACCCGAAGAACATCTTCAAGGCGTTCGAGCTCACTCCTTTCGATAAGGTAAAAGTGGTCATTCTCGGCCAAGACCCATATCACGGGCAAGGACAGGCAATAGGGCTATCGTTCGCAGTGAAGGAGGGGGTGCGCAACCCTCCATCGCTCCAGAACATATTCAAGGAGATAGAGGCGGATCTAGGACAGAAGCCTCATGTCGAGAACGGTGACCTCACCCGCTGGGCGGAGCAGGGCGTACTCCTCCTTAACGCAACGCTTACGGTGCGCGGAGGCATCGCTGGCTCGCATCAAGGGCGTGGGTGGGAATTGTTCACCGATGCAGTCATCAAGACGCTCTCGGACGAGCGTGAGCATCTGGTTTTCATACTCTGGGGCAACTATGCGAAGCAGAAGGGGGCGCACATAGACCGCAGCAAGCATCTCGTCATCGAGTCGGCGCATCCGTCGCCATTCTCGGCAGCTAATGGGTTCTTCGGGAGCAGGCCGTTCACCAGGGCGAATGGGTACCTTGAGTCTCAGGGTGAGAAGGCGATAGATTGGCGATAGGTTCGATACCTAGTCTGCCAGCAATATAAAAATCTAGCCCCGCTATTGGATAGCAGGGCTAGGGAATAACGATGCAATCAAAGGTACCGCAGAGTTGGCACTTCTCGCAGACTAGGTAGCTATACGCTTCAGGCTGATCTCCTGTTAATCGCCACTGCCAGAAGATTCCTCCGCAACGCCGGTGTTCGCGTCGGAGTCGCACCCACCACGAACGATCGCCATCAAAGTAGTTGCACAGACCCAATTCAACAACGTCGTCGGCTGAAGGGTCCCATCGAGTGGAATCAGGCATTCGATCCTCCTTCAATCCGGTTAGAGGCTAGCATGCTATGAAGTCTGTCTCCAACATCGTCCCAGACCTCCAGCAATAAAATAGTCAGCCCCGCATCATCGTTGTGCGGGGCGTTGTCAAGCGTGCTCACCTAAGTGCGGCCTTAATTTTCTTCAGCCACGTCGGGCTGTTGTGCTTACTAAGTTTGTGAGAGCAACCATTTCGGAGAAGTAGCTTCTCCATACGATCATCCGTGGTCGCTGCAAACATCGGACCAGTAAAGCCGGCGGTCCTGAAGTCCGCAACGATCTTTTCCGTCGTTGGCTCAGGATCTGTCGAAGACAGATTTCCATCGAAGATTATGGCCACGATGCTTTGGCGATTCGTCTTGAAATAATGCCGAGCTGCCCTGGAGCAGTCAGCAAAAATCACATCGAACTCTTCGCCCAGAACCTCTCGATACTTGTTCAACTGAAAGGAACTGTCCTCAATAGCAAGGATTGAATCCATAGAACCCTCCAATGTTCTTTCGAGACAACTATACCATGTATCCAATTTTTGTCAGTCTCATGCTCGAGATCAGAGTTCCAACATCGCCCCAGACCCCCAGCTAATGGAAATACGAAACGAGGAGAGTAGCGTGCCCTTAGCATCAAGACAATGAAAGTATTGACATTTCTATCTGAAATGCTATTATACTGCACAGGTTTGAAAACAAGGAAACTGGTCCATGCGTCAGGTAGTCGTAATCGCTGCACTGTCACTGCTGGCCGCTGCTTGCGGCGACGACCCAAGTTCGAAATCTCCAGCTCCACAGTCGGGAGCTGAACTGCTCGACATCAGTCTGCCGCGCACACCAGCGGCTGATGCCAAAGAGAACGATGCTGTTGCTGAACTTCAGATTCGGATCGGCACGAGCTACCAAGGCACCACCTACAGCTGTCAGTACGTCGACGAGGGTGTCGCCCTGCTGCGCGGTAGGGACGGTACGCTGTACCGCATCAAGAGTACCGAATTCGAGCGCTTCGGCAAAAGTTCCCGTCGCTACAAGAGCTACACGCTCGAGCCCTGGTGGGGAAGCGACACTGAACTCAGACTGTCGACCGAGGAAACGGATGCGCTGCGGTGGAACAACTTCACCGGCGTGCTATGTCCCGAGGATGGCGAAAAATACGATCGCGCATGGCGGACCTACCGCTTCCGAGATCTCAATCGCCTCCCGTAACTCATCGTCTTTTCGACTGGGCGCCGCACAATCTGCGGCGCCCCTCTTTTATTAGGGGAGACTCATGGAGAGTAAGTCACACTAGCCCGGTCCAATCTCGCCCCAGGCCCCCAGCTAACTTTAGGCGGTTCTGGGTAGCGCTGGTACTGGGTTCACGTGTCGGCTTACCACACCATCTCGCGGTCCTTCGGCGCACGGTACATCTTATCGCTCTTCTTAACCTCATATGCCTCATAGAAGGCATCGAAGTTCGAGACCGGGCCATTGATGCGGAACTTGCCCGGAGCATGCGGGTCTGTGAGTACCTGCATCTTCTCGTATTCTGGGCGCACATTCTCGCGCTCGAAGAGGGCGAAGCCAAGGAAGAAGCGCTGCTCCGGTGTATACCCGCCGACATCCTTGCGGCCCGTGCGTGCGAGCTGGAGCTGGTACGCGTCGTATGCGATAGAGATGCCTCCGAGGTCAGCGATATTCTCGCCTAGAGTGAGCTTGCCGTTCACTTTCACGCCGTCGGCCACGACATACTTATCGAACTGCTTGCGTACCTTCTCGGCCTTCGCTTCGAAGCGCTTGCGGTCAGTCGCGGTCCACCAGCTCTTCAGGTTGCCCTTGGCGTCGTATTGCGAACCCTCGTCATCGAATCCGTGGGTTATCTCATGCCCTATGACTGTGCCTATCGCGCCATAATTAAGGGCATCATCCGCGGACATATCGAAGAAGGGAGCCTGGAGGATTCCAGCGGGGAACACTATGTCGTTCAGGTTCGGCGAGAAGTATGCATTCACGGTCTGCGGATACATGTGCCACTCCGTTCGGTCGATGGGTCCATTGAGCTTCTTTATCTCCCGCTTATGCTCGAACTCGTTTGAGCGCAGTACATTTCCTACATAGTCATCGCTCGTTATCGCGAGACCTTTGTACGATTTCCATTTGTCCGGGTACCCTATCTTGCGATTGAGCGCAGCAAGCTTCTTGAGCGCCTTCTTCTTCGTGGGAGGCGTCATCCAATCGAGGGACTTGAGCCTCGCTTCGTATGCGGTGAAGAGATCCTCTACCAAGATGCCCATCTTCTTCTTTGCCTCCGCAGGAAAATACTTCTTTACATAGATCTGGCCCAGAAGCTCTCCTACATGCCCGTTGACGTTCCCCAGCACGCGCCTCCAGAGCGGCTTCATCTGCTTCGTGCCGGTGAGCGCGGTTCCGTAGAAGGAGAAGCTCTGCTTCACGAATGCGTTCGAGAGAAGGCCGGCGAAATCATTCACCAGGTGCCATTCCGTATACGTCTTGAGGTCTTCAAGAGCTGCGCTAGCAAGGAGTTTCGATACTGCCTTCAGGAAGTCCGGCTGCATGACTATCACCTCCTTCACCTCCGCGCCTTGCTGAGTGAAATACCGCTTCCAATCGAGTTCGGGCGAGAGCTTCATGAGCCCTGCTACGGTCATCTTGTGATAGGTCTTCTCGGGATCTCGGCGGTCCTCTTTCTTCATGGAAGCCTTCGCGAGCGCTGTCTCTACGCGCATGAGCGTTTCCGTCGCGGCTTTCGCTTCAGCTGGTGTGCGGCCCATAAGACGGAACAATGCCGCGGCATGCTTTAGGTATGCGGAACGTACCCGCACCGACTCCGCATCATCCTTCAAATAGTAGTCCCGGTCAGGCATGCCGAGCCCATCCTGCGCCATGTGCAAGATATACCGCTCGCTGTTCTTCGAGTCCTGGCCGATTCCCGAGCCGAAGAATACGCCTACACCGATGCGATGCAGCTCTCCGATAAGGCCCTTGAGCGCCGTTGTGTCCTTCGCATTCGTTATCTTCTTGCGGAGCGCGTCCAGGGGCTTTATGCCGAGTTCGTTCCGGCGCTTCATATCCATGCCGGAGCGCTGGAAGTCCCGGATTATCTGCTCCGGGCTACCCTTGGGAAGCGAGCGCTTGCTCTCGAGCTCAGTGAGGATGTCCCGGAGCTGGTGATCGGTCTTGTAGCGAAGCTCATTGAATGAGCCCCATCTCGATTCTGCAGGTGGAATGGGATGCGCCTTCATCCATCCCCCGTTCGCATGATGGAAGAAGTCATCCTGCGGACGAACCTTCATATCCATACCTTTCGTATCGAACCCCCATCCTTTTTTAGTCATATCAGCGATTATATCCGAATTGAGCACGGCAACCTACCGGGATTATTGACAGACTACAAATAGTATGTATACTCTTGTCTAGGAAGAACGCTTGCGACTGCATGCATCAGGGGAGCCTCATGAAAGGCGTACGACTCACGACGAGCGAGGAAAGCCGGCTTCGGCGGGAACTCCATCAACTCGAGAACGAACCATGGCGTTGGCCGAGCGAGAAGGACCAGAAGAAGATTCCTGACCGCATCGCCACCGTCAAAGGCCAACTTCAGCGCAACCACACCGCGCAGATGCGCGACCAGCAGAAAGGACGGCATCAGCGCGTCCGATAAGTCCCGAAGGAGTCCCTCCGCTCGGGGCTTCTTCATATCACTGCGTCTGTGATATCTTCATATTTATGACCGTTTCAGAAGTACGCAAGCGTTTCCTCGACTTCTATGCCGCTCGCGGGCATACCGTCATCCCTTCTGCCCCTATCGTGCCCGGGAACGACCCGACCACGCTCTTCACGTCGTCCGGCATGCAGCCGCTCGTTCCGTACCTGCTCGGAAAGGACCATCCGTCAGGTAACCGGCTGGTGAACTCGCAGATGAGCTTCCGTGCGGGCGATATAGAAGAAGTGGGGGATAACCGTCACACGACGTTCTTCGAGATGCTCGGGAACTGGTCGCTTGGCGACTATTTCAAGGCAGAGCAGCTTCCGTGGGTGTTCGAATACCTCACGAGCGAAAGCGAAGGCCTCGGCCTCGATCCCTCAAAGCTGTATGTCACGGTATTCGCGGGCGACGAGACGACGAAGATGGATGCGGACATGGAGGCAGTCGGCATATGGACCGAACTGTTCAAGAGCAAGGGCGTCCATGCGGAGTTCGCGAACATCGGCTCGGAAGCGGATGGATACGAGCATGGCATGAACGGCAACGAGCGCATCTTCGCGTATGACGCCAAGAAGAACTGGTGGAGCCGTGCGGGCGTGCCTTCCAATATGCCAGTGGGTGAGCCGGGCGGCCCCGATTCCGAGGTCTTCTATGACTTCGGCCTTCCGCATGACACGAAGTGGGGTCCTAAGTGCCACCCGAACTGCGATTGCGGCCGGTTCGTCGAGATAGGGAACTCGGTGTTCATGCAGTTCGTGAAGAGCGAGGATGGTAGCTTCCCCGAGCTCCCCAAGCGCAACGTCGACTTCGGCGGAGGTCTCGAGCGTCTTACCTTCGCAACCATCGGTATACCCGACGCCTTTCTTATAGACGTGTTCGCTGCTCCTCTTTCAATACTTGAGACGCGTTCAGGAAAGAAGTATGGAGATGATGAAGCGACTACCCGTGCCTTCCGCATCATCCTCGACCACATGCGCGCTGCAGCGTTCATGCTCGCGGAGAGCGTCGTTCCTTCGAACACCGAAGCGGGGTATGTGCTTCGCCGTCTCATCCGCCGCTCGATACGCGAAGCGGATAGGCTCGGCATCAAGGATGCGGTGCTTGCTGATGTGGCTAAGGGATACGGCGAGGTTTACGCCGACCACTATCCGCACGTGCTCGCGGCAGCTAGCAAGATCCACGATGAGCTCGCGCAAGAGGAGGAACGTTTCCGTAAGACCCTTACGCAGGGGCTCAAGGAATTCGAGAAGCTCGCCGGCAAGCGCGAAGTGAGCGCCGACGATGCCTTCGTCCTCTTTACTACCTACGGCTTCCCCATAGAGCTCACCGCGGAGCTTGCGCAGGAACGCGGTATCGCGCTCGATATGGATGCGGTCGGAGCGAAGATGAAAGAGCACCAGGATACCTCACGCGCAGGAGGCGCGCAGCGCTTCGCAGGAGGCCTAGCTGATCATGCGGAACAGACGGTGCGGTATCACACGACGCACCACATCCTCCTTAAGGCGCTCCAGATGGTGCTCGGGACGGAGGTGAAGCAGAGGGGCTCCAATATCACTTCGGAGCGGTTGCGCATCGACTTCGCGTCGCCCGGGAAGATGACGGACGAGCAGAAGGCGGAAGTAGAGAAGATTGTGAACGACATCATCTATCAGGACCTTCCGGTGTCGCGCACCACGATGGCACGAGAGGAGGCGGAGAAGCTCGGTGCAGAGATGGAATTCGGCGTGAAGTATCCGGATATGGTGACGGTGTATTCAGTTGGACCGGCCACTGCTACTGAGGAGAACCCTGATATCCCGAACGCATTCTCGCTCGAGTTCTGCGGCGGTCCGCATGTGAACAATACGAGCGAGATACACGAAGGAGGAAAGAAGTTCAAGATACAGAAGGAAGAGGCGGTGGCGGCTGGTATTCGCCGTATAAAGGCGGTGTTGGTGTAGGTTCGATACCTAGTCTGCCAGCCAATCAAAGTATGCAAAAAAAAGGCCGCTCACTGCCTTTCCAACCACGCTTACCACGGGTCAGTCGGCATAAAATCGGGCGTTGAGTACAAGAGACGATGCGCGCAAACGCCTCCCCGATGTGAGCGACCTAGAGCAAACTCCTTGCTTTGAAACCGAAGTCTCGCACTACGGACCCTGCTCCAAGGGTACCGGGAGCTGCATAAAGACTAGCCTAGTTCTAAAGAAGTTCCAACATCGTCTCAAACCCCAGTAATAAAACAAAAAGCCGCCCAACAAAGTCAGGCGACTTTCGTTAGGCGGCAGGCTATTGTCTAGTTACCGCGATCGGGCTTCGTTCGCCAATCATCCTGATGGCGTGACATTTCGGCCGTGCGTTCACCGTGTCGTCTGCGCTGTTCATAGGAATCGTTGATTGTGTGATCGAACGCACCTTGTCGCGACATTTCCGCCATCTGTTCGCCGGCATGCTGTCTTGCGCGACGATCTTCTTCATCTCTCCAGTGTCGAGGCATTACGTTTCTCCTTCGGGGTTCGAGTCTGGACAGAACCTATCACGATTGGATAAGGGTTCCAACATCGTCCCAGCCCCCAGTCACGCTCAGACAAAAAGAAGCCGCCCTGAGGACGGCTGTTTTGATCACGAGGGATCGAGTATCAGGGCGGACTGAGGTGGGATTTCTCCCGGTAGTAGCGGGCCAGGGAAACTCCCTTCCATCCGTACGGCGTGTAGCCGAGGAGATCGCCGATGGGGTAGTAGTGAAGGCTGCCGACGGGATAATCCACAAGGTAGGACTCTATTCCTTCCATGCAGTGCTCGACGATGTACCACACCCACCAGACGCGAACGACTTTGCCGTCGCGCTCGCCGAGAGCCCTGGGCATCCAGGCGAATTCATAGTTCTTGCCTCGTTCCAGCGGTTCGGCTGGGCGAGAGGGACGTATATTAATCTTCATCGTCACACTTCCTTTGTTCGATACCGCCACGTCCTGTGGCAGAACTCTAGACAGAAGCTAGCATATGTTGCAGGGGGGTTCCAACATAGTCCCAAACTATCCACCATAAAGTATGGAATCCCCAATTTGCTAATATGAGAATAAGCCCATGCTTGATTTCAAATCCGCATATAATGACCTGCGCGAGAATCTTAAGACCCGGAAGCGGGTACTCATCGCGTGCATCGCTCTCGTGTTTCTAGCAGTTGCTGTGATTGGTCTACTTATCCCCCTACTACCAACGAGCCTCATCGCCATACCAGGGCTCATTCTTCTCTCGCTCTATTCCCCGACGGTATATGCCTTTTTGAAGCAGAAGACGCAGAGTCACCCCAAGCTGCAGAGCAGGATGGATCGCATACGTAATGCTTTCATAAACTTCATTCACCCGTCTTCGTAGATAGAAGTCGCGACGATCGTTAGAAACAGAAAACCGCCTAGCGGAGGTCTTCCTTCGCACGGAGCATACAAATTCCAACTCCTTGAGCTCCACTTGTGCCGCCGCCTCGCAGGTGTACGCTTGTTCTGGGTTGGTCTTCGGAGACGGAGCTTGGGTTATTCCCTTGGATGCCGAGCGATGGATCGTGCGATTATCGCTGCCTCGTTCACAAGCGGACTCTTGCTCCGTGTAAGCTCGGGGAGGAGCTGGCATCACCAACTCACTTCGTAGCCCGGACACGGTCCGGGTTTTTTGCTTTATACTCAGAACGTATGGGTTTCCTATCATTCAATAAGAAGAACGCGCATAACGTCGTGCTCATCGACGTGAGCTCCGCTTCCGTGCGGGGCGCGTATGCTCGCATAGAGGAAGGGAAGCCGCCCACCATCTGCTATACCGCGCACATTTCCATAGAACCGCAGACCGGTACCCCGGAAGTCGCAACACCGCTCGCAGGCGACATGCTCCGGGCCCTTGAGGAGCTCGTAGGGATACTGCAGAAGGAAGGGGCGGCTGCGCTTCGCGAGGCGACCGGCTCCGCGCACGTGAAGCATGTCTTCGTTTCCATAGGTGCGCCCTGGCAGGAGTCGAACGTGCGCGTGGAAAGCTTCGAGAAGGAGACCCCATTCGTATTCACGCGCGCGCTTCTTGAGGAGGCGACCAAGAGGAACGAGCTTCCCGAGGGCATGGTCGAGTCCAGCGAGGCGGTCATCGCCACCATCCTCAACGGATACGAGTCACGGCAGCCGCTCGGCAAGCGAGTGAAGCATGCCGATCTCGTCATACTGTCCTCCATGCTGAACGAGGAAGTGATGCGCTCGGTGGAGAAGACGCTCCGTCACGCATACCATACGCATGAGGTGACCATCGCCGCGTTCGCTCCTGTGGCGTTCGAGATATTGCGTGACCAATACCCGCACCAGAAGGACTTTCTCATCCTCGACGTGGCGGGGACGGCGACCGATATCGCGGTCGTGAAGGGCGGGCTCCTGGTGGACGTGAAGACCATCGGAAACGGCGTCCATGACCTATTGCGCGCTGCCCGCACTTCAGGAGTCACCGGTACGGGCCTTACCGGCCTCGGCGATGGGGCGGGCGGCATCATCGATCCGGCGAGGAACGCGCAGTTTGCAAGCAAGGTGACGGAGGTCCAGGCGCTCTGGCTCGAGAACCTGCGGGCGGTACTGTCCGACTTCTCGGGGCGGCACCCGCTCCCGCGCACCATATTCCTGCTCGCTGACACCGAGACCCGCGACTTCCTTAAGCGCCTGCTCGATACCGATACGCTCCGCTCGCTGTGGTTATCTGATGTCCCGTTCTCAATCATCCCCGTGCTCGCGGAGCAATTCGCGGGACCGGTCGTGACCAAGCCGCCCGCAGGAGGGGACGCGTATATCGCCATGCTCGCCCTGTATTACGTGAAGCGAGTGGCTCATTCAGCTTAATATCCTATCCACAGAACCCTCGGGGCGCTTTGCCCGGGCCCTGCGCGCTCTGTATACTTGGGAACATATCCCTTTCGGCTATTTAGACGCGCTTTATGCAAAAAAACCTCAACGACATCATCCCGCCCTCACGACGCCGCGCGATGATGGGTGAAGACTCAGGAGCAGTTCCTGTTACGCTCACGCCGGACCTTCCACCACCCCCTCCTCGGATGGACTCTACCCCTCCCCAGATGCCGCGCAGGCCCGACCCTATTCGTACGCCTCGCCGCTTCCCGATGGGCACGCTCGTCATCGCGCTCCTGGTCATCGCAGGCTCGGTAGGCGCGCTCTTCGTGTTCTCGGGAGCAAGGGTCGAAGTAACCCCAACGGCGAATCCGGTCAGCGTCACCGGCACGTTCGCTTCTACTCTTGGTACGGGCGACCTCCCATTCGATATCGTCACGGTCGAGAAGACCGCGACCGCGTCCATCGCTGCCGAGAGCACCGAGAATGTGACCCAGGCAGCCCAGGGCACCATCGTCGTATCGAACACCCAGGACGCTCCCCAGGCTCTCATCAAGAACACCCGCTTCGAGACCGAGGGCGGGCTTATCTTCCGTATCCGGGACTCCATAACGGTACCGAAGGCCGCTAACGGCCAGCCAGGGACCCTTACGGTCACCGTATACGCAGATGAGGCAGGGGAGCGGTACAACGTACCCGCTACCTCCTTCACCCTTCCGGGCCTTGCCGGCACTGATACCTTCACCAAGGTGACCGCACGCTCCGCTGACGCTATGCGCGGTGGGTTCTCGGGCGCGCGCCCTACCGTGTCGGACGCTACCAAGGAGGCGGAGTATGCGAAGCTCCAGGCTACGCTCGATACCGAGCTCAAGGCCGCAATTGCTGCCGAAGTCGCGAAGCGCCCTGGCTTCGTGCTGGTGCCGGGAGCTACCGCTTCCACGTTCGAAGAGCAGCCTGACACCGCAGGAGCGGGCAACACGGTCGAGATAGGGAACAAGGGCTCGATACGCGGGGTCATCTTCCCCGAGGAAGCGCTCGCACGCACCATCGCGTACCAGTCGGTCGGTACCTATTCAGGCCAGCCGCTCAAGTTCAAGGATCTCGCGGGTCTCGCACTCGCTCCAGCCGAAGGACTCATCCCAACGGTAGGCGAGGAGACCTTCTCCTTCACCCTTACGGGCAACACCACCCTCGTGTGGAAGGTTGATACGAGCAAAATAGCGGGTGCGGTGGCCGGAAAGACCCGGGACGCAGCCGAGGTAATGCTTCAGGGATTCCCCGAGGTAGATAGCGCTCTGCTCGTACTTAAGCCGTTCTGGGTAGGTTCATTCCCCCAGGATCCGGAGAAGATAACGGTCACGGTGGCGGGTGAAGAGGAGGTTAAATAGGCTTCCGGGCCGCAGCTATGCCCTCAAATTGCGGAGGGTAGTTGACGCTGATTACTAATATTGTTAATGTAGCTAGGCATCACATGGCAGAAGGAAAAGGGGTAGATACAGTAACCGGCACCGTTGAAGAGGTGCTTCCTAATTCGTTATTTCGAGTAAGGATGCCGACCGGAGAACTACTACTCGCATACCTCGCCGGTAAAATGCGGTTGCACCGTATCCGCGTGCTCGTTGGTGACCAGGTCGAACTGGTCACTGACCCGTATGGGGGACGTGCCCGTATCGTGAGGCGTTTGTCGTAACAAAAAATGAAAGTCCGCGCATCAATCAAGGTCCAGCAGCCTGGAGATATCATCGTCCGCCGTCGCGGACGCTTGTACCGTATCAACAAGCGCAATCCACGTCGCAAGGCTCGTCAGGGGTAATTTCAGTATTTAAACTTTCCATTTCATTCCTATGCGTATCGCCGGTGTAACACTTCCTGATGACAAGCAGCTGCTCTATGCGCTGCCGCTTATCTATGGCATCGGCCCAGCTCGCTCACGCGACATTTTGAAGGAGGCAGGCATCGCGGAGAACGCGAAGGGTAAGGATCTTTCCGCCGACGAGGAGCAGAAGATCCGTCTTCTTGCAGAAGCCTTCACCATCGAAGGTGAGCTCCGTCGCCAGGTCGGCACCGACATCAAGCGCTTGAAGGATATCCGTTCCGCACGTGGCATCCGTCATGAGCGCCGTCTCCCGGTCCGCAACCAGCGTACCAAGACCAACTCCCGCACCGTCCGTGGGAACACCCGTAAGACTATGGGTTCTGGTCGCCGTACGCTCGAGAAGACCTAATCCTGTCTACTTCACTAAATTCCTATGGGTAAGAAACGTATCATCAAGAAGTCGGGTAGGGGCATGGACCAGGGCCGCAAGGAGCGCGCTCTCGGCAAGTCCGTCAAGAAGCGCCTCGAGCGCGGTGTGCTCCATGTCGAGGCTACTTTCAACAACACCAAGGCAGTGCTCACCGACGAGAAGGGCAACACCTTCATTACCTCGTCCGCAGGCGCGCTCGGCTTCTCCGGCGCCCGCAAGTCCACTCCTTACGCAGCCGCTAAGGTGGGCGAGCTCATCGGAGAGCGCGCTGTCGCCATTGGCCTTAAGGAGGCATCCGTTGTTATTCGTGGTATCGGCGCCGGACGCGAGAGCGCACTCCGCGCATTCGCCGGCAAGGGCATCGCTATCCGCGCTATCAAGGACGCAACGCCGGTGCCGCACAACGGCCCGCGCCCTAAGAAGGCACGTCGCGTCTAAACCAGTATGAAACTAGGACCAAAATACAAAATCGCTAAGCGCCTCGGTGCTTCCGTATTCCCGAAGACCCAGACGCAGAAATTCGCGCTCGCGGAGGAGCGTGCCGCCATGAACAAGAAGCGTGGCCGCCGCAACAACCAGACCGAGTTCGGCAAGCAGCTCCTCGAGAAGCAGAAGGTACGTATGACGTACGGCATCAGCGAGCGCCAGTTCTCCAACTACGTCGCGCAGGCGACCTCAACGCACGGCGTCGTGCCATCCGAATTGCTCCACCGCCTCCTCGAGCTCCGTCTTGATAACGTGGTGTACCGCCTCGGGCTTGCTCCGAGCCGCCGTGCCGCTCGCCAGATGACGTCGCACGGGCACATCACCGTGAACGGCGTGAAGACCACCATCCCTTCGAGGATGATGCGTCCTGGCGACAAGATAGCCGTCCGTGAGGGTTCAAAGTCAGCGGTGCTCTTCGAGAACTTCGCGGAGAAGTTCGCAGAGCGTCCGACCCTTTCGTCGTGGCTCATGTGGGATCCTAAGAAGATGGAAGGCGGCATCAACGAACTGCCGACCGAAGCTTCGGCGGAGACCGCAGGGGACCTGGTCGCGGTGCTCTCGTTCTACAGCCGATAGTTCGTTTTATTACCCATTGGTTAATCGATTGCGTCATGGAATACCACATCACCCTCCCGTCTAAGCCTCGTGTCGTCACTGAAGAAGGTCTTCAGGGCATCTACGAGATAGATTCGCTTTATCCCGGCTACGGCCACACGCTCGGCAACTCGCTTCGCCGTATCATCCTTTCGTCCCTTCCGGGAGCGACCGTTACGGCCGTTAAGATAGATGGCGTCTCTCACGAGTTCGCCACCATCGAAGGCGTCCGCGAGACCGTCATGGAAGTGCTCCTCAACCTCAAGCGCGTGCACTTCACGCTTCAGGGTGACGAGCCGCAGACCATCAGCATTTCAGTAAAGGGCCCGAAGCAGGTGACTGCAGCGGACTTCAACCTTCCTTCGCAGGTGGAGATAGCGAACCCGGGCCAGCACATCGCTGACATCGCGGGCAAGATATCGTTCGACCTCGAGGCTACCATCGAGCGCGGCCTCGGCTACGTGCCGCGCGAGGTCCTTACCAAGGAGAAGGTGGACATCGGCACCATCGCGCTCGATGCGACCTTCACCCCTATCCGCCGCGTGAACTACGAGGTTGAGGACATGCGTGTCGGTGACCGCACCAACTTCAACCGCCTCCGCATCCTCATCGAGACGAACGGAACCATCACACCTCGTGAGGCGCTCGAGCGTTCGATAGAGATAATGATCCACCAGCTCAAGTCCGTTGTGGGCTTCCAGGAGGAGAATGAGCAGGTTTCCGTCTCATCTTCCGAGCCTAAGGCGCTTGGTGGCGAGAAGGCAGCAGGAAAGGACCCAGCCAAGGTTAAGCTCGATGAGCTCGGCCTTCCTGCACGCATCGTCACGGCGCTCGAGGAGGGTGGCATCAAGTCCGTAGCAGGTCTCGTCCGCAAGACCGCGTCTTCTCTTAAGGAGCTCGACGGGGTCGGCGACAAGGCGGTCGTAGAGATAGTCGAGGCGCTCGACGCGCTCGGACTCGAGCTCAAAGGCGAGTAATTCGACGTATTCATCAGAAAGTGGTAAAAGAAAGGACGTATGCGGCATCAACATAAAGGACGGACATTCGGGAGGACCCACGATCAGCGCACCGCGCTGATGAAGGGCCTCATGCGCTCGCTCATCATCCATGAGCGTATTTCGACGACCGAGGCCAAGGCCAAGGAGCTCCGCCCTATCATGGAGAAGCTCGTCTCCCATGCCCGCAAGGACACGGTAGCGGCCCGCCGCCTCGTCACTGCGCGCCTCGGCGACGACGAGGCCGTCGTGAAGCTCTTCACCACCATCGCTCCTCGCTACACGGAGCGCCCAGGCGGGTACACCCGTATCGTGAAGCGTGCAGCCTCGGCTACCGACGGCCGCAAGCAGGCCTACATCGCCTTCGTATAATCCTATGACTACCAAGACACAAAAAGGCGAGCGCACGCTCTACACCATCGACGCAAGCGGAGGCCACCTCGGCCGCGTGGCTTCTGAAGCTGCATCCGTACTCCTCGGCAAGAAGTCGGTGAACTTCGTTAAGAACGAGGTCCTTCCGGTTGAGGTCGAGATAGTGAACGCCTCGAAGCTCGTCATGAGCGAGAAGCGCATCGCCGGCAAGGAGTACACACGCTACACCGGGTACCCAGGCGGTCTCCGCATCACCTCGCTTGCTGCCCTCATCGAGAAGAAGGGTGTCGGGGAAGCGCTCCGCAAGGCAGTCGACGGCATGATCCCTCGCAACAAGCTCCGCAAGGAACGCATGAAGCGCCTTACTATCACCGATTAATCTTCGTTATGGCTGAAACCAACAACTACACCACCGCTGTCGGACGCAGGAAGACTGCATCCGCACGCGTGAAGCTCACGCCAGCAGAGAAGAACTCGGTGACCGTGAATGGCAAGCCGTCGCTCGAGTATTTCAAGACGAAGGAGCGCGACGCAGTCACCATGGACGTCTTCAAGACCGTGGAGACGAAGCAGAACTATGCGGTTGAGGCCAAGGTAGCGGGAGGAGGCGTTGCCGCTCAGGCAGGGGCTGTCCGCCATGCTATCGCCCGCGCCATCACCGTAGCGGAAGAGGGGAGCCGGGGCACCCTTAAGGCCGCAGGACTTCTCACTCGCGACCCTCGCTCGAAGGAGCGCAAGAAGCCGGGTCTTCTCAAGGCTCGCAAGCGACCGCAGTGGTCGAAGCGTTAGAGCAAAACAATGGACGCCGCATCTGCGGCGTCCATTGTTTTAGGGCCTTGCATCTGCATCATTTTAGCCGCACTCTAATACAGTAACCACCCTAATCCGAATGCATGCGCATATTTGTACCTAGCCGAATGGCTCGTGACTTGGGAGAGGAGAAGATAGGCAAGGGAGAATTCTACGCCTATGTCACTGTCTTTGTGGCAGCGAATCTCTTCTTCGTTGCTTTCCTAGTCGGATTAGAGCCTCTTATCTACGTCCCCGCTTGGCTTGAATTAGCCGATAAGGGTCTCGCGATACTCTTTATCTTGGCGACACTCGCTCTTGGATATCAAGAGAACAAGCGAGGAGATGGAAAGCGATTCTGGTACCGCTTCATCTCGCTTGGTTTCCCAATCGCAATCATCACCACGGTGCCGTTGATTATCGCCATTTCCATCTTCGTCATCATGGGTCTTATCGATATTAATGCATTCGGATATATCGATCTGCTCCTCGCTATCCCGTTCTACATCCTCGGGTTGTACCTCACCGTTAAGTATATGCGTGTCGCTGCAGGCGGAACCGCGTAAGTCATTTTGACTACCCGCATCATTTCCGGCATATTCTTTATATATGGATAGAGATGATGACATCACCGTCGAGCGTGACGGCCACGAAGAGGATGGCGTAAGCGAAGTCGAGCTCGAGGAGCGCGAATCTAAGGTCGATAATAAGCTCGCTAAAGTTAAGAAGGAACTCGAAGTGGCTAAGGCCGAGAGTAAGGAACACCTTGATGGCTGGCAGCGCTCCAAAGCCGACTATGTGAATGCGCTCAAGCGGTTCGAGGCGGAGAAGGCTGCTGCCAAGGATTCTGGTGTCGTGAAGGCCATCAGCGCACTCCTCCCGGCATATGATGCGCTTGAACGCGCTAAGGAGCATGGCGAGCTTCCGGAAGGGTTCGAGAGCATTGTGAAGCAGATAGAGAGCGCATTTACAGCACTCGGCGTGACCACGCTCGGAGTAGTGGGCGAACCATTCGACCCGATGCGCCACGAGGCGCTCGGTACCGATATGACCGAGGACCCGAAGGCGGACGACCACGTGACCAGCATCCTCGAAAAAGGATACATGGTGGGGCAGTCGGTGCTGCGTCCTGCCCGCGTGCGTGTGGCTCATTACGAGGGCGCGTAGCAGCTACTTGAAGCCTTCATTCATGAAGCGTAAAATGAGCGTACTTGGGTGACTTTAGGGCTTCCTTTCACCTGTAGCTTTACTAATTTCAGCATTCACCTATGGCAAAGATACTCGGTATTGATCTTGGAACGACCAACTCGGCGATGGCCATCATGGAGGGCGGCGAAGCACGCGTGCTCGAGAACGCTGAAGGCCAGCGCACGACCCCATCCGTTGTCGCAATCGCCAAGAACGGCGAGCGCCTCGTGGGTACGCTCGCGAAGCGCCAAGCGGTCACGAACCCGAAGAACACCATATATGGCATCAAGCGCTTCATGGGTCACGCGTTCAAGGACGATGTGGTGCAGAAGGATAAGGATGTCGTGCCATACGAGATAAAGGCGGGGCCTGACGGAGGTGTCGTCGTGCATCTCGGCGAGAAGGACTACCGTCCCGAGGAAGTCTCCGCAATGATACTCGCGAAGCTGAAGGCTGACGCTGAGACCAAGCTCGGCGAGAAGATAACGGAAGCGGTCATCACCGTTCCTGCGTACTTCGACGACGCCCAGCGCGCGGCCACCAAGGCCGCGGGCCAGGTCGCAGGCCTCAACGTGCTCCGCATCATCAACGAACCAACCGCAGCGGCGCTCGCGTACGGTTTCAATAAGAAGAAGGACGAGAAGATAGTCGTGTACGACTTCGGTGGCGGTACCTTCGATGTGTCCGTGCTCGAGGTCGCCATGGGTGACGCGGGCGAGCTCACTATCGAGGTGCGCTCAACTGATGGCGATAGCCACATGGGCGGTCGCGACATCGACCAGAAGATAGTCCGGTACCTCGCCGACGAGTTCAAGAAGCAGAGCGGGCTGGACGTCACGAAGGACCCGCTCGCGCTCCAGCGCCTCGATGAGGGAGCGGAGAAGGCCAAGCATGAGCTCTCGACCGGTAGCGAGACGGAGGTGAACATCCCGTTCATCACGGTGGGTTCTGACGGCACTCCCCAACACCTCCTCGTGAAGCTCTCCCGCTCCACGCTCGAGACGCTCGCCGAGGAATACGTCACTCGCTCCATCGACATCACCAAGCGTGCGCTCGAGGCGTCCGGTATGAGCGCCAGCGAGATAGGGGAAGTGATACTGGTCGGTGGCCAGACCCGCATGCCGCTCATCCAGGCGGAAGTGGAGAAGCTCTTCGGCAAGAAGCCGCACATGGACGTGAATCCGGATGAGGTGGTCGCTATCGGCGCCGCTATCCAGGCGGGCGTGCTCCAGGGCGATGTGAAGGACATCCTTCTCGTGGACGTCATCCCGCTCTCTCTTTCTATCGAGACCATGGGCGGCGTCGCCACCAAGCTCATCGAGCGAAACACCGCCATCCCGACTTCAAGGAGCCAGACCTTCTCGACGGCGTCTGATAACCAGACGAACGTGGAGATACACATCACCCAGGGCGAGCGCGCCATGGCAGCTGACAACAAGTCGCTCGGCCGGTTCATGCTCGAGGGTATTCCGCCCGCTCCTCGTGGCCTTCCGCAGGTTGAGGTCACCTTCGATGTGGACGCCAACGGCATCCTCACCGTGAAGGCCAAGGAGAAGACTACCGGCAAAGAGCAGTCTATCCGCATCGAGGGCTCCACCGGGCTCTCCAAGGAAGACATCGAGAAGATGCAGGCAGACGCTGAAGTGCATGCAGCAGAGGACGCCAAGCGCCGCGAGCTCGTCGAGGCGAAGAACCTCGCAGAGCAACTCATATACACCGCCGAGAAGGCAGTGAAGGATAACGGAGAGAAGGCGGGAACCGAGGTCGTCACTGAAGTGAACGAGAAGATAGCGGCTCTCCGCACCGCGCGCGAAGGCGAAGATATGGAAGCCATCAAGTCGGCTTCTGAGGCACTTTCCGTATCGCTCTCGAAGATTGGCGAGGCTATGATGAAGAACGAGCCTGGTGCGCCAACTGAAGGCGCTGCACCGGAAGGGAACACGGATACCCCGCCTGAGGCAGGTGCGACGGACGCCGAGTTCACCGAGAAGCCATAGCGGGAGTTAGTGGTTGAAGCAAACAGCGGCCCTCGGTCGCTGTTTGCTTTTCCCTCAAATGTACGTATATTCCTCACAGACTCATTGAAAGGGGTTGTCATGCCAGTCGATCATCTCGCTCTCATCAGTGCCTTCGGGGCGCTCTTCGTATTCACGCTTGCCGCGCTCGCGGGAGCCTGGTGCAAATACCATCTCGCCCTGGCGACTGCGAACTGGACGGACACGCTCCAGTTCGATGCCGGCTTCCTCAGCTCCCTGATCCTCCTGCTCGCACTCGCTGCGATCGCGCTCACGCCGAGCGGGCTCGTGATGTTCGGGAAGGTCGGCCAGTTCCTCCTCGTGTTCCTGGTCTTCCTGGTGCTGGGGAGCGTACTGCTTCTCTGGGTGAACAGGCCGCGCAATCATCGAGGGAGTGGATGAGTCATGGCGACACACTGGTTCTTCACTGAGGGCGACCTCGTCGCCCTCAAAGCCGATGCAGAAGGATATCCTTCTGTGCTTGCCGATGAGGCATGGCCGCTGCGGGCCGTGAGGGTGACGCGCGTGCCGGAGTATCTCGCCGACATCACTCCTCACCCGCAGTACTTCTGCCTGCTGCGAGCTGACGACACATACATCGAACGAGGGCCAGGTGATCCCATGCGGGTGAATGGCTCCTGGTTCGAGAAGGCGTGACAGAGGGCGGTCCGGAACATAACCGGGCCGCCCTTTCTCTTTTGCCCTCAAAAATCAGTGGGTGTACTATGGGAATAAATATGGCTAAGAACTATTACGAAGTGCTCGGCGTCGACAAGAAGGCCACCAAGGACGACATCAAGAAGGCGTTCCGGAAGCTCGCGCAGAAGCATCACCCAGACAAGGGTGGTGATGAGGCGAAGTTCAAGGAGATAACGGAGGCGTACGCGACCTTGGCGGACGAGAAGCGCCGCCGCGAATACGATTCATACGGCCAGAGCTTCGGGGCAGGCGGGGGACCGGGAGCGGGGCCCGGCGGCTTCGACTTCAATGGGTTCCAGAACGGGAACATCGAGTTCGATCTCTCGGACCTTTTCGAGGGCTTCGGAGACATATTCGGTGGGCAGTCCCAGGGACGCGGGCGCATGAAGCGCGGGCGCGACATTTCAATAGATATAGAGGTCTCGTTCAAGGAGTCGGTGCTCGGTGCCAAGCGCCAGGTGCTACTCACGAAAGTCAGCAAGTGCGATATCTGCGCGGGTTCGGGAGCCAAGCCCGGGACAGAGATGCTCTCCTGCACGACCTGCAACGGTGCAGGGAGGGTGCATGAGACGCGCAACACGCCGTTCGGCCAGATGTCGAGCGTGCGCAACTGCCCGCAGTGCGAAGGCACAGGGAAGATTCCGAAGGAGAAGTGCGCTACCTGCAGCGGTCACGGCGTCCTCAAGAAAGAAGAGGAGATAAAGATAACTATCCCGGCCGGTATCGATGGCGGGGAGATGATACGCATGCCAGGGCTCGGCGAGGCGGTTAAGGGTGGCACACCCGGCGACCTCTACGTAAAAGTGCATGTGAAGCCGCACGCCGTCTTCAAGAAACAGGGACTCAACCTCATCATGAACATGCCGGTGAAGCTGACCGACTCGCTTCTGGGCACTACTGCCACGATCGAGACCATCGAAGGCAAGAAGCTCGAGGTGAAGGTCCCTCCCATGGAGGCTCCCGAGGAGACGCTTCGTATCCGGGGGAAGGGCGTGAACATCGACGGGACACACGGCGACCTCCTTATTAAGCTTTCGGTCACCCTTCCGAAGAAGCTTTCCACCAAAGCAAAGAAGGCAATTGAGGAACTCAAGTCCGAGGGTCTCTAGGAAGGAGTTATACTAGAACCTATGGACGTTAACTCCGTAGCGGTGCAGGTATCCGACTTCGCGACGAGCGGTATCTCGGACATCTGGCTGTGGGTGGGGAACTTCGTGGTTCTGCTCGTGCTCACCGTCGTGATGCTCCTCTTTTCGTACAAGGGAGGGAGAGGAGGCATTATCTCGCTCATCCTCGCGCTTTACGTGGGGTACGCCATCTATATCGTCTTCCCGTATACGGACCAGATAATAGCGGCAGGAGGGACGACGATGATAAAGGCGGTCATCAGCGTCATCATCTACGGCATCTCCACCTTCATACCATTCATATTCATCCAGCGGCTCACGGGCGGTGGGTTCGGCGTCCTTTCGGTCGTACCGCGCTTCGCGCTCTCGTTCCTCGCAGCAGCGTTCCTGCTCGCGCTTTCGTACCATGTCTTTGATATCAGCAATATCTATACGTTCCCAGCTCCGCTCGATACGCTCTTCGCTCCGCAGGGATACTTCTTCTGGTGGTTCATTGCGCCGCTTGCGGGTCTCATCTTCTTGGTTCACTAGGCTAGTTTTTTCGCGGCTGTAAAGTCGTTATGTTAGAATGGTTTCTTATGTCGAAAATCGACGAGACAAAGAAGACGCGTATAGCGCCCGTCCTGCGGGCGTATTTCAAGGTAGCTATACAGTATCCATGGCTGCTTGCGCTCATATTCCTCGGTGGCGCCATCATCGAAGGAGCAGGAGTGTGGTCCGCGCTCGTCATCAAGGATTTCGCGGACCTGATTTCGCAAGGAACACCAACCGCTGACGTCGTCACGAGCCTCTTCTGGGTTCTCGCGCTCTTCGCAGGGGTTTCGTTCCTTGGCTGGTGTGGCCAGCGCATGCGCCAGCTCGGTCTCGTGTATATCGAGCCGAAAGCGATGAACGACCTCTCCCGCTCTGCGTTCACGTACTTGATAGGGCACTCGCATGATTTCTTCGCATCCAACTTCGCTGGCTCCTTGAGCCGTCGCGTGACGCGCTACGCCCGCTCATTCGAGAGCGTGCTGGATAACATATCCTTCAATTTCTATTCCACACTCCTGTATACGGTGGGCATCCTCGTCGTGCTTTCCATGAAGAGCCTAGTGCTCGGTGCAATAGTGCTCGCATGGACCATTTTCTTCATATACCTGCAGATAGCGATGGCGAAGTGGCGCCAACCGCTACGCATCCTCCGTGCGGAAGAGGACAGCAAGGTCACGGGCGTGCTCTCGGATGCGATAGGGAACCACTCTGCCATAAGCCAGTTCGCAGCCGAGAAGCATGAGATCTCGATATTCGATAAGACGCTCGATAGCTGGAAGGCTGCGACGCTCAAGTCGTGGCTCGCCGATAACTGGATATGGGCCGTCCAGGGGTTGTTCGTGCTCTTCATTGAAGTGGCGATACTCGCCGCGAGCATACTGCTATGGGAACGTGGGCTCTTCACGGTGGGCGACTTCGTGCTCATCCAGATCTATATCATCGGTCTTATCGATAAGGTCTGGAACATCGGGCACGCTATGAAGAACCTGTACTCCGCATTCGCGGAGGCGTACGAGATGGTGGAGATATTCGAGAAGCCGCACGCGATTCAGGATGTTGCGGACGCAAAGCCGCTCATACTCACCAAGGGGCAGGTGGACTTCAATGACGTGACCTTCAGGTTTAATGAGGACCGGGTCATCCTTGAGAAATTCAATCTCACGATACACGGCGGGGAGAAGGTGGCGCTTGTGGGTCCGTCCGGAGCCGGCAAATCGACGCTGACACGACTCCTTCTGCGCCTGTATGACGTGAGTGATGGAGCGGTGCGTATCGATGGCCAGGACGTGCGAACACTCACCCAGGCAAGCCTGCGCGAGAACATCTCCTTCGTACCGCAGGAGCCGGTCCTTTTCCATCGAACGCTGCGTGAGAACATCGCGTATGGGAGGCCGGACGCCACGCTCGAGGAGATCATCATCGCAGCGAAGAAGGCGCACTGCCATGAGTTCATCGATTCGCTCCCGCAGAAGTACGAGACGTATGTGGGTGAGCGGGGGATAAAGCTATCAGGAGGCGAGCGCCAGCGCGTCGCTATCGCGCGCGCCATTCTCAAGAACGCTCCTGTGCTTATACTCGACGAGGCGACTTCGAGCCTGGATTCCGAGTCCGAAGCTCTCATCCAGGACGCGCTCCGTGTCCTCATGGAAGGGAAGACGGTCATTGTCGTGGCGCACCGCCTCTCTACCATCATGAGCATGGACCGTATCCTTGTTATCGAGGGTGGCCGTATAGCGGCTGAGGGTACGCATGACCAACTACTAGACGAGAAGGATGGACTCTATCACAAGCTGTGGAGTATTCAGGCGGGTGGGTTTCTTTCCGAAAACTAGTTTTGGAGATTTAATTTTATAGACACTTTCTAAAAATAAGATATATTCATTAATAATCTAGTAATGGAAAAGAGGCCAAAATCACAGCAGATAGAAGCACCTTCATTCTCGAAGTCGATTCGCAATGCCTTGGAACGAGTACACCAAGAAGAATCCCTGGATATTGATGTAAGGGCTGCGGACCCATTGGAAGCCGATAGTTTTTTCAAGGACTCGCTGCCGCAGCTAAATAAGAAAGATTCTTCCGAAGAAGTGATTAAGCAAATTCGTATACTTATTCCGGATGCAGAGAAAATTGAAGTTTATACATTGGTCGAGGCGCGAGCTGCGCTCCGGGATTTAGGACATATTGCTGCGTCATTACGTAAAAAGAATACTGCGATCTCGAAAGTGCCCGAGCTCGAAGATGCACTTCTGGCGATTGGCCTTAAAATTAATGAGGTGCCACGCGATACTGTTTTCAGCTATGGCCCAAGAAACCCATTGGATGAACGTGAGAGAACATTCACTGGGCTTGAGGCGGAGAAGCTTTTTATCCGCAGCTTCAGGGAAGGTATGAGTGAGTTATACGCAGGTGTAGATGCTCTTATATCTGCATATGAAGCAGGACCAGAAAGCGAGATTTGGGAAAGGGAGTGCAGAAAAGCTACAACAGCATTCGAACGGATGGTGGAGGCAATTAGGAGCATACGAAAGAATTTACCTCCCGAGACGTTTACCTACGAATTGCGGCCATATTTTGATCCAATTGAGCTGGAAGGCAAAACCTATTACGCCCCGGGTGGCGCACAAATGCCCGTTCTTCTCTACGATCAATTGCTTTGGGGTTCAGATTCAAATGATGAAAGCTACAAAGCTTATAAAGAAGATAATATCGCTTATAGTCCGCCTGCTGTACGCGAATTATCCGCATCGCTCGATGGGGCACCAAGCATGCTGACGAAGTTGCTCAATGCAAGTAATGGAGGGGATCCGGAGCAGACGCGAAAAAGTGCGGCCGCTCTTCTACAGCTGTCAAACAGTCTTCTTCGTTTTCGTGCGCCACACCAAAAAGTAGCAGCTGACAATTTTGCACTGCGATCTGAACACTCCCTAGGAAGCGGCGGATATACCCCTGAAATTCTGCAAAGATTGTCCGACCACGTTCAAGAAGTGCGCGCGCAAATCGTGCAGCTAGCAAACTAACTTATGGAAGCATTGAAGACTATCCCGGTTGGACTGGTGCGTTCCGTAGTGGAGGAGAATATTCCGACGGGCTCTGTTCCTAAGTATTCTAAAGTTTACATGAGTTATCCAATGCGGCTCGAAGCAATGGCTCTTGATCCAAGCAAGATCGAAATTCGAGAGGATGCCTCGTATGCAGCTGGTCAAATCAACTTTAAACTTGGCGCTTTTAGAAATGTAACAGTCAAGAATAATAACAATTCGAATGAGTTAATCATTAGGGCATTGCCGGCACGAATAGCCCTAGTGCGCCATTCAGCAGAGCTGCTGCGACAAGCCTTAGGCTATGCTGGCGGTTTGATAATTGACGTTGAAAGCGAAATTGATGAATTGAGGCATTGCGGCCTGGGCTCAAGTAGCAACACAATCGCGTGCGTTGGCTATGCTATCAACGAATTTTTTGGGAATCCAATTTCTCCTATAGCCCTGATGAGATACCTCGCTAGGAATCACGGCGAGGAGATAGATGCGAACCCAAAAGTACTATCCCCTGTTCAATGCATCGGCGGCTCGGCAGCGGCCGGAATCACGGATGGAGGGGTATTTGTTATTGCCGGATCCCAGACTGTAATTGCTACGCAGCTAGTACCTGATGATTTCACTATTGTACTTGGTATTCCTACGGACTTCGAGTATCCGGACGCAGAGTATCTCCTTAAGAAGGAGGCCGAGGCAATGCCGAAATTTCTGCACACCGGCAGACAATATGGACCTGAGATTGCTTATCGACTAGTGCATGAAGGGTTGCCGGACCTGGTCGAGGGTCGCCTAAGCGGTATCGGTAGACTTATCTACGATTACAGATTCAAAATGGGCAGCATCGATAACTGCTCATTTGTATATCCTCGTATGAATGAGATAGCGCAGGATATTTCTCCTCTATTTGAAGAACATCATGCTGAGATTTTGGCATTGTCGTCCGTGGGTCCGGGTTTTTTTGCGGTTACAAGAGAGTCAAGCTACTGTGAAGAAATTTTCTCGGCGAGCGGCCTCACTACCTATTCGTTTAAACCTCATAACGGGAAGTACAATATAGTATATGGATAATTTCATTATCAGTAACGAGTATTGGAATACGGGGGAGACCGTTGAATATTTTGGAACCAAGCCTCCTGATCCACGAATCGTTAAACGAGCGAAAGCATTGCTATTAGCGAATCCCGGTATAGCGTTGCGGGCACTTGATCTTGGCTGTGGAGGTGGAAGGCATACACGTATGCTGCGAGATCTTGGATTTGATGTAGATGCCTGTGATGTAAATCCAGCAATGCTTGAGGCAACGCGATCCATCGCGCCTGAACTCGCTGGACAGGTTGTGGAGGCATCCATATTGTCATTGCCATACGCAGACCGAACATTCGACATGATAGTTTCAACGGGTGTGCTGCATCAAGTGTATTCCATAGAGGAGTATGGTCGAGCAACTAAAGAAATAGCACGCGTCATGAAGCCTGGTGCGATATTTTGCATGAACGTTTTCACCTCCAAGACTATCGATTCTAGACTGCAGAAAATGCGGACTGACGAGCCGGTCTACCTGACCAATGAGGGATTGCCTATGACGTTATTGAGCAGCACCGAAGTGTGTGAGCTACTGGAGCGACAAGGTATTAGGCTTGAAGGAAAGCCAGAAGAATCCGATAAGCAAGAACCCACTGGAATCCGCACTGTGTTCCGAGCTATCTTTAAACGAGATTAGCGGGTTGCGAGAAAGTCGGCTATCTCTTCGAAATTCTTGCTCCACACGCCGGAGCGCTCGCTTTCGGGATATTCCGTAAACGCTCTAGTCTCGCCCGCGAGTGCAAGCACGCCATTCCATCCGCCGCGCGGATCACCGATAACTTCTTCTGTTTTAATATGGATTTCTACACGATAACTGTACTCTTTTAGGAATCCGTCCGGCTCCGCATAGGCGGCGGCTATTTCAAAATAGCCTGTTCGGTCGAGGACTCCTTGCAAAAGCATTAATAACTTTGCTGCAGGCACTTGGCGTTCTACGTATTGCGTATAGGGACCAGGAAGACCGAGATGCCGTATGAAAAGACTGTGGTCCTCTCGAATCGCAGGCGCCCCGTAGTCCTTAGCTGCTTGAAGAGCCGTCGTACGCGCAATCTCGGCACTCGTATCGGCTTGGATTTCGGGATAGTCCCGATCAACCGGAAACAGCTCGACACCGTATTTCCCGAAGCTTTCACTCGCTGCACGAACCTTTCCTGGGTTTTGTGTAACTAGATAAATCATGCTATAATAATAGCAGACGATAGCAGTTCGTCACAACACCATGTGGATGGAGCACGGAAATGATATTTCTTACCGGCCCGCATGGATCGGGCAAGACCACAGGAAGCAAGTTGCTTGAGCAATACGGATTCAAAGTCATTGATTTGGGACCGACACTTCGTCGCCTCCACACCGAGAGCGATTCCTCGCTGTCCTTCGGGGAATGGTGCAGAGCCGGGGAAGCAGATCAAGGAGCGAACTTCACGGATAACCTGCTCATCAACGAGATTAATAAGAGGTTCAGCGCAGTCGGAGGATCTTCTTCTGATTTCCTGGATCTATTGATTGTGGGTAGTCGTTCCGCTGAGGGCATCCAATATCTTCGGACGCGCGCAAAATGCGAAACAGCATACACCGATTCGATCATCTTTCTGGATGCCCCGTTCGAGATACTTCTGCGCAATTACAGTGAGCGTGAGGGATCACGATATTCGCGAGGTACGTTTCAAGTTATTCTGGAGCGTGATCGCGAGATGGGTCTGGAATCAATTCGATCGATCGCAAACTATGTGGTCAGAAACGATGGGTCGCTAGAGCTTCTTGCCGCCAATTTGGAGGCGTTAATCTTTGTGACGCTTAAATATCGAAGGAGGGTCGTTGAATGACCAGATCAGATGTACTGGATGCCTGGGAAGCTTTTTTGAAAGGAAAGCTGACGGAGCAGGAGGCCTCGCTGGACGATGCCGAGAGTACCGCTCGCGATGCTCCAGGATCAAATGTAACGCGATCGGACCAGAGCCGCGAGCAATACAGCAACCTGGCACTCGGCCTTCAACAAGTCATCGCGGCAACGAAGGATGCGCTTGGGTTCGTCCAGAAGATTCGACTACAACCGCGCACAACGAACATAATCCGACCAGGTTCTCTTGTCAGGACGAGTTCGCCGAACTCGGCGGTTAGTTTCCTTGTCATTCCATTCGCGCAAGGTGACAAACTTACCATCGGCCACGAAGAAATTCTTGTGATTTCGCCTGAAAGCCCTATCGGCGCTCAGTTAATCGGAAAGGAGGTGGGCGACGAGCTGCGGTATAAGAGTGAAGAGCTAGATATCGACGAGATTCTCTAGAGGGTTCCGAAGCGCAGATATTGACCCAAGCCAAGGGCCCGCCATGCGGGCCCTTTTCTTTACGGATAAGCCGAAGGCCTTACCAGGCTGAAGTGATCGCTCTTTTGTCCAGCCATTCTTCAATCCTCCGACGTGTCCCGGACGATACGCAATCAGGTAAGTCGCACGGGTCGAAGAAAGACCATTGCCCGATTTCAAAGTGTCCGGTTGGGGCAAATGTGAAGGCCTTGATAACGAAAACGGTGATTGTATCCTTCTTATGCTCATACTGATTCAAATACTCGCTGAGCTCGGCGGCATAGGAAAATTCCGAGATGCCAAGTTCTTCCCTTAATTCGCGACGTAAAGTAGCCTCAGCAGCCTCATCCCGCTTGCCTGCTCCTCCAGGCAGATACCATCTCTCGTCGTATCGGTGTCGGACAAGTAGGACTTGACCTTGCGGATTAACCAGAATCGCCCTCGCGCCTATTGTGACCGGTCGGGCCAACCGCCAATACAGTTTCCTTATAATAGTCGCGAGTTTGAGAATGATTTCAAGCATGTTTGCCTCTATTCTAACTGCTACCCAAATAGCGGGTGGCAGGGGGATACTTGCAAAATATATAAGATATGCTATAGTATATTACAGTGGTTGGATACGACTCATTTGAGCCATATCCCGCCTGAACCTTCAATCTGCAGAGGAGGCGAGCGATGCTCGTATATATCATCGCCGTGCTTGCGTACGGCGCCGCTATCGCCGCTACCACTGCGGCCTACTGGCACTACGATCGCGACCACCAAGCGGGCCATACGGTTCCGAATCGCTGGTCCTGGCTCATCTGGGGCGTCACCACCATCGTGGAGGCCCTCACGTTCCAGGCTATCAGCGAGGGTGCGACGGTGATCGAGAACGTGCTGAAGACTTCGGTCTTCTACGTTTCAGGCATCTGTTGCATCCTGGTCACCATCCGCATCTGGCGGAAGGCCGAATGGAAGATGCCGCAGTGGAACGAGGTGATATCCGTTATCGCCTCTCTCGCCGCCATCGTCCTCTGGGTCATCTACCATGAAGCGTGGTGGGCCCACGTGGTCGCCATCGTCGCCATCCCAGTCTCGTTCATTCCGAGCTGGATCGATGCGCGAAGGAACCCGGAAGCTGAGCAAAGTCGTGCGTGGGGCCTTTGGACCCTCGGTGACGCGCTCACTTTCGGCGGCATTCTGCTTCTCATCGACACCGATAAGGAGCTTCCGTACATCATCACTGAGTTCGGGTGCCATGCGGCCATGTGGCTGCTGGTCTGGCGCACGCGGCTATGCGCTACAGCAAAACGGCTATTGGCCTAGAGCTAGTAGCCGCGCCCACGGGGGACAGCGCGTACCGCTGTCCCCTTTATTGTTTTCCTCTGTCTTTCAATTCTGGTTATCAGCACGGTATATAATCCAATCAACCTATGAAGGTGCTCGTCCTCAATAATTTCGCCATTGGGCAAACACATCTCGGACAATCCGTCTTCGCTGCGCGTACCTTCAAGAAGGGGGACGTCATTACGAAGTTCACCGGCCCCATACTTCATAAATCGGAGATACCGAAGCGCTATAAGGGCGAAGCGGATCGCTACGTGCAGATAGGGGCGGATGAGTTCATGGGACCCTCGGGCGAAATAGACGATTTGATAAACCACTCGTGCGAGCCCAACGCCGGCCTTAAATTCTCCAAGGCAGGAATTCTTCTAGTCGCTATACACCCAATCGAAGAGGGGGAGGAAATTACGTGGGATTACTCTACTACCATGTTCGAGAATGCCTGGAAGATGAAGTGTGACTGCAGAAAAGGCACCTGTCGCAAGATAATTGGGGACTTCATGCTCCTCGATACACCCCTCCAGCAGATGTACCGCCGCTTAAACATTATTCCCAAGTACTTGAAAAACTACATGGATAGTGCGGAATATAATGTATATACTGAAGGCATTCAGCAACTACGCAAGCATGCCGCAACAAAAGGGAAATAAGCTGTTCTGGGGAGTCGCCATCACTTGCTACGCGCTTGTCGTATTAGCCACGTACTTCCGCATGTACGTCTATCACGCATACCCCATTTACTATACGGAGGATGAGATACCTGACGCAGCAGGCGAGATCTGGACTGCCATTAGCGAACTCGGCCTATGATGTGCGAGTGGGATGTCGCGCAGTTTCTTATCTTCTCGACGAACGGTGAGCCGCTTATATACTACTCGCATCTTACGTCGATAGTCATATTCCTTGCGCTCCTCGGTTTCACCCTCCTTAAGCTCAAGCAGTGGCCGCGTGGCGCTTTCCGCCTCATGGCTATCGCCTACATCGTATGGCTGTTCTGCGACTTAGTGCTGTGGGCGAACGACAACATCGAGCATGTATTGTTCTTCTGGACGCTCATCAACCTCGTTGAGCCACTCATATTCGTCGCGGCATTCGCGTATTGTATCCAGTTCATCGATAACCGTACGCTTTCCTCCAAGAGCCGGTGGGCGATCTTCGCGCTTCTTTTCCCCACACTGGTCATGGCACCCATGGGCCTCTCGGTCGTCGGCTTTGACTACACCACGTGCGACCGCAATGTTGTGGAGGGAATTGCTGCGTACTACAACTATTTCCTCGAAGCGCTCTTTGTATTCCTACTCCTACTTAAGACCGGTAGCATCCTTATATACAAGCGATATGCAGGACGTCGCGTCAGGCTTACGCTGGTCGTCGTTGGAACATCCCTACTCCTCTTCTCGTTCCTCATAGCTAACTTCCTGGGGACGTTCACGGGCGATTATGTAACAAGCCAGTACGGACACATTGCCGTACCGATATTCGCTGCCTTCCTGGCATATATCACCATTAAGTACGAGTCGTTCGAGCCGCGCATTCTCCTCGTGGATACACTGGTCGTTGCGCTGTTTATCCTTCTCCTCTCTCTTCTCTTCGTCGAAGAGAATAACTACCAGATATATGCGAATGCTCTCGCGTTCGCGATAATGATCCCACTCGGCTACACCCTCGTGACAAGTATCCGCAAGGAGGTGAAGACAAGGAAAGAGATTCAGCAACTCGCTACCAATCTCGAGTCTGCGAACGGAAAGCTGAAGGAACTAGATCAGCTCAAGAGTGAATTCCTCTCGGTCGCGACGCACCAGTTGCGTGCACCGCTCACGGCAATACGCGGCTACGCAGCCAATATTAGCGAAGGCAGCTACGGTGCGGTCCCAGAATATCTGAACGATCCACTGCATGTCATCCAGGAATCCACCCGGCTTATGGTCAACTCCATCGAGGACTACCTCAACATCTCCCGTATCGAGCAGGGACGCATGAAGTATGAGAAGAGCGACTTCGATATCTCCGATATATCGAAGCGAGTCATCGAGGAACTCCTGCCGGTGGCAACCAAGAAGGGCCTTGCTCTTACCCTCACCGCAAACGAGCCGATAACGGTCAATGCGGATATCGGCAAGATAAAGCAAGTGCTGACGAATCTCGTCGATAACGCCATCAAGTACACGGAGAAGGGGAGCATTGCTGTGACTGTAGAGAAGAAGGAGAAGGTCGCACGAGTAACCATCACCGATAGTGGTGTGGGCATAGCCGCTGATGAGATAGATAAGCTCTTCTCCAAGTTCACTCGAGCGCGTGCTGCGAACGAAGTGAACACGACCGGTACCGGCCTCGGACTCTACGTAGCGAAGCAGCTCGTCGAGGGTAATGGTGGAAAGGTGTGGGTGGAATCAGACGGACTTGGTAAGGGTTCTCGGTTCGTCGTTGAGCTTCCGGTATAATTTCCGAATGGAGTTCCAGAAGCTTCCGAAGCTATTGCCGGGCGACAAGGTGGCTGTCCTTTCGCCGTCGTTCGCTGCGCCAGGAAAATGGCCGCATATACACGACCTTGGACTGAAGCGCCTCCGCGAAATATTCGAGCTCGAGCCGGTCGAATTCTCAGCGACCAGGAAGCTGGGCGCTTCGGGCGCGGAGCGGAGTGCCGATCTCGTCGCAGCATTCGAGGACCCGAGCATCAAGGGTGTCATAGCATCGCTTGGTGGTGATGATCAGATCACGTATATAAAGAACTTGCCACCCACGCCTTTCGTACAGAATCCGAAGCCTTTCTTCGGCTTCAGTGACAACACACACTTCGCTAACTTTCTCTGGTTGAACGGCGTACCTTCATATTACGGTGGCGCTCTCTTTACGCAGTTCGCTATGCAAAAGGAAATGGATGCCTTCACTACGGAGTATCTTCGGGTAGCGCTTTTCGAGGAGAGCGAGTATGAACTCAAGGCAAGCGACTATTTCAAGGAGGTTGGGCTCGGGTGGGATGATCCGGCAAACATGGATAGAGAGCGTGAGCGACGCCCGAATGCTGGTTGGCGATGGGACGGTGAAGAAAACGTTGAAGGAGTGACGTGGGGCGGCTGCCTGGAGTCCATCGATGAGCTTCTGCGGCATGGAGTAGCGATTCCGACTCTCGAGCAGTTCTCCAGTGTCGTCCTCATGACAGAAACGTCAGAGGAACTGCCTTCTGCAGATTATGTCAGACGGGTATATCGCGCTCTCGGCGAGCGCGGTATCCTCGCCCGCGTCCGTGCGATTCTTGTTGGACGTCCGAAAGCATGGGAATTCGATAAGCCTAATTCTATCGAGGAACGAGATATTTATAGACAACGTCAGCAAGAAATCATTCTCGCTACAGTGCGTCACTATAACTCCACTGTCCCGGTTATCCAGAATCTTGACTTTGGCCATACGGACCCTCAAATACCGATGCCGTACGGTCGACATATACGCATCGACTCGGCGAAGAGAAGTGTCAGTGCGGAATTTTGATATAGTCAGCTCATGAAAACCATCTACTTCGTTCGGCACGGAGAGAGCGAGGGAAATATCGGTACGCATTATCAGGAAGAGAGCACGCCCCTAAGCGAGAACGGGCGTGCTCAGGCTGAGGCCATGGCTGATCGAGCGAAACGGCTTACGTTGGATGGCATCGTAGCGAGCACGATGGTGCGTGCGCAGGAGACTGCTGCTGCTATCTCGCTGGCCACCGGTATTCCAGTTGTGTCGACCGATCTGCTCATCGAACGCCGGCGTCCGTCCGAACAGGTGAATCAATTGAAAGTCAGTCCGGCAGCCGTGCTTGCCGAGGAGGAGATCATCAAGAACTCGGGCATTCCTGGCTATAGATATTCCGACGAAGAGAACTTCGATGAGCTCATGGAGCGAGCGGCGCTAGCGCTTTCGTATTTGCGGGATCATCCAGGACAGGACCTTCTTGTCGTGACGCACGGCGTGTTCCTGCGGGTGCTGGTCACCTACGCAATTTTCGGAGAGGGAACCACCGAGCGTGAATTCAAGGGCATACTGAACGCACTTACCTGCTCGAATACCGGCCTCACTGTCCTGAAGCACGACGCTTCGCGGGAATGCCCATGGTCGCTCCTGACCTGGAACGACCACGCTCATCTGGGATAGGGTTTGATATACTCCTTTCATGAACCTCGCTGAAGACCTGACGAAACGCGGGCTGGTGGAGCATTCGTCCGCCCCCATCGAGAAGATTCTTGAGAAGAAGCGCACTATATACCTCGGCATAGACCCGACCGCGGACTCGATGCACGTAGGGCACCTCGTTCCGCTCACCACGATGAAGCGGCTCGCGTCCGACGGCCACCGGATAGTGCTCCTGGTCGGCGGCGGCACCGGCATGATAGGGGACCCGAAGGAGAAGGGCGAACGCATCTTGCTCGACGCGAGGACCATCAATCGGAACAAGAAAGCGCTCAAGGCGCAGATGCAGAAGTTCATCGGCGCCCGGATAACGGTCGTCGATAACGCCGACTGGCTCGCCAAGGTGAAGCTCATCGATTTCCTCCGCGATATCGGGAAGTACTTCACGGTGAACGAGCTCATCAAGCGCGACCTGATAAAGCGCCGTCTCGAGACCCCGGACGAGAGCATCTCGTACACGGAGTTCGCCTATGCGCTCCTGCAGGGCTATGATTTCCTCGAACTCTATAAGAAGAAGGGTGTCGACGTGCAGCTCGGGAGCTCCGACCAATGGACGAACATCCTTTCCGGCGTCGAACTCATCCGCCGCAAGCTCGGGAAGGAAGCATTCGCGCTCGCTGGCCCCCTCATAACAGACGCGAACGGCAAGAAGTTCGGTAAGTCCGAAGGGAACGCCGTTTGGCTCGACCCTAAGAAGACCTCGCCCTATCAGTTCTATCAGTTCTGGCTTGGCCTTCCCGACATAGGGCTGGAGAAGTATTTCCGTGCCTACACGTTCCTCGACGTGGACGAGATAGACGCGCTCATCACCACGCACATTCAGAACCCAGGCGCGCGCGAGGCGCAGGAGACGCTTGCGCGCGTCGTGACCGAGCTCGTGCATGGCCCGGCTGCCGCAGCCACTGCCGCAGCAGCCTCAAGCGCTCTCTTCGGGGGATCGCTCGCTGACCTTCCGCGTGAGGCTCATGCCGTCATCCTCAACGAAGCGCCCTCCCTGCGCATATCGAGGTCAAATCTCGATATGGATAACGGAGTGCTCGACGCGCTCGTGGAGAGCAAGCTCGCAGCTTCCAAGTCCGATGCTCGTCGGCTTATCGAGTCGAAAGGAGTGAGCGTGAACGGGAAGACGGTTGAATCGGTAGAGCAGAAGCTTGCGGGGACTGACTTCGTGAATGGGCTCGCGCTCCTTAAGAAGGGGAGGCGTGATATCGTCGTACTGGTTCTTAAATAGGCCATGCAAACCGAATACGAAGCAACCTTCTGGCCAATCGACAAGGCTGATATGCGCCAGAAGCTCGCTAGGCTTGAAGCGCACAGAGAGTATCCCGAACGGCTCATGCACCGCATCGCCTATAACCTCCCTGAGAGCAAGGCAATCGGCGACCCGAGCCGTACATGGGGTCGCGTACGGGCCGAAGGCGACCAGGTGACCATGAGCATAAAGAGCGTCACGGGACCGAATATCGAGGACCAGAAGGAGGCGCAGGTGACTATTGATACATTCGAGAACGGACGTGCCTTTATGGATTCCATGGGGTGCGTGGAGAAGTCGTACCAGGAGAGCAAACGTGAGCTATGGAAGCTCGACGGTGTGGAGATTATGATCGATGAGTGGCCTTTTCTCGACCCCTTCGTGGAGATAGAAGGAGTCACCGAAGAGGCAGTACGTGCGGTTGCCCAGAAGCTCGGATTCGATTGGTCTGAGGCGCACTTTGGAAATGTGGGCGCTTTCTATATTTCGAAATACGGGATAACGGAGGATCGTATCTACAATCACACGCCACGCCTTGTTTTTGGGGATGCGCTTCCGTTCGAGCAGTAGGATTTTATCTTTCCATCATCTTCCTTCGCCATACTGCAGATATGGCGATGCTTTCAGCCGGACAGAGAATTCAGGCCGCCAATCTCTATCGGAGCGGGCTTAGCGTCCAGCAAGTCGCTGACCACTTTGGAGTAACACTGGACGCAACATTCTATGCGCTTCGCAAGTTAGGGGTTCCAAGACGGACGGCCCAAGAATCGAATAGGATACGGTTCGAGAATAAGCCTCTTTCCTATAGCATCAAGGATTACCTGACGCAGGAGGAAGAGGACTTGAAGCTAGCTGCGGTGATGCTGTACTGGGCGGAGGGTTACAAAGTCGGGAAAACCATTGACTTCACGAACTCCGACCCCGACATGGTTATCATATTCAGACGTTTCCTAAGGGAAATATGTCGAGTAGATGAGAGTCGTATCCGTGCAAGCCTGTATTGCTATGAGGGTCAGGATATCGAGAGCCTGCATGTTTTCTGGAGTGAGCTCCTAGGCATACCTCGCTCCCAGTTTATTAAGCCCTATATAAAAGCAGCGGCGCCTGGCCCTCGAGGCCCCCGAATGATTCACGGTCTTGTTCATGTCCGATACTGTGATACAAAGTTACTTACGCAGATACTTCGTTGGATAGATGAATATCGGCAGAAATGCGTCGGTGGCAGAGTGGTCAATTGCGACTGGCTGTAACCCAGTTGACTTAGGTCTACGAAGGTTCGAATCCTTCCCGGCGCACAAACGAAAGTCGCCCTAAGCGAAAGCTTGGGGCGACTTTCGTTACACTAGCGTTCGGGTGCAAAGTGCCACATACTATTCCCATTGCTATGAAGAAGCTGATGGGGCGCTACCTGGCCGCTTTCCTCATCCTCGGACTCGCGTTCGGGCCTTTTTCAGTCATTGCTGACGAGGAGCCTGCCTTCGAGCCTCCACAAGAGGCGGAAGCGGTAGAGATGACTCCTCCCGTTATAGTCGATGAGCCAGTACCAGTTGCGGACGCGACAAGCACACCTCCTATCGAGCCCGGCGAACCTGCTGCGGAAGCTGCCATTGAAGAAGCCTCGGTTCCCGTAGAGGCTGCGCCGGAATTTACGGAACCGGTTGAAGCAATCGCTCCCATCGATCCGGACACCTATGTCCCAGGCGAAGTCATCGTGAAGTTCAAGGAGCAGCATATCGACCTTGAAGAAGAGCAGGGAGTCGAGGAGAGCGAGGCGCTTATAGAGAAGCTCGACCTTACGACCGAGAATCTCATCGAGGGCCAGAACGTAGCGGTGCTGGGGACTGAAACCTCCATAGAACGCACGATCGCGCTCCTGGAAGCGAATCCGGAAGTCGAGTATGCGGAGCCGAATTACATTCGCACTGTTGACGTCGCTACGACCGATACTCATATAACAAAGCAGTGGGCTCTCGATAATATCGGCCAAATATTCGCGACTGATGCTTCGGGAACGGCCGATGCTGACATAGATGCACCGGAGGCATGGGCACTATCGAAGGGAACCGGCATCGTTATTGCCGTGATCGACACAGGTATCGATTACGAGCATCCGGACCTGATGGATAATATGTGGGACGGTAGCGCCTGCATAGCATCCTCAACACCGCTCGGTGGCTGTATTCACGGGTACGATTTCTACGAGCAAGATGTCAACCCTGAGCAGGCAGGAGACCAGGAACTCCACGGAACTCACGTCTCCGGAATCATCGCGGCCGAGATGAATAACAGCATGGGAGTAGCAGGCGTTGCTCCGGAGGCGAAGATAATGGCGCTTCGCGTCGGTACGACCACATTCAGCACTTCTGCAATCGTCCGAGCAATAAATTTCGCTACAGAAAACGGCGCGGACATCATAAACGCCAGTTATAGCGGAGCAGGATTTTCGGACGCTGAGAAGGCGGCAATGCAGCGATTCGAGGACGCAGGAGGCATCTTCGTCACCGCAGCGGCAAATAGCGGCAATGATATAGACAGTACGCCCGCATACCCCGCAAGCTATGACTTAGCTAGCATCATCAGCGTCGCTGCGACCGACGAGAATGACAACCTTGCAGAATTTTCTAACTACGGAGAAGAATCAGTCGATATCGGGGCGCCGGGTAATTCGATACTAAGTACGATACCTGCTGGATATGGCTATCTTGATGGAACCTCTATGGCGACACCTCACGTCGCGGGCGTTGCGGCGCTCGTAAAGTCGTATCAGCCATCATTCACGGCCGCCCAGATAAAAGCAGCGTTGCTCGACACCGGAGATGCGCTCGATGGACTTTGCGAGAAGACGGTATCGGGGAAGCGCCTGAATGCACACAATGCATTGCTTGGCTCCACCACACCTGTATGCGATATCCAGCCTCCGAGCATCTCTCTCAATGGGCCTGATCCACTCACGCTCACAATCGGTGACACGTTCGTAGATCCGGGAGTTACCGTTATCGATAATCTGGATCCATCGCCATCGATGATCGTGACGGGGAGTGTGGATACCTCAAGCGCAACGACGATGATCCTTATTTACACGGCGACCGACGCAAACAGCAATTCTGCTTCCACGACTCGTACAGTCGTTGTGAGCGCTGCCGCTCCACCGCCGGTCTCAAGTGGTGGCGGTGGGGGAGGCGGAGGTGGCGGAGGTAGCACCAAGAAAAAGAGCGAGCCCGCAAAGCCTGTCGTGAAGCCTAAGGTGACCCCTAAGCTGGTACCCATGCCAGAACCGTCCGTCCCACGATTCCCACAGGCGGAAGTTCTCGGCGCCTCTACCTCATATACATTCACGCTCACTCTTTCCCTTGGCTCAACGGGTCAGGAAGTCACCGAACTCCAGAAGAAGCTCAAGGAGCTCGGGTTCTTCAGCGGGGAAGCGACTGGGTACTTCGGTCCACTGACCGAGACCGCAGTTAAGGCATTTCAATCCTCGAAGGGACTGGCGCCAGTGGGTACCGTAGGTCCGGAGACACGCGCTGCCCTTAATGGAACGGTATCGTTGCCAGCTTCGACTGATATCGCCTCGCTCAAGGCGCAGATAGCGGTGCTCCAGGCACAATTGGCGCTTCTTCTTGCGCAGGTGAAAAAGTAGTTGCCTTTTAAGAACGCAGGTATAGAGTGAAAAGGACCGCCATGTGGGGGTCAATTGTCGTTAATCTAGATGGGGGACGTTGCGATGAGCACGTCAAAGATCACACCGCCGACCGTGACCAGCAAGCTCAAGAGGGGCTCGGTGGTGCAAATCGAGGTCATCCTCGGAGAAGCCTGTACGAAGAAGAAGACGGCGTTCAATTGGACGGTCGAGATGCGGGCAGCCTTCCTGGCCGCCTACCGCGCCGGCCTCGCCATCGCCCAAGAGATCAAGGATCGCTTCGGCATTACCGCCAAGCTCATCGGAGATTGGGCGAAGAACGCCGGCGTGATCGCGAAACGCGACCAATACTTCGTTCCTGCCTAGGAACGGGACCGGGCAGAACGCCCGGATATAGACCGCAGAGCCGCACCATCTGGTGCGGCTCATTGTTTTCCACCCTCGCCCATGCGGTATGGTATCGTACGCATATGAACCAGAAGCCCGTCCTCCTCTCCGGCATGAAGCCGACCGGTATCGCGCATATCGGCAACTATTTCGGTGCGCTCAAGCAGTGGGTCGACCTCCAGGAAGCAGGGGAGCACGAGTGCTTCCTTATGATTGCCGACTACCACGCGCTCAATTTCATACAGGACGCAGGCCAGATGCATGCGCTTACGCGCGAGCTTGCACGCACCCTCCTTGCGATAGGCCTCGACCCCGAGAAGGTCACCATCTTCAAGCAATCGAGTGTGCAGGCGCACACCGAGCTTGCCTGGGTGTTCGACACCATCACCACGATGCCGTACCTCATGCGCGCGCATGCCTTCAAGGATGCTGAAGCGAAGGATAAGGAGATAAACGTCGGGACGTTCAACTATCCGATGCTCATGGCGGCCGATATCCTTCTGTATGACGCTGCGGTCGTGCCGGTGGGCCAGGACCAGAAGCAGCACATCGAATACGCCCGCGATACCGCGGAGAAGTTCAATCGCATCTTCGGCGAGACCTTCATGCTTCCTGAGCCTTTGATAATGCCGGAGGTCGCGGTCGTTCCGGGAGTGGATGGCCAGAAGATGTCCAAGAGCTATAGCAATACCATCCCACTCTTCGCTTCAAGGGAGGAACTCACCAAGGCGGTCATGAGCATCGTGACCGATTCCTCGGGAGGCCGCCCAGAGAACGTATATGCGATTCATAAGCTGGTGCGTAGCGAGTCGGAGCTTGAAGCCCTGTACAAGGATAACGAGGGCCAGTACAAGGCGCTCAAGGATGCGCTCATCGAAGACCTCGATGCACTCATTGCTCCTATGCGAGCTCGATACCAGGAGCTCGAACAGGACCCGAATGCTATCGATGCAGTACTTATGAAGGGCGGGGAGAAAGCATGCGAGCGTGCCGAGGCGAAGATGGCGGAGGTGCGCAAGGCTATTGGGGTGAACTAGGCACTCGCGCAGCTTTTGCGCGGGCGTGCTAATTTATAGGGATATGACCGAACGAACGCTTATTTCCGACCTCGCAGGCAAGGCAGGCGAGATTGTTTCCATACAGGGCTGGGTGGACGTGAGGCGCGATCAGGGGAAGCTCGTCTTCTTCGATTTCCGTGACCGTTCGGGCACTGTCCAGGGCGTGGTGCTTCCGGGAGACGAAGCGCTCATGACCGCTGCAAAGGAAGTCCGTAACGAGTTCGTGGTGTCGGTCGAGGGCATCGTAAACAATCGTCCCGAGAAGAATATCCAGGAAGGGAAGCTGAACGGAGCTATCGAGCTCGAGATAAAGGGCATCGAGGTGCTCGCGAAGGCGCAGGAGCTTCCGTTCGATAAGGATACGGACCTCAACATCGAGACACGCTTCGACTATCGTCCGTTCACGCTTCGCAGCGAACGCGATCGCGACATCTTCCTCGTGCAAGCGACTGCCGTTGCCGCATACCGCAATGCACTCGCAAGCCGTGGATTCACTGACTTCCAGGCACCAGCACTCGTAGGTGGCGACGCCGAAGGAGGCGCGGCCGTCTTCAAGGTCCAGTACTACAACGACCAGACCGCATACCTCGCGACCAGCCCGCAGCTGTACAAGCAGATAATGGTCGGGGCGTTCGAGCGCGTGTTCACCATTGCGAAGATATTCCGAGCCGAGAAGAGTGCCACCACCCGCCACCTCTCCGAACTCACCCAGATGGACTTCGAGATGGGCTTCATCAACGACGAGCACGATGTCATGAACACGCTCGAGGCGGTCATCCGCGACACGGTGCGCGAGGTGGCGGCTAAGCATGGTGACGTGTTCGTCCGTATGAACGTCGAGACTCCTGCGCTCGGCGAGAAGTTCCCGGTACTTACGCTCGCGGAGGCCCATGCGACGCTCGGCGTGGAGCCCGAGGACGATATGACCCCCGAGCATGAACGCGCCATCTGCGAGTGGGCGAAGAAGGAGCATAACTGCGACTTCGTATTCATTACCCGATTCCCGACAGCAGCCCGCGCGTTCTATACGATGGCGGATAGCGAGGACCCAACCTTCAGTAAGGGATTCGATCTTCTGTTCCGCGGCCTTGAGATAAACAGCGGGGCGCAGCGCATCCATGACTACGATGAGATGGTCGCCCGCATCGAGGAACGCGGCATGGATCCCAAGAAGTTCGACTTCTACCTCCAGGCTTTCAAGTATGGACTTCCTCCCCACGGCGGCTGCTCAACTGGTCTTGAGCGCTTCACCGCCCGCATGCTCGAGCTCGCGAACGTGAAGGAGGCGAGCCCATTCCCGCGCGATATGAACCGCATCGATACCTTCCTCTCCAAGAATGAAGCTGACGTTTAGCACCAGCGGAATCGATGCAGCTCCGAAAGGATACGTCCGCGTACGGCTGACGCAGGAGCCGAAATCGGTGCGCCGATTCGTGCGGGACAATGGGGTTGAGTGGCTCGAGATAGGGGCAGGGAAGCCGGGCGAGATGAACAACCGCCAGTTCATCATCCTCTGCCGCGCGATCGTGAACGCAGCGAAGACGAACAAGATAAAGAAGGTAGCGGTTCAGTTCGACATAACGCCGGAGCTTTGGGAGAAGCTCGTCTTCACCACGCCCGAGCAGCCGTGCGAGATAGCGGCTACCAACTTCGAGATGGCGAACTTCGAGTTCCGCACGTTCAAGACGAAGCCCAAGGAAGGGTGGAACGAGGTCGAAGAGATACTCATCTGCGACAAGGCATCCAAGGCCATGAAGGATGGCCTTGCTCGCGGCCAAGCGATAGGGCGCGCAGTGAACGCGTGCCGCGAGCTCGCGAACACGCCGGGGGGCGACATGACGCCGAAGAGGCTCGCGAGCGAAGCGAAGAAGGCTGCTACAGGCCTTCCCATCACCGTCACGACGATTGGGCGCGCGCAGATGCAGAAGCTCTCCATGGGCGCCCTGCTCGGCGTCGCGAAGGGATCGTCGGAGGAGCCGACATTCACCATCATGGAGTACAAGGGCGGGAAGGGCGCGCCCATCGTACTTGCAGGAAAAGGCATCACCTTCGACTCGGGCGGCTTGAACCTGAAGTCTTCCGACCACATCTACGAAATGCACATGGATATGTCGGGCGCGGCTGCCGTGATCCACAGCGTCGCGCTCGCTGCTCGCCTCAAGCTTAAGAAGAATGTCATTGGTCTCATTCCTGCGGCGGAGAACATGCCGGGCAATAACGCGGTGCGTCCTGGCGATATCCTTACCTCGCTCTCGGGGAAGACCATCGAGATCACCGACACGGACGCTGAAGGGAGGTTGATACTCGCGGACGCGATAACGTACGCGAAGCGCTTCAAGCCGTCCGTTGTGCTCGATGTGGCGACGTTGACCGGAGCCGCCATGTCCGCGCTCGGCCTCTTCGCTTCCGGCCTTCTGACGCGTGACGATGCGCTCGCCGAGGAGCTGCTCGCGCGCGGCGAGGAGAGCGGTGACTATCTCTGGCGGCTTCCGCTCTGGGATGAGTATGAGAAGGGGACTGAGAGCGATTTCGCCGACCTCGCGAATTATCCTAGCAACAGGAGCTTCCGGTACGGAGGCGCCTCGAACGGCGGCATCTTCCTCTGGCAGTTCGCCAAGGAGCTCGACTGCCCCTGGGCGCACCTCGACATAGCGCCGAGGATGACCGCGGCGCCAGGAGACGAGCTCGCCAAGGGCGCGGCCGGAACGCCCGTGCGGCTCTTGCTATCATTCATAGAGTCATGGAAGGCGTAGCTACCCGTTTTCATATAAAGACGGAGTCCTATGAAGGACCGTTCGAGCTTATCCTCGATCTAATCGAGCGGCGCCAGCTTTCCATAAACGAGCTTTCGCTCGCGCAGGTCACCGATGACTACATACAGCACGTGCGTGGGCACGGAACCTTTCCGATGGAGGATGCCGCCCAGTTCATCGGTATTGCCGCGACCCTGCTCCTCATCAAGTCGAAGTCCCTCATCCCTGACCTCGAGCTCACCGGAGAGGAAGAAGAGGACATGGACGACCTCAAGCGCCGGCTCGCGGAATACGAGCGTGTGCGCGAGATGATGCGTGAGCTCTCCCGCATATTCGGGAAGAATGTCATGGTGTCTGCTGGCGAGCGTGCCCCGGAAGTCGTGTTCGCTCCAGCGCGTGACCTTACGCTCGCCAAGCTTGAGAGCGCGCTTGCTGACGCGCTTGCGGCCCTTGAGAAGGAAGAGAAGCTGCCTGAAGCGAGAGTGCGCCCCTTGGTGACCATCGAAGAGATGATGGACACCCTCCTTACACGCGTGCAGAAGGCGATGACAATCTCGTTTAAAGAGTTCTCGGGAACCGCCAAGGAGAAGGTGGAAGTCATCGTATCGTTCCTGGCACTCCTTGAGCTCGTGAAGGAGGGGGCGGTGGAGGCGCTCCAGAGCGGCTCGTTCTCGGACATCAGCATTACGAATACGTCGTCGAGCGTTCCGCATTATGGCTAAGCAGATAGTCATCATTCATGGAGGCAGTGCGCAGAACTCGTACGAAGAGTATGTGGAGCGACTGAGGACCAGGGAGGTAACCATTGATGACTTCAAAAAGCATAAGGGGTGGAAGGACTTCATCGTTAGTGAACTCGGTAATGACTGGGAGATGCTCACTCCGGAAATGCCCAGCAAGAAGAATGCGAAATACCTTGAGTGGAAGATCTGGTTCGAACGAATGCTCCCATTCATAGAGGATGGGGCTGTATTCATTGGGCATTCGCTTGGCGGTCTCTTCTTGGCTAAATACCTCTCGGAGGAAACGTACCCGAAGTCAATACGAGCCACCATTCTCGTGGCTGCCCCATACAATACGCTGACCGAACACCCACGCGCTGATTTCAATATCACCAAACCCCTGCGCGGCCTCGAGGAGCAGGGAGGAGAGGTATTCCTCTATCACAGCCCTGATGACACTGTGGTTCCGCTCTCGAACTTCGAGCATTACCGCAATGATTTACCGGGAGCGCACGCGATCGTGCTTGAGGGTCGTGGTCATTTCAACGAGCCGACATTCCCAGAGCTTGTAGAAAAGATCCTGGAAATGGATTGACAGGCAGCTCCGACACGTTAGTATCGTCAGGCCGCCAGATTGTGGGGTAATCGAGGGAGAAGACGGATTATGTCCGCCAATAAAAGTACCGGGAAGCACAGCAAGAAGTCGAACGCCGAGGGCCGCCGGACCTTTCCGAGCAGGAAGCCCAGGACTCGTTCCAAGGACGCGGGGAACCCCGCCACGACTCGCTGACACCCAGTCAGCCTGAAATACCGCGTCCCGTTGCTCGCGCAACGGGACGTATTTCTTTAGTACGCTAGAACAAGATCACGAAGAAGAATAGGAGCGCGATGGCGATGCGGTACACGCCGAACGGGATGAACGTGTAGCGCTTCACGATGCGCAGGAGGAATTTCATGGAAACGAGGGCGACTACGAGCGACACTATAAATCCAACGGCCATAAACTGGACATCAGCGGAGGCGAACGTGTGTGCGCTCTTCAGGAGGTCGTATCCGGTTGCTGCGACCATGGTAGGCACCGCGAGCAGGAAGGAGAACTCGACGATGGAGATGCGGCGCATGCCAGCGAGCAGACCCCCCACGATGGTAGCAGCTGAGCGCGAGACGCCCGGGATGATGGCGATGGATTGGAAGAGGCCGACCAGTATCGCTTGCTTATACGTGATGGATTTCGCATCGAGGGACGCGTCCTCCCGCTCCTTATGCAGTAGCTCGAACACGATGAGGGCGATACCACCCACGAAGAGAGATATGACCACCACCGTTGAGTTACCTAGCAGATATCCCTTTACGTATGGATACACCAGGAAGCCTACGAGCCCCGTTGGTAGGAAGGCCACAAAGAGCTTCTTCAAGAGCCCGATATCGAGGAATGAGCGCCAGTAGAGGATGACCACGGCTGCAATAGCGCCGAGCTGGACTGCTATCTGGAAGGACTTGAGGAACTCGGTGGAGGGGAGCCCAAGAAGCTCGCTCGCGAGAATTAGATGCCCTGTAGAGGAGATGGGGAGGAATTCGGTGAATCCTTCGAGGGCGCCGAGGATAATGCTATCGAGCAACGTCATGATAGCGCTAGTGTAGCATTCGGAGGAGGGCATCCGTTGACCACAAAAAGAGGGTTGTAGTCCAGTCTTTGAGCGGGTATTCTAGAGATACTATGGGACTCGCTACTGACGCCCGTCTTGAGGCTGTATTGTTCGCAGCCGGTGAGCCGCTCACCAAGAAAAGGCTTTCCGCCCTTCTCGATATTCCGTATGCCGTGCTCGATGAGGCGGTTGCTGTTCTGCGTGACTCACTTTCAGAAAGGGGCCTCACGCTCATCGAGACCGATACGGAAGTCGAGCTGCGCACGAGCGCGGAAGCTGCGGACGATATCAAGAAGCTCCGTGAGAGCGAGCTTTCGCGCGACCTCGGAAAAGCGAGCCTCGAGACGCTCGCTATGGTCGTGTATAGAGGAGGAGCGACGCGAGGGGAGATAGATTTCGTACGTGGAGTGAATTCCGCTGCTGCAGTGCGCACGCTCCTTCTTCGGGGCCTTATAGAGCGCACCGAGGACCCGGGCGATAAGCGACGCGCGCGCTACCTTCCGACCGTGGACGCGCTTGCGCACCTGGGAGTAGGGAAGAGGGAGGAGCTGCCGCGCTATGCTGAGTTCACCGCAACGCTTATGGAACAGGAAGGGAAAGCCCAGCTCGCCGAAGAACCCGCATGAACGACAAACGAGAACTCCAAGCCCTCATAAAACGCTACCAAGCGCGGCAGAGCCGCCAGATGGGAGTAGCGATACTTGCGGGCACGCTAGTGCTCGCGCTTGCCGTGTTCTTGGCACCGAAACCCGATACTGAAGAGGCAGTAGTCGCTGAGTTGCCTGCGGTAGTCGCACCGAATGCGTACGAGGACGTGACGCTTATAGGTAAGGCAGCCATTGTCTACGATCTTAAGACTGGGGAAGTATTGTTCGAACGCAACGCGAAAGCGCAGCTGCCGCTCGCGTCACTGACCAAGCTCCTTACCGTCTATGCGGCCGCTTCCGCGCTTTCACCAACCACGCCCGTCACCATTACCGAGAGCGCGCTACTCGCTGACGGGGAGAGCGGGTTCATGGCTGGTGAGACATTCGCCTTTGCCGATCTTGCGCGTCTCGCACTCGTCTCCTCGAGCAATGACGCGACGCAAGCTATCGCGGAGACGACAGGGAACAAGCGTGCGCAGTCAGGCCCTAATCTTCTTGCGAGCGCGGCTGCAGCTGCCGGCCTCTCTCAGACCTATGCGCTTAACGGTACCGGACTCGACGAGAGCACCTCGGTATCGGGCGGCTATGGCTCGGCTACCGACGTTGCGAAGCTCGCAGGAGCGCTCCTCACTACCGCACCCGATATTGCGCATGCCAGCACGCAGTCCTCGCTCACCATAAACTCCGTTTCGGGAGTCCCTCATACGCTCAAGAACACGAACCCGAACGTCATCCATGTGCCGAACATCCTGCTTTCCAAGACCGGGTTCACCGATCTTGCGGGAGGGAACCTCGTTGTGGTGTTCGATGCAGCCATAGGGCACCCGGTCGCTATCGTGGTGCTCGGCTCCACCGTTGACGGGCGCTTCAGTGATGTCGATAGGCTGCTCACGAAGACACTGGAGCACTTCGCTGGTATATAACCATGATCCTCGACGCCGCAACCGTACTCATCCCGTTCGTCATCGCCTTCGTCATAGGTATCGCGCTGTCGCCCATCCTCACCCACTACCTGTATAAGTATCGGGCATGGAAGAAGAAGGGAGGGAAGGAGAAGGGAATGGGGGACGATGGCGGCACACCCCTCTTCAATGAGCTGCATAAGGAGCGGGAGGTATCGACTCCGCGCATGGGAGGCATCATCGTCTGGGCCTCGGTCATCATCACCGCTATCGGCACCTCGCTCCTTGCGGCGTTCTTCGGGGAGCCGTTCGCATCGTTCGACTTCGTGAACCGTGAGCAGACCTGGCTTCCGCTCGTGGCGCTCATGGTGGGCGCACTCGTAGGGCTTGTGGATGACGTTCTGGAGGTGACCCGCTCGGCCGGCGGATTGTCGCTGCGCTGGCGCCTTCTCGTGGTGGCGGCCCTGGGTGCGTTCTCCGGCTGGTGGTTCTATGCGAAGCTCGGTGTCTCCGCTATCGGCATACCGTTTGTGGGCGTGCTTCCGCTCGGCGGATTTTTCATACTGTTCTTCGTCCTGGTGACGCTCGCGCTGTACGCGGGCGGCATCATCGATGGCATCGATGGGCTTGCAGGAGGCATCTTCGCCATCGTGTTCATGGCGTATGCAGGTATCGCGTTCGCGCAGGAACAGTACTCGCTCGCAGCGTTCGCGGCTACCGTTGCAGGAGCCCTCTTCGCGTTCCTTTGGTTCAATATCCCGCCTGCCAGATTCTACTTATCCGAGACGGGGAGCATGGCGCTGACCTGTGCGCTTGCGGTGACGGCGTTCTCAACCGATGTGCTCGGTGAGGGAGTGGGCGTGTCCGTGCTTCCCATCATCGCCCTTCCGCTTACGGTGACGGTCGTGACGAGCGCGATACAGGTCGTCTCCAAGCGTGTATTCAAGAAGAAGGTGTTCCGCATCGCTCCTATCCATCATCACTTCGAGGCTATCGGATGGCCTGCGTACAAGGTTACCATGCGGTATTGGGTCATCACTATCATCGCGAGTATCTTTGGGTTGGCGATTGCGTTATTGAAATAATTCGGTTACGAGCGATACGCATATTTGACGCGAACCCTGGAAAGAGGTTAGCTGTGGCTAGAATAAGCCAGTTTGATCTAGGAGATTGCCATGAATACGACGTTAGCGTCGCGCGCAGATCTGGTTCGCCAAGCGTCGGATTGCGTTGCGGCAAGAACGCGCGCTACCCGTTATCACGAGCTCGCAGCGCAGCGGCGATTCGAACTTGCTATTGATGCGGAGGTGAGGACCTCGATCGCGGCTATCTATCAGGAGCGCTGCGCTGAAGCCATCACGGAAGCGGTGACCGCGAACCAGAGATTGGTCCTCATCGACATTCCCACCTACTATGGAGATGCGGAGCCTGCTTACCGAGAATACTGGTGGAAGGCAGGGGTACGCTGCAAAGCGATAGTCAGGCACCTCTCGGCGTATCTTCGCCATGAGGGATTCACTGTTCTTGAGGGAGAACAATACTACACACGGACCTATCGCGGAGCCAAAAGGGGCAACATCGGCCTCCACGCCATTCCGCTGACCATCCTCTGGTAATTAGCTGTGCGGCAACCATGGAATCGCAGGAGAGCAATGCTCTCCTGTTTTCATATCCAAGGGCCGTTAGCGCCCCAACCAACAGGGGTTGTTCGGCGCGGTATTATAGAATGAACGCTATGCACATCTCCGGGGACCGAGCCTTCGCCATCATCGTCACTATGCTCGTGGTGGGTGGGGCGGGAATCTTCCTTTCTGCTGCGCTCGGCCTCCTTGCGCGCGAGAATGTGTCGCTTGGTCACATTGCGGTGACGCAGCTTCTCTTGGGTCTCGTTCCTGGGCTCATCGCGCTCGCGATACTCCGCTTCATGCCTCCCGTATGGCTCATGAAGCTCATCGTACCGCTGTATATAGGAGCAATTGCTCTGACCTGTCTCGTGTTCATTCCGGGTATCGGAGTGCACGCAGGAGGGGCGACACGTTGGATAGACCTGGGGCCGTTCACGGTGCAGCCGGCCGAGTTCCTGAAGATAGGGGTGGTGCTGATGTTCGCGCTGTATCTCGCGAAGACGAAGGACAAGATAAAGGAATGGCGGTATGGGCTTCTTGGGTACGGACTCATCGTCGGTATCCCCGCGTTCATACTGCTCATGCAGCCAAATACCTCCACCGTGCTCATTCTGGGAGCTACGACTGCAGCGCTCTATTTCCTTGCAGGCGCTCCGTGGCGTGACTTCGCCATACTCGCGCTCATCGCTATCATCGCATTGGGAGCGCTCGTCATGACGCGCCCATATCTCATGCATCGCGTGACGACATTCATCAATCCCGCAGGAGACTCACTTGGGAAGGGGTACCAGATACAGCAGTCGCTTATTGCGATAGGTTCGGGAGGATTGCTTGGGCGCGGGTTCGGGCAGAGCGTGCAGAAGTTCAACTATCTGCCGGAACCGGTGGGCGATTCGGTATTCGCCGTGTACGGAGAGGAGTTCGGGTTCCTCGGCACCGTATTCCTTGTACTTCTGTTCACTGCCTTTGCCGCGCGAGGGTTCACGATAGCGTCGCAGGCCAAGGATTCCTTCGGTTCATACGCTGCGGCCGGGCTTACACTCATCATCACGCTCTCCGCTCTCATGAATATCGGGGCCATGCTCGGCGTCCTCCCCTTAACGGGGCTTCCGCTGCCGTTCGTGTCGCATGGGGGCACGGCGCTCCTGTGCGCTCTAGCTTCGGTGGGCATCATTCTGAATGTTGCGGCGCATAGGACGAAGAAGCGTGCGCTTGCCTAGTATGCGGAAGGTATCAGTAGGCGAAGCGGAGGAATTCAAGAGCGGGACGGTTATGACGGCCTGTGAGTACGGACTCGGTGACGAGACTATCAATACCGCAAAGATAGAGGTGCATGGACGGTACCCAGAGACCGGATGGGCCATGAACGAGGAGTCGAAACAGCTCTGCTACATCCTCGAGGGAGCGGGTTCGCTCTTCGTGGAAGGGGAGGAATATACGATAGCTCCGGAGGATACCTTTCTAATACAGCCAGGCGAGCGCTTTTACTGGGAAGCGAATATAGGTATGCTGGTAACATGCACGCCAGCGTGGACTCCCGAGCAATATAAGCATCTAGAACAATACTCATGAAAGTCGTATTCGCAGGCTCGGGCTCCGGTGGCCATTTCTATCCCCTCATCGCGGTCGCCGAGGCTATCCAGGAAGTGGTGGCTGAGCGCCGTCTCGTGGCGCCCCAGCTCTACTTCATGGCGCCCAACGCCTTCGATGAGGACTCGCTCTTCCAGAACAGCATCGTGTTCGTGAAGGTCCCGGCCGGGAAGGTGCGTCGGTATTTCAGCCTCCAGAACTTCTTCGATATCTTCGTCACCATATATGGCTTCTTCGTCGCCTTCGGCCTCCTCCTCAAGATCTATCCGGACGTCATATTCTCGAAAGGCGGCTACGCGAGCGTACCGGTTGTCGCTGCCGCATGGGTGCTCCGTATCCCTATCATCATCCATGAGTCTGACGCGAAGCCCGGTCGCGCGAATCTCTTCGCTGCACCGCTCGCGTACAGGATAGCGGTGGCATTCGAGAGCGCGACGACTATGTTCCCGCCAAAGACTCGAGGGAAGATAGCGCGTATCGGTATCCCGGTGCGTAGGGAAGTCGCGCACATAGAGCGCGAGGGAGCGCGCGAGCTTCTCGGTCTCGATACCTCTGTCCCTACCGTCGTCATCTTCGGCGGCTCGCTCGGGAGCATGCGCATCAACGAGACCGTGCTCTCTGCACTCCCTGACCTCGTGTCGTTCGCGAACGTCATCCATCAGACCGGTAAGGACCACTTCGAAGGAGTGCGTCAGACCGCATCCGTTGCGCTCAAGGAAAGCCCTCAAGCCTCCCGCTATCATCCGTTTCCGTACCTCAACGCAGAGAGCATCCGTCGCGCCGCCGGAGCTGCGAACGTCATCATCTCTCGCGCAGGCTCTACCGCAATCACCGAGATATCGCTCTGGAAGGTCCCGGCCATCCTCATCCCTATCCCTGAGAGCGTGAGCCATGATCAGCGCACGAACGCGTATGCATATGCACATACGGGAGCTGCAGTAGTGCTCGAAGAAGGGAATCTCACCCCGCACGTGCTCGTGTCCGAAGCGAAGCGGCTTGCGACCGATACGGAAGTTGCAAGCAAGATGAGCGCGGCCGCAGCGACATTCACCACACCTGACGCTGCCCGTATCATTGCGGACGAGATAGCGAACATCGCCATCTCGCACGACCCTATCCCTCCTGCCGTATGATTCGGACCCGTATAGCACCATCGCCGACCGGAAGGCTCCACATAGGTACGGTTCGTACCGCGCTCTTCAACTATCTGTACGCCAAGCATCATGGCGGGGTGTACGCGATGCGTATCGAGGACACGGATAGGGCGCGGAGCAAGAAGGAGCATGAGGAGGAGATAGTCGAAGGCCTCGCATGGCTCGGTATCAAGCATGAGGAATTCGTACGCCAGAGCGAACGGTTGCCACGCCACCAAGAACTCCTTGAGAAGCTTGTCGCTGAGGACAAGGCATACATCTCCGAAGAGGAGAGTAAGCTTGAGCCTGGGAAGACCGTGTCAGTGGTGCGCCTGCGTAACCCGAGCCGGGATGTGACGTTCAACGACATCGTGCGCGGCGATATTACTTTTCATACAGGCGAGCTCGGCGACTTCGTCATCGCACGCGCGATAGACGATCCGCTCTACCACTTCGCGGTCGTTACCGATGACTGGGACATGGAAGTCACGCACGTCATACGCGGGGAGGACCATATCTCGAACACCACGCGCCAGATACTCATCCAGGAAGCGCTCGGCGCTCCTCGACCTCTGTACGCGCACCTTCCACTCATTCTTGCTAGCGATCGCTCCAAGCTCTCGAAACGAAACGGCGCAACCTCGCTCATCGAGTACCGTGACGAAGGATTTCTTCCTGAAGCCATCGTCAACTATCTCGCACTCCTCGGCTGGAACCCGGGCGGTAACGAGGAGCACTATTCGCTCGATGACCTCGTGCGTCTCTTCGATCTAGATGGGGTGCAGAAGGGAGGAGCGGTATGGGACCGCGAGAAGCTGCTTTCGGTGAACCAGCGCTGGATGCGTACCTTGAGCGATGAGGAGTTCCTAACGCGCGCCGGATTCGAGGGGTACGACAGAGAGATGCTCAAGAAAGCTGCGCCGCTCCTCAAGGAACGAGCTCGGACTCTCACTGAAGCTAAAGCCATGCTCGAGGGTGAGCTTTCGGGACTATTCCGAGCTCCAGAATTGATCAGGGAAACCTTGGTCGCCAAGGAGCCGGTAGAGCGTGGAGGAGCCACCAAAAGCGCCCTGGAAGCTGTTCTCGGGCTCCTGGAAGCCCTTGCCGGTGACGTTACGGCAGAGTCCGCCAAAGAAGCCCTTATGCCGCTCGCAGACGCCGAGGAAGCAAAAGGGAAGGGAGGCAGGGGATCGGTCCTTTGGCCTTTGCGATATGCACTTTCAGGCCAGGAGAAATCACCGGACCCCTTCACGCTCGTCGCAGTCCTGGGTGTTCATGAAGCTGCTTCGCGCGTACGGACGGCGCTTGATATACTCTAGTTAATGGTATCGGTTCGTACGTACGTATTCTTTTTCATACTAGCCGCGTGCGTGCTTGGCAGTGTTTCTCCGTATACCTCTCACGCAGAGACCGAAGCGGAGATAAAAGCACGGATAGAGCAGCACAATAGCGCCATCAAGACGCTCGAGAGCGAGATAGCGACATACCAGAAGGAATTGAACGTGCTCGGCGGCCAGAAGCAGACGCTGCAATCAGCGATACAGACGCTCGACGTATCGCGCCAGCAGACGAGCACGCAGATCCGCGTTACGGAGAACAAGATAGGGGCGACGAACCTGAAGCTCCAGGAGCTCTCAGGGGAGATTAGCCGGAAGGAATACCTCATCGAGCTCGACAAGCGGACGGTGGCGCAGTCGCTCCGCGATATATATAACGAGGGCGATAACACGCTCATCGAGCAGCTGTTCGCCTCGGTCTCGCTCGCCGACGCATGGGAGAACATGGACTCGAAGGCGTCGGTCAGTGAAGCGCTCCGCGCGAACGCGAACATGCTCTCAAAGGACAAGCAGGAGCTCACCGTTAAGAAGACTGAGGAGGACGGGAAGAAGAAGGAGCTCTCGAGCCACAGTTCGACGCTGCAGAACCAGAAGAAGACGCTTGACGTGCAGAAGTCGGAGAAGGATAAGCTGCTCACGCAGACCAAGAACCAGGAGACGACGTACCAGAGCATCATCGCGCAGAAGCAGGCGCAGCGGAAGGCGTTCGAAGCCGAGCTCTCGGCGCTTGAGAATAGCCTCACGTCGGTTGGTTCTGCTGCGGTGCCGAAGGTGGGTTCGGGAATACTTGCGTGGCCATACTCCGCTGCGTTCAAGGAGACCTGTAATGGGAAAACGGGTGCGCTCGGGAACGCATACTGCATCACGCAGTATTTCGGCAACACTGCGTTCGCGACCGCTAACGCGCAGATATATAACGGTGCAGGGCACAACGCTATCGATATCGGCATGCCGGTGGGTACTCCGGTCCTGTCCTCGCTTTCAGGCACCGTGCAGGCAACAGGGAACACCGATAGCGCACCTGGTTGCTACTCCTTCGGGAAGTGGGTGATGGTGAAGCATGCGAACGGACTCTCCACCCTCTACTCCCACCTTTCGACCATCGCCGTATCGAGCGGCCAGGCCGTTACCACGGGACAGGTGATAGGGAACTCGGGCATGACGGGGTATGCGACAGGCCCTCATCTTCACTTCGGCGTGTATGCGTCGGCGGGCGTGCAGATAACGACGCTGGGCGCGTATCGGGGAGCTACAACCCCATGCGCAAATACTTCTATGCCGGTTGCTCCGAAGGATGCGTATCTGAATCCGATGTCTTATTTGTAGGGTTCGATACCGACAGCACTCAACAATCGTGATTGCCAGGCTCGTACCCTGTGCTATATTCCCCACGGAGCTTAGCTCCCGCTGTTCACCAAAGGTACGCCACTGATATGGCCGTCGGCTATATCGGAAATGCAGCACAGGCAGTGCGTGCTTGACTGGGGCCCGCGTTGGGCAACACGAACAGAGCCGAAAGGTGACAGGGACGGCGATAGCGTCGGGCTGTGCGAGAAACAGTGTAAAGGGGGACTCTTCCGGGTCCCCCTTGTCTTTATATAAGCAGGATAAAGATTCCAACATCGTCCCAGACGCCCAGCAAAGATTGACTCGGGGAGTCTTATAGAGCATCCTCCTTTCGGAAACACAGGAAGATAGGTGTGCTATGGATACGATCGGATATATCCAGGCGCACTGCGGTACGCCTGAAACTGAAAAGGACTTCGTCAAGGCGTTTCGAGAAGTATTCGCGGGACCTCCCTATTTCGAGCGTCATACGCGACGATACGTACGGAAGCAGGTCTGGACTCCTCATCTTGAGAGAGGGCTCATAGTTCTGGCCTACAGTGGAAGTGAGGTGGCCGGATTCGGTTGCGCCATCCCTCTACTCGACTCTCTGGCTGCCGAGATACCTGAATTCCTGCAAGCACGTGGCTTTGATGCAGACCCCAAGCGCACTTGGTACATGTCGGAGCTCGGGGTGCTTGAGGCATATCGTGGAAAGGGAATTGGGGCGAGGCTTGTTCTCAATCGCCTACTACGCATTCGTGCGCTCGGAGGCACTCACTACTGCCTCATCACCGCATCAGAAGGTTCTAATTCGGAACACTTGTACCGAAAGATCGGAGCTATCGAATTCGGCATAGACGGAGAGACCGAATCCAGATACTTCGCTGGTTCGTGCGAAGAAGGCATCTCAAGACTTCAGAGAACCTAGGGCCGTCGTGGCGCACGCTGCGACGGTCTTTTGTTTATGAAAAGTTCCAACATCATCCCAGACCCTCAGCAATAAAACAGAAGCCGCTCAACAGAAGTCGAGAGACTCCCGTCGAGCGGCAGGGGTTATGCAAGGAAAAACTCGTCGGCGATTGATTTCCTGAATTCGAGCTGCGCCTGCTCTTCCTCGCGTTTGTCGCTGAATGCGAAAAAGTAGGTAAGACACGAAACAGCAACGACAGTCAGAGCTCCACCGTAACCGATCACAAGTGTTGGACCGCCAAGGGCAAGAGAGGTCAAGGTCGATCCGATCCAAAAGGAACTGGCGCTAAGGGTCGCGACTTCGTAGATACGATTACGCTTTTGCACGAGATTCCTAATGCGGTAGTGAATCGGCGCAACGTACTTCTGGAGCAGGTGCTCTCGAGAGAGTGGGTGTCCCCATAACTCGTGACCGAACTCGGCCACAACACGGTTGTTGTGGACCAAAATACCCCATTGGTTGCCATGACCATCATGGTCAGTCAGAAACTCCACGCACTTGATTTCCTCGTCAGTGAGTTTCAGATCTTCCTTGAGGAGTTTGCGGGCGCCGTCCTCAAGGAGGCTGTAGGCCCAACCACTATAGGGGTAGAGCTGCTTAAGGATTCCTCGCTGCTCGGGCTTGAGAGGGTAGTTGCAGCCCTCAATAACGCCTAGCTCGATGAACATAATCTGTTGCATTTCAAGTCTCCCAATCTGTCGCCACAGTACTATAGGGCTGTAAGGATTCCAACATCGTCCCAGACACCCAGCAATATTTGATAGAATCTATGAATGATTCTTTCTTGGGATATTTACGAAATAAAGTGTGACTGCGCTGAGCTCAATGGGGTGAAGCTACGTGGCCGCATTCGTAAGTTTGCACTAGAGCAGGACATAACCTGCCTTATGGAGAATGCTACTGATGAGCAAAACGTGGTCAGATTCGCCCTTTTGGCTGATACAGAACCGGAACCTATTTCCAACTTCGTGAAGTCCCTCGTTCCGGAGGCAAATATCCACGAAAGCCTCAAGGCCATACCGAACCCTGTGTTGTCGAAGCTAAAAGTGAACGACCCCTCTCGATACGAGATATAGCGATTCCAACATCGTCCCAGACACCCAGCAATAACCCCCCGACAAATTTCGGGGGGTGGCGATTATCGAGTGAGTACTGCAATAAGTATGACTGAAGCAAAACTCGAAAGAACCAAAGAAAACGCGGACCAACCTTTCACTTTTTTGCTCTCAGTTTGTGCAAGCTGTCGTGCAGAATTAGCAGCTGAGAGTACGAAAACCCCAAGCAATACTGTTTGCCAAGAGAAGATACCCAGCATCTTAGTAACCTCTAGTGTGACCTAGACAGAACCCTAACATAGTTGTGTAAAGCTTCCAACATCGCCCCGGACTCCACTATCTCCCCATGCTAAAGTGACCATATTAGAGGTAAGCTGCAACGACTATGACAAATCTTCACTACTCAACCCAGATTAACGCCCCTCGCGAGAAGGTGTGGGACGTAATGCTTGATGATGCAACCTATCGTGAATGGACAGCGGCCTTCATGCCCGGCTCCCATTACCAAGGCGATTGGAGCGAAGGCTCGAAGATGCTCTTCCTCGGTCCTGCTGCGGAAGGCGAGAAGGAGGGAGGGATGGCAGCAGTCGTACATGAGAATCGCCCGCACGAATATATCTCGCTGAAGTATCATGCTGAGATACGTGATGGAGTCGAGGTACCCATGGAAGGAGAAGGCTTTGAGAACTACACCCTAGAGGACAAGGACGGTGGTACTGAGGTATCCATAGACCTAATCAACCTTCCTGACGAGTATGCGGATATGTTCAACGAAGCCTGGCCGAAGGCCCTTGAGAAGCTCAAGGAACTCGCGGAGAAATAGCGTTCGGGAGACGAGGAAGAAGTCGTCGCACTCAATAGAGGGCGACGGCTTCTTAGTTCAACAAGGATTCATCCCTTCTTGGATTTCTTAGCCCGTTTATCGAGCACTCCCTGCACCGACGGGCTTATCGCTTTATCCGTGCGATGGATGCAGCCCAACCAGCAGCATGGCCTGCGTATCCCTTCCTTGAGTTCGCTGATCAGTCGCTTAACATGATCCTTCCTGGTCTCGTCTTGCTTGACGGAGATGACCCAGCAGATCCACTCGTTACGCGCGAGCGGGGTAAGGCTCTCCCACGCTTCAAGTGCTGCTCTGCTTGAGGTGAGCGCCTTTCGTATATCGACGGGCATCCTGTGCACCGTGCCGCTGGAGATGGCTTTTTCGGTCATATGTAAATATTACCTCACCGTGGTTCCAGTACAGTCCTTTGTATCTAGCTAACTGCCGGGCTTCCTGGTATATACTGAGCCTACCTCGCCCTATGGCCGACCCACAGCTTCTCGCCCTTGTTCAGGAACACCTCAAAAAAGGCGTCACTGGCGACGACCTCGTTCGCAAGCTCGTAGAGAAGGGCTGGGAAGCCGATGATGTGCACGGCGCGCTCGCTATCGTCGAGCTCCAGTCAGCCGACTTCGCCCTCAAGGTCCCGGGCGCAACTTTGGATAACCTCGCTCCGCCGGCACGAGATAACAGGGCTTCGATAGTATTCGGCGGCCTCTCGATAATAGTCATCATCCTCTCTGCAGGCCTCTACTTCCTTGAAGCGGATGGGAACGGCTTCCTCGCGAGCCTATTCGGTTCAGCGGACCGAACCGCACTTGAGTCGATCGATTCCATACCGGAAGAACGCACGTACACGCATAAGTACACGTTCTCGACCACTTCAAAGCGGGCAGCACCTGCCTCGGGGGGCTCCACAGCATCAGCGCCTCGGCCGACCAGTCCAACCATCGCGGTGAACACGCCCCCACCGAGCGTTCCTGTAGTTCCAACCCCCGTTGTTCCTGCGACGTCTCCTGCGCCCCGTACCGATGAGCCCAACGTCATGCTGGGGCTTTCGAGCCTGGAAGCTGCGCCCGGAGCTGGTGTAACGCTCTCGTGGGTTACCGAGCGCGTTACTTCATGCACCTCGACCGGCTTCGATACCGGCGGACTGCAGAACGGCTACCTCACCGTTAGCGCGCAAGCAAGCACACGATACACGCTCGACTGCCGCGGCCCGGGAGGCACGGACTCCGCATCGGTCCGTCTTGCCGTAAAGGAGATCGTCGTCGCAGAACCACCGCCCGTTGTGCCGCCACCAGTTACGCCTCCGCCCGTGGAGCCACCGCCCACGACACCCCCACCAGTTACTCCGCCACCCGTCGTCCCGCCACCCGTCACTCCACCTCCTCCGCCCCCACCGACAGAGAAGGATGGTGACGACCCTGCGTGGTCGCTCGGCCGCGATACGAGCGGGAAGCTCGTTGTGACGACCGTGACCGGCGCCAAGACCTTCGCCTACGAGCGCTCGAGCAAGCTCATACAATCCGGATTCCCGCTCGGTCACGGTATTACGCAATCCGAGAACCTGCTCTTCTATAACCTTTCACTGGATGGATACGGCGGGCTGCCGCAGGGGAGCTGCTTGAAGCGCGGATACCTTATGGAGGACAATGCTCCCACCAAGGAAACCTGCACCACTAACGAGAATAGGGACCTGCTTCGAGTATGGACGAATAGCAAGAATCCAGGCCTCAAGAATGTCCTTATAAAGAATGTCGATATCCGGAATGCCTTCAGGACGTACAACGTTGTCGATGGAGTGCATATACTCGTATCGAGCGATGTCCCGCACGTCGATACGTTCCAGAGCTATTTCGGTCCGAGCACCTCCGCGACGATGGAATGGATGGTCATACAGGATTCGGTCATAAAGAATAGCGACAACAGCAATATGATCGTGGGTAATTCGCCCTGGAAGGGCATCGTATACCAGAACCTTAAGTCAGGATTCTGCGATGAGTGGTTCCTGAACGATGCCAGGACACGGCACGCGAACGATCTTCTTGCTCATGGGCTGCCGGCTCCAACGGGTACCAAGGCCTTCTGCACGAACGGCATGGGAGCATCTACCGAGAAGGGCGGTGTCATATGGCTGATAGACGTGCAGGCAGGCGGTACGGTCCAAATAACCCCTGACACCGCCCCAATAGTCGTCGTCGGCCCGAACAGGGATACTATCAAGATAGAGAAGGGCAGGCCTATCTGCCGCTACCAGTACATCGAGGATGCGCTCGGTGACACCAACGCTTCGGACGGCTGCGGGAACTTCGAGCATCCGCCGTTCATCGAGCTCTCCTGCGCCGGATGGCGCAGCGCGCCGGGCGGGTGTACCTCAACGCGCGGTTCGCAGCTGCTTGTGGAGACACCGGTAGCGACGAACCAAATGAACTCCCTCCTCGCGTCCGTGCTCGCGGCGTTCGAGGCAATTCTTGAGTGGTTGGGGTTGCGATAGCGGATAGCCAGCTACTTCCGCGCTAGGACATTCACCCATTCGTCCGAAGTGGACGAATTCACCTCCTCGATAGTGAATCCTGCATCCTTGACCAAGCCCGTGAGCTCCTCAGGCTTGTAGAAGGAGAAGTGCCGTCTCACGGCCTTTCCGAACTTATTGTTCTCACGTATGCCGTCGAACTCGCCCTGCTTGTTTATCGAATAGAATAGGCCGCCCGCCTTAAGGAGGCGATGGATACGGACGAGGACCGGCGCAAGCTTTTCCTTAGGCACATGGTGCAGCGAAGCATTAGCCCATATCCCGTCGAACATATCATTGGCGAAGTCGAGCTCTTCGAAGTCCATCTGCAGATACGTAATGCCGGGAGTCCTTTCCTTCGCATTCCTGATCATATTCTCGGATAGGTCCACACCGGTCACCTCGAGCCGCTTACTAAACATGTAGATGGAATCCCTGCCTCCTCCGGACCCTATATCGAGGACATGTCCACCAGGAGGCAGAAGGGAAATGAAATGATCAAGCGCCGACTTCACCTCGAATGTTTCCTCGATGATCTCAGAGTCACGCTCGGCATATGCGTCCGCCATCCCATCATATGCCTGCTGCGTTATGGTCTTGTAGTCGCTCATCCCTAGAGTTTAGCAGAAGGCCCGGAGAGCTCTTCCGTATGCTTTATACTGGAACGTGTATGAACATACTGAAAACCATCGGGGCTATTCTCGCGGGCTTCATCACGGTCGTCATCCTGAGCATCGCGACCGATACCGCGCTTGAGACTGCGGGCGTGTTCCCGCCCATAGGCGAAGGGTTCTTCGTTCCGTGGATGCTCATGCTCGCGCTCGTATACCGCACGATATTCACCGTGGTCGGGGGATACGTGACGGCTATGCTCGGCCCCTCGCATGCGATGCGCAATGTAACCATACTCGGTTGCCTCGGCATCATCATGGGCACGCTCGGTGCGGTTGCGGCATGGGAGCTCTCGGCCCATTGGTATCCGATAGCGCTCGTCGTGCTTGCTCTTCCGTCCACCTGGCTCGGTGGCAAGCTGTATACGCTCCGTAAGAGGAAATAGCGATGGATCCACGCTCTGACCAGGCATCCGGCTACCATCTCTTCCTTGAGCCGGAAGGTGGGCTCCAGGCATGGCTCAAGCAGTGCATCGAGATAGTGTCGGAGCTGCATGGCGGTCCAACATTTCCCCCGCACATAACGCTAGGACGGGCGAGCGGAGAGAGCGATGAGGAGGTCATAGAGCGGACACAGGCACTTGCGGACGGGTTCAGCCCGATACCGCTCCGCCTGGGTGAACTCGGCGGCGAGGATACATTCTTCCGTGCGTTCTATATCCATATCGAAGCGCCTCCGATATTGCCTCTTTTCCATCAAAAGGTTGCGGACGTATTCGATACCCATGAGGAGAGAGCCTACATGCCGCACCTGAGCCTCTTCTACGGACTTCCTACGCAAGCGATGCGAACCGAGATGGCGAAAGCGATTACGTACCCGAAAGGCGAGGAATTCATCGCGAGCCGCATACATGTGTATAGGACGGAGGGGAGGGCAGAGGAGTGGGAGAAGATAGGGGAGTTCCCGCTCGGTAGTTCACTTTGAACTCATTTAATATCGATACACTATTCGTATGCTTAAAGAATCACCTGCATTCAGCGGCTTCTCTGTCCGCGACATAGAGGAAGCCCGCGCGTTCTATGGGGATACGCTCGGTCTCGATGCTGCCATCACGCCGGAAGGCTTGAGCATCACCTTCGGTAACGGGGTCTCCGTATTTCTGTACCCGAAGCCGGACCACGTCCCAGCAACCTTCACGGTACTGAATTTCCCGGTGGAGGACATTGATGCGGCAGTCGACATGCTTACTGAGAAAGGAATCCGGTTCGAGCACTATGAAGGCGAGATCCAGACAGATGAGAAGGGAATCGCTCGGCCTGGTGCCGAGGGAATGGGACCCGCGATAGCGTGGTTCAAGGATCCTTCGGGGAATATCCTTTCGGTGCTCGAGGAATAATCTACCCCATTCCCTTGGGGGATGGGACGTCACGCACGCGCCAGAGGATTCGAGAGGCGAAGGAGCGATGCGGTGCCCATGCGAGCGCGACCGCCTCGTATACGTGCGACTTGGAGTTCGGCGTTATGCCATAGAGCATCTCCATCGAGCGGATGAGGCCGAGGTCGCCCGGGCTGAATACGTCCTCGCGCTCGAGCGCGAACATGAGGAACATCTCGGCGGTCCATCGCCCGATGCCCCAGACGCTCGAGAGCTTCGCGATGGCGTCATCTTCAGGAAGCTTGCGGAGCGCGACGAGGTCGAGCTCGCCAGACAGCACTGCTTTGGATAGCTCCTTCAGCGTCTTCACCTTGGCGTTCGAGAGACCCGCTTTGCGCATGGACGTAGCACGAATGCGCTTAACTGCTTCCGGCGTCACTTCGCCTCCGCACGCCTTCTCGAGACGGTCCCAAATACTATCAGCCGCCTTCGTCGAGAGCTGCTGGCCGGTGACCGCTCCTGCGAGCGATGCGAAGAGCTTCTGGCTCGAGTACCGCTTCTGGGCAGTGGAGCGCGGCTTGATGTCCTGGTAGTGGGGGAGCGCTGCCTTATACAGGACCGGGTCCGCCTTCTTCAGGTGACGCATGGCTTCATCATGCACGTTCTTGGCCGTCGGTTTACCCGTCATCTGGCTAGTATATACTTATGGGCACATGCTCCGCACCATCATACTTATCGTGGTCATCGTGCTCGTACTATCGTTCTTCGGCATTTCCATACAGAGCGTCATTAACTCGCCCACGGGGCAGGAGAACTTCGGGTTCCTCTGGGATCTCATCAAGGACGGATGGGAGGTCATAAAAGAAGGCTGGAACTCGTTCCTCGCTTTCTTCGGCGAGATCTTCAAGCCGCTTTCGTTCGGCCAATAACCCTATGGACGCTCCGAAGCCCAAGCAGATAACCATTGCGCTCCCTCCGGACGCGCGTGCGATGTTCTCGAACGCGACGCAGGTCATGGTGTCGGACGATTCGGTCATCATCCAATTCGCGTACGTGCGGCCGAACACGAAGGTGGGGCAGCTCATCTCGGAGATATCGCTCTCGCCCAAGCACGCGATAGAGTTCAGCCGCGCGCTCGACTCCACCATCAAGAAGCACTTCACCAGGCATCTCGAGGAAATCAATCCCTAGGCCGTTTCTTTACTGTTCCGAAGGCCCGTGGCCTATTCACTTAAATCTCATCATTGATGAGCTATACCGTAGAGGTTAGTAGCTTAGTACTAACGTTTAACCTTCTACGATTGATATGAAAACGCTACTCCTCGGTGCGCTCGCGGCTGTAGCCGCTGTCGCTGTGCCAGGCATCTCCTTCGCCGCAACGTACGCCTATGTGAACAATACCGGTGAAGTCATGACTGTCGAAGCGGCAACGCCGAACGCAGCCATCACGACCGCACCGGGCATTGATGAACACAGCGGTGTGATACTGGTGGATGATTCAGCAGACACGCAGCTCGTGGGCGACGACGTTCCCGGCGTGTAATTTCCGCTGCGCAGAAACGTCTGAACTCCCGAAGCGCTTGCTTCGGGAGTTCGCTCGTTCATGAAGAGGAGCGTACTGCTGAGCTCGCTCATAATTCTCCCTGTCGGTATAGTTGTACTACATAACTCCATACACCCATGTCATATTCACGCATCACCACGTTCTCCCTCGCGCTCATTCTCGCGTTCTCCTTCCTCCCGTTCGCGGCATATGCCGCGGATGTTGAAGCTAGTATCGACGAAAGCAGCCTGACTACGTCCTCGAAGAAACCAACCATATCGGGCGAGACCAACGCGACTACGTCGGTATACGTCGTCGTGCGCTCTGAGGCCGGCAAGATTGTGTATAAGAAGATCGCGAAGGTTAAGGACGGCGAATGGAAAGCGAAGATGACCCGCACCCTCAAGAGAGGGGACTACGAGGTGAGCGTCTATGAATCGAAGAAGTCCAAGGACGCTCTGGACGAGGAAACGCTCACACTCACCACCAAGTCCAAGGCAAAGACGGCAGGGAAGTCATCAGCCTCCCTTTCGGTCACTTCGGTGCCGCTTCTGTTCGGCGGGAACGCTAAGCTCGGCAGCTCCATCCCGGTCGCGTACGTGAAGCTCGTGAACACGACGAACGCAACAACCTCGATAGAAGGATTCACTCTCCGCCAGAACGGGTCGGCCGCGACCGATATCATAACGACGTTCGCAACGAACGACGATAAGGGCGGGTCGCGCACGGTTGTACCGAGCGTATTCAAGAAAGGGGAGGTATACGTACCGCTTGCAGCCGAACTCGCCCCAGGCCAGATGCGCATCTTCACACTTAAGGCCGCATTGAACGCGGCTTCGTACACTGCACTCGGCAAGACGCTTGTGCTCGACGTGGTATCAGTCGACACGAGTGCGAAGCTCGTTGGAACGCTCCCGCTCCGTGGTACCGTTTGGACATTGGCGTTCTAACCTAGCGCCCGCACCTACTACCTATGATCTCACTCCTTTTCGGTTTCGTTATCGGCATCGCGTTCGTCATCTTTGCGCTGCAGAATACCGCCATAGTGGCGCTCTCCTTCCTTGGGTGGAAGTTCGAGAGCCCGCTCGCGCTCGTTGCGCTCCTGGTCTTTGCGGCCGGTATCGCCCTCTCAGCTGCCGTTTCCATCCCGAGCGTCATACGCGACAGCTTGCGTATCCGACGGCTCGAGAAGGAGAATGGCGTATTGCGGAACGAGCGTGATGAGCTCGCTACGGCTCTCGAGAACTACAATCCGGTGGTGGTAACGAGCCCTCACCTCGCTCAGCGCTAATCCCCATGTACCTTCCTGCACACATTGGCGTTATTGCGCTCGCGCTCATTCTTGTCGCTCCGGTACCGACCCATGCCGCAACGGTGTACGACAATGATCGGTCCTATTTCTCCCGGGAAGAGTACAGGAGCTCCTCCAGCCGACTCTCTTCAAGCCTACGTAACAAGATAAAGAAGCTCGATGACGATGCCGTAGAGAACCTTCCTATCCCAATCGCACTTGGCGTTGCGCTTCGCAACCTGAGCAAGAACTTCGGTGACGATAGGGATGGCGGAGCACGCTCGCACGAAGGCCTCGATATCATGGCGCCTCGTGGTGCCTATATCGCGTCCCCGACCGAAGCGGTAGTCACGCGCACCGGCAAGGGCTCGAGCGCAGGAACCTATGTCTATACGATGGGCCCAGGAGGCGAGACGTTTGCGTACATGCACTTGGACGGCATTGCAGACGGCATTAAGTCAGGGAGCGAGCTCAAGGCCGGTGATCTTATCGGATACGTGGGCGACACAGGTAACGCCAAAGGAGGTGCGACGCACCTCCACTTCGAGATACGCGAAGGCCGCAAGGCGACCGATCCGTTCCCACGGCTTACGAGAGAATTCACTTCAGCGGAACTCATACGCACACTGACAGATGTCGTGGAGGAGCTTCAGGCAGACCTTAAGAGAAAGGACTGATCAGCTTACGAAGAACAGAGGAGACTACATTCTCTTCCGAAGAGATAGATCAAGCGGTTGATTCTTTCTTCAGGAAACTCGTAAGTACCGGCAGTAGGACTTTAGTATTCACCATGTGGCTTTGGCCGGGAAGCACGACGAACTCCGAGCCTGGAATGGCCTGTGCTAATTCTTTCCCTACAGCATGAATGCGTTCAGGATTCTTCCCTCCAACAGCGATTTGTACCGGCAAGGTGACTTGGGAGGCTCGTTCGATGGGCGGCATATCATCGGTCAAGGCGATATCGTACGCAAGGGTCGGCGCGAGAGCTACCATAGTCGACCAGCCGGGCATTATCCGAAACAGGAAGACGAATGCTTTCGGAATACCGATGCCTTTCAGGAAACCGGTCATGGCTTCCGCATTCTTCCCGGCTTCAAGCAGTGAATGCACCTTGCGGCTTAGCTTCTCGTATTCAGCCTTCTCCTCCTCATCGTGCACATAAGGAGGATCGTACATGACGACCTTTTGTACTTTGTCAGGCAGACGCAGAGCAGCTTCGAGCGCAAGCACGGCCCCAGAAGAGTGACCGTATAGATAGGCTGTGCCGCCAGCAGCATCGATCATTGCTTGAATGTCCTCAACCTCACGTTCCACTGCCCACGGGAGCGTATCGGTGCTATCTCCGCGTCCACGACGGTCGTAGTTGTAGACGGTAAATTCCTTGGCCAATATCTTGGCGTCATCGACGATCGGCATGAACGAGCGGAAGCAGCTCGCCCCCGTTATGTAGATGAGAGCGGGGCCGCTACCGTACACATCGTAGGCTATGTTTGTGCCGTCTTTCGATTGAGTTGTTTTCATGCTGCGTGTTCTTACTTATTACCCACCGTAGTTGCGTGTAGTCTAACAGGGAAGTCCCCCACCTGAAATATCCATACAGTGGGCCTTTTTTAATCTCGGCTCGGCCATCTCGGCTTCCCTAGCCTAGGAGGAAATAGGGAAGTGGCACTTCCCCGACATTTGAGTGAAATCTTTATATGCTCCAGGACGCCTGAATATGGCGGCTTTGGGGAAGTGGGCGTAGGAATTTATATATGCGGGACCTTATGCACCTCTCTAGAAGGGATTGGATGCTAGGGAAGTGTGCACTCAAAGAATCCAGACCGCCTGAGCAGCGCCTAGGCTATGGCTACATTACTTAGTCGCAAAAGATATATTGTGCGACATGCAGAAATACTGAATCCAAGGCTCATCAAGCCCTCCACTAAAATGCCCGCTCTACTCCCCTCCTATGCACCTGCCCTGCACCGACATCGAGTCAGCCGCCTCGTACATCTACCCGGAGATATAAATAAAAACTATTTGTACCACTTCCCCGAAAACATCCGAAAGGGCGGCGGGGGAGCGATTTAGGAAAATAGGAAAGGGACCCCCGAAGAGGTCCCCTCACTTCCCTATTCCCTGCCCCATGCGGTACCGCTCGGGACAGGCTTCTTCTTTTTTCCGAGATCAGGAGAGGAGTCGGCTTTCGCTCTCTCGCCCTTCCTGCCATCGCCATGATGATAGTAATGCGCGATGGCCGTTCTCGGATCGTCCCGTCGAAGTACATTCGGATTGCACATGACTCTCTCCTTCCATGTGCGTGCTACAAGCTGTTCTAGAAGAGCCTGGCGACCTCCGACGCCGCGTAATAGATGCTGGTCGGAATGACGATGAGACCGGCACCGAGGAACGCAGTGAACCGCAGACGCGATATGTACATGTGGCAGTCGGGCTCCTCCTCCTGAAGGATTTCCTTCGCGATAGCGGAGCGCTCGGGGGCGGTAGATTTCGCGATAGTCATGGCCAGAGTCTCCCTTTCTAGAAAGGCCATTATAAGCTCTGCTCGAAGTTAAGCACCGCCCCACCCTCGCGTCAAAGAGCTAGCACTTCACATTATGTGTGATGTAATCGAAGGCTTCGTCGACCGAATCCACGAGATGGAAGAGCTTGAGGTCGGCCTCATCGATGGCACGGTACTTGCCGTAGAGCTCGTTCGTGAAGAGATCGATGATGGGTGTCCAGAAGGCCTTGCCGTAGAGGACGATAGGTACCGGCTTTATCTTCTTCGTCTGTATGAGCGTGATAATTTCCGTGAACTCATCGAGCGTACCGAAGCCTCCTGGGAAATAGATGTAGACCTCAGACGCGAATGCGAGCATCACCTTGCGCACGAAGAAGTGGTCGAACATCATCGAGTCGGTGAGGAACTTATTCAGCGACTGGTTGTCCTCAAGACGGATGTTGAGGCCGATGGAGGCGCCTCCCGCTTCATGCGCTCCTCGATTAGCCGCCTGCATGACGCCTGAGCTGCCGCCTGTGATGACAGCGAAGCCGGCCTTGGCGAGCTTAGCCGCAAGATCGGTCGCATCCTGGTATACCTTCGAGTCGAAGGAGGCGCGTGCCGAGCCGAAGAAGGTTGCGGTGAGGCCATAGCGCTTGAGGAGCTCGAAGCCGTCCACGAACTCGGCCATTATCTTGAATATGCGCCAGCTCTCTATCTGGCGAGGCTTGCAAACGAGCGGTGCCGGATTCGCAGGCACCTCGTCCTTCCCGTGCTGTATGGCCTCGGTAAGAACGGCCGCCATCGCGCGGTCTCTCTCCTTATCGCGGATATTACTATCCCCTGCCCCGATGGCTTCGGGCGGCACTACTAACTGTTCGCTCATCTGGTTCTCATTCATGGTGCCAAGGTATGTCGTACTCGCTGAATTCCGGGAATATCTTTCGATTATACGCTATGCGTGCGATGACCTCCGCATGGCATAACGCTCCGGTGAGCCCGTTGTGCGGGCGCGGCTCTTCGGGGATGCCGACATAGCGGAGCGCGAAATCGAGATTGATAGCCGAGTGATGATTGAGGAGCGGTGGCGTTAGTCCTTTCTGGACCATGTGCAGCCACGTGAGCGTATGCACATCGAGCGTACGCTTGCCGAACGGGCATTCTATCCCCGCGCGCTTGCAGGCTTGCTGCACGAACTCCAGGTCGAATGATACGTTCTGCGCGGCAAGCGTCCTATCCTCGGGCCTATCGGTCGCCCATGCGACAAAAGAAGCGATGAGATCCGCTTCGCCCTTCTTGCTCCCGTCCGTTATCTCTTCCCTCGTGAACCCATTTATGGAAAGCGCCTCGTCCGTGACATGCGCTCCTTCCCAGGCGGCGCATTCCTCGTAGAACTGGTTGGTGGGGTCATGTAAGTCCACCGCGCCTAGAGAAAGGATGGAGCAGCGTTCCGGGGAAAGCCCGCTCGCTTCAACATCGAGTACTATCATGCCTCCATTCTACAGGCCCGGGCAATTCGACGCAGGGCCGTACCCGGCCGCTGCTGCCTGTTCCTTCGTATCGAACCACACCTTGTTCTCCTCCTTGATACGCTTGGCCCCGCTACAGGTTGGAAGATGGTACTTCGAGCCGCTCTTGGACGCGACGTATTTCCCCGCTGCTTGAGCCGCTAGTTCGGTAGCCGCGGCTGCAGGAGCACTCGCTACGGCTGCAGGAAGCCCTTCCGACTTCGATAGCTGCTCTATCCAGACCTTATCTCCCCCGCTCCCTTGCTCCATCTCCTTGCCGGCGAGTACGCCGAGCGCGAACGCGGCCGTGCACGAGAGCACGAGTATCAGGATGACCAGCATATCCGCCGGAATACGGCGAACCCCTTCCTTGCCCGCCTCTTGTAGGTCTGGTATACTCATCGCTACCTAAAGAATAGCATTTATGGCAAGTACAAAGGCCGGAGGATCAGCAAAGAACCTAAATACATCGAACCCGAAATACCTCGGGGTTAAGCTCGCGGATGGCCAGGCAGCGCGCCCTGGAATGGTCATCGTACGCCAGCGCGGCACCAAGATTGAGGCCGGAAAGAACGTGAAGGTCGGCAAGGACCACACCCTCTACTCCATGATTACGGGTAAGGTCGCCTTCCGTGACCGCCGCAAGACCAACTTCGATGGCCGCGTGGTCAAGAAGAAGGTCGTCGACGTCCTCGTCGCTGCCTAACTAGGCCTCGAACGCTCCTAAATAGCCCGGCTTCAGAACGAAGCCGGGCTATTGCTTTTATATAGAAAAGTGATATGGTTGTGCTTAGAGCGAGGAATATCCTTGCTAAAGAAACTTCCAGCCCTAGAGAGGTGTGTCATGCCCTTCATTCGTCAGTTCCTGACCCTGATGGCCTTCGTCATCAGCTTCGCGCTTATCGCCTCCCCGGCGTCCGCCGAGGGGATGAACGGCGTGATCAACGCCTGCAAGACCCAGAACATGGAACGGCTCTCCGTGGACGAGGAAGGTGCGCGTCGGCTTTCTGCCGGCGTCACCATCACGTACAACGGGAAGAACGTTCCCATGGGACGCAACATCTGGAGCTCGTGCGAGGAAATCGTCCAGTCCAGCGCGCCCATCGTTCGCTCGGATGCTCCGATCGCGCGTCCGCAACCCGCGGCTAAGGTCGATCCTGCTCCGGTCGTCGCCCAGAAGGCGCCGCCCGCCGTCAAGACCGACCCGGCCGTGAAGGTGCCCTCCGTGGCCGTCACCGAACCGGTGGTGCCCACGGAGACCATCAATGCCTACGCCCGTGCGGCCCACAGGGGCCAGCACACCGGCGGGACCGGTCTCATCCGTCACGCTGACGAGATGGTCCGCAACACGAACCGACCCAGCTACTACGACCCGCCGACAGCGCCCGCATCCGTGTTCATGGAGAGCCTGAAGGGCTCTGTCGCGAGCACGACGGCCTGGCTGTCGAGCCGGAACGACGATGCGCATCGCATCAAGGCTTGGATCGCGGAGATCCTGCAGCCGTTGCTGACCGACACCAAGCGCGCGGACAAGACCGCGAGCTGGATGACGAAACAGCAAGACGGCGTGCAGAACGCCGCAGCATGGGTGACTAGCGCCCTGCCGTCCCTACCCGACATCAAAGGCTACGCCAAGCGCGCGCTCGCTTGGACGATTAGCCCGCTCTGGCACCTCGCCATCGTCGTCGTGGGCGCCATCATCGCCGCGATCGGCATCAGGTTCATCCTGGTGGAACGCGACTACCGGCTGCACCCCGAGAAGTACGAGGAGCTCCCGGAACCCGCGATTGACCCTGATACGCTTTGGTCCGCTGTCGAGCTCGAGCTCGAGGAGACCGGCGCCATAAGGCCCGCGGAAGCGCAGCTCGAGGAGACGGAAGAAGTGGAGGGGCCGGCCATCTTGGCCGCGACCAACTGCAACGACCCCGACTCCCACCCCATCTCCCGTAGGGAACGGATGCTGGGCTGAAACGCCTCTCATCCTCAGTCCTTTCTACAGAAAGCACCTTAAGCAAGGCGACGCCCCACCCGGGTCGTCGCCTTCTTCATATATATGCGAAAAGCCGCGCATCGCTGCACGGCTTTTCTTATATGCCCGACGACCGTCTTACTCAGCGACGATCTCTACGGAGAACTTACCGAAATTGGCGCCATAGGCGACTGGGACATCGAAGGTGCCAAGTTCCTTGATGGACTTCTCGAGCTTGATGACCTCTTCGGGAAGCTGCGCCGCCTCCGCGAGCTCTTTCGCATCAACACCGTCGTATAGATGGCCCTGCTCGTTCGCCTTCTTGATGATGGTGACCTTCTCCTCGGCAAGGACGGCAAGACGGTCCTCCACGAGCTTCACATCGAGCTCCTTGCGGTCAACGACCTGCTGCACACGGAGTCCTGCCTGCTTGAGGGCGCCCGCGGTCGCGGGAACCGCCATCTTACGAGGGATAAGGAAGTTAAGGGCGTGGCCGGCCGATACCTCGACTTCGGTGTGCGCACGGCCCATATCCTTCACGTCTTTCAGTAGTACGACTTTCATAGTAGAGCCATCCTACCCTTTCGCATTCCCTTCCGCAACTTACCGCGTACCTTCCTGCTGTTTCAGCTTGTCGGTGAGCCACGAGCTCGATTGCACCTTCCCTCCCCTGCCGACATTGAAGACCATTTCTATATCGTGCTCCCTGCAGACAGCCGATTCCGGTATCTCATCCTCATTCCTTCTATCCCCGCCGTTGGCGAATATGTGCGGTTTAAGGAATGCGAGCTCCTTGCGGATCGATCTATCCTCGCTTCCTTCCTCATGGAACGTGAACACTACCTCATCCACGAATGGGAACGCAGCGATTATCTCCGCCCGTTCCTCCTGCGGCATGAAAACGAAGCCTTTCTTCTTGGTGAGCCAGTGGTCGTTATTGAGGATGACTACAAGCCGGTCGCCGAGCGCTCGTGCCTCTTGGAACATCCGGAGATGCCCGATGTGGATGGGATCGAAGCCGCCCGAGACCGCGACGACTTTCATACGAGAGATTACTTCCCGGTCGTAAGGAACTGTATAGCCCGCTCCTTCTGCGGATCCTCCCCTGCGAGCGCCTGCTCGCGCGTTCGCTCGACTTCTATATCAGGCATGAGCCCGCCGTCCGAAATGGAGCGGCCTCCTGGCGTGAGCCAGCGAGCGACGGTGACTTTCAGTGCTCCTCCGTTTATCTTCACGAGCTCCTGCACCGAACCCTTACCGAACGAGCGGGTACCGATGAGCGTCGCCTTCTTCTCGTCCTGGAGTGCACCTGCGAGAATCTCGGACGCCGATGCCGAACCCTGGTTTATCAAAATGACTACCTTCGTGCTGGCCGGCACACCTCCCTTCCCCGTGCTCCGGTGCACGATGTTCTCCCGCTTGCCCTTATAGTCCTCGGTGACGACTGCGGCGCCGTCGGGCAGGAAGTGGCTCGCCATAGCGACCGCGGCCTCGAGGTATCCGCCGGGGTTCCCGCGCAGGTCGATGAGGAGCTTGTCCGAGCCCGACGTACGGAAGCCGGTGATGGCCTTGGAGAAGAGCTGCGCGGAGTTCGCCGTGAAGCTATAGAGCGAGATGCTGTACACGCCGGTCTTCTGATCGAGGGAGTGCTCGATGGTGGGGACGGTGATGGTGTCGCGGGTGACCGTGATGTCGATGACCTCGCCTTCGCGGAGTATCTTGAACACTACCTGGCTACCCTTAGGCCCGCGTATAAGCTTCACCGCCTGGTCGGACGAGAGGCCCTCCGTCGATGTGTCGTTTATGGAAAGTATGGCATCGCCCGCGAGAATACCCGCGCGCTCCGCAGGCGTGCCCTTGAGCGGCGATATGACGGTGAGCTGCCCATCCTTCACTCCTATCTCCATGCCCACGCCCTCGAAGTTGCCGGCGATATCGTCCGCGAACAGCTTCGCTTCCTCAGGCGGCATGAATACGGTGTATGGGTCGCCATATGAGTTGGCGAGGCCTTGGATAGCGCCCCAGAGCTTGGCTTTTGCGGCCGGCATGCTCGAAGAGGCATGAGTCTCGACGAACTTCGCATCGAGCGCGTTCCAGGCCTTCCAGAAATCCGTAAGCTCGACCGATTCGTCCGGGGTCGCGTCGAGCCCGTCACCGATGAGCGGGAGGTTCGAGAACGCTTTCCCGCTCCCGGCCGCTCCTACCGATATGCCGCCCGCGAACCCGATAGCGAGCATCACGGCGAACGCGACGCCAAGCTTGGTCGCTTGCGCGAATGTCTGCGCTTTCTTCGGTGGTTTCACCTCGTCCATTAGAGCCATTATATCACGCGTGCATATACCCATCAGTGGACTTCCCGCCTCGTGCACCACGGTATACTGGAAACCACATGATAAATCGACACGTCCGCGGCCCCGTCACCTGGGTCGACCTCGAGGCCCCTACGAGCGAAGAGCTTTCTGCGGTGATGACCGAGTTCGGTATCGATAACCGCATCGAGGAGGAGATAGCGAGCCCGACGCCCTACCCGCTCACGCTCGCTACCCCTGACTACCACTACCTCATCCTGCACTTCCCTGCGGCTGAAGCGACGGAGGGCACCAAGAACCAGGAGGTGGACTTCATCGTCGGCAAGAACTTCGTCATCACAGCCCGCTATGAAGTCATCGATTCCATCCTTGCCTTGCACCGGGTGTTCGAGGCGGAAGAGCTCGTGAGCACCCCGACCGCGACCCATGCGGATGTCCTCCTTGAACAGGTCATGACCCGCCTCTATGGCGCCATACACGACGAGATAGAACGCGCGGGGCGTGCGCTCGACCGTATAGAGCACGACATATTCGCCGGAAAAGAACGCCAGACGGTGCGCACCATCTCGCATGCGGGACGCGCCCTGCTTCGCTTCGAGACCGCGCTCGCTCGCCATGAGGAACCGCTCGATGAATTCCTTGCGGGACTCGCCTCAGGCGATTTCTTTAGTAAGCGGTTCACGGTGCGCGCCGCGCGCATCCGCGCCGCCCACGATCATGCCACCGCGCTCGTTGCGTCATACCGCGCCGTCACCCGTGAGCTTCGTATAACGAACGATTCGCTCCTCTCCTCGTCCCAGAACGAGGTCATGAAGACTCTCACCCTCATCGCGGTCGCCGCCATGCCTATGACCCTCATCGCCTCCGTGTTCGGTATGAATGTCGTGCATATGCCGCTTGCGAACGACCCGGCAGGGTTCTGGGTCATACTCGGCATCATGCTCGGGGCCGCGCTCGTGCTCTACCTCTTCTTCCGCTTGAAACGCTGGTTCTAGTAATGCGATAGAATAAGCCGCATGTCCTGGCTTACCCGCCTACTCAAGAAGAAAAGCGTCCCGACCGTCTCGAACGCTCCGGTCTTCTTCACTAATACCGCTTCCGGCAAGAAAGAGGTGTTCTCATCGCAACGAGCCGGGAAGGTCTCGATGTATTCGTGCGGGCCGACCGTGTACAGCAAGCAGCATATCGGGAACCTCAAGGCGCCCTTGTTCGCGGACCTCGTTGCGCGCGTGCTCGCGAGCGCGGGATACCGCGTCCATCGCGTCATAAACATCACGGATGTGGGCCACCTTGTGGGAGACGGGGACGAAGGAGAGGACAAGATGGATAAGGGAGCGCGTCGCGAGGGCAAGAGCGCACGCGAGATAGCCGAGCGCTACGCTTCCCTTTTCATGGATGACCTCCATACACTGGGTGTCGATATCTCGACCATCACCTTCCCGCGCGCGACCGAATATATAAAGGAGCAGATAGAAATGATAAAGACGCTTGAGACGAAGGGCGTGACGTATAGGACCTCTGACGGTATCTATTTCGATGTCACCCGCTTCCCTGACTATGGAAGGCTGGGCGGTGTCGCTGATTTGATGCGCAAGGAAGCGGCGCTTGCGGGACTTTCAAGCCGTATCGGAGAGAACAAGGAGAAAAAACATCCAGCGGACTTCGCGCTCTGGAAGTTCTCGACCAAGGACGGTAATCGTCTCCAGGAATGGGGCTCGCCCTGGGGCGCAGGGTTCCCCGGCTGGCACATAGAGTGCTCCGCTATGGCGAAGAGCCTGCTCGGGACTACGCTCGATATACATACGGGCGGCATGGACCACATCCCGGTCCATCACAATAACGAGATAGCGCAGTCGGAAGTCGTGAACGAACGACCGCTCTCCCGCTTCTGGATGCACGAAGCGTTCGTCACCATACAGGAGGAGAAGATATCGAAGTCGCTCGGCAATGATATCTATCTCTCCGATATCATCGAGCGCGGGTGCCATCCTCTCTCGCTGCGTTACTTCTTCCTCCAGGCCCACTACCGTTCCCCTATCAATTTCACGTGGGATGCGCTCACCGCATCGAACGAGGCGCTCCATCGCCTCTGGAAGCTGACGGCCGAGGCGAAGACTGCGGCCAAGGGGCGTACACAACCGACCGATGAGAGCCGGAAGATGGTCGCGCTCCTGCGTGACGACCTTGCGACCCCTGCGGCGCTCGCGCTCCTCTGGGAGTGCATCAAGGACGAGGACTTGGACCCGGCTGAGGTCTGGGGCGTGATAGCGGCTGCCGAGCCCGTGCTCGGGCTTTCGCTCCTTAATCCGCCCGCGAGCGCTCCAAGGGCACTGGCCGCCACTGATGTGCCCGATGAGATACAGGGACTGCTGACTGAGCGCGAGCTTGCGCGCCAAGCACGCAATTTCGCTGCTGCGGACGCGCTCCGTATCCACATAGAGAACAGTGGATATCATGTGGAAGACTCCGCGAGCGGGGCCATAGTCACCCGCCGTCCCGGTTGATACAATCGAAGGAATGGCTACCACCGAGAAGGCGCTCCGAGTACCACCGCAAAGCCTGGAATCGGAACGCGCGCTCCTTGGTGCCCTTCTCCTGAAGCCCGACGCCATCCACGACGTCGCTGACACTGTCCGCTCCGAATCCTTCTATGCGGAGAAGCACCGGCTCATATACGAGGCGATGCGCGAGCTGGTGGAACGGAGCGAGCCTATAGATATCCTCTCCCTCTCGGAGCGCTTACAGGCCAACGGTGCGCTCGAGCGCATAGGCGGCCGTGCCTATATCGCGGAGCTTGCCAACGAAGCGCCTGCTCCCGGCAATTTCAACCACTACGCCGACCTCGTCGCGAGGAAGCATGTCATGCGCGCACTCATAGACACCGCGTACGAGATAACGGAGTCCGCGTACCATGAAGGCACCGATACCGCCGAAGTGCTCGACATGGCGGAGAAGCAGATATACGCCATCGGCAATGGCTCGTCGTCGCATAAGTTCACCGCTATCGCCGACAAGATGGCAGATGCCTGGGACCGCATCGAGAGCCTCTCGAAGAACAAGGGCGGGATCCGTGGGATCCCGACCGGCTTCCCGGACCTCGATAATCTGCTCTCGGGCCTCCATCCCTCCGACCTCATCATCCTCGCCGCGCGCCCATCGGTCGGTAAGTCGTCGCTCGCCTTCGATATCGCTAGGAACGCGGCCATCCGCCATGACGTCCCTGTCGGTATCTTCTCGCTCGAGATGAGCTCCGAGCAGATAGTGGACCGCATGCTCTCCTCCGAGAGCTATGTGGACTCCTGGAAGATGCGCACCGGCGCCATTCATGCCGAGGAGGATTTCTCCCGCATACGCGATGCGCTCGAGATACTCTCCAAGGCGCCTATCTACATAGACGATACGCCGGGCAACAACATCCTCGCCATGCGCGCGGTCGCCCGTAGGCTGAAGCGCGAGCGCGGTATCGGCCTCATCATCGTTGACTACCTCCAGCTCATGGCGCCTACCAACACCAAGCAGTCCGATTCCATGGTGCAGCAGGTCACCGAGATATCCCGGTCCCTCAAGCATCTCGCCCGCGAACTCCAGGTGCCGGTCCTCGCCCTCTCCCAGCTCTCGCGTGCCGTGGAGCAGCGCGGCGGCAGGCCCCGTCTTTCGGACCTTCGCGATTCCGGCTCCATCGAGCAGGACGCAGACGTCGTTATGTTCATCCACCGCGAGGACAAGAACAATAAGGAAAGCGACCGGCAGAACATCGCCGAGATACTCATCGAGAAGCACCGCAACGGCCCCACCGGCCAGTGCGAGCTCTTCTTCGACTCAAAGCGCGCCACCTATATGCCGGTAGATAAATCGGGGTATGGTGATTTAGCAACTGAATTCTAGATGTATGCGTAAACGAACCACGTATTCCCTTCCAAGCCCCTGCGCCCTCGTGCGGCGGATGCCGCACGCGCGCGAGGCATCCGTATGCGCTGATGCGCATACTCCAGGGAAGATAGTGGGGTGCCGGAAGGAGCTTGGGAACGCACACGGGTGCCGTCGCATGCCGCGCGATTCTGCCTAGCCTATGTCGGATCGGATAGAGGAGCTCTCGCGTGCCTTCGAGCGATTCCCGGGAATCGGGCCCCGTCAGGCGAAACGTTTCGTATATCACCTTCTATCGGTGCCGCCGTCTGACCGTGCGCGGCTTGCAGACCTTTTGATAAACCTGGGACAGGACATACGCCAGTGCGTTATGTGCATGCGCTTTTCGCCCACGAACAGTGAGAACCTCTGCAATCAATGCGCGGACAGCCATCGGGACGATACGCTCCTCATGCTCGTGGAGAAGGACCAGGACCTTGCGGCGGTCGAGCGCGCGAACGCGTACCGTGGCCGCTATTTCGTGCTGGGCGGCGTGCTCACGCTTTCGGGCAAGGGACAGATCCGTGAGCGCGACCTCATCCGGGTCGTCGAGGAGCGCGCCAAGCAGGGGCTAGCGGAGATAGTGCTCGCGCTTTCGGCGACGAGCGAGGGAGAGCACACGGCTGATAGGGTTCGCGAGCTCCTCTCCCCTCTTCGAGGACCCATCCGCCTCTCTCAGCTCGGTCGGGGTCTCTCTACGGGTTCCGAGCTTGAGTACTCGGACGCAGAGACGCTGTCGGGCGCGCTTCAGAACAGGAAGGAAACGTAGAAAGCCCCTTTCGGGGCTTTTCTTACGCTATCGAATCTATCTTCACCTTCACGTACGGCTGGCGGTGGCCACGGCGCTTGAGGTAGCGGCTCTTAGCCTTGTACTTAACGACCTCCACCTTCTTGGCGCGGCCTACCATCTGGACGGTGCCGGTGACTTTCACGCCTGCGACTGCCGGGGTACCGATGACGGTAGCCTTCCCGTCGTCGGTCATGAGCACCTCATCGAAGGTGACAGTATCACCCTTCTTGAGATCCTGGGTTGCTGCTCCGCGGCCGAGTTTCTCAACCGTCACTGAGGTGCCGGGAGAAACCACGTACTGCTTGCCGCCTGTCTTTATAACTGCGAGTTCCATAATCCCCGTATCTTATAGGTTTTGGGGGAAAAGGCAAGCCGCCGGGGAGATGCCCCAGCGGCCCAAGTCCTATATGTAGTCGCACGAGATGTCGAAGCATCCCTTGGGCGCAGGCTCGGTCTGGATTTCCCATACCGCTTGGCGCAGCTGACCTACGCCCGGACCCGTGGCGAGCATGGTGGCGGTGGCGATTCCGGCGGTCAAGATACCGAGCACGGAGAAAAACACCGCCCCCGCCCTCTTCTTACTCATCACTATGCCGACGAGACCGCCGGTCAATAGGATGAATGAACAGCCGGTCAACGGTAATAGATACGGGCGAAGCAATTCAAGCACAGATTCCATTATCCCCTCCCTGGTTTCTATCGATGAATAGAGAATCCTTAACTGGTTACTGCCTTGCGACGCACATTTTACCGATACGCTTGAGCTTGGACATCCCTACGAAGCATCCCTGCACGGGCTTTATCCTCTCACGTCCTTCGATACGCTTAGAACCGGTCAAACGTATGGAATCCGGCATCTGCTGTTTCTGTTTCCGTTCCACAATCAGGAACTTCCCGTACCCGGGCGGCGGAGATGAGTCTCCGACCGCTCCGGTAGTGAAGGCCCCCAACACGAACCACCAAAGGACCAGTAAGGTGGTGTTACTCATGACTATTCCTCCCCGACTGAAGTGGTACAAAAGTCCCTACATCGACTCTACACCCGCCTTCCTAATGAAGGTAGTGGATTACTCGAATCCAGCCCCCGGCTTCTCGAGGAGCTCGGGCTCTATACCCGCTTTCGATTCCGCGATGCGGTATACGTCCTTATCTATCTTCCCGAGCTCCTTATACCCGCTGTTGTAGTGGGAGACCGCGGTACCGAGCGCGTTCCCCAGCTTCTTGTAGTAGTCCTCGTAGGCGCCCACATGCTTACCGAGCTCGCCCACCCGCTTCTGTATCTCCACCGCCTTCTGCTCTATCTGGAGCGCCTTGAGGCCCTGCATGACCGTCTGGAGGTATGCCAGGAAGGAGGTCGGGGAAACGATGATGACCTTATGCTTGGAGGCCGCCCTATGGATGAGATTCTCGTCCTCCCCTGCCCCGACCTGGTTGGTGAGGAGGTCGTAGTAGATGCCTTCCGAGGGAATGAACATGAAGGCGAAGTCCATGGTGTTCTCCTCGGGGCGGATGTATTTCGCGGTCTCGGTGATGCGGAGCTTGAGGTCGTTCACGAACAGCTTCTCGAGCGCGATGCGCTCGGCGCCTTCCGCGTGCACGTACCGGTTGTAGTTATCGAGCGAGAACTTGGAGTCTATCGGCACTATCTTCTCGCTTATGAACACGACGGCGTCCACTATCTCCCCGTTCTCGAAGCCGTACTGCATCTGGAACTGGCCGGGAGGCAGCACGTTCTTGAGGACGGTCTCGAGGTAGTACTCGCCGAGTATGCCGCGCTGCTTCGGGTTCTTGAGGATGTCCTGGAGGTTCTTCAGCTGCTCCGCGAACTTGCCGGTCTCGCGCCCTATTTCCTTCACCGAGGTTATCTCCTGCGTTATCTCCTTGATGAGCCGTGAGGACTCACCGAGCTGACTGCGCATCGTCTCGTGCATCTGCTTGGAGCTCTCCGCCATGCGGGAGTCGAGCGAGCGCTCGAGCCCTTCCATGCGCTGCAGGAGGAGCGGGGTGGTCTGATCATCCTTCGGAGCCTCGTTCTCTTTCCGACGGAGTATGAGCCAGAGGCCAATGCCCTGGAACAAGAGGAGTACTGCTACGACAATGACGACGGTCATGATATCCATCCGTTGATTATACCCGCGGGAAAGATATGAAGAAATCCTGGATTTATATGTTGATTGCTTCTCTACCGCTACGCGCGGTCTTGGCTTATTCTTATACGAATGGAAACCGTTCGTTCGCCCTACATGCTTACCGAGAACTCCTTAACTCTTACCGAGTCGGAGCGCACCTATACGCTCACCATCCGTGACTTGCCGAGCGAGGAGAAGCCGCGCGAGCGCCTGCTTGAGCTGGGTCCCCGCGCCCTTTCCGCACCGGAGCTTCTCGCGGTCGTGCTTTCGAGCGGGACGAAGAAGGAAGAGGTTCTCACCATGGCGACCCGCATCATGCAGGACTACGGGGAGCGGAGCATCATGCGGCAGACCAGCGCGAAGCGGCTCTCGGAGGACCTCGACATACCGATAGTGAAGGCTATGCAGATAGTCGCGCTTACCGAGCTCGGACGCAGGTTCCACTCCACGAACGCCATGGGCGCTCCTACGCTCCGTACCGCACGCGACGTGTTCGAGTACGCCGTCGAGATGCGCACGCTCCCCAAAGAGCATCTCCGTGGCCTCTATCTCGATACCCACTACAAGCTCGTGCGTGATGAGGTCATTTCGATAGGAACGGTGGACGCGAATATGGTCCATCCCCGTGAGGTGTTCCGTCCTGCGCTTGAATATGCTGCAGTGGCCGTTATTCTCGTCCATAACCACCCGTCAGGCGTAGTGAGCGCTTCCAAGCCCGATATCGCGGTCACTGAGCAGCTCATCGCAGCAGGTGCGCTCCTTGGCATCGAGCTCGTCGACCATGTGATAGTCACGAAGAGCGGGTTCCAAAGCGTTCCTGCGTCATATCGCATCTAACCTATGTACGCACGAGCCTACGCACTCCCAACTCCTCTATTCTGGGTCTTCCGTGACGCGGACGATGACCGTATCGAGCGCCTCCGTTTCCATATAGAGCAGGGCGACTATTTCCCCTTCCTCGCTACCATCGTCGGCATGCTGCGGGAGACCGCATCGAGCTGCGAGGCAGTCGTTCCCGAAGCAGGGGCGCAATCAACGTTCGCGGAAGATGTCCGCAAGGACCTCATCTATCTCCATGAGAACTACACGATAGCGCCCAAGCAGGAACCGACATCGTTCTCGAAGCAGAAAGTAACGCGATTCAAGGGAGAAGGCTGATGTCCACAGGGCAAAGGCGCTTCAGTGCCGTATAATGGACACACGTAGCGGCGCACCAGCGCCGCGAATCGCATTTATGACTTCGTAATCAATTGTATCTATGCTGCACCGTGTCTCAATCTCTCATCTTTCCGCCTCAAGCGAGTCCGATAACGAACGGCTTGCGCGCCTCCATTTCCATCTGAAGACCGGCGACTACTTCCCCACGCTCGCGACCATACTCGGCTTCGTAGAAGAGACGCTCGGGAACTATACGGCGAGCTCTGATGCCCTTCCTCCGCTCGAGCAGGAGCTCATACGGAGCGTCCGGAAGGACCTCCTCCACCTGCACGAGTACTACCATATAGAGCCGAAACGGCGGTACGTTTGAGCGTGATACACTGGCGCACATGAGCATCCATCAATCCATAAAAGCGGGTATCCCCGAGGCGCTTAAAGCGCGCGACGAGGTTACGCTCCGTACCTACCGCTCGCTCGCTACCTTGATGACCAACGAAGTCGTCGCGAAGAAGCGCAAGCCTGACGAGTTCCTTACCGACGAGGAGGCGCTCGTCGTTCTCAAGCGCGGCGCCAACCAGCGCAAGGATTCCATACAGCAGTTCGATGCAGCGGGCCGGAGCGAGCTTTCCATACCTGAGAAAGAGGAGCTCGCCGTTATAGAAGCGTTGCTTCCGGCACTGATGAGCCGCGAAGATATAGAAGTTATTGCTAAAGCGAAGATGGCCGCTATGGGAATCACCGACAAGAAGGACGCCGGACGCTTCACGGGCGCGCTGATGCAGGAGCTCAAGGGCCAGGCGGACGGAGGTGATGTGAAGGCGGTCGTGGATTCCCTGCTTGCCTAACGGCGCGGGAGGGGTAGGATTTGCATAGAAGAAGCCATTCATATGGAGGTGTTCGATGGCGAAGGCCTCACGACTGAGGTGGTACCGCGGATTCAAGGTCCGCGAGAAGAACAAGAGAGCCCGCGAGGAGGCGAAGAAAGCCACGACGCAGGCGGATCTGATCGAAACCGTGCGTGCGCAGGCACGGGAGGCGGACTTTGACGAGCAGAGGCGTGAGCTCATGCTCGCACAGGAGCTCGGACTCAATTTGGATTAGCGGGCACTAGGGTGGGACGTCCGGTCCCACCCATTCCTTTTTCTACGGGTCGTGCTATAATCTCATCAGCATCGCAATGTTATAAGCGGTGAAAGTGATGGTGGGGTGTCTTCTTGTGGAGAGGTAAAACTCAAGCAAGGGGCTTCCCGAAATGATCAATTTCGAATTCGACGTGTCCATCGTCATCGGACCGCGCGACGGAAAGCGGCAGCAGATACGGATTCACTTCTCGGAAAGCGGGTTGCGCAAGCTCAGCAAGCGCTCCAAGGCATTCGAAGAAGGCCTTCGGCTCATCGAAGGCGAACTCGCCAAAGAACTGAGCCACGAGGAAGGATTCACCTGCGCCGGCCTTTCCTTCGACGCCGACGACCCCGATCTCGCGGATTGCGAGGCTCGCGATATCGCCGACCTCTTCCTTTCGAGGCTGAAGTTAAGCGCGTCCATCGTGGACATGAACAAGATGGCTGCGTAAGATACGCACCGCCTAGAGCGCCCCGGACCCCCATCCGAGGCGCTTTTCTTTTATCCTCGAGCATGGGATACCGGATACATGAAGCGCTATATCGTTCTTGAAAAATGCATAGGTCAGACCCCTCTCGAGACGCTTCAGGAGTGGAAGCGTGCCCATCCGGAATACGCGAACGTTCCTGCGAGCTATGCAGGACGCCTCGACCCGATGGCTTCCGGGAAGCTCCTGATACTGCTCGGCGATGAGTGCAAGAAGCAGGAGGAGTACACGGGTTTGGACAAGGAGTATGAGATAGAGGTGCTGCTGGACCTCTCGACCGATACTGGGGACGTGCTCGGTCTACCCGCCCATACCGAGAAAGCAGCTTCCCTTGATGCCTCTACTATCGATAATGCCCTACGTTCCGTCACTGGTTCGCATACTGTTCCCTACCCCGCGTTTTCATCGAAGACCGTGAACGGCAAACCCCTCTTCCTATACACCCTCGAGGGTACGCTCGACACCATCACCATTCCCGAGCACGAAGAAACCATATATCGCATCAAGCTTCTCGAACGAAGCGAGGTTGAGAAAGCAGATCTCGCGCGCCGCATCGATAGCCTCGTTTCGCTCGCCCCAAGGAGCGATGAGCCATCGAAGAAGCTCGGAGCGGACTTCAGGCAGTACGAGATACGCGCGGCATGGAAGGAGATATTCAATGCCATGCCCGAGCGCTCGTTCATGATCCTTCGTCTGCGCGTTACCTGCGTATCCGGGACCTATATGCGCACTCTCGCCTCGCGCATAGCGACTGAGCTTGATACTACCGCGCTCGCCCTTTCGATTCATCGGACGAGGATAGGCAGATGCCACCTGCCTTTTGGTTTCTGGTTGCCAACGTACTAGACCATAATTGACGCACGATGCTTCAAGGACTATCATCCGCCGAGCTGAACCATTGGGGAGATGACGGATGCAGTACGTGGTACCTTTCGTGACTCGGGAATTCGTTGATTTGCACGTCCGCTTGCACGCACGGGACGCGATTCGTTTTTCCCGCATGTCTCGCGACTTCCGCAACCGAGGCGAGCATGATAAGGCTGAGCATTGCCTTGGCCTTGCGAAGGTATACCTTCGCAGTGCGAAGCAGCCCTGCCGCTAGCGTCTACCGACCGGATTATGGAGCGGCACTCTTCCGATGACCATCAAGGAGACGTGTTATGTGTACCTTTAGCGAGCAACCAGTGTCGATCGGAGAATCGGGGATCGAGGCGCTGCGGGCGTTCGATCCGTATCCTCCAGAAACAGAGGAGTGCGGCCAACTGATACGGCCGCCTACTACCCCACCGGAGCGGTAGGACCTGATCGAAGAATTGAGGCCGCCCAGCTCCGGGCGGCCTTTTCGATTGGCCCCTCGCTTCTTCCATGGTATAAAACCACCTAAGACCTATCGCGCATCAGTGAAGGTTTTGCATTGGCTCCATCGTCTAACGGTTAGGACAGATCCCTCTCACGGATCAAATCGGGGTTCGATTCCCCGTGGAGTCACAATTTGCTTATAATAGCTTCTGTGTTAATATGAAATTGCGTAGGTCACCCCTGACCTGCGCGATTTCATTTTGTTTCAAAGGAGAGTCGCGAATGGCTTATCAAAGCGAGAAGTGGAAGCTGCTGTGTTCCGGTGTCGTGAACGATGGTGCGCCCGGCAATCGCCTGGCCGCCGTCTACCAGAAAGGCAGTGAGCTCAAGCGCGTGGCCACGGCCGTCGACGGCCCGCTCATCGTGAGCGAGGCCACGTTCGACCTGGACTCGATCAGCGGCCCCAATGACTACTGGGAGCTGGTCGCGAGCGGCGTCGTGGACTCTAACGCCAACGGCGTGAACCTGGTCATGCTCTTCCAGAACGACGGGAAGGTCGCCACGCTGCGCACGGCCGCGAACACCGGCTTCAAGCTCGGCGCCGAGGAGCTCGTTCTTTAGGTTCTTTCTGAACAGCCCCTCAAACGGGAACCCCAGGCCATTGGCCTGGGGTTTTGTTATTTCAAATAAATGCACCTATCTCTTCTTCCACTCCCCCTCCTGCCTCGCCAACTTCCCCGCATCCTTCTCATCCGCAAGCAGTGCCTCCACTATCCGCTCCATCCGCACGCTCTGCGAGCCTTTTATTAAAACGATGTCTCCTTCCTTTATCGTATTCGCGATGGAAGCCGCCGCTACGACTGAATTCTCATATCCTTCTACCGTCCCCTCGTCCCTTCCCGCATTCAAGAATGCGGTCGCGATAGCCTGCGCACGCGTGCCCACCGTTATCAGAACATCTACGTGCTCAGCTGCGAACGCGCCGATACGCTCATGCTGCGCAGCGGAGTAGCGACCGAGCTCGAGCATGTCGCCCAAGATAGCTACCCTACGCCTCTCCGTCTTTACGAGCTCGAGCGACTTTATCGCTTCCTCTACCGCAGCAGGCGAGGAGTTATACGTATCATCGATGAGGATTGAGTCATGCTTACCACGCAGCAACCGTGCGCGTCCTGGTGGAGGCGTGTATGACTTCAGGCCCTTGAGCGCATCAGCAATGCTCGAGTCGAGCGCGTCGGCAACCGCAAGCGCTGCCGCGGGCGCATAGAGCTGCTGCTCACCGAGCACGCCCGGCGCTTGCACGTTGTAACTCTTGCCTTCAAGAAGCACGGTGGCCTTCATTCCTGGTTCCTCACCTAAGACGTCGCAGCTTACATCCTGTATGCACACCGTTGCGTCCTCACCGTATCCGTAGGTGCTTATCGAGGCATGGATGCCGCGCGCCATCTCGCGCGCGTACACGTCTTCTGACGAGAGGATGAGCGGGGCGCCGTGAGCGAGCGCGTATGCCGGCGCGAACTCTTCCGCGCGCACCTCCGCCGGTCCCTCGTACGCCTCCACATGCACCGGCACTTCCGGAAGCCTCGTCACCACCACCACGTCAGGCGACGTTATCTTCAGTATCTTCTTCATGTCGCCTGGCTTATCCGCCCCCACCTCGAGCACGAGGAGCTTCGGGTAGTGGTTCGGGAAAAGAAGGAGCGCGAAGCCTTCGATGATGACCCTTCCCCAGGCCACCGCATCGTTCCAAGGGGTCGATGCACCGATGATGGTGAGCGGCACGCCGAACTCGCTGTTATAGCTCTTTTCGCTCGCTCGCAGGTAGAAGCGCTCGGAGAGGGCTGCAGCGATGGCGTCCTTGGTAGATGTCTTCCCCACGCTCCCGGTTATCATCACGATGAGCGGCTTGTACTTGCGCAAGATAGTGCGCGACAGGACGACGAGCAGCGTAACGACCATCCATCGCAGAAGGGCTTTCATACCTAGGAGACCTCCGCCCTATCCGGCGGTATGGCGTAATAGTTGATGAGGAAGTGGGTCAGGTCCATGAATGGCTGGGTGAGCGTCTCGGACGCGTATTGTACGCCCTGCGGCTGCCTCGTATAGAGGAGGATGATATACCGCGGCTCGTAGGCTGGGAAGTAGCCGAAGAACGAGTGGAGGTATAGATTCTCGTAGTACTTCCCGCCCGGGCCCGCTATCTGCGCGGTACCGGTCTTAGCGGCGACCGACATCTCGGGAATCTTGAGCGTTCCGTCCGCGAGCTTGGTATCCACCACCTTCACGAGCATGCGGGTGGTCTCCTCCGCTGCCTTCGCACTGAACACCCGCTCGCTCCCGCCCCACGATAGCTTCTTCTCTATGCCGCTCTCGAGCTTCACCGCGCGCACCAGGTGCGGCGTCACGACCTGCCCGCCGTTCGCGAGGCTGCCCATCGCCTTCACCATCTCCATTGGCGTCTGCGCGACGCCCTGGCCGAAGGACGCTGTCGCGTATTCAACATCGCGCGGGCTCTTGAGGATGTTATTGATATTGCCCGGTATCTCGCTCGGGAGATCCACGCCCGTCTCCTCGCCCATGCCGAGCTTCTTGAAGTATTCACGGAACTTCTCATGGCCCACCCGGAGCGAGATGAAGGTCGCCCCCATGTTGAGCGACTGGGAGAGTATCTCCTGCATAGGGACGGTGCCGCGGGCCTTGAGGTCATAGTTGCAGAACTTCTTGTTGTTGAGCGTCATGCAGCCCACATCGTTGTATGTAGAGTCAGCGGCGATGACGCCCGCATCGAGCCCCGCTGCCATGGTGAGCGCCTTCACGATGGAACCGAATTCGTACTGGTGCTCGACGAGCGGATTACCGAAGTGCGCCGGGTCGCCGTTCGCGAAGTCGTTGGCATCGAACGAGGGCACCGTATCGAGCGCGATTATCTCCCCCGTCTTAGGGTCCATGATGATGCCGCCGGTCTCGATGCTGCCGTACTGCGCGTTTATCTGGAGAAGCACCTGGTCTAACTTCTCCTGCACCATGGGCTCTATAGAGGTCACGAGGTCGCCTTCGCGGGCTGCGCGGGCGTCCACCACCACGCTATCGAGGTTGGCGAACAATTCCGCGAAGAAGTTCCCGAAGAGTCCCTCGTTCTCTCGGGAGAGGACATCTTCGTAGTACCGCTCGAGGCCGAAGCGGCCCGCGAGGTCGTTATCGTTATCGAACGCGACGAAGCCTATGGATTGGGCGGCCTGTGTCCCGGCTGGGTAGCTCCTCCAGCGCTCGCGCTCGACACGTATACCCTTGAGGCCGAGTTTCTCTATCTTCTCCCCTGCGGCTTCCGGAACGCGCTTCGCGATCACCTCGTACGGGTCATCGGTGCGTGCGACTGACGTCATGAACGCTTCGCGCTCGATGGGGACGAGCGCTGCAAGCGCGGCGTACGTCGCTTCCGCATCCACTACCTGCTCCGGATTCATCGCGATGGTAAAGCCGGTCGTAAGGGTGGCTGCAGAAAGGAGAGAGCCGTCCTTACGAGTGAAGTATATGGAGCCGCGACTGAAGAGCTCCTGGCTTGCGGAGATGTACTGCTTTTCGGCTCGCAGCGCATAGTCAGCGCCGTGGACTACCTGTACGAAATAGAGGCGGAGGCAGATGAGCGCGGCGAATACGAACAATATGCCGGCGAGGACTCGGAGTCGTATGCGTATTCCGCGGCGCATATCCCGGTATTAGCGCCTGGTGACGGTCGGTCCTGCGACCATAGCGGCATAGGTGACGCCGGCTGGCTTGCCGAGCCCGAGCGATGCCGGATTCGTACGTCCGATGCGTTCTATCGCCTCGTAGTAGTCATTTTCAAGGAGCGCTATAGCGTTCTCCGCATCGCGCACTTCCGACGCGAGGTCGGTCCTCCATGCGGCAAGCGAGACCGTGAACACCATGAGAGCGAGGTACGAAAATATGAGGGCGGAGAGCGTGGCTCCAAGGATGGAAATGGTGCGGTCAGGCATAGAGGGCGAGTGAGCTGCTGGTAATAAGGGCTGCGGCGCGAGCGGAGCGTTCGAACACCCGGAGCTTCGCGCTGCGGGCTCGTGGGTTGCGGGTCGATTCTGCGGACGACGGCACGATGGGCTTCCGGGTGATGACGGTCCCCTGCCCCGCATGCGCCGCATCGCGGAGCATGCTCTTCACGATGCGATCCTCGATGCTATGGAACGTGATGACTGCGACGCGGCCACCGTCCGAAAGCTTCGCTATCGCGGCCGCGAGGCCCTCACGCAGCGCGCCGAGTTCATCGTTCACCGCGATACGGAGCGCCTGGAAGGTCTTCGTGGCCGCATGGATGCGGCGCTTCTTGTACCAGCCAGGCACCCCCGCCTCGATTGCAGCGACGAGCTGGCCAGTGGTTTGGATGGGAGCCTCGGCGCGTGCCGCTACTATCGAGCGCGCGATGCCGCGGGAGAAGTGCTCCTCACCGAGCGTGTAGATGAGGTCGGCAAGAGAGGTTTCCGAGAGGTCGTTCACCATGTCTGCGGCAGTGGTGCCTTCTTCAGGGGAACCGTAGGTCATATGGAGCGGCTCTTCGGCACGAAATGAGAAGCCGCGGCCAGCTGTGAGGTGGAAGCTCGACCACCCAAGGTCGAAGAGTGCCTTGTCTATGGTTTCTACTCCTGCGTTCTGGAGGATGGCCTCCAGGTTGCGGAAGTTGTCATGCACGAGCAGCACATTCGCCTTGGCTCCCTTCCCGGCTTCGGTTGCGCGCTGGATGGCGTCCGCGTCCGCATCGATGCCGATGAGGGTGCCGGAGGCGTCGAGCTTCTCGAGAAGCGATGCGAAGTGCCCTGCCCCACCGATGGTAGCGTCGACCACGACGTCGCTCGGAGACACTTCGAGCGCCTCGACGGCTTCAGACAATAGGACGCTCTCGTGCTTGTTCTCCATATCGCTTAAAGAGCTCCCTGATTACCTAGCTTCTCGGCGAAATCGTCGGCGTCACGCTCGATTGAGCGTGTGTACGTCTCCCACGCCTTCTCGTCCCAGATCTCCACGCGGTCGGCGACGCCTGCGACCACGTTCTTCACCGATAGTTTCGCGAACGACTTCAAGTAATCCGGAAGGAGGATGCGGCCCGCGCTATCCACGTCGGCTTCTGACGCACCGGCGAGCATAAGGCGCGAAAGCCCGCGTCCGGCAGCGCTCCCCGTCGAGTATGCGGCGAATCCCTCCGCGTGCTTCTTCCATGCCGACTTCGGGTATACGAAGAGGCAGTGGTCGAGGCCGCGAGTCACGATGACGCTTGCACCGAGCTCCTTCCGGAACTTCGCCGGAAGAGAGATGCGATTCTTTGCATCAAGGGTGTGACGGTATTCGCCGATGAACATGTAAGTAAATGGGTCCGTGGGTGAAATTGAGGAGGTCGGAAGAGGAGGAAAAACCGCCTTCCCACTTCATCCCACTAGTAGCCAATTATATGACACTTCGCCCCACTAGGCAGGCTGTTATCCCCACTGCGCAGCTGATGAGTTTGACAGCTTAAACCATAGCGCTATCATGATTACTACATGAATTACCTCAATCGTTGGATTCTCGGAATTCTCGTCTACTTCGGCCTCCTTACACCGGTCGGGGTCTCGCTTGAGGTTTCTAAGTAAGAAGAATTAGAAACTTGAAGGAAGACCCCGACCGCAAGGTCGGGGTCTTCCTCGTTATAGGCAAACGAGCTTTTGATCTTTCACGGGCGCTCATGCCTAAAGAGCGCCATTCAGGATTTAGGGAGATGCATATGACGAGCCAAGCGAAGTCCAAGTTCTTCGTGGCCTACGACAACGACCAGGTCGCGCTGCAGGCGTTGAAGATCCTCCATCGACTCGGATTCCAAGCTCATCAACTTGATGAGGGGGTTCCGCCGCCGAAGGACGCGGTGTTCATCTTCTCGAGCGACGGCAGGTTCGCGAGCAAGTTCATCGCGACGAAGCCGGAGCAATACGAGAAGCGCGGCATCATGCCGCCGGCTACTGCGGCGAAGGCTCTCCAACTCCTTCCCATCAGGAAGGCGGAGCGCGGGTTGCCCTATGGGGCGCCCCGGGAAGAAAATCTCGCCCGGGCTCTCGAGATCTTCGTCGGCTACGAACGCGAGCGGACTCCGAAGCCCAAGCGCAACCGGCGCGAGGAAAGCAAGCGGCGCAGACGAGAGAATCTCGAATACGCGTGTCGCTGAGCAGAATCGGCGGACGGAAGGGCGGCTCGCGGGCCGCCCTTTTCTTGGGCGTCTACTAATTAGAGGAGGTTCTCGTGCTTGGTTGGGCTCTTGTGTTCGCAGTGTTCGCTCTCATCGCCGGCGGCCTCGGCTTCACGGGTATAGGGGGTGAAGCGGCGAGTATCGCGCGAATTCTTTCCTTTGCGTTCTTGGTGTTCTTTGTGGTGGCGGTGCTGATACAGATGTGGCGCGACCGCCCCACCTAGCTCGACTGAGCCACAAAGAGAAACGCCCCGTCTCGCGACGGGGCGTTTTCCAATGAATGTGTCGTTACGCTACCTTCTCTACCGAATACGTCTGCTTCCCTCCTGGGGTCTCAAAGGTGAAGATGTCTCCCTTCTTCTTGCCCATGAGCGCCGCCCCGAGCGGAGAGACGTGCGAGAGTTTGCGTGCGCGCATGTCGGCCTCTTCGGAACCCACGATGGTGTACTCGTGCGCTTCGGGGCTTCCCTCCTTCTTGATGACCACGAGCGAGCTGAAGCCGACGACGTCCTTCTTCTTATGCTCGGTCGTTATCTTGGCGCGCTTCACCAACTCCTCGAGCTTGCGGATACGCTCCTCGGTCGCTGCCTGGAGCTCGCGCGCTTCCTGGTACTCAGCGTTCTCCGAAAGGTCACCGAGGCTGCGTGCGTACTCGAGATTCTTCGCAATCTCCGAACGCCTCACTGTCTTGAGGGTATCGAGCTCCTGGAGGAGTTCATCGAACTTCTCTTGACTCACGACTGTTTCTTGCTCGATCATGATGAATCACTGATGAATAGTAGAGGTATTGTACGTGGATAGGTGGGGGCGTCAATCGAAGTATTCCGGGGCCGTTTGATGGAGCGCCGAGAGGGCCCGGTGCGTCGCATATATACCGCCGATGAGGTTGGTGGACGGCCCCTTTTCCATGAGTACTACGTATACGTATTTGGGCTTCTCGTACGGGAAGAACCCGACCGCCCAGGCGTGGTGGTATTCGTTATTCGCCCCGAGCTGGGCCGTACCGGTCTTCCCCGCTAGGCGCGCGAACGAGAGGTCGGAGAGTCCGACCGAGGTGCCCTCGATAACGCCCATGCGCATGCCCTCGCGCGCCACCTGGAGCGCGTATGCGCTTATGGGAATGGTCTGCCCTGCCGGCGTCATGGAGCTCTTAAGAAGCGTCGGGGTGACGAGCTTCCCGCCGTTCGCTACTGCCGCTACCGCGCGCGCCACCTCGATAGGGGTGGTCTGCATGGAGTACTGGCCGATAGCGGTGTGATACGTGTTGCCGATGCGCCATGGCTCGTCGTATGTCTTCTCCTTCCAGGCGGGTGTGGGGATGAATCCCTTCGTTTCGCCCTCAAGCTCGATGCCGGTCGGGGTGTCGAAGCCGAAGGAGTGGAACCAGTGCGCGAGTCGCTCTATCCCGAGCCCCTTCTGGTCTCCGAACCCGCCGCCGACCGTATAGAAATAGACGTCGGAGGAGTAGGCGATGGCGCTCCGCATATTCATGGCACCAAGCGCCTTCCAATCCTTGAACACCGTCGGTTTGCTGGGATCGTACGGGTTCGGCACCACGAGCGCGCCCGTCGAGACGATTATCTTCTCTGGCGAGATAATTCCGTCGGAGAGCGCGCCTGCGGCTTCCATGGGCTTCACCACCGAACCAGGGGCGTAGAGGCCGGCGATGGCGCGGTCGAGGTATGGCTGACGAGAATCGCTCTGGTAGCCCGCGATGACATCGCTCGGTCCTCCGCTCGAGAGCACGTTCGGGTTGTACTCGGGATACGACACGAGTGCGTGGAGCTCCCCGGTCTCGACATCCATGAGGATGGCGGAGCCGCCCACGAATGGTACGCGCTCGACGAGTTCGGCAACTGAATGAGCGAACGCCCTCTGCGCCCGTGCGTCTATCGAGAGCGTTACAGTCGCACCGTCTTTTGCAGCTGCAACAGAGCCTGAGGACTGCACTTCCCCGAGCGCGTTCTCCTCGATGAGGAGCGTGCCGTTCTTTCCCGAGAGCTGTTCATCGAATGCGCTCTCCACTCCTGCAAGTCCTGTTATCTCCGTGTCGTAGTAGTTGCCGGAGGAGTCTTTCTTCGGGTACGAGACGTAGCCAAGGAGATGCGCGAACCCAGGAGCTTCATACACGCGCATAGCCGAGCCATCTTCTCGCGCTTCGTTGGTGACAAGTGCAACGCCATTGCGATCCACGATGGCGCCGCGTTTCGCGAATAGGACTTCCGGTCGCACGCGGTTCCGCTCGCTCTGGAGCGCGTACTTCTCCCCCTCCCGTATCTGGAGGTTCGCCGCCTGCGCCATGAGCCCGAAGAATGCGAGCGCCATGACGGAGAGGATGCCGACATATGTCGTGCGGGAGACGGGACGCTCGAGGCGTCCTTCGAGGCGTCCTTGGTTGAAATCAGGAAGGTTCGATGAGTCAAGGAATATCTCGTCCGGCGCTATCTCGCGGACCTTGGGCCGTCTCCTCCCCAGCATTTTCCTCATCATCCCCCTATGATACGTGTCTTCACGAAGTCATGCACCACGAGCGCGACGCCCCACCCCAGGAGGCCAAGAACCGTTCCGAGCGGCGCAGCGCCCGCTCCCGGTACGAAATACAGAACGTCGAATAGCACGCCATACAGGAGTGCGAGCGGCGGTATGAAAAGCGAGGAGATGGCGGCGAAGATAATGCCGAATGGGTACGGATAGCTGACGATAGCGATGAGCGCAAGAACAGCAGGAACGAAGCGGTACGCTGCCATGCTATTCGCTTACCGTTACCCACGTGGTGGAGAATAGATGCGCGACGGGCTTGATGTGGACGACCGCGCGCGGCGACGAGGGATCGGTCTCCACCCGCACGACCGTCCCTATCGGAAGGGCTCCGGGACCTGCGACATATACCGATTCGCCCACCACGACCGCGTTCTCGCGCGGTACACTCGTGCGGAATGCGCCGGCTCCCGCTCCTTCAAGAGATATCGGCGCACGGTTCTCTCCGACCCATCCCTGCGTCACCCGACCGGGAGCCGAATACAGAAGCACGCGCGAGCTGTTATCTGCGAGACTCTCTATCGTGCCGAGCGGTATCCCGCCTGCGCCTTGCACACTCGCACCTATACGGACGCCAGCACGTTCGCCTGCATCGAGCACGAGGGTGTCGTACGGAGAGACCGGTGGACGCGCCATCACGCCTGCAAGGATGGAGTTCGAAGCTTCAGGCCTTCCGCCTAGAAGCTGAGTGAGGTCGGCGACACGTGCGGTGAGTACCGCATTCTGCTCGCGCAGTGACGCGTTCTCACGCGCGAGCGTATCGCGCTCCTGTGTAAGTATCGCCTTGTCGCCGAATATGGAAGCGAAGTCTCCTGCGCCACCGGTTAGCGCATTGCCTGCGCTCCAGAACGGAGCCGCGAGTGCGGTGAGCACGCCCGGGAATACCGTACGCAGTATGAAAAGGAGCACGACGACACCGAGCACAATGCCGATAGTGAGCGCGCTGCCGCGCTTCAGGAGCGCGGTCTGGCTCCTACGCGTGCGTGAGAATGGCATCTTCATGCAAGAAAGTATCGCGCCACGGCTCCGGGTCTTCCGTGACAATGCCCGTGCCGCGCACGACGCAGGTCAATGGGTCCGACGCCACATGCACCGGTACGCCGAGCATGCGCGATAGGAGTTCCGGAAGGCCGCGGAGCAGGGCTCCGCCTCCGAACACTGTAACGCCACGCTCGAGCACGTCGGAGAGGAGCTCGGGCGGCGTCTTCTCGATGACTTCCTTCATGGACTCCATGAGCGCGTCCATGGAAGGAGCGAGTGCCTCGCGCACATGTGTGTCGGTCAGGAGTATCTCGCGCGGAAGCCCCGTCGCAAGATCGCGTCCGCGCACCGCACGCGTGAGCTGCTCAGGAAGCGGGAGCACCGCACCAATCGCTATCTTCGTGTCCTCAGCGGTCTTCTCCCCTATCGCGAGCTGGAACTCGCTCCGGATGAAGTCGGTGATGTTCTCGTTGAAGCGGTCGCCAGCGACGTGCGACGACTTGGACGATACGGTGCCGCCAAGCGCGATTACCGCGATGTCGCAGGATCCACCCCCGATATCGAGCACCATAGTGCCGATGGCTTCGGTGACCGGGAGCTTCGCACCGATAGCGCCTGCCATCGGTTCTTCAAGTATGTATACCTCGCGCGCGCCTGCGGTGAGTGCAGCATCACGCACCGCACGGCTCTCGACGTTGGTCACGCCCGTGGGCACACCGATGACGACACGAGGACCAAGGAGACGCGAACGACCTCCCTGCGCTTTCCTAATCAGGTACGCGAGGAACTCCTCCGTTATCTCGAAGTCGGAGATGACACCGTGGGCGAGCGGACGCACGGTACGGACATGGGGTGGCGTCTTCCCGAGCATGAGCTTCGCTTCCTTGCCGACCGCGACCATCTGCCCCGTCTTATCGTTCACTGTCACCACGGACGGCTCGTTCAGCACGATGCCGCGGCCACGCACGTACACGAGCGTGTTGGCGGTGCCGAGGTCGATGCCGATATCGCTCGAGAAGAAGGAGTTCCGTGAGAATCGCTTAGCCATGATGCTCCGTGGCCGCAGATGCGAACGCGATGAGCTCGTCACGTGAGATGAGCTTTACTTCGCCGTTCCTGCGGTACGTCGACTCTATCTTCCCGCTCTCGAGCGTGTTCTTGCCTATGACGACGCGGCACGGGATGCCGATGAGGTCGGCGTCCGCGAGCTTCTCGCCCGCGCGCGCATCGCGATCATCATAGAGGACGGAGACGCCTGCTTTCTTGAGGTCGTCATACAGCGCATCCGCATACGCCACGGTCGTGGCATCGTTGGGTACCACCGACACGATGTGCACCATGAACGGCGCGACGGCTTCCGGCCATACGATGCCTTTATCATCCGCGAGCGCTTCCACGATGACGCCCATGAGGCGGGTCGTCCCGAGGCCGTAGCAGCCCATGATCGGATACTGCTCCTTACCTTCCGCGTCCTTGTACGTGAAGTTGAAGGCTTTGGCGTATTTGAGGCCGAGATCGAACACGTTGCCGACTTCCGACGCCTTCGCTGCAGCGAGCGTACCCTTCCCGCACTTCGGGCAGGTGTCGCCCTCCTTCTCCTTCGCCACCTCGACATTCGCGCAGTGCGTGCATTGATCACAGTAGACGATGTCGTCCTCGCCAGCATCGGTAAGCACCATGAACTCGTACGAGAGCTTATCCGAGAAGCTACCGCCTGATGCCTCGGTTACTTTCGCTACGAGTCCTGCCTTCGTGTAGAGCTCGAGGTACGTGTCCTTCACTATCTGATAGAAACGCTCGAAGTCCTCCTGCGTCGCATGGAAGCTGTACATGTCCTTCATGCCGAACTCGCGGCCGCGCATGATGCCGGACTTCGCGCGCAGCTCATCACGATACTTCTGCCCTATCTGGTACACCGCGAGCGGCAGGTCCTTGTACGACATCGCGTACTCGGACGCGATTGGCGTGACTATCTCCTCCTCGCTCTGTCCGAGCGCATATTCCTTCTCGGTGCGGCTCTGGACCTTGAAGAGCACGTCTACATTGTCCCAACCGCCCGACGTCTTCCAGGGTTCTGCAGGATGGAGCGTGGCCATGCGAAGCTCCTGGCCGCCGATGGAGTCCATCGCCTCTCGTACCATCTTCTCGATGTTCTGGAGCACGCGTACGCCAAGCGGGAGGTATGAATACACCCCCGCCATCTCCTTATGCACGTATCCCGCACGGATGAGGAGCTGGGCATTCTTCGCCTCCTCGTCTTTCGGCGCGTCGCGCCTCGTTTTAGTGAAAAGCTGGCTCTGCCGCATAGTAGAGACAGTATACGGCTCCCCCGTATGAAGGGCAAAAGCCCCGCCTAACCGACGATCTTGAAGATATCGGAGGCCGTCACCACGAGCATGAGCAGCACCAGGAGCGCGAACCCTATCCCATTAACCGCGTTCGAGAATGCTGGATTGAGGGGTCGGCGTATGACTGACTCTATAGCGACGAAGAGAAGGCGTCCGCCATCGAGCGCGGGGATTGGAAGGAGATTGATGAGTGCGAGGTTTATGGAAATGAGCGCTGTTATCGTCATGAGCGCAGTGAGCCCACTCGCCGACGCATCCCCTACCGCGCCTGCGATACCGACGGGCCCTGCCACCTGAGAAAGGTCAGCGGTGAGCGTGAAGAGTCCGCCGAAGAATGCGAGGAGTGCGAGAGCAATCTCCTTCGTTATCTCCCAGGTAAGTACGGCGCCCTCGATGGGCGCTTTCCACCATACGACTTTCGCGGTGCCCACCGGTGCGACCGATACCCCGAGCGCAGCCCGGGACGGGTCTGCTGCTACGACCCCTGCGCGCGACGCCACTACGACGGTGCGCGCTTCCCCGTTAAGGTTCTTGACCGAGAGCGTAAGCGGGAGACCGGCTTCATGCTCGCCAACGAATGCGGTGAACAGTTCAGCATCAGCGCCGGTATATGAGCCACCCTCTCCTTCTATGGAAATGATGGTGTCGCCAGGAGCGAGACCTGCCTCCGCAGCTGGAGAGCCCGGAAGCACGCCCGCTACCGCAAGCACGGCGTCGGGCGTCTTCGCTACCTCCTCAGAGGTAAGCGCACGCTGCGTACCGAGCGCGAGCGTACCGGAGATGAGTACCCACGCGAACAAGAGGTTCATCGCGATACCCGCGAAGAGCACGAGCGCTTGGATAGGACGAGGCTTCGAGTTGAAGGCGCGCGGCGCAGGTGGGACTCCTGGCTCCGGGTCTTCACCGAATATCTTCACGAAGCCGCCGAACGGAAGCCAGTTGAAGGTGTACTCCGTCTCCCCTATCCTCTTCCCCCACGCCTTGGGAGGGTATCCGATACCGAACTCATCGACGCGCATGCCCGACCACTTCGCAGCAAGGAAATGCCCGAACTCATGGACGAGTATCAGGGCGATAAGAACGAGTATGAAAACCAGGATCGACATCGTTGATTGAGTGTAACCTCTCGTTGGATGAATATAAAGGAAGCCGCCGCATTGCTGCGGCGACCCTCACGAGCGTTGCGCACCTCACGACCCCGGATAGGTGATAGCATCCAGCTCATCATCGTAGATGAAGACCGTGCTGTCTTCGAGCATGTCAGCGAAGACATGCTCGTCGGGAATCTCCACTTCGAGCGGTCCTTCTTCATCAGCTTCGCTCTCTTCGTCCTCTTCTTTGACCTCCCGAATGGTCGCGTCGAGCTGAGACTGATCCCTACTGATGGACCTCATATGCCCCTTCCCGGCGATATTCCACTCTTGTAGCAGGACTTTCATGGCCTCATCCTCCAGTCGTTCCGGGGATACTGTACGCTCAAACCTATCTTTGTCCATTTAGACAAAGCTATGCCACGCCGAGTTATAGAGTAATTTCCTCGAGCTTCCGCTTCAGTTGCGCATCAAGCGTCTCGTTCGTCTTATCAATACGCTTCTGCACCTCTTCCTTGTATCGCTTCACATCATCCTGACCCATACCGCCCTCCTTCTCTGCGGCATCTATCTCCTTGAGCGTGTCGGTACGATGGCCACGGAGCGTCACGCGCGCCTGCTCCGTCTTCTCTCCTGCGAGCTTGCCGAGCATGGTGCGGCGCTCTGCGGTGAGTTCTGGGAACGTTACCCGGAGACCGAGGTCATCGACTGAAGTGCCCACACCGAGGTCAGCGTCTACGACTGCCTTCTCGATGTTCTTCGTGAGGGTCTTGTCCCACGGAACGATACGGAGAGTGCGGGCGTCCTCGATGGTGACGGAGGCCATCTGGGTGATGGGAGTGCGGGTGCCGTATGCCTCGGGCTTCACGCCGTCGAGAAGCGTCGGGGTTGCGCGCCCAGTGCGCACACCAGAAAGCTCACGGGAGAGCCATTCCTCCGTTTCCTTGATGCTGCTGTCCAGTTTCGAGAAGTCGTACGCCATATGTCGCCTTATCTTACCAAATTAACCGGAGTAACGAGTAATAGGTGCTCGAATATGAGCTTGAGGGGTGCCGAGCGCTCATGGAGGATAGGGGTGAACGTATCGAGCTCATGGAGGAGTCGGGTGAGCTCCTCATCATTTCCCTTCCCTCGGGCGCCATACGCCGCACGCGTAAGATCCTCGACGATGTGGAGCGCTTCGGCACGAGCCGCCTGCTTCTCCTCATCCTTGTCCGACTTAGCTCTATCAAGAAGTTTCGATACCATCTTCGCTCGTGCGTCGGCATCCGCTTCGATGAACGGGTGGAGCGCCGGTACTTCCGATTTCTGACCGGGGAGCGCGAGGAGGCGCGAGCGCATCGTGGGAAGGAGCACCCCTTCGGTAGGTACGACAAGAATGAGTGTCGTCTCTTCGGGCGGTTCCTCGAATACTTTCAGGAGCGCGTTCTGCGACTCGTGGAAAAGACGCTCCGCTGCGATGACGATGAGCTTGCGATCGCCGAGCGCTTTGCGGGATGCGGACTCCACGACACGTCGAGCGTCCTCTACGGGGAAGAGGCCATAGCGGTAGAGGACGACGTCCGGATTCCCGACTGGATTAAGCCCGAGCTCCTGCGCTCCCCAGGCAAAAGCAGACTCTATCCCTCGGTCGATATCGCCAGTCACCAGGTATGCATGATGGGCCATACGGCTAGTGTACACTTTATCCATAGCCCTAACCTCTTTCGTATGAATCAGAAAGTAGCTATCGGGATAGTCGTCGTGCTCGCGCTGCTTGCGGGCGGGTACCTGTGGTACACGAACCAATCCGGCGCATTCATGAGTGCGGATGATACAGGCTACATGGCCTCGACTACCGACGGGACGCAGCGTACCGCGACCCCTGCCGAGATCCAGAACGGGGTCGAAGGCAACTGGAGGAGCGCTGACGATGCGCGCTTCACCCGCACGTTCAATGCGGACGGTACCATTACCGATCGGTATGAAGGCATGGAAGATGCAACGGTGAGCGGGCACTGGGAGCTTAACTCCGATCATATGCCGGGCCAGGTGCGCGAGCTCGCGAACGGCATGCCCGTCCTGAGCATCGAATTCCCCGAAGAAGCGCTTTTCTTCGTCGTCACTAAGCTGGGCGCGACTGAGTTGGAAATGTCGTATGTAGGTGGTGCGGGTAAGACGCTTCGTTTCGAGCGTATCTAACCCCACTGCTGCACGAAAGAGCCGGGAATCCGGCCCCTTTCTTTGCGCACCCTTGACACTTGACAATTTCTGTCCTAGAGGGATACTCACTCCAGACGAGACCGTAGTGGTTCTCGCATATACCCGAGGAGGGTTCCATGCGCTTCCTGTATGCACTTTTCATCCCCGCCCTCCTCTGCGCCACCAATGTTGACGCCGAGGAGCAGAAGGATCCGTCGTTCTACGCCACGCCGAGCGTCTCGGGCGAGCCGTGGAAACCGCTCGACTTCTCGAGCGCTTCCCAAGCGCCCGTGACCAGCCCGCTCTACGTGCCGCCGCTCGCGATAAACGACGCGAAGGCGACCGGGCCGGTCAGCGTCCGCATCATGCCGTATCGGCATCTGCAGGACCGCCTGTACGAGGCGCGCGACTCGTACGACGAGGGCCAGGAAATCTTCATCGAGTACCGGCCCTACCCGCAATCCGCCTTCGCCCGCATCGGCCTTAAGCTGTGGGACGATGTGTGGGACGGGAAACGGATCCGGGAAGAAGTTCGGGGCGGCGCTCGCTCACCGCTGCTCCGGACGCCGGACGAGAAGTCCGGGAAGCTGGAGTTCGTCTTCCCGCTCTGCTACGGCCGCGTGAAATGCTGAACGCTCAGGCGTTCAGATATATAGAAGGCCCGCCCTCACCGGCGGGCCTTTTTCAATACCTCTCTATCGCTTGCTGATGATGCTCTTCTTATATGTATCCAAATGCTTGAGCGCGACCCCGGTGCCGCGCGCGACGCAGAAGTACGCTTCGTCGGCGAGCTTCGCTTGCACTCCCGTGCGACGGAACACGAGCTCGGGGAGGTGACGGAGCTGGCTGGTCCCGCCGGTGAGTATGATGCCGTTGTCGATGATGTCGCTCGCAAGCTCGGGCGGCGTCTCCTGCAGGACCTTGCGGATGGCGTTCATCATCTCGCGCAGTTCCCTATTCATCGCTTGCACTATCTCGTTAGTGCGTAGCTCTATCGTGCGCGGAAGGCCTGACACGAGGTCGCGGCCCTTCACCTGCATGGAGAGCTCCTCGGAGACCGGGACTGCGGACCCTATATGTATCTTTATCTCCTCCGCCGTCTTATCCCCTATCGCAAGGTTGTACTGCTTCTTCACATAGTCGATGGTGGCGCGGTCGAGCTTGTTGCCCGCGACCTTCACCGAGGTCGAGGCGACGATGCCGCCGAGCGATATCACCGCCACATCGATGGTGCCGCCGCCGATGTCAGCCACCATACGCCCGAGCGCTTCCTGGATGGGGATGCCCGCGCCAATAGCGGCGAGGATGGGTTCCTTCACGACGAACGCATCCTGCGCGCCGGCCTTTACCGCAGCCTCGATGACGGCGCGCTTCTCGGTGGAAGTGACGCCTGCAGGAACTGACACGAGCACGATGGGCTTGAGGATGTTCCAGTGTCCGAGCGCCTTGCGTATGAAATAGCGGAGCATGGCTTCGGTGACGCGGTAGTCGGCAATGACGCCGTCCTTCATAGGGCGATACGCCGTGATGGAGTCCGGGGTGCGCCCTATCATCGCCTTGGCTTCGGCACCAATCGCAAGCACCTTGTTGGTTTCGGTCGAGACAGCCACCACCGATGGCTCGTTCAGCACCACCCCCTTCCCGGGCACGAACACGAGCACGTTGGTCGTACCGAGGTCGATGCCGAGACGGGGTGAGAAGGAAGCCATAAAGCTTGGGTATCATACCGCGCAGGGCCGGAACCCACCAAACCTTCCGTATATAGGTCTGATACAATACCCGGAACATGGCAGCTACCGAGGGCACTAATTTCATCGTCGAGGGCGGCATTCCCCTTTCAGGCTCCATCGAGACCAACCGCTCGAAGAATGGTGCGGTCGCGCTCCTAGCCGCGTCGCTCTTGAACAAGGGCACGACGACACTTAGGAATGTGCCGAAGATAGAAGAAGTGAACCGGCTCGTGGAGGTGCTCGTCTCGCTCGGCGTGTCCTGCGTGTGGGAGGGCCGCTCGCTCATCATCATGCCGCCCGAGGTCATATCGCTCTCCACCATCGACAAGGTGGCGGCCGCGAGAACGCGCAGCATTCTCATGTTCATCGGTCCCCTGCTCCATCACTTCCCTTCGTTCGACTTGCCGCAGTCCGGCGGCTGCACGCTCGGCCTCCGGTCGGTGCGTCCGCACCTCTGGGCGCTTGAACGATTCGGTGTATCTATAGAAGCGCTCTCGGATAGGTTCCAGATAACGCATGATGGGCTCTCGCCTACCGAGGTCATCCTGTACGAATCGAGCGACACCGCGACCATCAATTCCCTACTTGCGGCCGCTCGCATAGAGGGCACGTCCGTCATCAAGTACGCATCCGCTAACTACCAGGTGCAGGAGGTCTGCGGGTACCTGCGTGATCTTGGAGTGGGCATCGAAGGCATCAGCTCGACCACCCTCACCATCCACGGCAAGCCCGATATCGCGATGGACATCACCTATACCGTCGCCGAGGATCCGACGGACGCCATGTTCTTCCTGGCCGCAGCTGTCACGACCAATTCAGCGCTCACCATACGCCGTGCCCCTATCGAGTTCCTCGAGGTCGAGCTCGCCGTGCTCGAGAAGATGGGGCTCACGTTCACGCTCACCGACCCCGCAGTGTCCGAGAACGGCATCACCAAGCTCGTGGATATCCATATAGAGCCGTCTCACCTCATCGCGTTCCCCGAGAAGATTCATGCGCGTCCGTACCCGGGCCTCAATATCGATAACCTCCCGTTCTTCGCGGTCATCGCGACGAGAGCCGAAGGCACGACGCTCATACACGATTGGGTCTACGAGAAGCGCGCCATCTACTACACTGAGCTCGACCGGCTCGGCGCCGACACCGTCCTCATGGACCCGCACCGTATCCAGATACATGGGCCGTCGCACTTGCGCGGGGCCGAGCTCGTGTGCCCTCCAGCACTCCGTCCTTCCACCATCCTTCTTATAGGCATGCTCGCCGCTGAAGGCCGTTCCATACTGCGCAACGTATACAGCATCAACCGCGGATACGAGGACCTCGTCGAGCGGCTCCAGTCCATCGGGGCCAAGATCGAGCGTTCTTGATTCCTGGTACCATAGGGTCATGAGACCCATCGGCGATTTCCTCCAGAAACCGGACGAGGGCGAGAGGCCCAAGAAGTCTCGCGCGACCGAGCGGGGCGAGCTCCTGCGGTTCTTCCAGCGCCATTTGAACTACTCCCGGGCCAACGATGGTCTCCCCAAGCTCACCATGGCGCGCCTCGGCAAGGTGCTCGAAGGCATACCGACAGATGACCTCTACTACCTAAAGTCGGTGTGCAGCCGCGCGAAGAACTTCAGCAAGAAGTTCTGGTGGGAGGTAGACCCGAAGAAGCACGAGGAGAAGCAGCCGTTCTAGAGGGATTGACTATCCTTTGGGATAGGTTATGATTACCTTGTTCCGGAATTAAACAGCCGGAGCAAGCGCGGGGCTGCGCGCGGACTCCTCTCAAAAGACGTTCGTGCTGCCGGCCTCGCGCCCCTGTTCTTCTTAGAATCGAAAAGCTCTTCGTGCACGGAATAATGACCTGAATAAAATAGGGTCCGTGCCGTGGAGAGCCTGGTACGTGGATGAGTAAATTCACGGACAGCATGTCCCGCTGGGTATCGAGCGCACTTGGGATTGACCCCCAGTCCCAACGAGGAACCAGGTCCCTGGGTCCCTCCGCTGCTCTACCTGGCGGGCATGTACCCGCCCCGACGTCCCCCTCCCTGCGAGGCGGACGTTTTCTTTTTATCCCCATACTTGCTACCGTATTTTCATGAACCCCATCGTCCAGAACGGCGACCCGGTATTGCGCGCGAAAGCAGCGCCGGTGCCCGAAGATATGTTCGGCACTCCCGAACTCGAGCGGATGCTCGAGGACATGGCGCATGCGCTCGATGCGGAACAGGACGGCGTCGCGCTCGCCGCGCCCCAGATATCCATTCCGTACCGCATATTCATCGCGCGCCTCGATCGCACGGTGCCGCCGCCCGAAGACGGGTCAAAGCACACGCCTGAGCTCCTCGTATGCATAAATCCTGAGTTCATCCGGAGCTCGCAGCGTCGCATAGAGATGGATGAGGGGTGCCTTTCGGTGCGGAGCGTATACGGGAAGACCAAACGACACGAGCGCGCCACCATACGGGCGCGCGGCAAGGACGGATCCACGTTCGAGCGTGGCGGGGGCGGCCTCATCGCGCAGATATACCAGCATGAGATAGACCATCTCAATGGCATCCTCTTCATCGACCATGCCACCGAGCTCGTGGAGGTGAAGCGGAGCGAGGACGCCGAGGGAGAAGCGCTATGAGCAGGTTCATATACTTCGGAACGCCGTACGTCGCGCGCGATACGCTCGCGACGCTCGTTGAACGCGGGTTCGTGCCCGAAGTCGTCGTATCGTCCCCGGACGCTGCCCGGGGCCGCGGGCTCATGCTCGCGCCGTCCGAAACAAAAGAATGGGCACTCGCGAACGGACTTCCCGTGCTCACCCCCGAGAAGCTCACGCCGGAAGTTATTGAGGAGCTCAAGGCGTACGGGTGCGACTACGCGATCGTGGTCGCATACGGGAAGATACTCCCTCAGGCGCTCATCGATGCATTCCCGCTCGGCATACTCAACATCCACTACTCTCTTCTCCCGAAATACCGCGGGGCTTCCCCGGTAGAGGCCGCGCTCTTGAACGGAGAGACGGTGACGGGCGTTTCCATACAGCAGATGGTCTACAAGCTCGATGCCGGTGACGTGCTGGCGCAAAGAGAGGTGACGATAGAGCCCGAGGAGACCACGAGGGAGCTGCGCCCACGCTTGGTGGCTCTTGGAGCGGAACTACTCGCCGACACCCTTCCTGCGTTCGTTCAAGGAAGTCTCACCCCGATGCCGCAGGACGAGAGCGCCGCGACCTTCTCGAAGAAGATAGAGAAGAGCGAGGGCGAGCTCGATCTGGCGGGCGATGCGCGTATGAATTGGAACAAGTACCGTGCATACGCTGAATCACCTGGCACGTACTTCTTCATGGAGCGGAACGGGAAACGTCTCCGGGTGAGGATAGTCACCGCTACGCTCTCGGACGGGATATTCACGCCCGACCGTATCGTTCCTGAAGGCAAGAAGGAGATGGCGTACGTCGATTTCGTACGCGCGCACTAAATGGTGGAGGCCCGCGGGTGCGGGCCTCGTACGCCACTAGATGACGATTGGGTATATATCGCCGGTATCCTGGCGTTTCGCGAAGATAAGATCGCCGCGCTCCAAATCGCCCCTTCCATACGGGAGGAAGTAGATTGGATTCTCCTCCGGAAGGGATTTCTGTTGCGGCCGGCATACCTGCCATGTGTCGCCTGACAGCGAAGTGTTGGGTATATACATGGAATTCCCCATTACTATCCTGCGAGCAAGAGTACACCCACCCCCCTTCTATGCAACTACGTCACGCATGGAATCCCCGCATGATTGATTTGAACATTCCGCCGCCCCTGCGTACCAAGCTTATCTCCTTCTTGCGCGCAGTATGCAGCTCGCTCGCGAGCTCCCTCACGGCGGTATCGAGCGCCGTCTCGATGGATTCGTCCACCGCCTTCGCGTAGAAGCGGCGGCCATCCGCATCGAAGTTGATATCGACGTACCAGATCCTGCCGGCCTGATGCGCCTCGGTCTCCTTCCCCATGTCCACGTACGCGCGCACGTGCCCGTCGCTCTTCCCTAGATACTTCCTCAATCCCTCGATCTTCCGGCTCGCGAGCGCGCTTACCTCAGGAGCGAGCTCATAGTTAGTTCCTTTGAAGTGTATCTGCATATGAATGCTATGGATTAACTCTAGTAAGTATACGGGAGCGCGAGCGGTGGCCTGCGTCGATACTATGCATACCTGATGCATGCCGTAGTTCCCGTGAAGATGCATCCACTCCGGATTGCTGATTTCCCATTTTCAGCTAGAATGCGGAAGTCCTCCTCGGAGGACATGTGCGTATATTCCGCGGTAGCTCAGCGGTAGAGCAGTCGACTGTTAATCGATCGGTCGCAGGTTCGAATCCTGCCCGCGGAGCCAAATGAAAACACCCCTTTCGGGGTGTTTTCATTTCCGAACGAAGCGACACGGGGAAGCCACTTATCTGCATAGCCCTGGTACCCAAATGGTATACTGCCGTCATGAGCTTCTTGGATTTCTTCCGAAAGAAAGAGGGGAAGGAAAATGCCGCCGCAGACTCAAGCGCGAGCTTCGTTCCAATGACGGCCGCATCAGATTCTGACTCTCCCGATACCGCTGCCCCGCTGCCCGGCGTGAATGATGCAGGGAACGCTACAACTACAGATAGTAGCGGGAGCTTTTTCGGTGGTGACGGAGGTGGTGGCGGCGGAGGCGATGGCGGCGGGAGCTAGGGCGCTTTCGATACTATTTACCGGATACAAAGGCTCTAACGCCTTCGGCTGGAAGAACACAGGAGCCCTCGCGGGCTCGTCTGCCTTTTAACCGCCCTTCTTTGACATGCCTGTTTTTAGGAGTATAAGAACCAGCAGACGGTGCCAGGTATTCCTACCTATTCTTCTGAAAAGGGGTTCACCATGTACAAGAAGACCGTTGCGTTCCTGCTTTCTTTGATGGCAGTGACTTACCTCTATGCCGCTCCCGCGTTGGCGGAGGAAGCGCTCGACGTGCCCATCGCTACCGCGCCCCTGGAGAATGAGGTCGCGGAGGGCGATATCCAGCACGAAGAGCCCATCCTCCTATCCTCCGCTCCGGGCTTCAGTGGGCCCTGGCTTCGAAAGCTCGATCCCCCGACCTGTTCCGGTACGGCCGCCCTCGGCGTCCAGGCCGGTTACTTCTACCCCAACTATGGGATGGACGTCGCCAACAACAAGCCGACATCGCAGGGCGCGGTGACGGGCACCTGCGAGGACTTCACGGCGGAGGTGGGCGGCTCCAAGCTCCTTTCCTCCAAGGAAGGGAGCTATAGCGAGCGGCTCGCGAACGAGTGGTGGGTGCGCGCGACCTATCACCCGGAGTTCAAGACGCGTATCGGGAGGTTCCGCTTCGAAGCCACGGTCGTGTACCGCGGTCTCGACCACGGCCAAGGCCTGGGAGCGACCCGGGACGACTCCACTGAACTTGTCGGCGGAGTCGGGTATCTCATGACGTTCGGCTCCTTCGAGGTCATGCCCTGCATCCGCTCGGTCAAGTCCAATCCGGTCGGGTACAACAACTCGCTGTACTGGGCCGGCGAATGCCTCGGGATCAGGGGGCCGCTCCCCGGCGACGGCACGTTCCGCATGAATTTCAACTACATGCATAACGTGAACTCCGTTACGGCGGTCATCCACCGGAACGTGCTCTATGGCTCCATTGAGGGAAGCAAGCAGCTTCCCGGCCAGGCCTGGACCATCACGGCCGGCTTCTGGTTCTCGCAGTACGGGGAGCAGGACAGCCGTTTCGGTATCCTCATCGATCGCGACGGCCGGATGAACCGCATCAAGACGGATGTCGGCCCCTCGAGCCAGAAGATGGTGATCAACCAATATGTGCGCATTTCGCGCACGTTCTAGATAAAGACGAATAGCACTGGCCGCCCCACCGGGCGGCCATTCTTTTCATGCATACCTCAGTTCCCCGCTGTATACTGCTGCCTATACAAGCCGCTTACCGCATATACCTATGAACAAATTCCTCGTACTCTACCTCGCTCCTGTATCCGTCCTCGATGAATGGATGAATAAGGATCCGGAGGAACGGAAGGCCGAAGAAGACAGGATGAAGGATGAGTGGGATGCATGGATGGAGAAGCACGGGAGCATGGTCAAGGAGACCAATGGCGCCGGCAAGACGAAGCGGGCCACTCCGGACGGCGTTGCCGACGCACGGAACGACGTGATGATGTACTCGATAGTGGAAGCCGATGACCATGCAGCTGCGGCAGCTATCTTCGAGGACCATCCGCATCTCCAGATCCCGCAGGCCACGATAGATATCATGGCCGTGAACGACCTTTCGGGGATGTAGGGTTCGGGCTATTTATCCCATTACGTAGTATGGTGTATGCAACACTAATACATACGAACCCATGGGAACGAACAGTCACGGCGTAAGCCCCAAGAAAATACGGAAGAGCCCGCCCAAGACCAAGAAGCGGTTGGCGATAAAGCTCGCGAAGAAGAACGCTCGTTAGCGACATGATGAAGGCCCCGAAAGGGGCCTTCATCATGTAATGGGGATAGTGGGGCTGACGGTAACGGAAGAAGGTACCATATTGATATACCAGCGAACGTTCGCGACTCTCCTTTTCCCCTGGTACCACCACGATGGGATTCAACGAAACGATACTCCTCATTCTCGGCATCATCAGCCCCGCGCTCGTGCTTGCCGCATGGAAGTTCGATAAGGAGCGGCTCCATAGCGTCATCCTCGTGTTCCTTATCCTCATCTCCATCGCGGGAAGCAAGATAGTGGAGTTCTTCGGCTACGCCACGAACACCGGCAACATCTTCTATGCCTCCATCTTCCTCGCGACCTACTTCCTCATCGAGCGGTACGGCAAGCGGGAGGGCATCCGCTCCCTATGGATAGGAGTGGTCGGCATCGTCTTCTTCTCGATGCTCCTGCAGCTAGCCGCTGCGCTCATCAGCACCGAAGGTACCGCTTCGCTCAGCAATGCGCTGATGCTCGCGTTCGCACCGGCATCGAAGGTGGCGCTTGCGAGCCTGCTCGGATACGCCGCGAGCCAAAGCCTGAACGTGTATCTTTATATCCGTCTCAAGAACCGGTTCGGCCACAGGCTGTTGTGGCTCCGGGCGAATGCCTGCAATGTCCTGGCCCAGGTAGTCGATAGCGCCATCTTCTTCACCGTGGCCTTCTGGGCGGTCGTTCCTCCCGCTAATATCTGGGAAATCATGCTCGTCGGCTTCGTCATCAAGGTCCTGTATATGATGCTCGTTTCCCCGCTTCTCTACCTCAACCGTGTCGAGGAGGACGAGGGAAAGGAGTATGCGCAGCTGACGTTGCGGTAGATACGGCCTATATTTGCATATATCAGCGAGTGTGTTAGAGTGCGAGCTCAAGTTCTTTTCAGTTAAATGTTGGTGTGCCGCACTTAAAAGCGCTTATTTCAGGGCTTTTAAGTGCGGTACACCAGAATAGTTTTGGAGCCGCGCATTCTGAAGGGGCTTTCTTCAATGAAGCTTTCGACTATTTTCGCGGCTACGGTCGCCGCTACCTGCCTGTTCGCCGGGTCCGCTAGCGCGGACGTGGTGACCTACAACACGGCGCCGACGGATCCCTATGACTACGGCTCCGGCAACAACTACGCGCCGTCGAACTCCGGAGTGCTCAGGACCACGGCCGGCGACGAGCTCGCCCTGCGCTTCCACGAGACCTTCCAGACGGCGCCGGCTTCGGTCGGGAAGAACTACTACTTCACCCTCGGCGCCGGCAAGCAGCTCAGCTTCGACTGGCTGATCGACACCACCGGCACCGGCGGGTTCGACGACGTGACGGCGGTTCTGACCCTCACCAACATCAACACCGGCGGCGTCTTCAGCTACAATCCGCTGGGGACGCCCGACAACCGGCCGGTCCAGTTCGACAGCCTGAGCAACAGCGCGCGGGTGAACTGGTTCGCCGTTCCGCTACTGGGCTTCGATACGGCGATCGACGGCACCTACAACGCCAAGCTGGAGGTCAACGGTCTGATCGGCGGGCCGAAGTCGTTCGACATCAACGCGGTGTTCGGCGCCGGCTCCGCGGTCCCGGAACCCGCCACCTGGGCGATGATGATCATCGGCTTCGGCGGCGTGGGCTCCATGGTGCGCGCCAATCGGCGGCGCCAGGTCCTCGTCTTGGCGTAAGCCACGGCAACCAATCAAGCACCTTTCGCTTCGGCGATACATCGGCGGGTCCCACGGACCCGCCGATTCTTTTTATCCCACCACCGCCCAGCTATTGCCTCATTTGATTTAGAGTGGTAAAGTCACGCCAGTTCCATAACCAGTACATTCCGTAATCAGGCACTCGAAAGGAGCCCGAAATGAAGCGTTTCTCTTGCGTTGCAGCCGCGATTGCGGCCCTCTGCCTCTCGGCCACCGCCGCCAACGCGGCTAACCGAGTCACCTTCGAAGGCATCATCGACCGTGGCGTCGACGCCGACGAGATCTTCGGTAAGGGTCTTGATCTGGATGGCCTTTCGTTCACGGCCAGCTACGTCTTCGACGCCGACCTCGGCGTTCGCGTGACCGAGCCCGGGTCCGACACCCTCACGACCGGCGTGACCTCGCCGTTCACCACGGTCAGGTTCACCATCGGCGGAGTGACCCGCTATCTGGACATGATCGCCGGCGGCACGAGCATCACGGGCACGACGATTACGTTCAACGCCTTCCCGGATCCCGACGACGCCCTGACCATGCACATGACGTCGGCCGCGATTCCCCCACTGCTCACCACGCCGTTCGGCCGCACGGCCGGCTCCGGCTCCGGCAACGTCGAGTTCCCCAACGGCTACGGGTACTTCAGCACCTACTACGTGACGAACGAGTCGCTCTCGGCCATCCCGGAACCCGCCACCTGGGCCATGATGATCGTCGGCTTCGGCCTGGCCGGCTCCGCGCTTCGGCGCAGCCGGAACATCCCGGTCGCCGCCTAAGTCAGGCACGGGCAAATACTAGGGCCGCCACCTCCTTTCGGAGCTGGCGGCCTTTCTCATTACATACGAAAACAGCTCCGCATATAGCGGAGCTGTTTTCAGCTTACATTCCCTGCTATTGCGCTGCCGCCGTCGCGTTCAGGAGTCCTTGGGTCTTTGGACCCACTTCCCCTACTGCTTCAAGCGCGCTGGCTGCCTGGAACTTCATGACCGCTTCTTTCGTAGCTGGTCCGTAGTATCCGGTGATTTCCGGATAGGTGTAGTGCCCGAGCTTCCGGAGGAGCTCCTGGAGCGCTATCACTTCGGCGCCGGTCGCGCCCTGCATGAGCCGCTTCGTGAAGACATAGGCACGTACCGCCCCTGCGACCGAACCGCCGTTGCCCTGAGCGAACGATCCTGCTGCGAGGCTCGCTACTTCGCCTGCCGAGAGCGCACGGTTGTAGATGCGGAAGTCGTCGATGAGGCCCTGGAAGGCATAGTCGGCACGGGAAGAATCGAATCCTATACCCATCTTGAGCAGCTTCTGGTTGAGCAACCCGAAGTTAGCCTTGGTTCCAGACCCTACCAGCACTCCGTCCACATAGAAGGCGGAGTTATCGCCATCGAGGGTGCCGGCGAGGTGATACCACCGGTTGAGCGCCATCGGAGCGGTCTTAGGGGCCCCCGCTCCGGCAGTGGTCGTTGCGTCGCTCCACACTACTCCAGGACCGCCGCCGTAGTTGCCCGCGGCGAAGTGCGCGCTGTAATCGACGGTGTTGCTCGAAGCGGTGCGGCCGTGCACGAATGCGTAGTTGAGGGAGCCTGAGAGGTCACGAGCGTTGACCCACATAGCGACCGTTGCGCGGTCCGTAATATTGAGGTCGGAGAGCGGGATGGTACCGATGACGGCACCCTGTTTCCGCGTGTTCATCGAGAGCGCTTCTCCCGACTTTCCCGCCACGATGGTCGCACCGTTCGTGAGCGTCGCGATGTGGTTGTTACCGGAGATGTCGCGGACAACGCTGCTGAAGACGGTCGCATTGTCGAAGCTGAACCGTATGACCGGACCGACTGAATTTACTGCCGGTATCTTCGGCTTCGAAGAGGTCACGAGCACTTTCACCTGGCAGGTGTTGGTGCCGCCGGCTCCCGTCACCGTTGCGGTGTAGCCGGTGGAATCGAACGGCGTGACCGAGACCGTGCCGTTCACGGCGATGGAGCCGACCCCGTTATTGATGCTTGCTGATGTCGCGCCCGTGCTTGCAAGCGTAAGCGTCGCCGACGTATCGCGTTCGATGGATATCGCGCTGGTGCTGAGCGTACAGGTCGGCGGGTTGGTACCGGTCGCGCCTGCGGTCGGTGCCGAGCCCGTCGGGAACGAGCCCGCACCCTTCCCGTCGATTATGGATCCTGCCTTAGGACGGAGGTCGAAGGTGGCGGTCGTCTTGTCGAATACCCGGAACACGCTCGTCGGGTCGCTTATCGAGAAGTTGTTCTCGGAAAGCACGACTGGAATGGTCCGGATGGTGACCGCGATGTTGTTACGGAGGATGGTGTTCGTCGGCACGATGGTCGATGACTTCCCCTCGTCAACGGTTATCCAGCTGTTCGCGCCGTTGTTGGTGTAGTTCACGACGGTGTTGTTCGCGATGAGCGAATCGCGCGCAGCGGTCGTGATGCCGTGCCATACCGACGTGATGATGGTGTTGTTCGTTACCTTGAAGTTGGTGAGTGGTCCATCGAAGTGCCCGATGCCCTGCATGCCGCCGATGTATGCGCGGTTAGGGTTCGTGGTCTCCTGTATCCAGTTCTTATCCAGCACGATGTTGTCCTGCGCGAAGCCTTCGAGAGCGAACATCTGGATGCCGTCATCGTGGTTCGCGTCACCATCCTTGCTGCCCAGGTACTGGTCATACATGAAGTTGCCGCGCATGGTGATGTCGGAACCGATAGGGCGCATGCCGTCGGCGGAGAAGTTACGTATCTCGTTCCCTTCCACCAGGATCTTCTGGCGGCTATCGGCGACGTTCGTAGCATCGCTGAGGAATGTCATGCCGGCGCGGATATTCGAGAGCTTGTTGCGGAGTACCGCCACGCACTTCGCGTTACGCGTCGAGATACCCGAGGACGCCGCGAGCCACTCAGTAGGGCCCCAACCTGATGTGTTGCGCGTGGTGTACATCTCGGAGTCGGCAAGGACCATTTGCCCGCCATTGCCGAATGAGACGAATCGCACGCCCGTACCGGTGAATTCACCGTTCGTAATGAGCCAGCGGTTCATGTCCTTCAGGTCCATGCTCTTCATCACCGCGCCTTCCCTGAAGTCGATCCAGATCCACTGCGTCGTACCCACGAGGTATGAGGTGGTGTATCGGTTCACGACGAGAGAGCCGTGGTCGCCAGGAAGGAGCACGACGCGGTCCCCTCCTTGGGTCTTCCTTCCGTTCACGAAGAGCTGCAATGTCTTGTACGGCTTCGCGAGCGAACCATCACCGGTCGTGTCGTTACCCAGCACCGGATCGATGTAGATGGTGCGGAGGTACGACGTCGCTGGCGCTTCGCAGCCTGGGTACACCTGGTAGGTACCGGGCGAGGTCGAAGGCGTCGGGGTCGGCTGGGTCACGCTTGTCACTCCGACCGACACTGATTTGCTGACCGTACCTCCCGCTCCGGTGCAAGCGAGGGTATAGGTCGAAGGGGCGGTTATGTTAGTGACGGCCTTCGAACCGCTCGTTGCGAGCGTGCCGGTCCAGTTGCCGCTTGCTATACAGCTTGTAGCGTTCACGGCGGCCCAGGTAAGGGTCGCGCTCCCGCCCGAGGTGACGGACGAAACGTTTGAAGTAAGCGTGAGCGTCGGTGCTGAGGCCGGGCTGACGACGGTCACGACGACTTCTTTCGCAACGCTTCCTCCTGCACCCGTACACGTGAGTGCATAGGTCGAAGGCACCGTTATGCCGGAGACCACCTTCGAGCCGCTTGCTGCGAGGGCACCGGTCCAGCTACCGGATGCGGTACAGCTCGTTGCATTCGTTGCGGCCCAGGTAAGGGTCGCGCTTCCGCCGGACACCACCGACGCGGCGCTCGAAGTGAGCGTAAGCGTTGGAACTGCTACCGGCACCGGGCTGATGACGGTGACGGAGATGGACTTCGCCGCGGTACCGCCCGCTCCGCTACAGGTGAGGGTATAAGTAGTGTTGTTTAGTATCCCAAGGATGCTCTTCGTGCCTGAAGTGGTCTGTGTTCCGCTCCATCCACCGCTCGCTATGCAGCTTGTGGCGTTGGTCGTTGCCCAGGTGAGGACCACTTTGCCGTCACGGGTGATCGTCGCGAGATCGCTCGAGAGCGTAACGGTCGGTGCAGGAGTCGGGACCGGGACAGGAGGAGTCACGGGATTCGAGACCGCGACCTTCACGGACTTCGTTATGCTGCCGCCCTCGCCGGTGCAGGTGAGTATGAATGTCTGATCCAAGGAGAGGTTCGTGAAATCCTTCGTACCCTTCACTGCCTGGGTACCGGTCCATGAGCCGCTTGCGGTACAGCTCGTTACGTTCGTACCCGACCATTGCAGTACCACCGTGCTGCCGGAGGTGACGTCAGTATCGTTCACCGAAAGCGTGAGGCGTGGTCGGTTCCGCATCTGCTTCTCTATGCGCTCGCGGATGCTGTTCACGTCTGAAGCAACGCTGCCGCCGGTAGTGCTGGTATTAGTGCCGGTGCTGCTTACGAGCGTAAGCGCCTTCTCCGCGAGATGCGTGACGGTGCGCGGCCCGACGTACCCGACAGGTTCGAGATTATTAGCTGCCTGGAACGCAGCGACCGCTGCCTTGGTGAGCGTTCCGAAATAACCGGTCGGTTCGACCGTGAGGTATCCCAATCGCTTCAGAATGTCCTGCACCGCGTGCACTGCGGCACCGCTTGACCCTATCGCAAGCGGAGCAAGAGGGGTGGTGGCTGGAGCTGAATAGGCAGGAGTCGTCGCTGCAGCCGGTGCAGAAGACGTGTTTCCCCCGAGACGTGCTACGAGCGCGAGGCGCGTGGAGCGATCGAAGGCGCCGCTCGCGTAGAGACCGCTCGCAGCCTGGAACTTCATGACTGCCTCCTTCGTAGCCGGGCCATACACGCCAGTCGGCGCTGCGTTCAGATAGCCGAACCGCGCAAGCGCTTGCTGGAGCTCGGTGACCTGGCTTCCCTGGCTGCCCTCGCCAAGAACGGCGGTGAGCTCGGCTGAAGAAGTTCGAGGGAGCACGAAGGCCGCTGCGGCCACGAACGTTATCATGAAGAAAACAAGAACGAGGGTGGCACGTAGTGAATGGGACATGGAATAGGTGTTACCTCCCCATCATAGCAAGCAGGAGCAGGAAAATAGGGTTACCCACATCTTCATGAAGGAGCTCGGGTGGCCTACCTGTGGGCTATACTGGACGTATGAAAACCATACTCTCTATCCTCATAGCCCTAGGGCTCGCCTACCTCCTGTTCGTCGCCGCTAATACCTATATCTATACGCAGGAGCAGGACGAAGCGACGCAGAAGGCGGGCGTTTCCATCCAGTGGGGCTTCTAGTTCACCTGGGGTTCACGGCGCACCCGGTATAGTCGTGGCTTAGGAGCCATAAGACCACACGAGTATGCCCGACAACAGCACCATTACCGGGCAGCGGAAACGGGGATTCGCTGCCATGGACGAGGAGACGCAGCGCGAGATAGCGCGCAAGGGCGGAAGGGCCGCGCACGCGAAAGGTACGGCCCACCAGTTCAACTCCGACGAAGCGCGTGCGGCCGGCCGCAAAGGCGGCCAAGCGAGCCGACAGACGAGCTAGTCTTCGTTCCCCCAAACGCAGAGCGCCGCGCAATTGCGCGGCGTCGCCTATTTCTTTCCTGCGTGCTTCTCGCACCTGCACCCGAACGGCTTGATGTGCTCATCGAAGTATTCCTTCCCGTAATCATAGGTGAGCTCCTCGCCTGGCTTGATGTTCCGCGTCGCGAGTATGAATACGCGCCCCTTGTGTATCTCGCTCTCCGCATTCCATCTGCAGGAGTGATTGATATATCCCGCCTTGTTCCACTTCGGTTTCCCGTCGAGCGTCTTGTTCTTGTTCACCTGGAAAAGGTACTTGCTCTTGCTTGTGTCCTCTTCCTCCTTCGATATCACGCGGCCGACGTACTCGATGATGCACGCGCCCTTGGGTATCGCGGATTCCGTAAAGAGTCCGAGCCCGGCGCTTGAGCGGCGGACTCGGAGATCGAATGCTCCCGGTTCGAACTTGCTTGTCTTTGGCATAGTTTCCCTATCCTAGCGCAAACCCGCGCGCTCCACAAAAGAATAGAAGCCCGGCATGATTAGCCGGGCCTCGATGTCGCACGAATGAGCAGTTCAAATGAGAGGATGGTGCGGGTCAGGCCGCGTCGAGGAGCGCTTCTTGCGCATCCGCCCCGTTCTGGGGCTTCGACAGGCCGTCGTAGAAGTAGGTGATCGGAACCTCGAGTGCGTCAGCGAGGAGCCATAGCATGGCCGCTGTTATGCGATTGGCGCCGCACTCGTATTTCTGGACCTGCTGGAACGTGACGCCAGCCAGTTCGCCGACCCGCCTTTGCGTGAGGCATAATTCCTTCCTTCGGAAATAGAGCCGTTTCGCCAACTGCAGGTCGATGGATTGAGTAACGTGTGTTTTCCCGCCCATGGATATCTCCCGTTTTGATCCAATATGCACTCTAACATGATTAGGTGAAATGTAAATGAATGGTGGTTACACGCTATGGTACACTCGCCTCCATGCAGAATCATCAGCTCCAGCTCATCATCGCAAGCGTCGCGTGCCTCATACTCCTTGGCGCGCTCTTCTTCGGGGTGTACCAGTATATGGAGCTCGATACCGAGGCGAATGCGCTCGCGAAAGCGAAAGTGGAGAGCGATGCATATATCGAGGAGCTGACGGACAAGGTAGCGATGCTTGGTGCGGAGAACGCGCAGCTTGTGAGTGCGCTTCGATACGAGCAAGCGAAGGCCGGCGGGTTTGAGCGCCAGATACAGGACATCTCCGGGACCGTGGGCACGCTTGCGAAGCTCGCGGCGACGGACCCTGAGCTGCTCGCGAAGTATTCGAAGATCTATTTCCTCAACGAGAACTACGTGCCGTCAGCGCTCGGGACTATAGATAAGGAGGACCTGAGCGATCCCGCGAAGACCCTTGAGTTCCATGCGGAGGCGCTTCCCCACCTTGAAGACCTCCTGGAGGAGGCTAGCGAGGACAAGATAGAAATACGCGTCGTGTCCGCATTCCGCTCGTTCGGCACGCAAGCCGCGCTCAAGGGGAATTACCTCGTGACCTATGGCGCGGGCGCGAACCGCTTCTCCGCCGACCAGGGCTATTCCGAGCACCAGCTCGGCACTACGGTCGACTTAACTACGCCTGCGCTCGGGAGCGTATTCACGAGCTTCGCCGCGACCGATGCGTACGGTTGGCTCACGGAGAACGCCCACCGCTACGGCTTCATCCTCTCGTACCCTGCAGGCAACGTGCATTACCAGTACGAACCCTGGCACTGGCGGTATGTGGGCATCGAGCTCGCGACCAAGCTCCATAAGGAGGGCAAGAATTTCTATGACCTCGATCAGAGGGAGATAGACACCTATCTCGTTTCCCTATTCGATTGATATACTAGTCGTATGGCAGAGATGTACGATTTCAGAAAGGAGCGCGCCATGCGCCAACCCGTAGCGGAGACCACGAAAGAAGACGTGGCGCTCGACATCAACCACCGTCAGACCATGCTGGCAGAGCTCCGTCGCCTTCACGAGGAGCATCCTACCCAATGGAGCGAACGGGCCTTGGCACGAGCGGAGGAAATCACCGAGAAGTACACGGAAACGGAGATGGTGCAGCTCATCAATGACAGCACGCCGCAGCAATGGAACGACAATCCCGTCTTCTACGATACGCTGGTACGGAAACTATCGACTCCCCTGCCTCCGCGCTGAGTTCTAGGGATCCAGGTTGAGGAAACGGCCGCATGCATGCGGCCGTTCTTTTACTTCATCGCTGCCCAGGTTCCCTTATCCTCCCCCCCATCTATCTTGAATATCGCGATGCCGCGTACGCCGAGCTTCTTTGCGAGCGCGACGTGCCCTTCGAGCGCTCCTGCATCGCTCCAGGAGAGCATGCGGAAGGTTACTGGCACGTTGTTCTTGAGCGCATAGGCTTTCGCGCCCTGAGCGACGAGCTCGCCTGAAGCGGTCCCCGCAGGCGCAAGCGCGATGAGTTCCTTCTGCGACGGTCCTTTCGCTTTCTTATCTATATACGTGATGACGGCTTCCCCGGCGGCGTTACGGCTCTGCTTCACCTTGAACTTCTTCTCTATCTCGCTGCCGTATCCATGATTGAAGGACCAGAGGTTCTTGTACGTGAACTTGCCCGCAGGGCTCACCGTCACCTCGAGCTCACGGCCGTATGTCGCAACGCCGATGAATATCTTCTCTTTCGGTATGTCACGGGCAGTTAGGTTCACTACCTTCTCCGTCCAGAGCGTGTCGGCCACGGGGAAGTACGGGCCAGGGCGTAACGCATTGAGCTTCTGGTCGGCAGTCTGCTGGTCGTAGGTCATGAGCCGCACAGTGTCGCAGGCCTTCCCTATCGAGGGATAGTCGTTCGCGAACTCGTACGCAGTTGCAGGCGGGGTGCCGGTATAGCGGTCAGGGACCGGGGTGCGCGCCTCTATCGTGCAGGAGAGCTGCTTGCTGCCGAGCGCGATATTGAGCTCCGCGAGGAAAAGGGAGAAATAGGTGCGGGTCTCGGCGAGTTTGCCTTCATAATCGATGTCTATGCCGTCATAGCCGTTATCCTCCACGAGCTCGACGATGTTCTCTATATGGTCGGCGCGGAGCGATGCGTCCGAGAGGACGCGATGGGTGCTCTGCCCATCGTTCCACATGAGGGTGGGTACGTAGCGTGTTCCCTCCTTATCCGCGGCCTTCGCGAGCTTCTTCCAGTGCGAGGCGGTCATCTTGCCGTTATCGCTCAGGCTGCCGTCCTTCTTCACGATATAGGTGAAGGGGTTCACTTCATCGAGCTGCTTGATGTGCTTGCGGGCGTCGTCCGCCCCTTTCTTGGCGGTCCAGTACGGTACCCAGCCCGAATACTCGAGCGAAGCGGTCTGCGCATGGGCGGCTGACGCGAACATGGGAGCGAAGGATCCGGCGATGAGCCCGATACCCGCGAGGATAGCGAAGAATGCGAACAGGCGATGCATGAAGGTCTTCATTGCCACAGTATAACAAAAGACGAACAGCCCCGCGGAAAGTTTCCGCGGGGCTGTTCTAAGGTCGTATGTGATTTTGCTGATTAGCGCATCGCGAGCGTAGGCTCGGCGAACATCGCCTCGAGTTCCGCCTGGGTCTTGGGAATATCCTTGATGTCGATATGTCCCACGACCGTTATCGTGACTCCGCCGCAGACACCGAACACGCGACCGGGGTTCATCTCAATGCCGTTCACCTGCACGGTATCCGCCTGGTCGAGCAAGATATCTATCTTGTCCGTCCAACGGCTGTGCATAGTGTCCGCGATGACGCGGTAGCCAATGAGGTGATCCACCTTGCCGAACTGGCAGCGAGGCGTGTCCGCAGCTGTACGCTCTACCTTGATGACAGTACCGAACGGAAGTTCAGCAGCGAGATCCTGGGAGCGGGCAGCGACGACTTCCGGGTTCGTCCACGCGCCTGAGGCGGTGATGAACGGGTCCGAGTCGGTCTGTGCGGGGACGGCATTGTATGCCGTCATGCTTACCGTATAGCTTTGGGTCGCTTCCTTGGCGGACGCGACCTTCACGGGGGAAGGCTCATCGTCCGCAGGAGTGGCGACGTCAGATGCGCTGGTTACTTGCGCATGTGCCGGGGCCCCAACGCTAGCGGGCAAAAAGAAAATGGCCATAACAGCCAGTACGTAGAATTGCATATTCACCAGGTCGTCTCAGTTCCCTGAAAACGGCCTGATGAGGCCATAGTAGCAGACTTGACAGGTATTGTCAAGTGCTGTGAAGCGATTTTGCCCTTTCAAGCTCATGTGGTCCGGGAGGCGTCAAGGCCTGGTATCCACTAGCCATTTCTGCTATTATACGGCGTAATTACGCCATTATGAGAACGAAAAGGAAGCTTTGGTTCCGTGCGAAACGCTTCGGCTGGGGGTGGTACCCGAGTAGCTGGCAGGGGTGGGCGGTGACCGCGCTTTTCTCCCTTCTCTATGCCCTTTCGGCGGTCGTTTTCGGTGCATTCGCCCCTGCGGTGGTCCAGGCGGGCGGTTCGGTCGTGGAGGGCACGATTCTCTTCATCTCCGTGATTATCCTCCTTTCCGCTGGGCTTTTGGCCATCTGTTACCGGTATGGGGAGAAGCCGGGGTGGCGTTGGGGTAAATGATGATATCCCCATTTTCTTGAAAACTTCATCTTGGGGAAGTATAATTCCCGCATAGCGCAAGCTATCCTCGCCTATAGGATAATAGGATTGTATTTTTTCCCAATCCCGGCTTAACCGCCGGGATTGGTCGTCTTTACATATTCCAATATGCTCTTAAGTGGGTCGGCAGGTATAAAGAGATCGGAGTTTTGGTGAAGCTCCTGGCTAACATAATTTCTCGCACAAACTGTAATTATCTTTTTCTTCTTGCGGTCGTTATGGGCATGCTTGCATTGCTCGCCACCATCGTGCTCGTCGCTATTAACCCGCTTCGTCAATTCGCACAGGCGCGTAATTCGCAACGTGAGGCAAATGTTACCGCCGTTCTTGATGCTGTGGGGCACCGTCTCGCTGATAACCGCGGTATATTCGAGGACGCTACGGGCGATTGTTCATCGACGCTCCCAGGAACTGCCACTCAGATAAATGACACTACTGGTTACGACCTTCGTCCCTGCCTCGTTCCCACCTATATTGCGGAGCTTCCATTCGACCCAAGCAAAGGAACCAACACTTGTGTCTCGACCGGTTGCAGTGGAGCAGGAGAAGGCTACGATACCGCGTATACACTTCTCCAGAACGCCTCTACCTCCCGCATCACCGTCTGTGCGCCTTTTCATCAAGAATCTGATCTTCCTGGATCCGTTCCCTTCTGTCTCACACGATAGATTCTTGCACTTGTTCACCTTAGACCCCTTATCTAGCACATACTATGAATTACCTTGATCAAATTCCGGTCCTTTTCTCGAAAACAGGGGTTCCAGCAAGAAAGAACTTCTTTGTTATAATCTAGATATGGAGCCCCTGCTCATACAGGTTGGTTGGGAATACTTTCTTGGCGTCATGCTCGCTCTCATAACGGTTGCGTGGTATTCAAGTGGTCGCTTCACGAAACTCGAGACCTCAATGGAATGGGTACGGGAGACTCTCGGCGAGCTCAAGGTGAATGCGGATAATGCCCGCACGCCAGTATTCGCTGCCCACTCTCCAGTGAATCTAAACGCACTCGGCGAGACATGGCTGGTTGAGAGCGGTCTCAAAGAGTATATAGATGCCAGAACCACTGACTTCGTCGGCTTCTGCAAGGAAAAAAGAGATACAAATCCCTACGAAGTCCAGAAACACGTCTTTCAACTGATGGACACGTACCTATTTGATCAAGCCTTTGATGACAAGCTAAAAAAGTTTGCGTATGAGAAAGGAACATCAATGGCAGTCATACGTCGGATGGCTGGAATCTATATACGGAATCTTTGCCTGGAGGACTTCGGTATGAACCGAGACGATATAGACATTCACGACCCTGAAAGAGTAAATGAGTAACTGCTCTATGTTACCCGCTTGAGTACGTTAACTAAACACTCAGCATATGAGGCCGAGTGTTTAGTGCCATAAAATTCCTACCAATTCAGCTGACCACCCGTCTTGTACTCCGTAACGCGGGTCTCGAAGAAGTTCTTCTCCTTGTTGAGATCCACCGCTTCGCTCATCCATGGGAACGGATTCTCCACATTGAACTGGGTCGGGAGTCCCACGGTCGTGAGGCGGCGATCCGCGATGTGCTCGATGTACTGCTTGAAGCCGGCTGCATTCATGCCGAAGATGCCGTTCGGGAAGACTTCCTTTGCGAAGGTGTATTCCAATACAACTGCGCGCTTCACGAGGTCAACGATGCGCTGCTGGAATTCCGGCGTCCAAAGCTCTGGCTGCTCCTCCTTGATGGCGTTAATCATGTTGATGCCGAAGTTGAGGTGCTGGGACTCATCACGCATGATGTACTGGATCTGCTCAGCGGAACCGGTTAGCTTGTTCTGGCGCTGGAAGCCGAACATGACGGCGAAGGAAGAGTAGAAGAAGATACCTTCCATGATGAGGGAGAAGACGCAGAGGTTCTCGAGGAAGAGCTGATCGTTCTCGAACGTACCGGTCTTGAAGTCGTCCGCGAAGATGCCTTCGTTAAGGCGAAGGATCATGTTGTCCTTGTTGTATATGGACTCCACCTCCCGATACATATTGAATATCTTCGACTCGTCCATGCCGAGCGACTCCACGATGTACTGGTACGCGTGGGTATGGATGGCCTCCTCGTATCCCTGACGAAGGAGATACATGCGGCACTCTGGGCTCGTTACGTGCTTGTACAGCGCAAGCACCACGTTGTTGGCTGCGATTGAGTCGGCGGTCGTGAAGAAGCCAAGCACGGTCTCGAATGCCTTGCGCTCGTCAGCGGTGAGCGCGGTCGGGCTCCTCCACTGCTCGATATCGCGCTGCATGGATATCTCGGTCGGGAGCCAGTGGTTGCTGTTCCCCACCATGTACGCATCCCATGCGAACGTGTGGCGCATGGGATAGAGCTGCATGACGTCGGCGTCCGCGCCGTTTATTATCTTGCGCTTGTTGATGTCGACTGCTGCTGCTCCTTTGTTGATTGGCATACGATGATGGTGGTTACCGATAATCCGGAATCGTAGTGTTCCGAGTAAGTCCTGCTATTCTCCTCTCCTTCACTCCTCCCTGCAACCTTATGATTCGCAGCTCTCGCACACGCCCGCCTCCTCGCCTGCGGCCACCCGCGCCATCTTGGCCTTCCACTCGTCCGGCGTGAATCCGCTCGGGACGCTTGGTGCTACGGGCGCGAGCTCCATCTGGGCGATAGGCGAAACGATGGCTTCGGTGGCGACTGCGGCAGTCATCGGCCCTGACGCGGTGCGGTTGTGGGTCGAACCGTATTCCGCGGTCGAGACGGTCGACTTCTCCACCTGGGACGCGCCGAGAGAACGGAGGTAATACGTGGTCTTGAGGCCCATCTGCCATGCGAGGAAGTAGATATCGGAGAGTTCGCGACCGCTCGTTCCATTGAAGAAGATGTTGAGGGACTGGGACTGGTCCATCCACTTGCCGCGCTGGGCAGCCGCCTCGATGAGCCACCTTCCTTCTATCTCGAACACCTCGCGGTACTTGTCCTTCAGGTTCTGCGGGATCTCGTCTATGTCCTGGATGCTGCCATCGGCGTACTTGATTCGGTTGAGCATCGCAGTGCTCCAGAGATTGTGCTTCTTGAGATCCTCGACAAGGTTCTTGTTCACCACGACGAAGTCGCCTTCCTTGTTCGACTTCACGTAGATGTTCTTGTAGATAGGCTCGACGCACGGGATGCAACCGACGAGGTTCGCGGTCGACGCGGTAGGCGCGATGGCCATCGTGTTCGAGTTACGCATACCGTGCTGCTTCACATGCGCACGTACCGGCGCCCAATCGAGCTTGCCGCCGCGCTTGAGCACGATCGCTTCGCCGCGCTCCTTCTCAAGAAGATCGATGGTGTCCTGCGGGAAGATATCGCGATCCCATTTCGATCCCTTATAAGTTTCGTAGGTACCGCGCTCCTTCGCGAGCTCGGATGAGGCGAGGATAGTGTAATACGCGACGACTTCCATGCTCTCGTCAGCGAACTCCACCGCTTCAGGTGTGTCGAAGTTGATGTCGAGCGCGTAGAGCGCGTCATGGTATCCACGGATGCCGAGGCCCACCGGGCGATGGCGCATGTTGCCGCGTCGCGCGTCCTCGGTCGGATAGAAGTTGAGATCGATGACGTTGTCGAGCATGCGTATCGCGGTGCGCGTCACTTTCGCGACGAGCTCGTGGTCGAACTTCCCGTCCACGATGAACTTCGCGAAGTTGAGGGAGCCGATGGTGCAGACCGCGGTCTCATCGTCCGAGGTGTTGAGGGTTATCTCCGTGCAGAGATTCGAGTTGTGGATGACGCCGGCGTGGTCCTGCGGGGAACGGATGTTCGATGGGTCCTTCCACGTTATCCATGGGTGACCCGTCTCGAACAGCATGCCGATCATCTTCTTCCAGAGGTCCGCTGCAGAAATAGTACGGAACGTCTCTATCTCGCCACGCGCGGCCATTGCCTCGTACTCCTCATAACGCTTCTCGAACGCTGCACCATAGATCTCATGGAGGTCGGGTACGTCGGACGGAGAGAACAAGGTCCACTCTCCCCCATCGCGCACGCGTTTCATAAAGAGGTCAGGGATCCAGTTGGCGGTATTGATGTCGTGGGTACGCCTTCGCTCATCTCCTGTGTTCTTACGGAGCTCGAGGAAGTCCTCGATGTCCATGTGCCAGGTCTCAAGATACACGCAGCCAGCACCACGGCGCTTACCTGAGCGGTTTATGGCGAGGTTCACATCGTTCGCGATCTTGAGGAACGGCACGATACCCTGCGAAGGCACGCCCGTACCCTTGATGAAGGAGCCAGTGGCGCGAACACGTGTCCAGTCGGTTCCGGTGCCGCCCGACCACTTCAAATACTGCGCGTTATCGGAAACGGACTTGAAGATACCGTCGAGCGAGTCCGGAACGGTGTTGAGGAAGCAGTTGGAGAGCTGTGCCTTCTTCGCTCCTGCCTGGAAGAGCGTGCGACCGCCCGGGGTGTAATAGAAATTGGAGAGGACATCGTAGAACTCGAGCGCGACACGCTCGCGGTCGACTGGCTTCTCCGCTATCGCAAGGCCCATGGCGATGCGCATCCAGAGCATCTGTGGAGCCTCGAGCGTGACCTTTAATTTCGGATCCTCCATGCAGTACCGAGAGCTCAAGATCTCGAGTCCCATGTACTCGAAGAAGTGGTCGTTCTCGATGATGAGTGAGCGGCCGAGCTTATCAAGGTCGAATTCGCTCATACGCGTATCGAGGTTCCCTTCTTCGACGAAACGATTGATGTTGCGAGCGAACACGCGCGCGTGCTCCTCGACGAGATTGTCAGACTTGTAGTCAGGACCGAACACGTCGCCATAGATGCGATGGAGGAGGAGCTTCGCGGCGACCTTCGAATACGCTGGGTCGCGCTCGATCATCGAGCGCACGACCATAGTGAGCGCCTTGTGCACCTCGTCGGTCGTCATGCCTTCGTACACTTCGTACTTGAGCTGCGAGAGTATGTACTCGACATCGACGTCGTTCTCGTATCCCTTCACGAACCGCATCAAGTTCTTGCGGACGCTGTCTTCCGAGAACGCGACCTCACGACCAGAGCGGGTCTTTATCTTGAGCGCGTTCTCCTCTATCTTCTCGAGCACCTCCTGCTGCTTCTCCTCGCGTATCTTGGTGTGCTCGTAACGATAGACGATGTAGTGCTTGGCGACGGTGAGATACCCCTCTTTCATGAGGATCATCTCGACGTAGTCCTGCACGTGCTCGACCGATGGGGTGGCGGTCGGGAAGTTGGTCTCAAGCTGCGCAACGACCGTAGCGGTCATCTCTTCGAGCTTCTCATCGCTCGTCGGAACGTACGTAGCCTCGAAGGCTTTGCGCATCGCTTCCGTTATCTTGTGCTCCTCGAAATCGGCGATGCTCCCATTGCGCTTTTTGACCTGCTTCATATGCAACGTATTGCTTATTACTCAATTAATCTCCCCGCCCGCACCGTGGTGCATCTCCCTATTACCTTGAGCTCAATTTTACCTCGGACCGACCGAAACTCGTCCTGGGGATAGCGTTCACTGCGACAGGAAAACGCTTGCTCGTATAGGGTTCAGGGCACAAATTATTCCCTCTGTAAATACACGCTCAGCGAGGAGTGCTCTTGGGCCGTATTAATCAAAACCTCATGAATACAGCCTATGATGGAAAGTAATCTTCATGAAGACCGTCTTCTTTAGTGTACGAAGACTTATCCGCTAGCCCACCCAACACACCTATATGCGTATCCTAATCGTAGAAGACGAAGCGAAGCTGGCCGAAGGCCTCAAGCGGGGCCTCGAGGCCAAGGGGTTCGCCGTGGACTGGCTTGAGGACAGCGAGAAGGCACGCACCCGCATACTCCTTTATCGTAACGAATACGACCTCATCCTCCTCGACCTCATGCTTCCCGGGATCGGTGGCGCGGAAATCACTAAAGAGGCGCGTGCCGAGGGCGTTACAACCCCCATCATCATCCTCACGGCCCGTGATGAGACGGAATATAAGGTGGAACTCCTTAATTGTGGCGCCGATGACTACATATCGAAGCCTTTCTCCTTCGACGAGCTCGTCGCCCGCATGAACGCGGTGCTGCGCCGTCCCGAGCAGAGCGTCGCCTCCACCCTTACAGTGCGCGACATCGAGCTTGATCCGGGCAAGCGTACTGTCGTGAAGGCAGGCAGCGAAGTGCCGCTCACCCTCAAGGAGTACTCCCTGCTCGAGTTCTTCATGCGCCACCCCAACGAGGCGTTATCCCGGGAGACTATAATGGATCATGTCTGGAGCTTCGACTTCCCTGGCTTCTCGAACGTGCTTGATGTACATATGAAGAACCTTCGCAAGAAGCTCGATACCTATGGAGACGATTCCCTTTTTGAAACAGTTCGCGGCGTGGGCTACCGGCTTAACGGATAAGTACCGATTCAATCCGTTCGTCCGCACCGCGGTCCATATCACCCTCCTGCAGATCGCGCTCGCGGCAGTGATGATCGGTATCTTCACGTGGGGCGTCGATTACGCGCAGGACCGCACCATTACCTCCATCAGCGAGCACCTCTCGTCGGTGATCGCGAGCGGCACCACCACGGTCTCCAGCCTTCCGGACTCAATAGCGGAAGTGCGCGAGAATGCGTATAGCCTCATAGCAGTCCTCATCATCGCGCTGAACGGGCTCTTCGGGTATTTCATGGCCCGTTTCGCGCTCAGGCCTACCCGCCAGTCGCTCCGTGCCCAGAAGCAGTTCATCGGCAACATCGCGCATGAGGTGCGCACCCCGCTCGCCATCATAAAGACGAATACGGAGGTGGCGCTATTCGACCCTAAGCTCGACCCGGTCGTTAAGCAGACATTCGAGGATACGCTCATCGAGCTCGACCGCATCTCGGAGATAATCAACAATCTCCTTACGTTCGATACCCTCGCACGGCCCCGCCGTATGGAATTCGAGCCTATAGATATCCGCACGATAGCCGAGACGGTGCTGCGCCGTCACCTGGCCCTCGCCAAGGAGCGCGGCATACAGCTCGCCATGGATTCAGGGCGCCCGGCGTTCGTTGAAGGCAATCAGACGGCGCTCGAGCAGGTGCTCACGAACCTCGTGAAGAACGCCATCAATTACACCCCGCAGCATAAGGGCGGGCTGGTGCGGGTGCTGGTCGAGCCCGATCCGAGTGGAAGTACCGTCGTTACGGTGGCTGATACCGGTATCGGTATAGACCAGAAGGACCTCTTCCATATATTCGAGCCCTTCTATCGTGGCGACACCTCGAGGGCGCGCGGCGTGGGCTCAGGGACGTCGGGCCTTGGTCTGGCCATCGTGAACGAGATAGTGCGCATGCATAAGGGCAGCATATCCATACGCAGCGCGGTCGGGCGCGGTACGGCCGTGAAGATAACGTTCCCGCCGGCGAGCGGCAACGATTTCAAGAACCCGCTGACCGGCGAGCAGGCAGGGATGCACGAAGTATCATTGGATTTCTCATAAAAGATTTACACAGGCGATTTCATATTTCTTTCATATCCCGTTTCGTATAGTACCTGCACGAGGTCGAGGAGAGACGTGTGCGCACGGTCTCACCTTCCTCATACCTTAAGTTCTTTCCCAGACCGGGCTCAACAACAGTTATGCATCGACGATTGCTACGCTTGCAACGACTAGATACGGGATTGTTGTTGACCCCGCGTCAGTAGCGTCCGCTATTCTCGAGATATGGCGCTACCGCATCCGTTTACAAGTCTGACGCTAATTTGAGCGCCCATATGAGACGGAAAAACGCTTAGTGGCCGGCCCGGCTTCGTACGAGTACGAAGCCGGGCCGGCCCTTTGCCGTTCAATCCTTTATATGGAGGCCGAATACCCCGGAAAGATAGAGCGCTTGGCCGGTGGTTACGGTCACGTTCTCGATGCTCGCCTTGTCCAGGCTGATATCCTCGAGGTTGGAGCCCGGGAACTGCACGTCATCAAGCTTCCCGGAGAGGAATTGCGCGCCCGTGAGATTGCAGTTACGGAACTCCACCTGCTCGAGCTCGGCGCCCAGGAAATCGCAGCCAACCATCTCGCACTTATCGAACAATACTTCCTTAAGCTTGCTGAAGCGGAAGTTCGCGCCATCGAGCTTGGAGGAGGCGAAGTGCACGTCCTGGAGCGTTGACTCGGCGAGCGTCGTACCTTGGAAGCGCGTTGATTTTATTAATACGCGGTCGAGCCGGCATTCGTATAGCTCGGTGCCGGTGAAGCTGCATTTATCGAATATGCAGTCGGTGATATCGGCTTCCGCAGTGTTCGCACCATCGAAGCTGGTGCTTTCGACCACGCACTTATCAAGGGTGAGCTTCTCGATCTTTCGTTCATCGAAGGCGCCACCTACGAGGATGGACTCCTCCATATATATCTCAGCGCCTGCCTCGGGCATGGCGTGAGCCAATCTCTCGCGCTTAACGTCGGGCTTGCGGACCATTTCACTATTCTAGCGTATGAGTGATGGGACGATGTTGGAGCCGTAATTGTAAGGTGGTAGTTTGGTATGGGTGCTTGAGCAACCCCAGCGAGGTGATCGGATCAGTATGCCGACCCAAGGCTGTAAGCCAGTGATTATGAGTGGCCTCGCCGTTAGGTAAGGAAACTCGTCCTGAACGGGACTAACTGGTGCTCAAGCACCCACCCTACGCACCACTGCTGGTGCGTTTTTTGTAATCACAAGGTAGCTGGGGGTCTGAGACGATGTTGGAACTCATATACGATTCCGGATCCGAATTTGAATAGATTGATAGTTGACATATACCTCTTAATATGCTTTTATCTTTGCGAAGTACTTTGTTCCAAGACAATAGACATGAGGATGTGTCATGACTTCTCCTTTCAGTGAACACGAAGAGGGATGTGCTCCGCTTCGCCCCTGCCGCAGCTGCCAAGCTGTGACCTTTCTGAAATCAAAGCTGAACAGCCGAGACTTCTCGGCCTTCATGGGTCTTTGCGGAGTGAGTGTGCCACCCGTGAAGACGGAAGACCTCGCTCGCTCGCTCGAGGAGCTCAATTTTTCCGCTCGGACCTTCAACTGCCTGAGGAACGACAACATCAAGACCGTCGGTGACCTCGTTCGTCAAACGGAAGAAGGCCTGCTTCGAATGCCGAACTTCGGACGTCACGGTCTTGCGGAAATCAAAGAGACGCTGTCCAGTATCGGCCACTGTCTCGGTGAACTTCCCTTCGAACCGAGGGTTGTGGCCGACGCTAGCAGCTAGCCTAGGGCATCCGGCACGACTCGTAACAAAACCACCCCGCATTTGGATAATGCGGGGTGAACTTTTTATACAAGGGTTCGAGAATGCTCCAGCCAGTGGGGCTGAGCAGTGCTGGGGGTCTGGGACGATGTTGGAACCACTGCGGATATGTTGACATATACTATTATTTGATATATAATGGTATTGGAATTGGAAATGGAGAAGAGCGATGTTCCAAGCAATCAAAGATTGGTGGTACAAGCGCCAATCCAAACAGTATGCCCGGCTAGTCGTCAAACGGGTGAGGACACAGCCTGAGTCAGGAAATGTGCTTTCTGAACTGGTCTCCCTTAAGCAGGCGATTAAGTTCTGGGGCCTAACGTTTACCGACGCAGGCATCACCGAAACTGAATTCAATGCCCTGTGGGAAGAAGCGGTAACACAGAAAGCCCTTAATAGAGACAAATATATCTCCCACACGCTACGCGTGTTACGGAAAGAGATCTCTCCCAACCTGTGGCCTCAAATGTCAGAGTGGGGTGCGTTTGAAACGGATCCGTTCTGGCTCGAAGGCCAGATCAAAGAATCGGGCCGCTCTCTTGAAGAGTACGGTACCTCGCCCGAAGAGCTTCATCGCTTTCAACGAGAGTGGCACAAGAAGAGCGCTGCTGAAACACTCGACGAGCTGCGATACAGAACGAGCTACGAACGTCACGGGATGCTGATGAGCATGCTCGTAGAGCACCTTCAGAAGGGCGAACTACCGCCAGAAGAAATCGGCACTACCCGGGAAGAAATCGAGCAACTTAGGGTTAAGCTCTACGCCAAGCCCTAGAATACTCCGTTCGACAAAGCAATTTGTCGGACGGTTTCTTTTTGTCTTAAAATTGCTGGGGGTCTGGGACGATATTGGAACCGTCCTGAGCTAATTCCCCACTGTTACGTATACCAAACACACGAGACCAAAGACCGCTGCCCATACCACTGCCGCAGAAGCAAAATCCTTGCTCCGTCCAATTGCTTCATCGTGCGTGGGATGGATTTTAGTAAGTGCCGTCTCGATGGCCGAGTTCTGAAGCTCGGTAACGACAACGAAGAACCAGCTGAATACGAGCAGCAACACCTCACCTGCTGTGAGGTTGAATATGAAATAAACGATAGGGAGTCCTATGACCAGTAGTGCTGTCTCGATACGAATTGCGTCATCGTGTAGGAACCCGTACTTCAATCCTCGAAATGGATGCGATAGTCGCTTGATCCAATACTCCATAGAATCAGTATATCTCTAGCTGGGAGATTAGGTTTCGAACCTTAGCTTACGACTTAATCCCTGCGCCCTTGTGGAAGAGATAGAGCGTCACGATGAACGCGACAAGAGTGAGTCCTCCCATGACCCCGAACGCGAGCGAGAGCGGTACGTCAGAGATACCGAGGAATCCGTAGCGGAATGCATTCACCATGTAGAGGATTGGGTTGAACAAGGAGACGATGCGGAAGAACTCCGGCAGCTGGTCGATGGAGTAGAAGATACCGCCAAGGTACGTAAGCGGGGTGAGCACGAAGGTCGGCACGATGTTGATGGCATCGAACGACTTTGCATAGATGGCATTGATGAGACCGAGGAGCGAGAACAGGAGCGCGGTAAGGAACGCTGCCCCGAAGACGACCGCCATCGAGAACAGGGTCAGGTGCGTGAAGAAGAGGGAGACCGCGATAACGATGACGCCCACGAGGAAGGCACGAAGCACGCCTCCCGACACATAGCCTGCAACGACGGTCCACGACGGCATCGGCGACACGAGTATCTCATGAATGGTCTTGAGCCACTTCGCGAAATAGAAGGTGGAGACGGTATTCATGTAGGAGCTCGTGATGACGGACATCATGACGAGGCCCGGCACGATGAACTGTATGTACGGGAACCCGTCGATTGCGTCCACCTGGCTCCCGATGAACGTACCGAATATGGCGAAGTAGAGCGCCATGGTGATAGCGGGCGGAAGCAGCGTCTGGGACCAGATGCGTATGATGCGCATGAAGTCCTTGCGGACCATGGTGTAGTAACCGATGAGGATTGGAGAGCGGGTAGCCATATTATTTCTTTATGAGGTTCACGAATACTTCTTCGAGGCGGCTTCCGCTGTTGCGGATGTTCGCTATCTGGATGCCATTGGCCGATATCTTGCGCATGGCGTCGTTCACGGTCTCGCCCGGCTTAAGCGTTATCTCGAGCGTATTCTCGTCGGTACGCTTCACGTTGAGGTCGCGGAGCAATACCATCGTCGCGTCCTTTATCGGCTCAGTGGCGTCGAGGATGAGCGTGACGTAGTTGAGCTTAGTGACGAGCTCCTTCACGGTCCCCTCCTCGATGATGACGCCCCCATTGATGATGGCGACCCGATTCGCGAGCATTTCAGCCTCCTCGAGGTAGTGGGTAGTGAGCACGATGGTGGTGCCGGAAGCCGATAGCTCGCGGAGGAAGTCCCACATCCCGCGACGCAGCTCGACGTCGACGCCTGCGGTCGGCTCGTCGAGAAGGAGCACCTTCGGCTCGTGGATGAGCGCGCGGGCGATGAGGAGACGACGCTTCATGCCTCCTGAGAGGTGCTGGGCCTGCGCATCCTTCTTCTCCCAGAGCCCGAGGTCCTTGAGAATCTTCTCCGCGCGCACGAGCGCGTCTGCACGGCTCACGCCGTAGTATCCGGCCTGGGTGACGATGATATTGATGACCTTCTCGAAGATATCGAAGTTGAACTCCTGGGGCACGAGACCGATATACGACTTCGCTTTGTCGGGGTTCGTCGTCGCATCCACTCCGTGAATCTCGACCGTCCCCTCGCTCTTGTTCACGAGGCCCGAAAGTATGCCGATGAGGGTCGTCTTTCCGGCGCCGTTAGGGCCAAGGAGCGCAAGGAACTCGCCCTCTTTGACCGAGAGCGACACGCCCTTCAGGGCTTCTACGGGCGGCTGCTTCTTATCGGCTGGATAGGTCTTCGTGAGGTCGGTTACATGGATCGCATTGGTCTTTTCTGGCATAGATAGAGCGATTATATCATCGGCCGTAGAACAAGCTATTATGTGCATATGTCGGCCTTCCGCTCGCCTGCTTTCGTTCGATTCCTTCGCTATGCAGGCGTAGGCGTGACTACGCTCGCGTTCGATCTGCTCCTGCTCGCGTTCGTCATCGAGGTCTTCCATATCCCCTACTACACGGCGGTGCCGCTCTGCTTCGCTATCGCGGTCTCCATCAACTACCTCATCAGTCGCTTTCATGTCTTCCAGGGCACGACGCGGAGTCTCCATGCCGGCTACTTCTATTTCATCCTCTCGGCTGGAACGGGTGCCGTACTCACCACGAGCGGCGTCGCGCTCCTCGTCGAGCTTCTGGGCTTCCACTACCTCCCCGCTCGCCTCCTGGTCGCTGGGTTCGTCGGCATATTGAACTACCTCCTGAACCTGCATTTCAACTTCAAGGTCGTCGGACTGCATCCATCTCGGGAAAATATGAAGAAAGTGGTGGATATCCCATAGGGAGAAACGGCACCAGCACGCTATTCTGGAAGGAGCATGCTCGAAAACCACCACAAAGAAGACCGTCCCTGGGGCTCATTCGAACGATTCACCTCGAACGAGCCAGCGACGGTGAAAATACTCCACGTGGAAGCGGGGAAGCGCTTCTCGCTCCAGAAGCACGCACACCGCGCGGAGTACTGGCGCGTCATCGAGGGCTCCGGTCGCGCTACTTCCGGTGACACCGTGCAGGATGTGGCGGTCGGCGACACTATAGAGATACCGGTGGGTGCCGCGCACCGGCTTGAGGGCGGCCCTGAGGGTGTACGAGTGCTTGAAATAGCGCTCGGTCATTTCGATGAAGGAGATATCGAACGACTCGAGGACGACTTCGGGCGCACCTAAGAGCCATGACCGAGATAACGCTCCTTCTCGTACACGTAAGCGCGCTTGCGATAACGCTTCTATTCCTCTTGGGAGCGTGGGAGGTGCTGCGTTCCGATAACCTCAAGGCGCGTGTCCGGGCGGTGCTCGATGCGCTCGGCCTCAAGCGTGTGGACCATAACCCGATACTCTCGCGTACGAACTACGCATGGGAAGCGGAAGCGGTAATGAATCCGGCCGCGGTCGAGGTCGGTGACCGTACGCATCTCTTCTATCGCGCTATCGGGAACGATGGCGTGTCCCGCATTGGCTATGCATCGTCTGGAAACGGAACGCATTTCGATGAGCGACTCCCCTATCCCGTGTTCGCGCTCACTAATGCGCAGAGGCAACCGGCAAGCGCTCGCTCTAGGATGGAAAAGGAACATCCGGAGCTCGTAGCGTCGGGCGGCAGCTGGGCTGGGTGCGAGGATCCACGGGCCGTGGTCATCGAAGACCGCGTCTACCTCTCTTTCAACGCGTTCTCCGATTGGGGTTCGCTTCGTATAGGCGTGACATCCCTTTCGCTTCCCGACCTCGCAGCGAAGCGATGGAACTGGAAGCGACCCGTCTTCCTGTCTCCACCTAATACCGTGCAGAAGAATTGGGTCCTGTTCCCGAAGAAGATAAACGGGAAATTCGCGATGTTCCAGGGATTGGAATTCCAGAACCGCGATAAAGCGCAGATAGCATATCTCGATACGCTCGACCGCGAGCCAAACGAGTATCTCGATAGCGACGCACGCTTCAGGAACAACGAATCCTATTCGACCGTATGGGACAGCCGTATACGCGGCGCAGCTACCCCTCCTATCGAGACGCCGCATGGTTGGCTCACCCTCTACCACGCGAACGATGCGCGCGAACCAGAGCGCTATAAGATAGGCGCGATGCTGCTCGACCTTCTCGATCCTTCTAAGGTGCTGCTGCGCTCTCCGGCACCCATACTCGAGCCGGATGCGCACTACGAGAACGATGGTAAGCCAGGCATCGTGTACGCGTGCGGGGCGACGGTGCGCGATGGCCAGCTCCGCGTGTATTACGGCGGCGGCGACAAGACGGTCTGCACCGCCTCCACCCCCCTCGCTTCTTTCATGAAGACGCTTCTAGCTAATAAAACGCCACGACTGGCGCTCGCATAGATTCCGTATGCTCATCGTCAAACGCTCACCGAGCAATCCGCTCATCATCCCGTCCCGCGCCCGCTCCTTCGAGGCGGTCGGTACCTGCAATCCGTCCGTGGTACGTAAGGATGGCGTGACCCACCTGTTCTACCGCGCGTTCGCGGAGCCCGATGCGCTCCTTACCCCCGACCGAGGTTTCTCCACCATTGGCTATGCAAAGAGCAGGAGCGAGGATTCTTTCGATGAGCATGCGCAAGTCATCTCCCCCACCGAGGAGTGGGAGAAGTATGGGTGCGAGGACCCGCGAGCGACCTGTTTCGAAGGCAAATGGTACGTCTTCTATACCGCGCTCGGTGGCTACCCGTTCGGTCCCGACAATATCAAGGTTGCGGTCGCTATCGGCGACAGGCCTGAGGCGCTCACCGAGAAGCATCTCATCACGCCCTTCAATGCCAAGGCAGCGACGCTCTTCCCGGAGCGCGTGAATGGCGAGGTCGTCCTTCTCCTCACCGCGCACACCGACTTCACGGAAGCAAACCCACGCCCGACTATCGGTATCGCGCGCGCCAAGGAAGTCGCTGAGTTCTTCGACCCTGCGTTCTGGGATAGATGGCACAAGGACATCGCAGAACACGCCATACCTGACGTCAGGCGTGCTGACACCGAGCACATGGAGGTGGCGGCGACGCCAGTGCGCATCAAGGAGGGATGGCTCCTTGTCTATTCCCACATCCAGGATTATTACGATGAACCGAACCGTATATTCGGCGTCGAAGCGCTCGTGCTCGATGCGAATGACCCGAGGAGAATACTGATGAAGACCGCATACCCGTTCATGGTGCCGGAGGAATCCTATGAGCGGTACGGGCTCGTCACGAATGTCGTATTCCCTACCGGCGTCTGTATCGAGGGCGACACGCTCCACATCTACTACGGCGCAGCCGACACTTCCTGCGCTATGGCGTCCTTATCACTTCCGCACCTTCTCTCGACGATGAGCGAGGAATCGCGCGCCGCATTCATGCAGCGACTACCGGAGAACCCGATCATGAGCCCTATCGAGGAGCATGGATGGGAGTCCCGTTCAGTATCGAATGCCGCTGCCATAGATCTCGACGGGTCGGTACACCTCGTATATCGCGCGATGGGGGCGGATAACACATCGGTTATGGGATATGCGCGTCTTGAAGACGGGTTGCATATAGATGAGCGTCTTGAGGAGCCCGTGTACGCACCGAGACATGAGTCGGAACAGAAGCAGGGCAAGCCCGATGGAAATTCCGGAACCGAAGACCCGCGCCTTACGCTCATCGATGGCGTGCTCACGCTCGCATACACCGCGTACGATGGCGTGCACGAGCCACGCGGTGCGATATCGACTATCAGTCCTGAGGATTTCGTCGCGAAGAACTTCAACTGGTCGCCTCCAGTCTTGGTGACACCAGCTCGGGTCGGCGATAAGGATGTGTGCATATTCCCTGAGCGTATCGATGGGAAGATAGTCGTCATCCATCGTATTGATCCGGATATCTGTGTTGAGCGCTTTGATTCCCTCGAGCAGATGGAGACTATCGAGCGCTCGGTGGAGATAATGGGGCCCCGAAGCGGGATGTGGGATGACATCAAGGTGGGTGCTGCGGGTCCCCCTATCAAAGTGAGCGAGGGGTGGCTGTTCATCTACCACGGCGTGGGGAGCGACAAGGTGTATCGCCTTGGTGCGACGCTTCTGAGCGAGGACGCGAGTACCGTCATCGCACGCACCGTAGCTCCGATACTCGAGCCGGTGCCGGAATGGGAGCGCGTCGGCATGGTGAACAACGTGGTCTTCTCGTGCGGGGCCGTTGTGCGTGGCGATACCCTCATCATCTATTACGGTGGTGCGGATACAAGGATAGGCATCGCTACCCTCTCCGTGAAAGAACTTATGAGCCGTCTCCTCCCTTCCCTATGATTCCTTCCGTCGTCATGTTCGATATAGATAAGACGCTTGCGAGAAGCAAGTCGGATATAGAGCCATTGATGAGCGAAGCGCTCGCGCGCCTCTTGATAGCGACGAAGGTCGGCATCATCTCGGGCGGCAAGCTCGAGCAGTTCATGAAGCAGGTGGTCGGCAAGCTTCCGCCTGGTACTCCCTTGTTCAACCTGTATCTGCTGCCAACTTCGGGCGGCGCGCTCTACGAATACCGCAGCGCATGGATGCCGATATACCAGGAACTGCTTGAGGCCGACGAGGTCGAGAGAATACAGGCAGCGATGGAGGAGGTCATCGATACGTGCAGCGTCATTGATCGCTCCCACCCGCCGTACGGCGACCGTATCGAGGTGCGTGGTCCGCAAGTGACGCTTTCGGCGCTCGGGCAGCAGGCGCCCGTTAAGGAGAAGGAAGCGTGGGACCCGGTGGGCACCAAGCGCGAGATACTGCGCGCAGCGCTTGCGAAGCGTCTTCCGGAGTTCGATGTGAAGCGCGGGGGATCTACCTCCATAGACGTCACGAAGCGAGGCGTGAACAAGGCGTTCGGGGTACGGAAGCTTAGCGAGCACCTTTCAATCCCTGTAGGGACGATGCTCTATGTAGGCGATGCGCTCGCTCCGGGCGGTAACGACGAAGTAGTGAAGGAGACGGGCATTCCCACGCGCTCCGTGCTCGATCCTGACGAGACGCTTCTCGTGATCGAAGGACTTCTGAAGGGCGCCTGATACAATGCTCCCTTAACCTATCCCGCATGCGCTATTTCCTCATTCCCACCGTCGTCTCTTCGCTCATCATGCTCGGCATCTTGCTGTGGCTCGGGCCCGTCGCGTTCGTGACCGCGCTTCTTCTTACCGTGCTCGAGGTCACGCTTTCGTTCGATAACGCGGTGGTGAACGCCCGCGTGCTCATGCAGATGAGCGAGAAGTGGCAGCAGCGCTTCCTCACCTGGGGCATCCTCATCGCGGTCTTCGGCACCCGCCTCGTGCTTCCCATCCTCATCGTGAGCGTTTCGGTGTGGAGTTCGCCCTGGCTCGTCGCGCAGCTTGCGGCGTTCCATCCTGAGGAATACGGGCACCTGCTCGAGGGCGCCAAGCACGGCATCTATGCCTTCGGCGCTGCGTTCCTCCTCATGGTGTCGCTCAAGTACTTCTTCGACGAATCGAAGGAGGTGCACTGGATAGGTATCATCGAGAGGAACCTATCAAAGCTCGGACGTATCGAGGCGCTTGAGATAGGGGTCGCGCTGGTGACGCTCGTGGGGCTTTCCTTTCTCGTCCCGAACGAGCAGGCCATCGTGCTCTCAGCCGGTATCATCGGCATCATCCTGTTCATATTCATGCAGGGACTCGCGAGCTCGTTCTCGGCGACCATGACTAATACTGCGGCGAGCGGGCTTGCGCTCTTCCTGTACCTGAACGTGCTCGACTCCGCGTTCTCGCTTGATAGCGTGGTGGGCGCGTTCGCGCTCTCGACCTCCATTCCTATCATCGTGGCAGGTCTTGGTATCGGTGCATGGTACGTCAGGAGCATGACCATCTACTTCGTGAAGAAGAATACGCTCGATACGCTCGTATACCTTGAGCATGGCGCGCACTGGGCGATCTTCGGTCTCGCGGCTTCCATGTTCGCAGGGCTTCTCTTCGAAGTTCCGGAGATAATCACGGGCGGTATCGGTCTCGCGTTCGTTGCAGCTGCGTACTACTCATCGCTGAGGCTTCGGAAGCATACGAAGACGGCATAGCCCTCGATTGTGAGGGCTTGACATATTTGAGTATATATGTATATAATACACCCGAATGTACGGGCGTCCTGCCCTTTGATTTGACTCCCGGAAGGAGAAAAACATGAAGCTTTTCGCTACCCTCGCGACCTGCCTGTCGCTCGCCGCTAGCCCGGCGTTTGCGCAGTCGACCAGCCCCGGCGCGTTCCCGCCGATGACGCCGTCCGCGGCGGTCATGGCCTCGCCGTGCGACAAATTGCTCACCTGGCGCCTGCAGCTCTACAGCGACGAGCTCGTGATCCGGGACTTGGAATCCCGGATGAAGCAGACGCCCAATGTCTCCCAATCCATGTGGGACAGCCTGACCGAGATCAAGAAGAATATCATGGCGAGCAAGGCGAATCAGACCCAGCTCGAGAAGTACTGCGCGATCGCTGCGCGCCTTCCGCGCTGATCCCTCACCTGCCTCGCCTTCATCTACCCCGTCGTCCGAATGCATTCGCACACAGCGAATCGCATTCGGACGACGGGGTTTTCATTTTGCACGCTATACTCTGCTCATGGATATTACTGCGAGACTCGCAGGCGTGATGAAGGGCGACCTAGCCACCGACAGCGAGACGCTCGCGAAAATGTCGCGCGATACGAGCGTCTTCGAACGTACGCCGTCCTTGGTGGTGTACCCGAAGGATACGCAGGATGTCTCCGTACTCGTGAAGACTATCGCTAGTGCAAAAGCTGCAGGCGACGATGTGTCAGTCACCGCACGCTCAGCGGGCACCGATATGTCAGGCGGTCCCCTCACTGACTCTGTAGTCGCTGTGTTCACGAAATACATGAACAAGGTGCATGAGGTCGCTGACGGCTATGCAGTAGCCGAGCCAGGCGTCTACTACCGCGACTTTGAGCGCGAGACGCGCAAGGTGAATAACCAGCTGCTTCCCTCGTATCCGGCTTCGCGCGAGCTCGCGGCGCTCGGCGGGATAGTGAACAACGACTCAGGCGGCGAGCGCACGCTCGAATACGGCAAGACCCATGACTATGTCGAGGAGCTCGAAGTGGTGCTTTCTGATGGCTCTATAACCACCCTCAAAGCACTTACACCCACCGAGCTCGATGGAAAGCGTGCGCTCCATGGTCTCGAGGGCGATATATACCGGAAGATGAGTGCGCTCATCATGGATAATCTTGATGCGATACGGGATGCGAAGCCGAAGGTCTCCAAGAACTCTGCTGGGTACGCGCTCTGGGACGTGCTCGATAGCAAGCACGGTACTTTCAATCTCGCGAAGCTCATCACGGGCGCGCAGGGCACGCTCGCGCTCACGACCAAGATGAAGCTACGACTCGTGAAGGAGCAGGGGTATCGCGCCATGCTCGTCGTATTCCTGAAGGATATCGACCACCTTCCGGAGATAGTGCATAAGGTACTTCCGTATAACCCGGAGTCGTTCGAGAGCTACGACGACCAGACATTCAAGCTCGCCATCAAGTTCCTTCCGCAGATGCTTTCGCAGATGGGGCTCATGCGTGCTATACGGCTCGGGTTCTCCTTCCTACCGGAGGTCGGCATGGCAGCACGGGGCGGTATACCGAAGCTCATACTCATGGCCGAGTTCTCCGAGGATACGCACGAGGAAGCGCTCAAGAAAGCGAAGCAGGCGCAAGAAGCTATTTCCCATCTGGGGGTTGTATCGAGCATAAAGGAGGACGAGAAGGCCGCGGAGAAGTATTGGATAGTGCGCAGGGAGAGCTTCGCGCTCCTGCGGAAGAACTCGCACGGCCTCTACGCATCCCCATTCATCGACGACTTCGTGGTGCCGGTGGATTCATATCCAACGTTCATGCCAGAACTGAACGCGCTTCTCGCCGAATATAAGGATAAGTTCATCTATACCATCGCTGGCCACATCGGTAACGGTAATTTCCATATTATTCCGCTCATGGATCTCACGAAGGAGGAATCGAGGAAGACTATCCTCGAGCTGTCGCCACGCGTCTATGAGCTCGTTATCAAGTACGGTGGCACGACCACAGGAGAACACAACGATGGCATCATCCGCACGCCGTACCTCCCTATGCTCTTTGGCGAGAAAGTAGTGGCGCTCTTCGCAGAGACCAAGCGCATATTCGATCCGAACAATATCTTCAATCCAGGCAAAAAGGTCGGTGGTACCTTCGAGGATATCGAGCGGTCGATACTTACGAGCCTCTAACTGCCTCGTGATAAAGTACGGACATGAGCGAAGAATTCCTGGCGCACGAGGCGCTCGTCCAACAATTGAACGACCCTGCGCAGCGTGCAGCGTACGCTAAGCCGTATGACGGATACAAGGTCGGCTGGGTAGCGTCCATGCTCGGCTGGCTGCTCGTCAGTTCGGGCACGCTCGTATACGGCAAGAAGCCATCCTATGCAAAATTCAAGGCAATCGAGGTCATCGCCCGCATTCCTTACCAATCGTGGGAAGTCGCTACCTATACTCTCCTGACTGCGCTCTATAAGAACGAGAAGCGCGCCATCGAGCTCGCGAAGACAAGCACCTTCAGCCGCTTCGCCCAGGACAACGAAACAATGCACGTCGTCGTGCTCTCGCAGATGGTATGCAAGATGAAGGCGCAGCGGTTCTTCAAGCACACATTCATCCCGCTCCTGTTCGCCTTCTTCTACTTCTGGACCATCTATCTCCTCTATATCGTGTACCGAAAGGCGGCGCTCGAGCTGAACTACATTTTCGAGAACCATGCGTACCATCAATACTCGGAATTCCTGGAGCTCTATGGCGAGGAGATGAAGCACCGCGTCTGTATGTACGAGTTCCTCTCCTTCTACGGCCGCAATGTGGTCACTGAATACGAGTTCTTCGAGTCGGTCAGGAACGATGAGCTCATCCACCGCAATATGACTATTCGGGAGCTCGAAGCAAGGGGTATAAGCTGCGTTCCTAAGGAAGGGGGCTCCATCGCATACTAATCCCCATACGACGCTTCCTACCCTTGCGCTTCCATGAGGTTCGTAGCATAGTGGGAATAACTCGCAGGTGAGCGAAGCTTCGCGTGGCGTATGCGCCCCTCCAAGTGTTCAGTATCGGCGAGGTTATACGTATTTTTCTAGCCACATGGCATCAAACAAGCTCTATGTCGGCGGTATCCCATACCGCACGACCGAGGATGAGCTTCGCACCGCTTTCGAGGAAGCAGGCGAGGTAACGTCCGTCAGCATTATCAGCGATCGCATGACCGGCCGCTCGCGCGGATTCGGTTTCGTCGAGATGGTAGACGAGGCTCAGGCCCAGGCTGCTATCGACCGTTGGGACGGCAAGGAAATGGACGGGCGCATGCTCTCCGTTTCCATGGCGCGCCCGCAGGGTGATCGTCCTCCTCGCGAGGGCGGTGCAGGCGGTGCTCGTGGCGGCGGCTTCGGCGGTGGAAACCGTGGAGGCTTCGGCGGCGGCAACGATCGCGGTGGCTACGGCGGAGGTTACTAATCTCCCCTTACAGAAAAGGCCCGGACAATTTGTCCGGGCCTTTTCTTTTATCCTTTGCTTATCCGCACGTACCTCCCTTCCCGGTACCCGTTCCCTGTACCATCCGCTTCTTCGCTTCCGCGCTCCAGCCGACGAGGTTCGAGATGAGCTGCAGGAACGAGCCGATAGCGGCAAGCGCGAGGATGAGAATGACCGGCCACGCGAACGGCGTCGCGAAGTACGCGAATACCACGACGAAGGAGAACCAAAGGCCGACGCACCACGGGCAGGTCACGAGCGTGTTGAGCGTGCCGCGGAGCGATGAGGGAGACGCACCCGCGAACCAGTCACGTATGAAGTCAGTGATGGCGTCATAGGTGAAGAGCCGGATCAGGCGCCATATGGCGAGCGCCATGAGGACAAAGTCCCCCATCGATACCTGGTGATTGAACCGCCCCGTTACGGCAAGCCAGGCGATGCCGAAGAAAAGAAGGATAGCGAAGAATACCGAGAACGTGATGTGCCAGAAGTGCTTCATGACGCGATGATAGCATAACGGCCAGCGTATGCTGGCCGTTATGCGCGTATAGATTGTTTATGCGGCCTGGCAATAGGTCGACGGGATGAAGTTCCCGCGACCTGGAAGCGTCAGAGGACGATTGCTTCCTTCCGGTGTATTCCCCTTTGACCACGAGATCGGAGATACCTTGCGCTCGTAGCGGATCTTAGGAGCGAGCGAGCGGCCGCAGATGACCGCATCGACGTCGAAGCACTTTTCGTCGAGCTCGCGACCCTCCTTGAACTCACGGAGGCAGGACGCGAGAATGACCCCTACGTCGCGCGACAACGCGTCGCGCACATAGGTAGGCTGAAGCTTTGCCCCTGGTGCCTTTTCGTTACTCATAGTACTATTATGCACAATAGTCTATATATGTCAAGTACATCCGACCAGGATATCAGGGCACTCGTACGGGATAAGTACGACGGCGACGAAACCGTGGATATTCGGGGTGACGTAGCACGGCTCGAAGCCGGTGAGCCCCTCGCCTATGTCATCGGATGGATTCCCTTCCTTGGACTAAGTATCCATCTCGACAGCCGGCCGCTCATCCCCCGCCCGGAGACCGAGAGTTGGACGGAGGCACTCATCGAGAAACTCCAGAAGCGGTTCGGTGATAAGCCGTTCACCCTGCTCGACCTCTGCGCGGGCTCGGGCGCGATAGGACTTGTGGTGCTCGCTCGCTTCCCGAACGCGAAGGTGTCGTTCGGGGAGCTTGAGCTCGCGCATATCGACCTCATGAAGAAGAACATCGAGTCGAACGGGCTCGATGCGTCCCGCGCCATCATCCGTCGCGGCAATCTTCTCGCCCCGTTCGTAGGTGAACGCTTCGACTTCATCGTGACCAACCCGCCCTATATCCCGAGCGGTCGCGAATTAGATAATGCCGTTCTCGACTACGAACCCCCTATCGCCCTTTTCGCAGGAGAACGGGGACTCGACCTCATCGAACGCATCGCGCGCGAGGCTCCTCTTCACCTGAATGCAGGCGGCGAGCTCTGGATGGAATGCGATATCGACAACATCGAGGATGCGCGGAATCTCGTGCTTGAGGGCGGCGCGATACGCGCCGACATACGCACCGATCAGTATGGCCGCCCCCGTACCCTCGTGGGATACTACGCGTAACACCATGCAAGACGCTCAAGCGCCCGCATTCCAGCTCGGACCTGCCTTCGAGGTCATGGAACCCGCGAAGATAGTCTCCGTCATCGCGTGGGTGATGTTCGTGTTCTGGGCCCTCTACACGCTCATCGCGGCGTACCACTGGGTGCGGTACGGCCAGAACTCATCGGTCGCCATCCCGGCCATCATCACGCACATCATCATCTCGCTCTCCCTCGCACTCTTCGCCGTGTCGGGTTTTGCGCCGTAGGTTATGGAGGAATTCAAGCTAGAGCCCGGAGAGCACGTCATCCGTTCGGTACGGAAGCACTGGTTCGTCTTCTTCGCGCAGCTGCTTCCCTTCGCGCTGCTCGCGCTCCTGCCGCTCCTCATCCCTGGCTTCCTGCGCGGCCTCGCCGCGAGCGCTCCTGCCGCTGAAGCGTCGTTCGCCGCGCTCTCGCTCGCGAACGAATGGGCACGCCTCCTCCTCGGCGCCTGGTGGCTCTTCCTCTGGATGTTCGCGTTCAATACCTTCACCCAGTACTACCTCAACCGCTGGGTCATCACCGGCACGCGCATCGTCTATATCTATCAGTACGGTTTCTTCAGCCGCGAGGTCTCGAGCTTCCTCCTCGTACGCGTGCAGGACGTGACGACGGAGACGCATGGATTGTTCGCGACATTGCTCGGGTACGGCAACCTGGTCGTGCAGACCGCAAGCGAGAATTCCCAGCATTTCCGCATGACCGGCATCCCGCACCCCTCTGAGCTCCGCGACATCATCATGAAGCAGGTAGCGGACCTGCATGACGACGGCAAAGCCAACGACAGCAATCATGCGGTCCGCGATGTGATAAACGGGATTCTCTGACCCTTAGAGGCCGGTGCCCAATCTGATACACTCATACGCATGAGCGAGAAGGAACCCCTCTCCACCGAAAGCTATAAGGGCGTACGTGATTTCTACCCCGAGGACTGGACCCGCCTCCAGACCGTCTTCGATACTGTCCGTAAGGTGCTCCGCTCGTACGGCTTCGAGGAGTACAACGCATCCCCACTCGAGCGTGCCGAGCTCTACGAGAGCAAGACATCCGAGGAGATAGTGAACGAGCAGACGTATACGTTCACGGACCGCGGGGACAGGAGGGTGACGCTGCGTCCTGAGATGACACCGACGCTCGCGCGCATGGTGGCGGCTAAGCGTCGCGAGCTGGTGTATCCCCTTCGCTGGTTCTCCATCGGTAATCGCTTCAGGTATGAACGCCCTCAGAAAGGCCGATTGCGTGAGTTCTTCCAAGTTGACGTGGATATCGTCGGAATCAAGGAAGCGAGCGCCGAGGGCGAGGCGGTCGTCATGGTGTACGAGATACTCCGCGCGTTCGGGGCGAAGAACAGCGATTTCTCTATCCGCATCAACTCCCGCACGCTCGTGAACGCAGCGACATCCGCGCTCGGTCTCTCGGAAGAAGAATCCACGAGCTATCTCGCGCTTATCGACCGCAAGAACAAGATGGATGAAGGAGCGTTCGAAGAAGCGCGTGCCCCATACCGCAGGGACGGGCATGACCCACTTGAGCTCATCGAATCCCATGAGAATGAAGCGGTAGAAGCCGAATACCAGAAGCTTGCGAGCCTCATCGAAGCGTTCAAGGCACGCGGCATGGATAATGTCGTATTCGATCCCACCGTCGCTCGCGGGTTCCTCTATTACACAGGTCTCGTGTTCGAGATATTCGATACGGACCCAGAGAATCCAAGGGCACTTGGCGGCGGAGGTCGCTATGACGGTCTTGTCGCCATGTTCGGCGGTGATGCACTCCCTGCCGTCGGTTTCGCTATGGGTGACGTCACGCTCCTCGATTTCCTCACCACCCATGACCTTCTCCCTGCGGTATCGAGCGCTCCCGAGCTCTATATCGGTACGCCCGCTGAGTCCGATATCGCAGGCGCACAGGGTCTGGCTGACACCGTGCGTGCGGATGGGGTGAGGGTCATAACGAACATGACCGATAAGTCGCTCGGCGACCAGATACGCGAGGCGGCTAAGCGCGGAATCCCTTATTTCATCGCATATGGCGAGAGCGAAGCGGCTTCGGGAACCGTTCGCCTCAAGAACCTCGAGTCCGGTTTCGAGCAGGAGCTCGCTCCAGCAGCCGTCGCCGAGGCTATACGCTCCAATTCCTAGTGCTATGCGTGAAGTGACTTTCGATATAGAGACGGCGAACGCGTTCCCTACCTTCTCCCGCAGCGACTATGCGGCACTCGAGCTTTCCGTCGTGGGTGTCCACGACTCCGAGACGAATGAATATACGGCATACACCAAGGAGGAGCTCCCGGCGCTGTGGCCCATCTTCGAGAAGGCCGATGTGCTCATCGGGTATAACTCCATCTCGTTCGACGTTCCTATCTTGAATAAATACTATCCGGGAGACCTTACCAAAATACGCTCCCTCGACCTCATGATGGAGGTGTATGAGGTGCTTGGAAGAAGGCTCCGGCTTCAGAACCTTGCCGAGGCGACGCTCAAGGTGGGTAAATCAGGCGACGGCCTCAAGGCGGTGGAGTGGTGGCAGCAAGGCCTCGTCGAGAAGGTGAAGGAATACTGCATCCAGGACGTGCGCGTTACGCGCGGTCTCTACGACTACGCACTCGAGCATGGAAAGCTGAAGTATAAGGACCTGAAGGATGTTCGGGATATAAAACTCGATACTTCTTCTTGGCGTACGGATGGGCCAGGGACAGCATTCACCCATACGCTTCCGTTGTAAATAAAATGGCGCCCCGGGGAAGGGGCGCCAGCGTGACACGAAATATTCAGTTGTTCCTGCTTGTCCGAAGCAACGTGAGCCCCATGGACACGTCCTTGTACGACGTTCTTAGTAGGCGGTACAGCCCCCGAACGATTAGGAATCCTGCGAGCAAGAGCAGGCCCACGAAGAGAGCGAAGTTCGCTATCGCAACCCCGACCCGCATGAAGGCGAGCAACACCGTCGCATAGTTCCATCCTTCAAGAGCGAGAAGAACGGCAGTGGCGAATTGCATCCATATCGCGAACCAAAGCATCATCGTAATCCGGTCGGATTGAGGATGCCGTTTCGTTACTGGGTGGTACGTACGCATGGCATCCTCCCGGAAGCGTTTGTCTGGGGAGAGGTTAACAATATTTTGCATATTTGTCAATGCCTTCCCTCCCTCTGCAGCGGGGAGGTTCTGAAGGGGATGGTAAGATTTGGATATGGAATCATCGTCGAGGAGCGTCTGGCTTATCCCCGGAGCCATCATAGTCGCGGGGCTCATCCTCGCCATCGCGATATTCGTCATCCGGACGACGAGCGCTAAGATCCCTGAATCAGCGAAGCCTGACGCCGTCCCGGCGGTTACGCCGACCGACCATATCATCGGGAACCCTGAGGCGCCCGTCGTTATCGTGGAGTACTCCGATATCGATTCGGACGACGGGAAGAACTTCCACGCCGCGCTGCAGCAGCTCATGACGGAATACGCAGCGGGAGGCCAGGTAGCCTGGGTGTACCGCCACCTCCCTCTTACGACCATGCATGCATACGCGCAGCGGCACGCGGAAGCGTCGGAGTGCGTCGCTTCCCTTTCGAGCCCCGAAGGGTTCTGGCGGTTCATCGACCAGGCGCATGCTATAGCATCGGGTTCCGCCGAGTTCAATCCGAAGAACTATCCAGTGGTACTCACCTCGCTCGGTATACCGCAGGAAGGGTTCGACCAGTGCATGACGTCCGGGAAGTTCTCGAGCAAGGTCCGCAGCCAGGCGCACGACGCGCTCGGGGCCGGAGCCGAGGGGGCGCCGTTCACGGTGGTATTCATTGAGGGCCAGGAGCCGGTGGCGATAAACGGGGCGCTCCCGTATACGAGCTTGAAGGAGCTAGTTGAACGTTCTATGGGCAGATAGTTGTTGGAAATGGCCGATTGACATACGAAGCGGGAGTGGGAAAATACTTATATATCAATATTCGATTCAAATACTATGGGTGAAGGATTTTTCGGTTGGAGGAAGAAAGAGGGTGAGAAGCGTGAATTCGTCGACGCACAGACTAAAGAGCCGGCAGAGATGTTCGTTACGGATGATAAGGGGAACGTGATCGGCCATGCCGCAACCGAGGCGGAGGCAAAGCAAGTCGCCGCAGACGCGGGCGAGCATTTCCGAGAGGCAGCGTAGTAGTTCGATTCATTGGCAAAGTCTCCCTGCGTACGCAGGGAGACTTTGCTTTACCCGAAGAGCTGGAGAAGGTCGTCGTAGTCCGAAGGTTCTCCTGCGCGCCATATACCGGACAATAGTTCGCCGATTACGGCATCGAGCGTGATTATTAGCTCCGCCCTCGTCTCAGCCGTAAGCGGTACGGGGAATTCGCGCACGAGCTCGGGACCGACCTGGACGATGCTGGCCGCCTTGAGGTCATGCTCATTCTCCTTGAGCAGGAGGTCATAGAACGCGAGCTGACGGGCGTGCTTCTCGTCCTTGATGTGGACGTCGGTGGAGGTCTTGAAGTCGACGATGCATTCCCCGGTCGGAGTATTGAATACCGCATCTACCTTTCCATACAGGAGTATCTCCTTCCCTTCTACCATCCGCTTCACGGAATACGCCTTCTCTATCGCAGTAGTCTCGCCGTCCTTATGCGCGCTTGCGAGATATGCCTTGAGCGAGAGCGTCGCGTGTTCGACCACGCGTTCGTAGGCGGCGTTGCGCGGGAGGAGCGAGTTCTTGAGGCAGCGGTTGAGCGCTCCGTACGCTTTGTCCTGGTCCTTCGTGGTGAGGTACTCGGCGATACCAGCATGCACCGCGATACCTATCGCAGTCGCGGGGGCCTCGGGCTCATGGAGCCTGAGGACACGGCGCGCGAAGAACGTAGGCGGGGATTCTAGGTATTCGTTCATTGCCGAAGGCGAGAGGCCTTCCTCGGTGAGGTAACGAAGCACGAGCTCGTTGACCACTGCCCGAGGCTTTATTTCAGCATGAAGAAGCGGAAGCGGGTCCGACGCAGGCGCTATCAGCTCAAGGCCCTCGGGTATGAGCGCCGAGGGCGGCGTGTCGCGGCCATCCCCGTTCTCCGATGCGTACGACAGGACGAGTTCGTCCTTGGCGCGCGTGATGGCGACATAGAAGAGTTTGGTAATATCCTCGATGCTCCTGGTCTGGTCTACGGGCGAAGGGATCTTGGCGGACATGCCTCCCTTCTCCCACTGGCGTGCGTTCATGCCGACCACGAAGACCTTCTCGAACTCCATGCCCTTGGCCTTATGCGCGGTGATCACCGTCACCTTCCCTTCCTCATGCGTCACCGAGGACTTCACGCTCTCGAGCCCATGCTCGTGCGCTTTCGTGAGCGCGCCTACCACGTCCGCAAACGAACGGTTCGGGTCGCGTCCGACTATCTCCTCCATGTGCATGAATATGCGGCGCAGGAGCGCGACGTCATCGAGATGCTCCGCGTGCGAGAGCGCGTACGCGCGGGCGCCAGTGTCAGCGAGGAGCTTCGACATGAGCGGGAGCGGTGCGGCTGCGAGACTCTCCTTCTGCAGTTCCGTGAGCGTCTTGGCGATATCGGGATATACATTGGTGAGCGCAGCCCATAGTTCTCGATCCCGGTTCTTAAGGAGGAGCTCGGCTCGCTCTTTCATAGGTATCGGGTACCAAGGAGCGAGGAGCGATTCCCGAAGCGCAGAAGTATCGAGTGGGTCGGCCACTGCGCGCATGAGCGCGAGAACGGAGCGCATGAAGGGGCGCGATGAGAGGAGGACATCGCCCGCACGGAGCACCGGGATGTTCCGGGCCGCAAGATGCTCCGCGAAGAGGTCAGCCGTCGAGTTACGGCTCGCGATGATAGCTATCTCATGGGGCTTCGTGCCACCTGCAATGGCGTCCTCGACCAGCTGCGCTACCTGGTCACGCTCGGCGAGCGGGTCCGGAGCGGCCAGGAGACGTATGGAAGCGAGTCCTTCTCTCGTCGCTACGAGCGGGTGGTGCTCGCCGGTCGCTGCAGGAACGGACGTGATGAGCGTATGGGAAGTGTCGAGGATACCGCTATACGAGCGGTAGCTGTCGGTGAGGTATATGGTCTCCGTTCGCGGGAAATGCTCGGTGAAGGTCTTGAAATGCGAGGAGTCGGCGCCTTGGAAGCGGTATATCGCCTGCTTTTCGTCTCCCACCACGAAGATGTTGGGGTGCTCGTCGTATGCGAGCGTGTCGAGGAGCGCGTGCTGGAGCGCGTTCGCGTCCTGGTGCTCGTCGGCCAATATATACTGGTATTGTTCCTGGATCGTTGCCTTGAGATCCGCATCCTCGTTCAGCCCGTCCACCGCGATACGGAGCACGTCGGCGAAGTCGTACACGTCCCGCTCTTCCTTCTTCGCCTCGTACGCCTCTATGAGGCGCGCGGCTTCCCGTATCTTCTCGAGGCGCTCGAGCTTCTTCTCGCCTTCGGGCTTCAGCTGCCCCTTCTTCTCCCCTTTTACGTATAGGAGGGATTCATCTCCTCGGATGCGAGCAGCTTCGGTGTCAGCCCATGCGCGGTATTCAGCGAGCGATATACGTTCGCGGAGCAGGTCGTCCCGTAGGTGCGCGAGGTCGCGCAGATAGAAATACGGGGACTTGGTGGTGCGGAGCGCGGAAAGCTCCTCGTTCTCGAGTACCTCCCGCCACAGGAGCGTGGACTCCACATCGCCCGCGAGCCGCTTGCCGCGCGCGTCCTTGAACGAGTCAGGGTACGTCGAGAGCAAATGCTCGGCGAAGCTATGGAAGGTCGAGATGAATACCTCTCGAGCGACCGCGTCCCCGACGAGCTCAGCCAAACGCTTTCGTACGGTCCTTGCCGCGGACTCGGTGAAGGTGAGCACGAGGATGTTAGTCGGGTTCGCTTGGGTCCTGTTCAGGATGTTCGCGATACGAAGCGTGAGGATGTGGGTCTTGCCGGTGCCGGGGCCCGCTATGACGAGGACCGGCCCCTCGACCGTATCGACCGCCTTCTTCTGAGCCGCATTCAGCTTCTTATATTGCTCTTCGAATAGTCCGGGGGCCATTACCTGTATTCTACGTTGAATCCGTCCTGGCCAGTAGTTGGTTCGGAGGGGTGACAAACCATAGGCGAGGTGTACTATCAGATTAGATGTGGCCTAATCAAGGAATACACTCATGCGCCGAGCACCCCACGCTCCTAAAGCCCGTACACCCCTTCTCCGCCTGATAAAGGAGGGGGAGTATCTCATCATCACCGACCAGGCCGCTTCAAGGGCGGACATGCTCGACGATGCGCTGCTCGTCTACTCGGGCTTCCCTCAGCTTCTCGCCTACCTCGCGAGCGTTCCGGATCGGGAGCCGAAGCAGATACGGCCCGTGACCCGGATGGAGATCGTCGAGATATGGGGAGACGAATGCCCGTTCGAGATCCGCGACTATCGTCCGGGCTCCTCGTTCGAGCGGCTTCCGCTCCATGAAGCGTAGTACGCCAAAACAGATCGGCCGCCCCTAACAAGGCGGCCGATGTCTGTTATATCTCATCCTTCCTTCACCCTATCGGCATTACGATTATTCGAGCTTGGCCGCCTCGCATGACGACTAGCATGGTCGACTTATCAGTGTGGTAAACGTATACAGCGTATGTGGCAGCAATGGCTTACGGGACTCCTCGGCTTATGGCTCGTCCTCCTCGCCTTCCTCGGGTTCAGCGGTGATTCGCTCACGTGGTCGCTCATGATAACGGGCTTCCTGGTGACTGCGCTCGGCTTCTGGGGACTGGAAACGAGCGGACACACTGCGGACAGCGGAAGGGGTAGCTATAGCGATAGCGTATTCCAGTAATACATGGGAGTCAGCCCACGGATATCTCCCGCATGACCGACGCTTGTGGCGTCGGTCATGTCCTTATCGTTTATATACCGACGCGAGCCACCACTTCTTTATGAACGGGAGGGATTGCGTCGAAAGCACGTATCCAAGGGCTGGCACTATTGCCGACAGGAGATAGTCTTGGGCGCCGATGACATAGAGGACGATAGCGGCGCAGATATAGGTTATGGCCGCGATGGTCCCTATGCGGAATCCGCTCGTCTCCCACGCCTTATCCGCCTCCACCCGGGCGTTGCGCTCGAGCATGCGCTCCACCGTTTCCCCGATGCGCTCTTCCATATGCGTAAAGTATAGCTCGCCCCTAGAGGGAGTACCTGGTGCGAAGCTTACGGCGTAGTGCTAGGTGGTTGGGGACGGTGCGCGCTACCTCCGCCCAGAAGCTACTTGAATGATTGTGCTCCTTGGTGTGGCAGAGCTCGTGCACGATGACGTAGTCTGCGAGCGCGCTCGGGAGGAATGCTATGCGGTAGTTGAAGGAGAGGTTCCCCGTGGCCGAGCAGCTTCCCCATCGTGTCTTCTGGTTCCGTATCGATACAGTGCCATACGAGAAGCCATAGATTGCATTGAAGTGCCTCAGCCGCTCCGTAGCGAGCGTTCGTGCGGCAGCGATAGCCTCCTTATACGCTCGAGACCCCTTTCTGGGCTTCGAGAGCGGAATGGGAGGTGTGCCGCCCGTCTGCTTCAGGAACTTTGTTCGTGCCGACTCTATCCATACCTTGCGTGCCTGGATGAACTCCTCGACCTTCTTCTGGCTTATCCGTACCGGCTTCGTCACCACGACGCGGCTGTCCGGATGGACCGTTATGCGCAGGTGGCGTGCGCGCGAGGATTCGTGTATTTCATACTCGGTACCCATTTCCCTTACTATACCGGGCGTAAAAGAAAGCCGCCCGCTCCGTGCGGAGGGGCGACCGGTAGTTGGGTTAGGCGGCTTCGAGGAGCGGCGAGCCGATGAATGGTCAAACGACTGTAGTTCGAGGAAACTTGCAGACCACTGTTCCTAATGTGCTATAACGACTACAGCCCCCGGAAGCAACCATGAAGAGGTGCAAATGAAGCCATGGGGAGTGAGCGATACCGACCAGGTCCCTGCTCGAGAGAGCCAAGATCTTATGCGCGCATAGCGCTCTTAGTGACAGCAGAGGACGTTGCGGCCGGTGATCAAGCGCAGCGTTGGTCACCAGTAGGATGGCACACCGCGAAATCCTGTCGGGAATATACCGCTCGCTACACTTGAAAGGTCCGTGATTGTCACGGACCTATTTTTATCTGCGGCAAGATTAATCTTTTCATAAATACCCGTCTTCCCCGCATCATTTCCCATTCGGAAATGCTTATAGTAGGGTTGAGCTGAAGTTCGATCCTGAACCTTGAGAGGACGTCATGAGCTACGATCAGATCGCGACCGGCAGGGTTGCCTGCTTGTCGATTGACGGCTCCGCCGCTAGAAGCATCCGCTTCGTTGCAGTCACTGAATAACTACCATTTGCTATCGTATTCATATCTAACTTCCTTATTGATAAATGAACTGAGGCCCTGTCCACACCTTGCGAGCACCTTCATACTCTCGACATTTGATCTTCCAGTTCGCAAATAAGTGTACTTGTAGCACGAATCGTCACTGAACTTCACAATGATGTAATCCTCACCGATCTTGTACTGCCGTATGTTTGATTGCCAAGATAAATTCTCGTATTGTTCCATACGCTGTTGTTATTGATGTATGGGAACCTTATCAAGATGTGATTATGTAAATCTCAATTTTTTATAAAGAATTTATAAAAAATTGCCATCCACTTTTTACTATCCATAGTTTGATTGAAATACTTATCAACACCTCTTTCAGTAAAGGGTATCATAACTATGATACCCTTTACTTTATGGAGGTCGTCGCTAAGCAATCATTCAAGGCAATTTATTTCCCTGACATTAGGGAGCGGGATACGAAGTCCAAATCATTTACACTTGCCTTCCCGGAAAATGAGAAGAAGGTATACGAGACAATAAGGCACTTCTCAAGCCATGAGATGAGGAAAGTTCTAGGAGTAAAGACTTTTTCTGATCTTGAAACGTATGCCACTAAGGCCGACTTGCCGGTAAATAAATTCTGTATTAATAAGCTTAAGTATCAACTAGCAAGAGGCGTTAGCGCCGGCCAATTCCCTATTGACCCTGCCCATGTCACCTTCCAGGGCGCTAAGGATATGCCTCTGCAAAATTGGTATCCATATCTTGAAGGTTACTCGCCGGACTTTGTTAAGCATATTATCGACACTCACGTTCATAAGTCTGCAAAGGTTATTTACGACCCCTTCTCGGGCACTGGAACTACACCGATAGTTGCGTCTGCGCTCGGGTTCACGGCTCTGTATTCAGAAGTTAATCCTTTGCTTCAGTTCTTAACTAAAGTTAAGACAAAGGCGCGAAATGCTCCGAACAGAAAGAAGCTTTTACGCCAACTTGAGGCAATTCTCCCTGATCTCAGAATAGAAATTCTTAAACATGACGAGGATCAGGAATTGAGGAAGACTTATGCAGACACCTTCGGAGAGAGTAAGTTCTTCTCTGAGAAGGTCTTTAGCCATGTTCTTAAGACAAGAACATACCTGAGTACTCTCTATTTTGAGGACATACTTCTATCCGAACTAGTAACAGTAGCGGTACTTTCCAGCCTAGTTGAGAACTCTTTTCTCAAGCGCCAGGGTGATCTTAGATTTAGACGCGGAAAGGAGCTCGATGACTTGAAGACGATTGACTTCTTTGAGAGCCTGACGACCCGACTGCAGCAAATGCTTAAGGACTTGGAGCAGATTAGCTCTAGCGATGCGCCTACATTAATAACTGAGGATGCCCGAAGTGTAGGTAAGCTTCCCTTTCTAGGAATAGACGCTGTCATCACGAGTCCACCCTATCTGAACGGAACAAACTATTTCCGCAATACTAAGGTCGAACTCTGGTTCCTTGGGTACTTAAAGACGCAAGCAGATCTAACCAACTTCAGGAGATTGGCCGTTACGGCAGGTATTAATGATGTATCTCTCAAAGCCGAGAAATCTGTACATAACCGGGAACTAAATACGCTACTTGAGACCTTGGAGAAGAAGGCCTATGACAAGCGGATACCAAAGATGGTCTATGACTACTTCGCGGATATGGAAACAATTTTTGGCGATTTGAGAGGACAGCTTAATAAGGATGCTGTACTTGCTATCGATCTTGGTGACTCTATCTATGGGGGTGTTCATGTAAAAACGCATAACATACTGGTATCTGTATTGGAGAATATTGGCTACGTTTTTGAAAAGGAGATTGTTCTGAGAAAGCGACAATCAAATAACGGTCAGGAGTTAAAGCAAGTCCTGCTTATATTTAGAAACCCAGATCGAATCCAGAAAGAAAAGATAAAGCCTGAATGGCAAAAAGACTGGAAGAATTTCAAGAAGAATATACCCCACCACCAAGGGGAAATGTCTAAGCGAAACTGGGGAGACCCAATCCATTCACTCTGTTCCTATCAAGGGAAGCTCAAGCCATCAATTGCTAGCCAACTAGTCTCAATATTTGTTCCTGAGAATGGGAAGATGCTCGATATTTTTGGAGGTGTTGGCACAATTCCGCTTGAGGCCTCGCTGCAAAACAAAAAATCATACTCCTTCGATATAAGCCCTACCGCCATAGCGATATCGAGAGCAAAGCTCAACCTTCCATCGGTAAAGAAGATATGGCAGATCGTTGCGGATTTGGATTCTTGGATTCAGAGTAAGAAGTTGTCACAGGACGAGATTCTCACGACAGCCAAGTTCGGAATGAATAAGACCATGAAGGACTACTTTCATCCAAAGACGCTCGAGGAAATTACACTTGCAAGAAAGTATTTTGCTAAGGAGGGATACGCTACAACCGAGCATGCACTTGTAATGTCTGCTCTTATGCACATTCTGCATGGGAATCGACCTTATGCACTAAGCCGCCGTTCGCATGGGATAACTCCTTTCGCCCCTACTGGCGAATTTGAGTATAAGAGCCTGATAGAAAAGCTGACCGAGAAAGTTGATCGTACCTTGACCCATCTTCAGAGGGACACCTTTAGTCCGGGAGAAGTTTGTTTCCAAGATGCTACGAAGACATGGCCAGCAGAAGTGCGCGATCTGGATGCGATCATTACCAGCCCTCCCTTCTTTGATAGCACCCGGTTCTATGCAGCAAACTGGATGCGTCTTTGGTTTGCTGGTTGGGATGCAGCGCACTTCAAGACTCAGCCAGTGAACTTCGTTGATGAGTTACAAAAAAAAGATTTATCCATCTACGACGGTATCTTTATGCAAGCACGGGAACGCCTCAAGAAGGATGGGGTATTTGTACTACATCTCGGCAAAAGCCATAAGTGCGACATGGCAGATGCGCTATCAGGAAGAGCTGCTCGATGGTTCGAGGTATGCGATATCTTTGAGGAGAGTGTAGAAGATGGAGAGTCTCACGGTATCAAGGACCGCGGCTCGGTTACTAAGCACCAATACCTCGTACTACGTTAGATATAGGCAAGTATCTTTCTATTTCCGGCTGACAGCTGGGATACGAGGTCGTAGTCTTCGAGAAGCTTCTTGAGCTCGTCGATGCGCTTAGCGAGATCAGTACCGCCACGAACGGTGAGGAACCGTGTGACACAGGCATCAACGTCGATGTTTGCGTTTACAATAGGCATCTTACTTGCCATTAAGCCTAGGTCAGCACCTGTGATTCTAGCAAGCGCTATGAGTTCGTCGTTTGTATAGAAATCGCTCGGCCATCGATCGCTCTTATTACTATTCGCATCAGTTGAGAGCAGTGCAGCGTTCTCGTCCGTAAGTGGGTAGAGCCAACGGGACGGAAGAATATGATCAACTGCCCAGGATCTTCGATCCGCTAAGTCTAGAGACTTACCAGTCTTGAAGCACTTCCCTTCAAAACGTTCGAAAAGGGCCTTCAAATCGGGCTGCCTGTTCTCGCCTTGAAGGAGAAGTTCGGCGGTGCGCCGACGTATCGAAGACTCATAGAGCTGCTCCTTGGTTCGCTTCGGATTAAGATCGGCATTGATAACGGCCTTACAGGCTCGGCACTCCATCTGTTTCTCCAATGGACCCCAACCAACATGTTTACTGAAATCCCTGGCAGGCAGAATTCGGCCACAGGTCCCACACTGTTTCCAGTATGCTTCTCGCGTTTCAGTTGCTGTCCTGAAGAAAGCCATCCAGAAACGTTGAGTTGGAAGATTGCCAGCAGCAGTTTGCTCAAGCTTCCAAGTAGTAAAGGGTAGGCCCTTCCCTTCCAAGTCCGTAAGCGGGAGAGATGATCCTTTGGCATGCTCAAAACCGCACTTATTGCATACCCATGACTCTAATTCGTATGCTTCTGTTGGCCTAAGAAGCTGAGTGCCAAGGGGCACGGTATTAGACGTTTGACAGCGCACACATACGAAATGTGCGAAGGCAGCGTGAATTGATACGCCCGAAACTCTGGCAATATTTGTCTTATTAGTTGTAGTTCGCCTAGCCATCTGAAAGTTGACGTTCGAAGATTACGATGCCAGAAGACAACCGTCAATTGACACCCTCTTAAGCCTTACTACTAGTAGGACTTAAGTCTCCGACTCTTCTCATGCGTCCGGATCTTCTCAAGCGCCTTCGCCTCAATCTGACGGATACGCTCACGAGTCACCCCAAACTCCTTCCCCACCTCTTCAAGCGTGTGATACACACCATCAAGCAGCCCATGGCGCATCTCAAGGATCTTGCGCTCCTTCGGGCTTAGGTCCTCAAGGATGTCACGAACCTGTTCACCGAGAATACGCTCGGAGGATTCCTGTACGGGTGATGGAATCTTATCGTCAGCGATGAAGTCGCCGAGCGTAGAGTTCTGGTCGTCGTCGGAACCGATAGGGTTCTCGAGCGAGAGGGTGTCCTGGTTTATCTTCTCTATTTGGTAGATCTTCTCCACCTCGACGCCCATCTCTATCGCTATTTCCTCGGGCTGTGGGTCACGGCCAAGCGCCTGCGCGAGGCGGCGCGATACCTGCTTGTACTTCGCGATCGTCTCCACCATGTGGACCGGGATGCGGATAGTGCGGGACTGGTCGGCAAGCGCACGGGTGATGGCCTGACGGATCCACCAGGTCGCATACGTCGAGAACTTGAAACCCTTATGGAAGTCGAACTTATCCACGGCCTTGAAGAGACCGAGGTTACCCTCCTGGATGAGGTCGAGAAGCGTGAGGTCCGGCGAGCGGCCTACGTACTTCTTCGCGATAGAGACCACGAGGCGGAGGTTCGAACGCGCAAGGATGTTGCGTGCCTCGTCCTCGCCGTCCTCGATGCGCTTGGCGAGCTCACGCTCTTCGGACGCGGTGAGGAGCGGGTACTGCCCTATCTCACGGAGGTATATCTGGATGGAGTCGTAGCTCGATGACTCGCGGCCCTTGATGTTACGGGTCGCAAGGTACTGGTCGGTCGTGTCCTCGAGCATGCCGCCTTCGAGGATATCGATGCCGTGGGCGGTGAACCGCTCATAGAGCTCGTCGAGGAACATGATGTCGTCCTCGATGTGCGGGAACTCCTTGAGGATCTCGGAGTACGTGATGTATCCGCGCTCCTTGCCCTTCACGATGAGGCGCTCTGCCTTGTCGCCCTTCTCCGCTGCTGCCTTCGCTTTGACGCCAGTGACGGCCGCGCGGACGACGCCCATAGCGCGGACGTTCTTCGCCGCCTTCTTCGCAGGGGTTCTCTTGGCAGCCTTCTTGACCACCTTCTTAGGCGTTTTCTTTACTGCCTTCTTCACGGCCTTTTTGGTGGGTTTCTTTGTGGTTGCCATTTTTTTGGATGCGGACTTGGAGGGCGTCTTCTTCGCGCTCTTCTTCACAGCTTTCGTTGCCGCCTTCTTCTTGGCGGGTTTCTTAGATGAAGCCATAGGCGTTGTGAATACTCGGTTAAAGTTTTACGAAAATGATGAGAGCCGCGCTGCAAGGTCTTTGCACTCGGTCGCTACTATCTGTATCGCTTCTAGGTCGTTCGCGCTTTCGGCGAGCCGGAGCCGCATGGTAGCGTCCGTCAATCGCTCGCTAAGTACCGCACGTTCTAAGGTGCGGGTGAGATCATCTGCCGCGGTTTCTTCCGGTGCCTCGCCAAAGGCTATGCCCGATTCAAAGAGAATGCGTTCGGGAACAGGCTCATCCGGAATACCTGCGCCAATAATACGAGAATACTCATTTTTAAGCCGTTCCGCAAGGGCGGTATCAGGATAGCTCTCTATGATGGCCCGTATCTGGAGGATGGTGCGCTCCGACGCTTTAGCTCGTGCCTGAACCACTGCTGCAGGGGCGCCTGGAGCTCGGAGGGCGGCATTCTCCGGTTGAGCTATATCCACTCGCTTAAGACCGTTCCGGATGGCGTCCGGGCTGCTCCCGAGCATACGGGCGGCAACCCCAACAAAATGCTCCCGCTCCATAGGGCTCTGTATGGAAGCCAGAAGCGGCAGGACGGTGCGCTCGGCCTCGAGTATGAGGCGATGAGGGTCCTTCTCTGTGGAAGCCAAGGTCTCGAGGAAGAACTCGATGATTGGCTTGGCCTCGGATACTCGGCGCGTGAAGTCCTGGGGCGTGTCTTTCGCGAGGTCTGCCGGGTCCTTGCCGAGCGGCATCTTCACCGCCTTTATGCGCATGCCGCTTGCAAGCGCTAAGGTCGCGGTCTTGAGCGAAGCCGCAAGCCCTGCCCTATCGGCGTCGAGCGCGAGCATGAGGTTATCGGCGTACCGCTTCATGAGCGCGAGGTGTTCCTTGGAGAGTGCGGTACCGGAAAGCGCGACCGTATTCTGGAACCCTATCTGATGCAGCATGAGGAGATCCATCTGGCCTTCGACGAGGATGGTGAAGCCGCGGGTGCGTATCGCATCCTTCGCCTTATCCATCCCGAAGAGAATCTCATGCTTCTTATACAGCTCCGTCTCGGGACTGTTCAGGTACTTCGCCTGATCGTCAGCGGAAAGCGCACGACCCGTGAACGCGACAGTCCTTCCTGCGGAGTCGCGTATTGGGAACATGAGGCGGTTACGGAAACGGTCGTACCACGTTCCCTTCTTCCCGTCCGCCTCCTTGATGAGCCCAGCAGCAAGGAGCTCGTTCTGCGTAAAGCCGTCTGCGGTGAGCTTCTCGAGCACGACGCGCCAGGAGTCGGGAGCGAGTCCCAAGTTCCATGTCTTGATGGATTCGGGAGTGAGCCCGCGCGAGAGCGCGTATTCGTATGCAGCACCTTTCGGGATGAGCTGCTCGGCGTAGAAGGCTTCAGCGCGACCGAGCGCTTCGCGCAGCCTGTCGAGCTTCCCTTTGTCGGCTCCGGTCCCGCGCTCATACACAAGCTCGACGCCCGCCTTCTCGGCAAGGAGCTTGAGCGCTCCCTTGAAGTCCACTCCCTCCATCTTCTCTACGAAGGTGAACATGTCGCCGCCTTGGGACGAGGAGAAACAGTAGTAGCTTCCCCGCTCGATATTCACGAAGAAGGATGGGGTCTTCTCCTTGTTGAATGGAGAGAGACCGCGGTGATACCGCCCCGATTTGGTGAGCTTCACGTACTGCCCCACCACATCCACGATGGTGAGTTTCGCCTTTATCTGCTCTACGGTGTCTGCAGCCATTTCCCCTTAGTTTACTCTTTATCTCGGAAGTAGACCTCTGAGTTGACAAATCCACATATATATTCAAGAGTGTCATCAGAAAGATCTAGGCATCATCCTGAAGGGGATATCCAATGCTGAAGTACGCACTATTTGCGACCGCCCTGACAACGCTCACGGCCTGCAGTGTGGCTACCGAACGAGATCTGAAACCCGTGAAGGAGGCGTGCGGGGAGCACGCCCAAGCGGCCGCGTTCTTCGCCCAAAAGGAGCTCGACGACAAACTGCCGGATGATCGCCCCTTTTCGAGGGGCGGGTACGCTTACGAAGACCTGTCCGAGCTCGAGATCCAGACCGTCGAGTATCGACTCGGCAGGGTCGCGAAATGGAACAGAGAGGCGGGCGCCGACAAATGTGGCAAAGCTGCCTATGACTACGCTCTCGCTTCCGAACGCCGTGATGTCGCCTATGCTCGCAAGAAGCTCATCGAGAGCAAGACGGTCGAGGTGACCCTCAAACGCGTCCCCGAGCTTCCCTCGATCTAACGGGGCACCCAAACTCAACACTGAAGCCCGGCCTCGCGCTGGGCTTCCCTTTTATACATACGAACAAAGCCCACTCTTTCGAGCGGGCTTTGTTGCTTGTAAAAGCTGTGACTAGACCGCTTCGGTCGTAGCTGCGAGCTCCGCGTCGCGCGCGTCCTCAGCGATGCGCTGAAGGCGTGAACGCTCTGCCTGCATGGCGTCGATCGCCTGGGCTTTCTTGGAGCCTGGGAAACCGGTACCGGCAGGGATGAGGCGACCGAGGATGACGTTCTCCTTGAGGCCACGAAGCGTATCCACGGAACCCTTGAGGGCTGCGTTGATGAGGATCTTCGTGGTCTGCTCGAAGGAGGCGGCCGATAGGAAGGAGCGGCGCGACAGCGCGGACTCCTTGATGCCGAGCACCATCTCGCGGACCTTCGGCGGCATCTTGCCGTCGGCTTCCATGAGACGTGCCTCCTCCTCGAACTCCCAGTGCTCAACCACATCGCCCACCGACCAATCGGAATCCCCGGTGTCGGTGACCTTCGCGCGACTGAACATCTGCTTCACGATGACCTCGAGGTGCTTGCGGGAAACCGAAGCGCCCTGGAGCTCGTAGATCTTGCTGGTCTCCGCGATGATGTATTCCTGCACCATCGAGCGGCCGGCGTACTCGAAGAGCTCGTCGAGGTCGGCGGAACCGTCGGTGAGGAACTGGCCCCTGACGACTGCGTCCCCTTCCTTCACGAGCGGCATACGAGGGTACGCGGCCGTGTACGAGATGGACGTGCCGTCGTTCTTGCCCTTCTTCTTCTCCTGGCCGGCCATGACGGCGACCACGATTATCTTGTCGCGTCCCTCCTCCTTGATCTCGGTGACGAAACCATCGGACTTGGAGACGATCGCTGGGTTCTTCGGGGAGCGCTTCTCGAGGACTTCCTCGACGCGAGGGAGACCCTGCGTGATGTCGCCGCCCACCGACGCGGTACCTCCGGCATGGAAGGTACGCATCGTGAGCTGGGTTCCCGGCTCTCCGATTGCCTGTGCGGCAACGGTACCGACCGCCTCGCCGAGATCGATCATCTCCTGGGAAGTTAGGTCCATACCATAGCAAGTGGCGCAGATGCCATAGCGGGTCTCGCAGCTCATAGGCGAACGAACCGTCACACTGTCGACATCGCTTGCGGACACCACCTTCGATTCGTCTGCAGTGAGGTAGTGGTTCTTCTTGAAGCCAGCGGCCTCAAGAGCGAGCGTGCGGCCACGGACGGCGTCCGCGAAGTCGATGGTGATACCAGAAGCGGAGATGCGCTTGATGGTGATGCCACGCTTCGTACCGCAGTCCTGCTCCGTGATGATGGAGTCCTGCGCGGTGTCGAAGAGGCGGCGGGTGAGATAGCCTGCGCGTGCGGTACCGAGCGCGGTGTCGGTCAAACCCTTACGCGCACCGTGGGTCGACATGAAGTACTCGACTGGGTTGAGGCCTTCGGTCATCGAGGACACGATAGGCACCTCGATGGTGTCGCCGGCGGTGTTCTGGATGAGGCCCTTCATACCGGCCATCTGCGTGAGGTTACCGATAGAACCACGAGCGCCCGAGCGCACCATGTCGTGGACCGAACCTGCTGGGTCGAGCGCGGCCTCGACGAGGTTCTCCACCTCGGTCTTGGTACCGTGCCAGATCTCGATGACCATGCGGCGCTTCTCCTCTTCGGAGAGAAGACCGTCGCGGAAGTCGTTCGTTATCTTCTCCACCTTGGTGCGGGCAGCAGCGATGACCGCTGGCTTGCCTTCAGGCACCGACACGTCGTCGAGCGACCACGAGACGCCGGACTTAGTGGCGTACTCGAAGCCGAACTTCTTGATCTTGTTCACGATGCCCGGGATGGCGTCGAGACCGTACTTCACGATGCTGTCGCTCATGATGGAGGACAGGACCTTCTTCGAGATTGCATCGTTGATGAACTCGTAGTCGCTTGGAAGGACGGTGTTGAAGAGGAGGCGGCCAACGGTCGTCTCGAACATCTTGCCGTCGAACTTCGCGTACTTCTCCTTCTCGGGAGTCGGCGCGACGTGCACGAGCGCACGGAGGTCGATAGCGCCGTACTCATACGCGAGGATAGCGGCGTTAGGCGACTGGAAGTACTTCCCTTCACCGAGCGCGCCAGGAACTGCCTTCGTGAGCCAATAGGTGCCGAGCACGATGTCGAGCGGCTTCTGGGTCATGACGATCATCTCGCCGGAACCTGGCTTGAGGATGTTCTTGTTCGCCGACATGACGTTCTTCGCTTCCCACTGCGCCTCTTCTGAGAGCGGCACGTGGATTGCCATCTGGTCACCGTCGAAGTCCGCGTTGAACGCAGGGCAGACGAGCGGGTGCAGCTGTATGGCGTCGCCTTCGATAAGACGAGGGCGGAATGCCTGGATACCCTGGCGGTGAAGCGTAGGCGCGCGGTTAAGCAGCACGTACTTCCCTTCAATAGCCTCTTCGAGGATCTCCCAGACTTCCGGAACACCGTCCTCGATAAGGCGGCCTGCGCCGCGGATGTTGAAGGCGAGCTCGCGGGAAAGGAGTCCTGCGATGACGAATGGGCGGAAGAGTTCGAGCGCCATGTGCTTCGGAAGACCGCACTCATCGAGCTCGAGGTCAGGACCGACGACGATAACGGAACGGCCCGAATAGTCGACGCGCTTTCCGAGAAGGTTCTGGCGGAAGTATCCCTGCTTACCCTTGAGGTAGTCAGCAAGCGACTTGAGCGGACGGCGCTGTGCGGGAGTCATTGCTCCGGCGTTCGCACCCGACTTGCGGATGCTGTTGTCGAGGAGTGCATCAACTGCTTCCTGAAGAATGCGCTTCTCGTTGCGGAGGATGACCTCCGGCGCATGGATATCGAGGAGCTTCTTCAGGCGGTTGTTGCGGTTGATGACACGACGGTAGAGGTCGTTGACGTCGGACGTCGCATGACGACCGCCTTCGAGCGCGACCATAGGACGGAGCGCTGGCGGGATGACCGGGATCTTGGTGAGGAACATCCATTCAGGACGGGTCTTCGCCGCGATCATGTTGGTCACGAGCGCGATCTGCTTCGCGAGCTTCTCCTTCCCGGCGGCTGCCGCGGTCGGATACTTCTCCTCGAGCCTTGCCTTAAGCGCCACCATATCGAGGTTGCGGAAGATGTCGTAGATAGCTTCTGCACCGATCTTCGCCTCGAACAGGGTGCCGTAGCGCACCGAGTAGCGGTGGTACGCCATCTCGTCGAACACGCGACCGACGACGACGGAATCGATCTCGGTCTTAGCGACCGTCATCTTCTCCTTGAGGGCGTCGCGGGCGGCGTCCGTGTCAGCTGACTTGTGCTTGGTCTTGTACTCGTTCTCGAGCTCGGAGAGCATGCGCTTCTTCACGTCCTCGTTCACCTTGGTGACGATGTATCCGGCGAAGTAGACGACCTTCTCGAGGTCCGCTGACGGGATGCCGAGGAGGAGCGCCATACGCGAAGGCATGGAGCGGAGGAACCAGATGTGCGCGACCGGGGTCACGAGCTCGATGTGGCCCATGCGCTCACGGCGCACGATCGAGCGGGTTATCTCAACGCCGCACTTATCGCAGGTGATGCCCTTGTAGCGGATGCCCTTGTACTTGCCGCAGTAGCATTCGTAGTCCTTCTCCGGTCCGAAGATCTTCTCGTCGAAGAGCCCGTGCTTCTCGGAGCGCTGGGTGCGGTAGTTGATGGTCTCCGGCTTCGTTATCTCGCCGCGGGACCATTCCATGATGCGCTCAGGGGACGCGAGCGACAGGCGCAGCGCGTTCCAGTCAGCCTTGCGGCCCATCATAGGCGGACGCTTCCCGAAATTGTTTTGTGGTGCCATATGCGTTGGATTAGGCATCTAGGTCAGCATCCTCGAGCGGCTCGACATCGAGCGCAAGGCCGCGGATCTGGTTAGTAAGGACCGAGAAGGAGGCCGGGGTTCCCGCGTGGGATACCGGTTCGCCCTTCACGATTGCATCGAAGGTCGCGGAGCGGCCCTGGATATCGTCGGACTTGATGGTGAGCATCTCGCGGAGGGTGTACGCACTACCGTATCCAAGGAGCGCCCACACTTCCATTTCCCCGAAGCGCTGGCCACCGTTCTGCGCCTTACCACCGAGCGGCTGCTGGGTGATGAGGGAGTACGGCCCGATGGAGCGCATGTGAATCTTGTCTTCCACCATGTGATGGAGTTTCAGGATGTACATGTACCCGACCGACACAGGCTGCGCGAGGCTCTCGCCGGACCTGCCGTCAAAGAGCTGCATCTTGCCCGAGCGATCGAAGCCAGCCTTCTCGAGCTCGTCGCGGATCTCGTCCGCTGATGCGCCCGCGAACGGAGGCACGACTGCCTGGTACCCGAGGGTGTTGGCTGCGAGTCCGAGGTGGAGCTCAAGGATCTGCCCGAGGTTCATACGCGACGGAACGCCGAGCGGGGTGAGGATGACGTCGACGGGATTACCATCCTTGTCGTACGGCATGTCCTCCACTGGGAGCACACGGGAAATAACACCCTTGTTACCGTGGCGACCGGCGAGCTTGTCTCCGACGGAGACGTTTCGCACCTGAGCGACGGTGACGACGATCTTCTTGATGATGCCGGACTCGAGCTGGTCTCCCTGCTCGCGACTGAAGACACGCACACCGATAACACGGCCGCGCTTTCCTCCTTCCATGCGAAGCGAGGTGTCCTTCACGTCCTTGGCCTTGTCGCCGAAGATGGAACGGAGGAGGCGCTCCTCAGGCGTGAGCTGGGTCTCGCCCTTCGGCGTTACCTTACCCACGAGGATGTCGCCAGGACGCACTTCGGCACCGATGCGCACCACACCTTCCTCATCGAGGTTCTTGAGGCGGAGCTCACCGACGTTCGGGATGTCATGGGTCGTGACTTCGGGCCCAAGCTTGGTGTCACGCACCGCTGCCTCGAAGTCCTCGATGTGCACGGTCGTGAACTTGGACTGCTCCACGAGGCGTTCGGAAACGATGATGGCGTCCTCGTAGTTAGCACCCGACCACGACATGAAGGCGACGCGGACGTTCTGTCCGAGCGCCATCTGGCCCTGGTCCGAAGAGGAGGCGTCCGCAAGGACGTCGCCCTTCTTCACCTTGTCGCCGGTGCACACGATTGGGCGCTGGCTGAAGGCGGAGTTCTGGTTGGTCTGGGTGAGGCCCTGGAGCTTGTACTCGTGCGGCTTCGCCTTGTCTCCCGTTGGGGTGACGACGATGCGTCGTGCGTCAGCGTACGTGACGTCGCCCGCTTCTGCCGCGACGACGAGGCGTCCGGTGTTACGTGCTGCGTGCTCCTCGATACCGGTCGACACGAGCGGCGCCTCGGGGATGAGGACTGGGGTCGCCTGCTTCTGCATGTTCGAACCCATGAGCGCACGGTTCGCGTCGTCATGGTCCACGAACGGGATCATGGCGGTAGCGGCCGAGAACATCTGATAGGTGGATGCGTCGATGTACTGGATCTCATCGCGACGGACCACTGCAGGCTCGCCTCCACGGCGGGCTTCAATCGTGTCCGGGACGATGCGTTCCTTATCGTCTACCGGGGTAGCGCCGTGAGCGATGACGTACTCCTCCTCATCGAGCGCATTGAGGTACTCGATGTCCTTGGTGACGACGCCGTTCTTAACGACTGCGTACGGGGTCTCGAGCACGCCGAACTCGTTGGTGCGTGCGTGGAGCGCCATGCGGAGGATAAGACCGATGTTCTGACCTTCCGGCGTGTGTATCGGGCAGAGACGTCCGTAGTGCGAAGGGTGCACGTCGCGGACCTCGAAGCCGGCACGCTCGCGAGTGAGGCCACCGGGACCAAGCGCGGAAAGGGTGCGCATGTTCTCAAGCTCGGCGAGGATGTTCTGCTGGTCCATGAACTGCGAGAGCTGGTTGGCGGTGAAGAACTCGCGGATGGAAGCCTGAAGCGGACGCGGGTTCACGAAGGCCATAGGAAGCGAGGTCTCGCTCTCGATGGTCGACATGCGGTCCTGGATGTTGCGCTTCATGCGCGACATACCGACGCGCATACGTGCCTGGAGCAATTCGCCGACGAAACGAACACGCCTGAAGCCGAGGTGGTCGATGTCGTCAGGGCGTGCGTCAGGAGTGACGTTCAAGCGAGCGATCTCAGCGACGATGCGGGTGAGGTCCTCAAGCGTGAGCGCGCGCTTCTCGAGCGACTTCTTATCGGTGGCAAGAGCGAAGCGGGCGTTCAGGCGGTGGCGGCCGACCTTGGAGAGGTCGTAGCGCTCAGGAGCGAAGAGTGCGTTCACGTACTGCTTCGCGTTGTCAGGGGTCGCGAGGTCGCCGTCGCGCATGCGGCGGTGTATCTCAACGTACGCGTCATCAAGGGAGTTGACGGTGTCGTGCGCGAGCGTGGTCTTGAGCGCGGTGAGCGCGACCTCGTCGCCCTTGAAGTGATTGAGGAGCTCATCACGAAGACCTCCACCGAAGACGGAAAGGAGGTTGGTGACCGGGAACTTGCGCTTGCGGTCTATCTTCACGTATATAGCGCCATCAGCATCCGACTCTATCTCTATCCATACGCCGCGTGCAGGGATGAGCTTCGCGCCGAAGAACTGCTTGCCCTTGATGTCCTCGGAAACGAAGAACGCGCCGAAGGAACGCGCGAGCTGCGGCACGATGGCACGCTCGACGCCGGAAACGATGAACGAGCCGTGCGGCGTCATCATCGGGATATCCGCGAGGAATATCTCCTGCGTCTTCTCGGAACCGAAGGTCTTATTGAGAAGGGTGACGGAGAGCTTTACGGGAGCCTCGTAGGTGCGCATGTTCTCACGCGCCTCCTCTTCGGTGCCCTTAGGCTCGCCTATCTCGAACCCGTCGAAACGGAGCTCGAATTTCTTACCGGAATAATCAGGTATCGGAGAGAATTCCTTGAAGAGTTCGCCGAGACCATCCTTGAGCAACCACTCGAAGGACGAGCGCTGGTGGCCGACCAGATCGGGGAATTCCACTCGAGGGGCCTTGAACGCCTTGAATGTCTTTGCCGTGAGCTTCTTTTGCATGTCGCTGCGCGGTTAGTCGTCCCAGAAAACGGCAAACGGACCCGTATACACATACGAGCCGCGTCTCTCGTTTTCCGAGACGCTGTTTTGTAATAAAACCCTTGTTTTAGCCCAGCCCGACTCTCCTACCAGTCGTTACTCATTCGTATGAAGACTATACTCCCGGGCGGCCTGGGCCGCAAGGGTCCCTTGGGGAATATGGAAATGGGCGACCCTCATTCTGAGAGTCGCCCAAGCGCGTAAACGCGGTGTTCTGATTATTTCTCCTCCTTCGGGAGGCAGCCGAGCGAAACGCCCGTTGGTCTGGCGTACCGCTTGTCGAGCCAGTACGTCTCTCCGAAGGGATCCTTCTGGCCTCCGGTAGTGGACACCGATTTGGGCGGTCCCGAAAACCAGCGAGCGAGGACATTGCCGATCGCCTTCACAGCAGAGCGGCGAGGCGTGCGAGTTCGCGGGAGATGCTTCACGTGGAGAGGTACCCATCCCGGCTCCTGAAACGCGATGGCCTTTTTGGCCACTACGATTCCAGCAACGAGGGCGACTAAGCCCCCCACGGACCATATAATCACTGACATGAGAAAGACCTGTGCAACCCCGACAACCCCTATGGTCGGTATGTGTATTATGCAAATTTGCACACCAAAGTCAATTCAGCACTGTATATAAAATAGTTACAGGCGGCTTCCTCGAAAGGAAGTCGCCTGTAGGGGCTAGACGTGGACGTCGACGCGGGGCGTCGGAACCCGGTCCGCCGGCCGCTTGATGTTGGTCCGAGGTGCCGGAACCGCATCCAACCGGAGGAGGAGGGTCCAGGCGCACGAGGCCGCGATACCGACGAGCCCGAAGATCATGGTCAGGCCGAACTGCTCGAAATCGAAGTAGCGTTTCTCGCTGATGGAGCCAAGCTCCGTCGCGGCTCCAGCTCCGATGAACGCCACCAGGATGATCGGGATGAGGATGTAGCCGTCCTTGATGGAGCGGTATCCTCCGAGCGCCTTCGTGATGAAGAGCGCAGCCAAGGCCATAGCCACATAGAAGTAGATATCCGGCATTTCAGTTCCCCAACGGTGTGTCAGTGATGTAATGGACTGCTGAATGACACGAGTTCAGCGTCCGGACAGGCTGTATATACTATACACCTTCTTGCATAAAAAGTCAATACCTACAACGGTTGCGCCCTATTTCTTCGCTTTCTTGGCCCTATGCGCCTCTATCTTGGCGTGGTCCCCGGTGAGAAGCACCTTAGGCGCCTTGTACGCCTTCCCTTCCCACTCGATGACCTCGGGACGGGTATACGTGTCTGGCGACGCTATGCGGCGCTCCTCCACCGACTCATCCTTGCCGAGCACGCCCGGGATACGGCGGGTGATGGCATCCACCATCGCCATAGCAGGGACTTCCCCGCCGGTGTACACCGCTTCGCCTACCGCGAACTTCTTCACGGGCGCGAGGGTCTTCAGTATCTTCTCCGCTCTCGCATCGATGCCTTCGTAGCGGCCGCAAACGAACGCCACCTCATCGAACTTGCTGAGCGCATCGGCATCCTTGTTCGTGAATTGCTTTGCGCTCGGTGAGAACCACACGATGACGCGCTTTCCATTCCGCTTCCCCAACGCCTTCTTCACTGCCTTCACTACCGGGAGAGCGGTCATAACCATGCCAGGGCCGCCACCGTACGGACGCTCGTCCACCTTGCCCCATTTGTTCGTTACAAAATCACGCGGCGACTGGTACGCCACGCTTATCTTCTTGTCCTTGCGAGCGCGCCCGAGAATAGATGCGCTCAGGTACGCCTCACAGGCTTCCGGGAACAGGGTTATGAGATGGAATTTCAGCACGGCTTAGCCGAGGTCTCCCACGACCTCATCGAGGGTGCGCCCTTCGTTCTCGCGCTTGCCACCTACCGGCTCGTTTATCTTCAGGTTCACGCGTGCGTTGTGCTTCATGCCGACAACGCGCAGGAGGGTACGGAGCGCCTTCGCGATGTTGCCGTCGCGACCGATTATCTTGCCCATGTCGTCCGGAGAGACAGTGAGCGTCAGGAGGACACCCATCTCGTCCACGGTGCGGGTTATAGAGACCGCATCAGGATTATCTACCAGCGCCTTTATAACGTATTCGAGGAATGCGTGATCTTGTTCCATATCGTTTCAGAATTACGGGATAGCAGCAGTTTACGTAAACAATACCAAATGTAGATGAAGGAACGGCGAACGCCGGGAAGGTTAGGCAGCTGCCTCCTCTTTCACCGGCTCCTCTGCAGGAACTTCCTCGGGCGCCTCAACCACTTCTGCGGGAGCAGCCTCTTCAGGAGCCGCAACTTCTGCTGGCGCCTCTTCAGCTACCGGAGCTGCAGCGGCTGCCGCAGCCTTAGCAGCAGCTTCCTCTTCGGCCGCCTTGTTCTTGGCAACGTTCTTCTCGAGGTTCTTCTTCGAGACAACGGCCTTCTTGCTGCCTTCGATGACGCCCTGCTTGATGAGGAGGTTCGAGAGGGTCGGGGAGAGCTGCGCGCCCTTGCCCATCCAATCCTTGATGCGGTCAGCATTGACCGTCATGGCCTTGGTCTTCGGGTTATAGGTACCGACGAGGTCGATATACTTGCCGGCCTTAGGGCCGCGCGCCTTCTCGAGGACTGCCATACGAAAAGCCGCGTCGTTCTTACGGCCTATTCGCTGGAAACGTATCATCAACATAGTGGGTGGAACTGTAACAGAAACGGGTATTTGGGTCAAACGTATAGGAAAAGGTGCGGCGGGTCGTACCGCCGCACCTCTCAATCCTGAATCACCAGGCCACGTGGTTCTTCACAGAACTAACCGTCCATCGGTGGCTATTCGATAGGACAGCCCTGGGGAATATCGGTCGCACCCTCAGGAATAGCCCGTCCGCAACGCGCAAGGAACGAGCCGGTGCGAGTATAGCAAAAAGACGGCGGGGGTGGGAAATCCCCGCCGTCTTTCCGAAAGTCCTGATACCAAGGAACACCCGTCTCACGACGCTTGCCAACCAGTGCAGTCGCGCACCGGTCGCCACACTTACGCATGGTGCTGTATTCATAGCATATACAGCCGTATCTGCTACAGTCTTAACAAATGCCCGAGACGAAGGAGACATACGAAGGACCGATCATCATCACGCGTACCGGAAAAGGATTCTTCTCGGCCGACCCTGAGAAGCCCGACCTCTACATCCCTGCCGAGAACCTCGGCGGTGCGTTCCCTGGCGACATCGTCCGGATAGAGACAGCGGGAACCGAGTTCGACCCTAGGACGCGCGAGAAGCGCATCATCGGCAAGGTGGTGGATATCGTGGAGCGTAACCGCACGACGTTCGTGGGAGCGCTATACCGGAACGAGGAAGAGAACCTTGTCATGCTCGCGCCCGATTGGAAGAAGATGTACGTGCCGTTCGTGGTGAAGGGCGAGTCGCTCCCGCTCGGCCACAAGGTGCTCATCCGTTTCCAGGGATGGGCGAGCAACCAGCCGTACCCGTGGGGCACGCTCGAGGAGATAATCGGGCCTGCCGGAGAGCACGAGACCGAGATGCGGGCGCTCGCACTTTCCCAAGGATTCCGCAGCGACTTCCCTCCCGGTGTGATGCAGGAAGCGAAGGAACTCGAGACGACAGGAAGGGCGACCATCGCTGCCGAGGCGGCAAAAGCGCTTCCCGAGAGCGAACGCGAGACGAAGGGACGCCATGACTTCCGCGGCATCACGACCTTCACCATCGATCCGTTCGATGCGAAGGACTTCGATGATGCGCTTTCAGTGCGCACGCTTGCGAACGGAAACACGGAGGTGGGCGTGCACATCGCCGACGTCTCGTATTTCGTACGCCCCGGCACATCGATAGACGCGGAGGGTCGCGCCCGCGCCACTTCGGTGTACCTCGTCGACCGCACCATCCCAATGCTCCCGCACGTCCTCTCGAACGACCTCTGCTCACTCAACCCGAACGAGGACCGGCTCGCGGTGTCCGCCGTCTTCGAGCTCGATGGCAATGCCGGGATAGTGAACCGATGGTTCGGCGAGACCGTCATCCACTCGGATAAGCGCTTTACGTATGAGGAGGCGCAGGAAGTGCTTGATGCGCAGGACGGCATCTTCCTTGCCGAACTTAATACCCTGAAGACGCTCGCCGATAAGATACGCGCCCGCCGCGTATCGAAGGGCGCGATAGCCTTTGATACCCCTGAAGTGAAGGTGCTCATCGACGAGAACGGCAAGCCGACCGATATCGTGCTCAAGGAGCGCCGCGCTACCAACCTCCTCATCGAGGATTTCATGCTGCTCGCGAACGAAGCGGTAGCCGAGTACCTCTCGGAAGCGACGAAAGCCGCGAACATCCAGAGTTCCGTCATATACCGCACGCACGATGTGCCTGATGCGGACCGCATCGAGAGCCTCGCGCAGTTCCTCAAAGTGATGGGCTACAACCTCGAGAGCACGAACGGCAGGGTGAAGGGCACCGCCATCAACGAACTGCTGACCGAAGTCGCCGGGAAGCCCGAGGAATACCTCATCAAGGTCGCCGCGCTCCGGTCCATGGCCAAGGCGATATACGCCACCAAGAACATCGGGCACTTCGGTCTCGCGTTCGAGTTCTACACGCACTTCACTTCCCCAATCCGCCGCTACCCTGACCTCCTCATCCACCGCCTCCTCAAGCACTACCGCAACGAAGGCGAGTTCAGCAAGGCGCAGGTCGCAGAGCTCGACGAGCTATCCCTCCATTCGTCCGAGCGCGAAGTGTCCGCCGCCGAGGCCGAGCGCGATTCCATCAAGCTCAAGGTAGTGGAGTTCATGGCCGACAAGGTCGGCGAGGAGTTCGATGCGGTCATCTCCGGCGTGTCCGAGCGCGGTCTCTACGTTGAATTGAATACGACGCGTGCGGAAGGCATGATACGCATACGGGATCTCGGTGATGACTACTACATCCACGACGAGAAGCGCTACCGCATCGTGGGCGAGCGCACCAAGAAGGAGTACGCGCTCGGTGACCCTATCAAGGTGAAGCTCATCGCTGCCCGGGTGATGGAGCGCGAGCTCGATTTCGCTATCGTTCCGAAGGGTTAGCCCGCGTCCGCAAGCGCCGCCTCGACCTTCTCGAACCAGATGCCGTATCCGTCCCCGCTCGGATGGAAGCGGTCGGCGGCATAGTATCGCTCTATATCCTTATTGAAGGGTTCATCTTCGCGTTCGTTAAAGAGATCGACATATCGAGCCGTAGGGTATAACGCTATGACTTCGAGATAGAGCTTTCGCACGCTCCGGGAACGTTCCGTATAGAGCGCGCTTAATGGCCATCGGAATACCGGTGCCAGTCCTACGTTACCCGCGCATATGACGATGATATGGGGCGCCATAACGCTCGCCTGCTCAAGAGCCGTAGTGAGCCGGGCGCGAATATCCTCCTCGGGGGTCATACCGATAACATCGTTCGCCCCTATCTGGAACACGACGAGGTCATAGCGTTCTTCCGTGCGTACTTCGAGCCGGTCGAGGAACGCTTCGAGCTTCAGGCCATTCTCGGAATCATTCACAATCATCGCTTCCGGATAGCGAGCGCCAAGGCGCCCGGCAATGGATTCTTCGGGCCGGCCCCCTGTGCCGACGACAGTGCTGTCGCCCATAACGAGGATGCGCATCGAGGGTGCCGTGGGGTTCTGCACATAAGGCACAGTCGCTTCCATGAGCGGCTTCGTGTCGCGAACCGCTCGGACTATCGGAGCAAAGAGATACCCTCCGTATCCAATGATTGCTATCACGAGGACAGCTAGAAGTATCTGCAGAGGAGTCATGAGCGCTGTATCCGTAGTATGGCTAGGAAGTAGTGAACGTGAGGTGAGACAGGATTCTACGAATTATACGGTCTCGAGTATGCGGGTGAGCGCAAGCGCATACGCCGCCTCACGGAGCGTCACTCCCTTACCCTCCGCGAAGTCCGCGACGTCGCGATATGCATCATGCATGACGCCCGAAAGGCGCTCGCGCACCTGCTCCTTCGTCCACGACTCCCCTGCTCGGTTCTGGAGCCATTCGAAGTACGAAACAGTGACCCCTCCTGCGTTCGCGAGCACATCAGGAATGACCGTTATGCCCTGCTGAGTAAGCATCTCGTCAGCTTCAGGAGTGACGGGACCATTCGCCACCTCGAGCACCACATCGGTCGTGATGCTGCTCACGTTATCCGTGCGTATCTGCTCTTCGAGCGCTGCGGGTACCAAAATGACCGAAGGGGTCGATAGTACAGCGTCAGCCGGGAGCATCTGCGCATGTTCCATCTCTTTTGCGTTACACACCGAGCCGTGGAGCTCCTTGGCTTCGAGCGCCATTTCTATATCGAGCCCGGCGTCGCTACGGATAGTGCCATGACTATCAGCGAGCGCGATGACCTTCCCTCCATTCTGTTCTATGAGCCGCGCTATCTGCGCGCCTGCGTTACCCGCTCCTTGCACTGCTGCCGTGAGCCCTGCAAGAGAACGGTGCTGGTCGGTGAGGAGCGCATTCAATACATCGAACGCCCCGTCAGCGGTCGCGGTGTCGCGCCCAAGCGACCCCCCACGATCGATAGGCTTCCCGGTTATCATCGCGGGCGATGGCTTCCCCACTATCTCCTCGTATTCGTCGAGCATCACCGCCATGATGTCGGCGTTCGTGTAGACGTCGGGCGCTGGGACATCGGTATCGGGACCGAGATGCTCCGCGAATGCTTTCACGTACTCGCGCGCGAGCGCATGCAGGTCAGCAGTCGCGAGCTTCTTTGGGTCGACGGCGACCCCGCCCTTCGCGCCTCCGAATGGGATATCCACTACCGCGCATTTGATGGCCATCATCGCGGCGAGCGCTGATACCTCATCCTCGTCGGCGTCGGGGTGGAAACGTATACCGCCCTTGTACGGACCACGCACGTTATTGAACTGCACGCGGTATGCCGGGAATGTAGCGGTTCCACCAGCTACAAGCGGAATGGTGAGCTCAGCGCGTAGGACACGATCAGGGGTCTCGAACCGCTCGCGCGTTCCGTCGGATAGAGCGAGGAGCTTCGCCGCCTTGTCTACGTGGTATTTGAAATAGTCGAGTGCGGCCATAGGAAGAAGTTACAAGTATACGGCGTAACGAGGAAACGGGAAGCTGGGATAAGAAGACGCCCGCGGCTTTGCCGCGGGCGTTCGTGAAGGTGCTGGACTCCGTCATATTCAGCCGAGCATATGCTTGCCCGGTGTTTTCGAGAGAATTCCAGCCTCTTCATGGAACTTCGGCTTGGGCGCCGAATGAGCAGATCGCGGAGGAAGCAATGCTTTCTCCTCCTCTCGCTTGAACCACTCATCTTCCTGGTCGGAAGAGATGCCAATCGGACCTTCGGTTGAATCCTCTGCCATGACTGTACCCTCCTAGCCGTCTGTATACCTGTAACCAGCGAAAACCGCAACTGGTTTCTATGGATCATTTCGCCACGACCGCAGCCTCCTCGAACTTCACCGACAGAAGTTTCGAGATACCATCATTGCCCATGGTGACGCCATAGAGTATTCCGGCGCGGCTCATGGTCTCCCGGTTATGCGTGATGACGATAAGCTGCGACTTCTTTGCGAGTTCCTCTATCATGTCGCCATAGCGGCGGGAGTTCGCTTCATCGAGCGCAGCGTCGGTCTCATCGAGTATCAAGAATGGAGGCGGGTTCACCTGGCTCATGGCGAAGATGAGCGCGATGGAGGTGAGCGCGCGTTCGCCGCCCGAAAGCTGCATGAGCGACTGCACCTTCTTGCGTGGCAGGTTCACCGATATCTCGATGCCTGGCTTCCACTGCTTCGTCTTCGACTCCTCCACTTCCTCGTATTCCTCTTCGTCGTCCTCATCACGACTCTTCCTCGGTTCAGGCTGCTCCTCGAGCACGAGGCGTGCGCCTCCACCTCCGAACATGAGCGCGAAGAATTCTCCGAACGAGGTGTTCACTTTAGCTAGCCCTTCAGCGAAGCTCTTCTGGAGCTCGGTATCAAGGTCCGTGATGAGAGAGCGTAGGCCCTCGGCCCCAGAAGCCAGGTCCTCGAGCTCACGCGTGAGGAAGGCTTCGCGCGCGGTCGCGTCCTCGTATTCCTTGCGTACGTCCTCTCCCGTGCCTCCTGCCTCCTCCAGGCGTATCTTGAGGCGCTCCAGCATGCGCTTACGATCCTCCTGCGCCCTCCGTTCTTCTTGAGGAAGCTCGGTGAGCGGGGTGTATGAAAATGCGGAGGAGCCCGCGAGTGCGAGCACTTCTGCCCTATCACGCCCGAGCTCCTCGCTGAGGTAGTTGAGCTCGCGCAAGCGCCCTTCCTCGCGCGCCAGCTGCCCTTCCTCATGCGCCTTGCTCTCCGCGAGCCCGAGGATGCGACGCTTCTCTTCGCGTCCCGTTTCCTCGTGCGCGAGCGCGGATTCGCGCGCCTTCATGAGCTCGCTCCGTGCGCGCTCTATCTTCGCTGCGAGCCCGCCATCCTTCTCGAGAAGTGCGGTGCGCTCGTTCTCGAGACGCATGACGGTCTGCTCCTCCTCTGCCATATAGTCATCCGCAGGCGATGCGAACCGCTCGAAGAATGCGCTGACCATGCTGCGGACTGCTGAGAGCGCGGCACGAAGCGCATCAGGGGTCGGATCCTCGATGCTTGCCTGCTTCTCTATCTCCTCACGAAGTGCCGCGAGGTCCTCTCGGGGCACTTTCACGTACGGCTCCCGCGCTATCTGCACGCTGCGCTTCTTCGCCTCATGCAGCCCTCCCTCGACCCGCCCTATCTCACGCGCAAGTTCGCTCCGTTCCGCTACCACCTTATCCACGTCGCGCTCTGCCTGACGGATGGCTTCGGAACGCTTCATGCCTTCGGAATCGGTGGTCGCGCGCTCGTCGAACACCGCGAGCTCGGCGCTCGCGGCCTCGAGCTTCTCGCGAGCGTTTCGTTTCCTGCTTTCCGCCCCCTTCTTCTCTTCCTCTATGTACCGCTCCTCTATGGCGAAGTAGGTTCGCGCGAGCTCAGCGAGCTCGCGGGCGAGCTCCTCTGCGCGCTCGAGCTTCTGCACCTGCTTCTCGAGGAAGCGTATGTGCGGCGCTATCTCCCGGCGCAGCAGCTCTATCTCCCGCACGTTGTCTTCCGTCTTCTCGAGCTTGCGTTCTGCCTCCTGCTTCTTGAACTCGAAGACCTTGAGCCCGAGCGCGTCCTCGAGCATGGCACGGCGTTCTCTCGGGGCCGCGACCAGGATACGGTCGGCCTCGCCCTGGGAGATGATGTGGTGGCCGGTGTCACCGATGTTCGCGGCCGCGAGCAGCTCCTGCACATCGCGGAGGCGCGCTTTCGAGCCATTGATTGAGTATTCGCTTGCGCCATCTCGGAAGACCGCGCGCTCCACCGTCACCTCGTCGAAGTCGAGCTTCGGGAACGTGCGTGTCCCGTTCCTCTCCTGGTTATCGAAGACAATGGCGACCGCGGCACGGCTCGAGCGCGGGTGCGTGTGCGAGCCCGACCAGATGAGGTCCTCGCTGCGCTTCCCGCGCATGGACTTCATCGACTGCTCGCCGAGCGCGAAGCGGAATCCTTCCGCGACGTTCGATTTGCCGGAGCCGTTCGGGCCCACTATGGCGGTCGCAGCCGACGAGAAATCAAGCACGGTCTTCCGCGCGAATGATTTGAACCCTGCGATCTCGAGCCGCTTCAGCATTTCCCCAATTATACCGTACGAAAAGACCGCCCTCTTGCGAGGACGGCCATGGTTCGAGCCTTCGACGAAGCTTATGCGTCCACGAAGGGTTCGGTGAGGAACGGATCGCGGGCGAAATGACCGGCGAGCGGTCCTATGAGCGCGGCTATTTCCTCCGAGCGCATGCTCGGAAGGATACCCGCCGCAAGCAGGATGCTCATCGGGATCTTCTCGATATCAGAAGCGCCGAGCGCCGAAAGCGCCATGAACGCGCCGCACACTCGCTCAAGAAGGCTATCGGCCGTGGAGCCGGTCGGCAGTGCCTGCGTCTCAACGTCACGAAGACGCTGATCGAAGAATGGATGCGTAGTTCCCTTCGCGAACAAATCCGCCCAGGTGTAGGAGTCAACGAGCGCGAGCTCATCGGCCTCCATGTTGGTGCGAGCCACGCCAGCCAGGACGCTCCCATCCCGTGCGTACACCTCGAAGAGGATGGCGCAGGGGATGGCGGGCGACACCTTCATGAGATTCGTTCGATACAGGAATCGAGCGAACGTTCCGCCCACCCTATCGCGCAGCCCGTCGAGTTCCGGGTTCGCGTAGCTGTACGGCCCCACGATCTTCAGGTTGGTATTCACGGTGGTTTCTCCCTAAATGCAGCTCTAAACCCACCTTCTCACACACGCCCGGATGTGGAAAGCCGCTCCCCCGAGATGGAGAAGCGGCTTGTTGTTGGCCCTACGGCGCATGCGCCGCATCGTCTTCCGTGCCGAGCTCGTAGTCGTTCTGCACGGTGAGCAGAGTGAGCGCGAGAATACCCAGGCACAGGGCGTCGAAGAATACGATCGCTATCCCAGTCCAGACCGGCACGGATTCACCGGTGTGACGAAGTCCGATCATGAAGACCGAAGCAATCGCCGCCGCCAGGCCGAAGCACGCAGCAGTGCGTCCGGCATGGCTTCTGACATGGTCATCCATGAGATGGCTAGCGAAGAACGCGAGGAAGGTGCCGGTCGCGAACCAGTTGACGAAGTATGAGAGGAACTTCGCGGTCGGCTCGTCCCCGAGAGTCGCCAGCACGAGCCATATCTGACTCGCCATCATGCCCCCGGCCGCCAGGAACACTGCCCAGGATTTGAGAAACGACATCGTGCGTCGAAGCATAGCAAGTACCCCATTGCGCAGCCGGTGGATTCCGGACTGCATTCTGGTGCTGAGTATGCAGTAGATACTGTGGAGGTCAATATCGATACGCACCATACGAAAAGCCGCCTCCCTTGGGGGAGGCGGCGGCCGTCATCTGGTGATGACGGCTAGAGCGGAAAGCCATCGATCGGCGTCCCGCGTGCACTGAGGAGGAGCATCCATCCGATCGCGAAGAACAGGCTCATGGCGATGGCGACTCCGATAGTGAGCGGCCAATAGCCGCGCCGGTACGTCTCGATCATGGCGATGGTGCCGAGCACGATGCATGCGAGCTCGAAGACCATGAGCGGCAGGTCCACCGGGGTTATCCCTAGGACCCACGTGATGAGGCTCGCAGCGATCGCGATGGCGAACACTGCGGCCAGGCGTCGGAACCAACGGATGCGGCCGACTTCGAACAGATTTGAAAGACCCATATGACCTCCTTATTCCCCGGAAACGATTTCAGGTCGTATGGATTATACAACTACACTATATCTTTAGCAAGCGCCGCCTGCGCCGCGCTCTGTTCCGCTTCCTGCTTGCTCCTCCCTGTTCCTTCTGCCACCTTCTCGTCACCGAGGTATACGCCCACCGTGAAGTGCTTGTCGTGGTCGGGACCCACTTCCGAAAGCGTCTTGTATGTGGGTGTCGTGCTCTTCTTATCCTGCGCTATCTCCTGGAAATGCGACTTCGCATCCTGGTATGAGCCGGTCGCGATGACGTTATCTATCTTCGAATAGAGATGCGTGGCGACGAACGCTTCGGCAGCAACGTAGCCCTGGTCGAGGTATATGGCACCGAGGAGCGCCTCGAACGCGTTCGCGAGGATGATGAGGCGCGCGCGCCCCGTGTCCTTCTTCTCTCCCTTGGACAGCAGCAGCATGTCGTTGAGCCCTATGCGCTCCGCGACGTCGGCGAGCGAGTACGTATTCACGAGCGCCGCCCTGTATGCGGTGAGGTCGCCCTCCGGCTTGTTCGGGAAGCGGTTGAAGAGGAAGTGGGTGACGGCGAGCTCGAGCACGGCGTCGCCGAGGAACTCAAGGCGTTCGTTGTGGTTCCCTGCCCCGCGGTTCTCATTGAGATACGAGCGATGGGTAAGAGCCTCGATGAATATATCGAGGTCCTTGAAGGCGAGGCCCAGCTGCTCCGCGTGCGTCTTGAATTCAGGCATAGAGTGAAGTGAACCACAAAATGTATAAAAGAAAAGCCGCGGCAGGTGGAGCTGCTGCGGCTTGGAGTCTGGTCGGTTCGCCATTAGGGCCGGGTAAGGCCATTCATGCCCTCGTGGGTATCAGGAGGGACGATGATGAGGCCCTTCTCGTACAGGCGATGGTACTGGGAAGGAAGGAAGCCCTGGTCCGCCATGATCCGATGGAATTCGTCCACGCTGACGTATTTAGGCACTTCGCCTTCGTTCTCGTGATGCTCGCTATTGAGCAGCGACAGGACATTCTCCTCGACATCGACCGAGACGAGCACGTTCCAGAATCTTCCGCGCCAGACAGCGCCCTCGTACTGGTAGTGATGCGTCTCCGGCGAGAGCGCGAGGCCGGTCTCGCCATAGATTTCACGGACCCCGGTCGTGAGCACCGTTTCATCGTCGTGCTTCTTGCCGCCCGGCATCTTGTAGTACCAGGGCTGGCTCTTGCAGTAGTCGATGACGAACACGTATCCGAGGGGGATACGCTTCGGGCGTACGGCTTTCGCAGCAGCCTCCTCTTCGGTCAGCTCGCGACCGATCGGATCGACCGAGAGCGCTCCGTTCGGGAAGACCCTGATGAACGCGATGACCGACCACGTATCGTCGGGCCGACCGTTGTCGGCGATGAACCGATTCATGATCTGCTCGTCGATAGCGGATGGGATGCGAACCTCGCACCCATTGAGGTCGAGGGCCGAGAATCTGAGTGTCAAAACGCACCTCCTCGCAGCTGTGCTGCGTTATTTCGAAGGAGGCGCACTACGCACCTCTGGCCGCATTATATATACGAGTACGGAAATGTCAATCTCTCCCTACGACGTCCTATCCAAGAGCTTCTGCACCGCTGCGGTCACTATCGGCAGCATATCGTCATAGAAATTGAGGTCGAGGATGTCCTGGAGGCGGAACCACTTCGTATCATCGAGCCCGCCCTTCCCGGCCTCGAGCTTGAGCGGGACGTATTCGGAGCGCGCGAGGAAATAGATGACATGCTTCCGGAACTTCCCCTTCTCCGGGTGCGAGGCGACGTACTCGTTCTCTCCCACCTGCTCCTCGATGACGATATCGACGCCCATCTCCTCCTTTATCTCCCGGATGGTGCCTTCCTCCGCGTTCTCCCCTTCCTCGAGCTTCCCCTTCGAGAGCGTCCAATGGCCGAACACGTCGTGCACGAGCGCGAGATAGTACTGGCCCTCGTGCTTGGCATACACGACCGCGCCGCCGAGCCGCTCGACACGCATGTCCTCGTACCGCATCTTCGACTTATCCTTCTTACCGGTCTCTTCCTTGCCGGGTTCGCCCAGCTCCTTATACACGGCACCGAGCACGCCGTTCACGAAGCGTCCCGAGGAGTCCCCACCGAACACTTTCGCGAGCTCGATAGCCTCGTTGATAGCGACCTTGGCCGGGACCTGCGCGCGGTCCGCGAACAGAAGCTCGAACAGGCCTATGCGCAGGATATTGCGGTCGACTGGCGCAATGCGGTCGAGCGGCCAATCAGGCGCTGCCTTCGTTATGACGAGGTCGAGATCCTCTTTCTTCGCGAGCACTCCCTTCAAAAGGGTTTCCATGAATGGCTTATCGGTATCATCCCCGCCGAATTCCTCGACGTTCCGCAGGAGCATTACATCCGCTTCGGAAACATCGGCACCCGTAGTGTCCCACTCGAAGAGCGTTTGTAGGACGACGGAACGTGCGAGATGTCGGTTAGCCATATGGAAAGAACGTATCCATACAATACACCCGACATGATGAAAGATACTAGTAGCGGGTGGTGTGAATAAAAGATAAAAGAAAAAGCCGAGGACGAACCTCGGCTTTTTCTTTCTCTATCGAGTGGCTTATGCGCCGCCGCCGAAACCGGAGCGCGACTTCGCCTTGCCCTTGGTCATGCGACCGATGAGGCCCTGCTTCTTCTCCTTGGAATCCTCGACGGTGTGCTTCTCCTCGTGGACCGGCTGCTTTGCGCCGAGCTCGAGGTCGGCGTTGTCCTTCTGGTTGCGATCCTTGCGCTTCTTGTCCTCCTTGAGTGCTTTCTTGCGCTCGGGCACGATGAGCTTGCCGCGGTACATTCCCGTAGCTTCATCGATGCGGTGCGGGAGGCGGAGGTTGCCGCTCTCCTTATCTTTCACGACCTTAGTAGCCGTCAGAGCGTGGTGGCTCCGGCGGTTCTTGGTATGCGAACTGGTGTGGCGCATTCGTACTGACATAGGCCCTACCCTACCACACGGCCTTTTTCCTGGCTAGCGTTGCGCACCCTTGGCACTTGCGGAAACGTGTAGGTGTGGGAATGTGAGATTAGCTACCGTCTGGAGAGAATCACTTGACCACGGCAGCCGTTCGCTGGCCCACGTTGGGTTCACAGAAGCCACTATCGAAGCCATGAGAGCTGAGATGAAGACTGAAGCGAATATTGACACTGTTGTTCTCGTCATCGAAAAAGGGGATGAGCTTCTGAACTTTTCCGTTGAGGTGGACGATCATCTTCCTCCTCCGGACGACTAGCACCTTTGGGGCTAGTCAACCCCCAGGATGCTGGGCTATATGAGCATCCACTGCCAAAGTCCCTCGCCGATGCAGCGCTTGCGCCCGCTCAGTGAACCGGACAAAGGGTCGCGCGAATACTTTCGTGCGGCCCTTTCGGATTTAGATATTTCGTAGGAATGAGCGACGATGCTCGATACAGGGACCGTGAGCCCGAATGAGTGCGATGTGCGTTTTCGTACCGTACCCCTTGTGCTGTTCGAATCCATAGAGCGGATACGTTTCTGCAAGCTTCACCATCATGCGATCACGCGTCACCTTCGCAGCGATAGAGGCGAGCATGATGGAAGGCACAATGCCGTCGCCTCCTATTACCGTCTCCTGCTCGTATTCGGCCGGCGCCTTGAGCGAACCATCGAGCCACACCTTCCCTTCTTCGGGCGTGGGGAGGAGTTTCGTAACCCCCGTCATTACCGCATGCCGTATCGCGGGCGCGATGCCTCCCTTATCTATGTTCGCTGCTGACACGAGCTGCACGCTCGCACGCACGTTTCCTGCCTTTATTTGTTCTTGAAGTATCTGAAATAATGCTTCGCGCTTTTTCTCCGAGAGTTTCTTGGAATCGTTAAGTCCTGGGAATACTGCAAGGATGTCGTACCCTTCAGCGACCGCGATGATGCCGACCGATACCGGTCCTGCGAGCGGCCCGCGACCCGCTTCATCCACCCCTACGACCCATTTCATCGATGAATCATAGCAGTACTGAAATTTGCTATTGTGTACCCAATGGCCGGCCGCTTCATCCATCTCCACACACATAGCCACTATTCCTTCCTCCAGGCTCTCCCGAAGGTGCCGGAACTCGTCAAAGCAGCCAAGGCAGCGGGCATGGACGCGCTCGGCATCACGGACGCCGGCAATATGCACGGCACCATCGAGTTCTATAAAGCTGCGGAGAAAGCGGGCATCAATCCGATAATCGGGGTGGATGCGTATCTCGCGCCCGGGTCACGCAAGGATGTGGGAGCAACGGAGATAGGAGGTCGCACACGTCTCGTGCTCCTTGCGGAGAACAATGCGGGGTACCAGAACCTCATGGCGCTCATCACGAAGTCGTTCACCGAGGGATATAGCGAGCGGCCGCACATGGACCGCGAGATATTGCGCGAGCACCATGATGGGCTCATCGCGCTCATCCCCTCGTTCGCGGGTACGGTGGCGCAATATCTGAAGCATGGAGATAAGGACGGGGCGGCGGCGGCACTCGCGGAATACGTCAGCATATTCGGCGAAGGTAATGTGTTCCTCGAGATAACGCATCACCCGAAGGCCGACGGCCACATGAAGCGCATGGAAGATATCATCGCGCTATCGAAGAGCTCAGGAGTCCCGCTCGTCGCCCAGCATGACGTCTACTACCTCAAGCCCGCCGACAGCGAAGCGACCGAGGTCATGCGCCGCATCGCGCACGGCACGAGCAGCAAGAACGAGGAGGAGGACTTCTCCTTCGTGAGCGAGGAGCAGATGCTGAAATGGTTCCCCGAGCACAAGGATGCGGTGCTGCGCTCGGGCGAGATAGCGGATAGGTGCAAAGTGGAGCTCAAGCTCGGGAGCTGGAACTTCCCCGCGGTCGATGTCGAGCCCGGCAAGACGCATGCGGAGATGCTCCGTGAGCGCACGTACGCAGGACTCTCTGGGCGCGGCATGGAGCGCTCCGAGGAAGCTGAGAAGCGCATCGAATATGAGCTTGATGTCATCATCGGCAAAGGCTTCGCTCCGTACTTCCTCGCGGTGTCGGACCTGCTCGCGTACGCACGCGCGAACGGCATCCTCACCACGACTCGAGGGTCTGCCGCAGGCTCGCTCGTCTCGTACCTCACGGGCATCACGAACGTGGACCCGCTCGAGTACAAGCTTCCCTTCGAGCGCTTCTTGAACCCGGAACGCCCGAAGGCGCCGGATATCGACATGGACTTCGCCGACGATAGGCGCGACGACATGATCGCGTATGCGAAGGCGAAGTACGGGGAGGATAGGGTGGCGCAGATAGGAACGTTCGGAACCATGATGGCGAGGGCTGCGGTGCGAGACGTGTCGCGCGCCTTGGGCCACGCATACCGCACCGGCGACCGCATAGCGAAATTGATACCGCTCGGCTCCCAAGGCTTCCCGATGACGATAACCCGCGCGCTCGAGCTCGAGCCGGAACTCAAGACCCTATATAACGAGGACGACGATACGAGAGAGATAATCGACCTCGCGAAGCGCATCGAGGGCTGCGTGCGCCATACGGGAGTGCACGCGGCGGGCGTGGTCATTTCGCCAACCCCGCTCACCGAATGGACGCCGCTCCAGGTGGACCCTAAGACCGGGAAGCTGATAACGCAGTACGACATGCATGCGGTCGAGGATGCTGGGCTCCTCAAGTTCGACTTCCTCGGCATCAAGAACCTCGCCATCCTCTCGGATGCGGTCGAGCGCGTGCGGGAGACCAAGGGCATTTACATAGACATCGAGAACGTTCCCATAAATGACAGCAAGACGTTTGCCATGCTCGCCCGCGGCGAGACGGAAGGCACGTTCCAGCTGAACGGTTCGGGAATGACCCGGTACCTCAAGGAGCTCCAGCCCACGAGCATCCACGACATCAACGCTATGGTGGCGCTCTACCGCCCAGGCCCGATGGAAACCATCCCGCAGTACATCGAGCGCAAGAAGAACCCGAAGCTCGTCCGCTATATGGACGAGCGCATGAAGGACTATCTCGATGCTTCGTACGGGCTCCTCGTGTACCAGGACGACGTGCTCCTGACCGCTATCACCCTCGGCGGGTACTCGTGGCTCGAGGCCGATACGCTCCGAAAGGCCATGGGTAAGAAGATCCCGGCGGAGATGGAAGCGCAGAAGGAGAAGCTCCTTAACGGCTTTATGGAATACGGGAAGCTTTCGAAAGAGAAAGCGGAGACTATCTGGAAGCTCATCGAGCCGTTCGCCGCCTACGGGTTCAACAAGGCGCATGCCGCCTGCTACGGGAAGGTCGCGTACCAGACCGCCTATATGAAGGCGAACTATCCGGTCGAGTACATGGCGGCACTCCTTACCGCTGACGCAGGCGACACCGAAGCCATCGCCATCCTCGCCGCCGAGTGCGAACGCTTGAACATTCCCCTTCTCCCGCCTGATGTGAACGAGAGCGGTGCGGACTTCACGGTCGCTGGAGAGAACAAGGACACGGTCCGTTTCGGGCTTACCTCTATCAAGAACTTCGGTGAGGGCATTTCCCAAGCGCTCATTAAAGAAAGGAAAGAGAACGGCACCTTCAAGGATCTTTCTGATTTCCTTTCGCGCGTCGGTACGAAGAACCTGAATCGCAAGTCGCTCGAGTGCCTCATCAAGACCGGGGCGTTGGATCGCTTCGGTGAGCGCGGCCATCTGCTCACCCACATCGAGAAGCTGCTTACCTTCCATCGGGATGCGACTGCCGAAGCGCCCCAGGATTCCCTCTTCGGCGCGTCGTTCGGTACGCCCGTTCTCACGCTTCCGCCTCCATCAGGCGAGACGTCCCTTTCCGAGAAACTGCTTTGGGAGAAAGATTTGCTCGGTATCTATGTGTCGGGCCATCCGCTCGATGCGCATACCGCGACCATGACGAAAGCAGGGCTCACCATCGGCCAACTGCTTGAGGAGCCACAGCCAGGACGGCTCGTAATCCTTCCGGTGCTCGTACAGGAAGTCCGCACCGTGCTCACTAAGACCGGAGAGAAGATGGCGTTCCTGCGCTTCGAGGATAAGTCGGCATCGATAGAGGCAGTGGCGTTCCCGAAGCTGTACAAGGAACATGGGCATCTCATTGCTGCGGGTAACTGCCTCCTCATCAAGGGAACGGTATCGAACAGGAACGGGGAGACGAGCATCGCGATAGATAACCTGAAGGCGCTGTGATATATAGAGATGGGAATTTGTATTGGCTGTAACCAAGGGCGAGGAGTACATCAATGAGTCTCAAGCCTCACAGACCGGCAAGCAGGATCGGGTCGATGGGCAACCCATCGACCTCCGGGCGCGCCTCCCAACCGACACATTCGGGAGACGACGATTCGGAGTTCCAGCTCGGCTACCCGCTTCACGGCGGCAGCTACGGCGCGAAGGACGACCTGGACGCCGCTCCCATGCATGGAAGCGGGTACGGATCTCCTGGCCAGTTCTAGCGTGCGTACGCGGCGACCTCCTCTGGGGGCCGCCGCAAACGTTTATATGCTATCCTCATTTTCAATGGCATCCCTCGAAGAAAAGCGCCACACGCTGGCCCACTTGCTCGCAGCAAGCGTCCTTGAACGGTATCCGCACGCCAAAGCAACCATTGGTCCTGCGATAGACACCGGTTTCTATTACGACTTCGACTTCGCGGGCGGGAAGGCTCCCGGCGAAGCGGAGCTTGCCGAGCTCCAGTCCTCGATGGAGGAACTCCTTCCCTCCTGGACCGACATGTCGGGAACGGAGGTCTCGGAAGCCGATGCGCGCGACCGCTTCAAGGGCAATCAATACAAGCTCGAGATACTCGATGGCATTACCGCTAGCGGCGACACCATCACGCTCTATACCGCAGGCAACTTCACCGACCTGTGCCGCGGCGGGCACTGCGACCATCCGGCGCACGAGATAAAAGCAGGCACGTTCGAACTTGAACGTATTGCGGGCGCATACTGGCGCGGGGACGAGAAGAACCCGATGCTCACCCGCATCTATGGTCTCGCGTTTGATACGAAAGAAGAGCTCGAAGCATATAAGGAGCAGCGCGAGGAGGCGAAGAAGCGCGATCATAAGAAGCTTGGGAAGGAGCTCGACCTCTTCGTGTTCTCGGAACTCGTGGGTCCAGGACTTCCCCTTTGGACGCCGAAGGGTACGCTCGTACGCAACCTGCTCGATGATTTCGTATGGAGCCTCCGTGCGAGCGAGGGATACGAGAAAGTCGAAATCCCCCACATCACGAAGAAGGATTTGTATGAAGTATCCGGGCACTGGGACAAGTTCAAGGACGAGCTCTTCCGCATAACCACGCGCGAGGACCACGAGTTCGCGATGAAGCCGATGAATTGCCCGCACCACACGCAGATATACGCGCGTAAGCAGTGGAGCTACCGCGAGCTGCCCCAGCGCTATTCCAATACGACCGCCTGCTACCGGGACGAGCAGTCCGGCGAGCTCTCCGGGCTCTCCCGCGTCCGTGCTTTCTCCCAGGACGATGCGCACGTATTCTGCCGCACGCAGGACGTCAAAGCGGAGTTCCTCAAGGTCTGGGACATCATCCATGCCTTCTACCCTGCCTTCGGGTTCGAGCTCAAGGTACGGCTCTCGACCCACGATCCCGAGCACCCTGAGAACTATCTGGGCGACGCTACGGTATGGGAGAAGTCCGAAGCGATGCTGAGGGAAATAGTTGAGGAGAAGGGCGTCGAGGCGGAAGCGGGCGTGGGCGAGGCCGCTTTCTACGGACCGAAGCTCGATTTCATGGCGCATGACTCCATCGGGCGCCGGTGGCAGGTCGCGACCATCCAGCTCGACATGAACCAGCCGGAGCGCTTCGACCTGTTCTGCATAAACGAGCAGGGCGAGAAGGAACGGATCGTGATGATACACGCCGCTATCATGGGCTCCATCGAGCGCTTCCTTTCGGTGCTCATCGAACACACTGCCGGCAACTTCCCCGTCTGGCTCTCCCCCGTCCAGGCACGCGTCCTCCCTATCTCAGGCGACAAGCATGGCGCGTACGCCGCTGAAGTAGTGAAAGCCCTTAAGGAGGCGGGCATCCGCGCCGATGTCGATGATGCGAACGAATCCCTCGGCAAGAAGATACGCAACGCGAAGGGCGAGAAGATCCCCTACATGCTCGTCGTGGGCGATGCAGAAATGGAGGCAGGTACCCTATCGGTAGAAAGCCGTGACGAAGGAAAGCTCGATGCGATGAAGACGGAGGATTTCACAAAGCGGGCGCAAGAAGAGATTCGTGCTCGCGCATAGTATCTATAGAAATCGAAAGGGCCGGCCCGCTGCGTGCGGGTCGGCCCTTTTGGGACTTTTCGATCAGGGCTGGAAAGACAGGTCTCCTTGTTTTGCCGCTTCCCGTTCGGCTTCCCAGACAGGGCGCTGCTGCGCGATGTCATACTCGAACCAAGCTCCGTACAGCGGCAGTCCCGCAACCCAAACCAAGGCGGCGATGATCCACAGGATATGGATGTAGCGCTCGGGAACTTCTTGTGCGTAGTTTTTCACGATACCCTCCCCTAGCGCTTGGCGGGATAGGAAGTGAATTCGACGAGCTGCTCGTTGAAGTCGCTCGCCTTGCTCAGGCACATTTCCTTGATCGGTGGCAGCACAAAGGCCACAAAACCGGCCGCTCCGACCGCAAGGATGATGTAGAGGAACGCCTTAGGAACGTCCCCGTGGTCAGTCGATTGCATTGTCTCCTCCCAGAGAATTATCAGAATGTGCAGGCCAGGGCGACTCCAAGGAGTATCGACCCGACCAGAACGATGTAGTGGATGATGGTAGCGAGCGTATCCGTTGAGGGACCGCGGATGATGTTAGCCATGTGACTACCCCCTGCTATCCGTCACGAGCATACTCCCCTTAGGGAAAAAGAAAAGCCGCTTCCTCTCGGAAGCGGCTTTTCTTCGGAACGTCTTGCTTAGCCGTTCACCACGCCAAGGGCGCGAGTGACTGCGAGCTTGACGCCCGTGACTCCGGTGGAGTACGTGCCATCGACCGCTGCAGAGAGCTGTCCGACGACCTTCTCGAGGAAGGATGGGTGGCAATCGTTCGTGAGCGCTGCGATCTCAGGGTGGACCGAGGTACCGTCAACCTTCGAGCGATATGCGTCATCGAGGGCGCAGACGGCGTGCGTGAGGAACTCCTCGGCGCTGTCGCCGCGCTTCGTGACGTTACGGATGGAGCCGAATGCTGCATCCTTGTCGCCCGAGAGAAGCGCTTTGATGAATCCTGGGATATCGTCCGCGAGCATGAAGCTTTCGTTTGAAGGCTGTGCGATTGGCGCAGCTACAGGAGCTGCTACCGGAACCGATACCTCCTGGACCACATGCGACTGCGCTACCGGAGCGTGCGTCTCACGAGCGAGCCCGGTGACGATGTCGTCGATGGTGAGCGCGCCGTCCTGTGCGAACGAGCGGAAGCCATCGTATGACGAGTACTTGCTTGCGACCGCGGCAGGCCCGTACGACGGAAGCGTCGCTACGGAATGCGCTATGTGCGCTGCGGTATCATCATGCTCGTTGATCGACTCCTTAACGCTACCGCCGAATGCCTGCACCTTGCGGAGCACGAATGGCGTTGCGCTGAAGACGAGGAAGTACGCGAGTACTGCGCTCGTGCCGATAAGGAGGAACCAGTACATCATCGTCTCGAGCGGGCTCATCTCGACGCCCGTATACGGAAGGTCGTTGAGGTACACGAACGAGAATGGCTGGTCATCGATGGTTGGGAGCGCGTCGAGCGAAGCGCGAGGCTTCTTCTTGGTGCTTCCACCGCCACCGTTATCGTCCTCGACACGAAGGGTGTCGGAACAGGTGAGGGTCTCGCCGTTGGTGGCCTTGAAGGTTCCCGTGTAGGTGTAGCGGCCTTCGCGCGGGGATACTGAGCGCGAGCCGGATGCACCCACCGAGCCGATACCCTCATTGATGGATACCGAGGTGATGTTGGTGCCGCCCCAACGGATGGTCGCGGAATCACCCTCATCTATCTCGCTTGGCGTGACCGAGAGGAAACAGGCTGGCGCCTCAGGCCCGTCCGAGACCGTTACGGTCGCGGAACACGTTACCGTCTGCCCGTTATTCCCTTCCGCAGTAAGCGTGTAGGTGGTCGTCTGGTTCGGTGAGACGGAGCGATTGCCTGTTGCGTTGACGCCGCCGATACCCTGATTGATGAAGACGGTGCCGGTCTTGACGCGGCTCGTGCTCCAGTTGAGGGTCGCGGATCCGCCACGCGTAATGGACGATGGCGAGATAGAGAGCTCGCAGACCGGAGGCTCGGGCTGGTTCGGTGGCACGACCGTGATGGTCGCGGTACACGTCACCTGGCCGCCGTTCCCTACCGCGGTGAGCGTATAGGTGGTGGTCACGCTCGGCGAAACGATACGGTTACCGTTGAGCTCTACGCCATTGATACCCTGGTTGATGGTCACCGTGTGCGCCCGGTTCGTGGTCCACGAGAGGTTCGAGGAACCTCCCTGGTTTATCGAGGTCGGGTTCGCAGTCAACGTACAGACCGGAGCTACTTCCTGCGGGATGCTGGTGACCGTTACGGTCGCATGGCAGTTCACGGTCTTGCCGTTTCCGGTCGCCGTAAGGGTATACGTCGTGGTGACGGTCGGGAAAACCGAGAGGTCGGTATTCAGCGGAACGCTGCCGATGCCCTGGTTTAGGGATGCGGAATCTGCGTTACGCGTCGTCCAGGTGAGCTTCGAAGAGCCGCCAGGCGCTATGGAGGTCGGGGATGCGGAGAGCGTACAGACGGGGCTTGGAACCTCGACCGGCACGCAGTCGCCGTTCCCGTCCTTGGTCATGCCGCCCGGGACAGAATCCTGGTCGCCTGATAGGTTCGGACACTCATCCGGTGGCGGAGGAGGCAGAACTACGGGAGGAGGAAGGGGTGGTGGGGGCGGAGGAGGAGGCGGTGGGGGTGGTGGGGGCGGAGGAGGAGGCGGTGGGGGTGGTGGGGGCGGAGGAGGAGCTGGCGGCGCGCAGCATGGGGGACCAACTACCTGAGCCTTGATGAGCTCGGGAGCGGTCATACCCATGAAGTGCGCGATGCCCATACCTATCACCAATACGGTAAGTACGGCAAATACACCGAGAAGTATCGGTCGTTCTTTCGCGTAGGTCATCTGCTGATTGAAGTTCATATATTTCTGATTAGCACTTGATAAGTTCCTCGTTAATAAATCTTTCGCCCATGCCGCATCCGCGGCGTACAAAAAGAGTTGGGAGGTGAGTCGTAAGGACGACCCACCGCCGCAACCCGTTGCGATGCCCCTAGTTGGGGCAATCGCCGTTATCCGCCATCCATAGGCTGTCGGGCACCACGACGTGGTGCCTTCCCTGCCAATCCTGCGGTCGCATGTAGACGCCGCAGGTCTGGGAGCCGTCCGAAGCCTTCAGGCAGAGATAGACTGCTTTGGTCCAGACCTCCTCGGAGAATCGCAGGGTCTGTTTCGAGTGACGGGTTCGGTACGCGTAGTTCTGGACCCACTCCGCGGTGCTTCCCAGCAACCTCCGCAGGTATCTCACCGGCGGAATGCATGCGTCGCATCGCGATCCCCAAGCCTCCCACTTGCCGGAGCCCTGGCGTTGAGCATTGCACGCATGGTCCTTGAGGCGACCAGTCGTGCTGCCAACTCCCCAGTGCACCTTACCCCCTTCGAAATACTTGTGGTTGAAGGTAAGAGTGACGCAGGGGGGTTCCGCCGGCGGAGGTGGCGCGACGCGCTTCCCCGCCGGATTCGCGCAGAATTGCGCGATGATCGGCTGGCCGGTGCGAGGGTTCTTGAACACGCATTCGGCCAGCCCGATGAATCGGGACATGCGACTGGTGTCGGTGCGCCCCCTCATCGGTCCCGCCTGCGGCTTGAAGATGTCGGCCACCATGAACCGCCCCTTGATGGTGCAGTCCAGGACGAGCGACCGGAAGTACTTCGGAAGTTCCGACACATGCTCGAGCCTTGCCTGAGGGTCATAGACCCGGGCAGCCTCGAGATAGTTCATGGGCGAGGCGCAGGAGCCATCTCTGGCGCACTTCGCTTCGTCGATGAGCTGCTGGCCCGTCGGATCGCGCAAGAGCGCATCCTCGACGAGTTTCGCGAGCCGTTCCGGAGTCAGGTTCGCCTCGTACCAGAAGCCCTTGTAAGGGCTCATGGCACGCGACCGAGCCGCTGCGGGCGTCTGGGGTAGGGCCTCAGGCGCCATTGCGACCTCGGTCGTGGCGCTCGCCACTGCTTGCGCGGGTGGCGGCGACTGCATGCGAGGCGACGGGGTCTTGGTCAGCTCTATGGAGAGATCTCCGATAGGCACGTGTTGGACTTGTTCGCGTTTCGCGGGGTCATTCCAGAACTTGTTCCAGCCTCCCGAAATGGAGGGCCAGAAGAAAACCACGGCGACAATCGCGATCAGGATGACCACGATGCCCACCACGGCCAGCAGGAGCTTGTGCTCCCACGGCGTAAGAGGCTTACGGCGCCCCTTGCCGGTAACGGGGGAATCGGTCATCCCGATATTCCTTCCATTGATGCCCGAAGGCGGTTGAACGGATTAAAAGGTACTAGATATTCCTCCCTCTACACTAGCTTTCGCTATTGCAGAGAGTTATCCGACCACGAACCTAGTTCGTAAGCGGATAACTCTCGACAAGCTTCGCTGTGACGACGAAACGGTCTGACTTCGATGCGAAGGAATCGCAGGTCACGAGCGTGAGCATGCGGCCCGAGACCGTGAGTGGGATAGCATCCTCGCTCGCATCGGCCTTGTAGACCTTCTCGACTGCGTACACATATGCCTGACCATTCCCCGACACCGTGATGCGGTCGCCCGCCTCAAGATCCTGGATCTGGTTGAAGGCCTTGTACGCGCTGTTGCGCACCACCGGCAGATAGCTCGAGTGGCCGAAGAGGATGACATTCCCCTCCTCACCGAGCTTCGCTGACGTCGGGTAGCGGACGGCCCCGGTAAGGAGCGCCGCATCGAGCGTCTTCGCGTCGGTGCTTGCCGGGTTCTTCACGGATACCTCCATATCAAGGGAGGGTATCTCGATGAGGAGTGGTAGCTCCTTCGGAAGCGCATCGAGCGCGGATGCGGTCTGGCGAGTGGCAGTCAGCTTTGCGCCTTCCTTTTCAGGCTCAGGCACGATTCCCATGCTCGAAAGGACCGAGAACGAGAAGAAGAACACCAGTACGAAGGCCGCCAGGAAGGTCCACTTCCTGGTATATGCCTTCGCGATTGATGCGGCAAGGCCGCTTTTGTGTCCGCTTTTCGCCATATGGTCTTGTATACAAATACACCAGATAGTTGGAAATGTCAAGCTCCAGGCCCCCTCTGGACATTCGCCCGGTTCAAGGTACCTTCACCCTCGTGAACGTACGCTGAACCGGGTCGGGGGAAGGATTTGACAAATAATCCCTATATGGTATATAAGCTCTATTATGGAATCAACCCGAACGCACACCGAAACTATCGAGACGAAGCCCACCCGCTCCCCTGCGGTGAGCGCGCTCGCGATAGTAGGCTTCATCGCCCTTATCCTCATTGGTATGGGCCTCGCTATCTACGCCGCCCGCTTCATGCCGGCAGCTATTTCAGGGCTCGGCGAAGCAGCTGTTTCCCTCTCGAATGTCTTCACGCCTGACAATGATGCTGATATCGAGGTCGTGAGCGACCAGCCGGCAACGCCCCGCGAGCTCGGCACCGTCGTCACTATCCCTATAGTGGACTCGACGCCGACTACCCCAGCAGCAACCCCAACCCACACTCCCCCTGCAACAGGCGGCCCGCAGTACCAGCCTGCTCCTATCTACTCGGCTCCCGTCATCATCCCTACGACCCCTAACTACTCCGGCCTTCCTGACCTTACGCTAGAGATAGTCGCCATCGGCTACCTCAACCGTTCAGGCGACACCAACTCCTTCGTCGCGGCCTCCCGCGTCCCGAGCGACAAGGAAGGTGCGGTCAAGTTCCGCATCAAGAACCAGGGCACCAACGTGAGCGGCAAGTTCGAGTACGAGGTACGCGTCGAGAACGCGGACAACAAGACCGACACCGCATCACGCACCTCCGCTTCCCTTCCTCCGAACCAGGCCGTCACGAGCTTCGCTCGCTTCGATGCGAATAAGAGCGGCGATGTCGAGATCACCCTCGAAGTCGACTCCGGCGAGGACGTGCGCGAGTCCAACGAGCGCAACAACAGCGACTCCGAAGAGATCACCGCGAGGAACTAACGGTACGAGTTGAAAGCAAAAGCGCCCCTTCTGGGGCGCTTTTGCTTTTGTACGATGAGTACTAAACGTCGAGGTTCGCGAGGCGCGCGTTCGACTGGATGAACGACTTGCGCGATGCGACATCGGTGCCCATGAGGATATCGAAGATGCGGTCCGCTGCTTCCGCGTCATCCACCGTTACGCGCTTGAGCACGCGGTTCGCCGGGTTCATCGTCGTCTCCCAGAGCTCCTCCGGGTTCATCTCGCCGAGACCCTTGTATCGCTGTATAGAAACCTTAGCGCTCTTCTTCGCCGCTACCTCAGGCGTCTCTTCCGCTCCCTCTTCAGTCACTTCCGGTTCTTCCTCTGCCTCTTCTATAGCATTATCAGCATCGGTACCGAGCAGGCGGAACTTCTCCTCGTCCGAATACGCGTACATGACTTCCTTCCCGCGCTTTATCTTGTACAGCGGTGGCTGCGCGATATATATGAACCCGCCATCGATGACCGGACGGAAATGGCGATAGAGGAGCGTGAGCAGGAGCGTACGGATGTGCGCACCGTCCACGTCGGCATCGGTCGCGATGATGACGGTGTGGTACCGGAGCTTCGAGATATCGAAGATATCGCCTATCGCGGTGCCGAGCGCGACCACGAGGTTCTTTATCTGCTCCGAAGCGAGCATCTTATCGAGGCGTGCGCGTTCGATGTTGAGTATCTTGCCGCGAAGCGGAAGGATGGCCTGGGTACGGCGGTCACGACCCATCTTGGCCGAGCCACCTGCCGAATCTCCCTCCACGATGAAGAGCTCTGACTCGGACGCATCCTTGGTCTGGCAGTCGGCGAGCTTGCCTGGGAGCGTCATGCCTTCGAGCGCACCCTTGCGGAGCACGGAGTCCTTAGCGGCCTTTGCGGCCTTGCGGGCCTTGAGCGCGAGCAGCACCTTGTTGATTATCTGCTTGGCGTCGTCCGGGTTCTCCTCAAGGAAGGTCGAGAACGCGCCACCGAACACGCTTGCAGTGGCGCCCTGCGCCTCGACCGAGCCGAGCTTGCCCTTGGTCTGCCCTTCGAACTGGATCTCGGGCATCTTCACCGAGATGACCGCAGTGATGCCTTCGAGCGCGTCGTCTCCTGTGAAGTTCTCCTCGCTCTCCTTGAGGATGCCCGCGGTGCGGCCGTACGTGTTGAGCGTGCGGGTGAGCGCGGTCTTGAATCCGGTCACGTGCGTTCCCTGCTCGGGATTATAGATATTGTTCGCGAAGGCGAGGAGCCTCGGCGAGAGGTCGTCGGTGTACTGAAGCGCTACCTCGACCGCGACATCACCCTCATTCGAGTCCACATAGAAGATGTTCTTGTGGGCCGCGGTCTGGTGCTTGTTATAGAAACTGATGAGGGACCGGAGACCTCCCTCGAAGTAGAAGGACATGGAGGGGCAGTCGAAACCGCTCGCGCGCAGGTACACCGTCTCGCCCTTGTCGGCCGCGAACCCGGCGTCGGTCACTTCCCTCGCGTCGATGACGGTGATGCGCGTTCCCTTCACGAGGTATGCCTGCTGGCGCAAGTGGCTCACTATCTTCTCCCAGTTCCAGTTGATGCCGTCCTTGAAGATGGTGTCGTCCGGCTTGAACAATACGACGGTGCCGTTGTGCTTGGTGGTACCAATCTTCTTCACCGCGGCCATGCGTTTCCCTATCTTGTACTCCTGCATGTGAATGCCGCCCTCCTTATGCACGATGACCTTGGTGTGCTCGGAAAGCGCGTTCACCACCGAGGCACCGACTCCGTGGAGACCACCCGAGACCTTGTATCCGGAATCCTCCCCACCGAACTTACCTCCCGCATGGAGCGTGGTCATGATGGTCTCGAGCGCCGAGACCTTCGTCTTCGGATGGATGCCCACTGGGATACCACGACCGTTATCGATGACGCGCACGTACCCTCCCGGCAAAAGCGCTACCTCGATATCGTCCGCGAACCCGCCCATGGCTTCGTCGCGGGAGTTGTCGAATATCTCCCAGATGAGGTGGTGGAGACCATCGGGACCGGTGGTGCCGATGTACATGCCCGGACGCTTACGGACCGGGTCCAGGCCCTCGAGCACGGTAATGCTCGAGGCATCATAATCGCCGCCTTTTGGGGCGGCCTTTTTGACCTTTTCGTCGCCTGCCTTAGCCATATTTCGTACTTGAAGTATAGCACGAAATCCACTTCAATGGGACGGAAAAGACCCCCGCCAGCTCGAAGCGGGCGGGGGCTAGTAGTGAAGATGGCCGGTCTCGTTCCAACTGACGAGGTGCCACCACCATTCGGTCGACTTATGGGCAGGACCGTACTCGAAGACGCAGATGCCCCCATTATCGATACGAGCAGTATCGTATAAGAGACGGTATTCACGCTCGCCCGCATCGAAGCGATTAGTGACGATTGCCGTGAGCGCCCGCAGCAGATGCGCATGCGAGAAGATGCCGACGCAGTCCGATGGATGAGCTGCAAGCAACTGGAATATCTGGTAGCCGCGAGTGAGCAGCTCCTTCACACTCTCTTCGTCCGAGAAGCGCGAACCAGCGTCGACGAGGCCCATGGTATGGCGGGCTACGGAATCGTCCGCATGGAGCCCGATAGTATGGCTTGGACGCCTCCGCTCATTGAAGAGCTCGTTCACGTCCGGAGTAAGTCCCAGCCGAGCGCTTGCCGGATTCACCGATTGAATGGCGCGCGGCTCTCCGCTCGATATAAGGGCGTTCACTCCCCTTCGCTCGAATTCGCCGGCGACCATCGCTGCCTGGAGGATTCCTGTCGTAGTAAGTACCGCGCTCCTTCCTTCATGCACGCCGCTTTCGTTCGCAGTGCTTTGTCCGTGGCGCGCGATGACCACGCGCTTTTTCATACGCTCAGTCATTCGTGCCTCCTTCGTTCAAGGGTCACTTCCGCTGTCACCCTACAGTAACGGAAGTGCTTGTCAAAACGTCTACATAACGTGATAAAGGAATGTATGAAGCTTGCGTTCGTCGCCATCGGAATACCAGGAGCGGGAAAGTCCACGCACCTGCGCCCCTTCGCCGCCGAACATGATTTCGCCTATGTGAACAAAGATGAGCTGCGCGAGGAGATCCTCGGCGATGCTACCGACCAATCCCGCAACAAGGAGATATGGGAGGAGGCGAACAGGCGCATTGCCGCTGCTCTGAGTGAGCGAAAGGGGGTCGTCGTGGATGGTACGAATGCCGAGGCATGGAAACGAAGGGAGACTATCGATTTCCTGCGTGAGTCAGGAGCGACGCATGTCATAGGGGTGTATGCGGATGTTCCTCTTGAGCTCGCTAGGGAGCAGAACCGGATGCGGGAACGTGTCGTCCCGGAAGAAGCTCTTGAGTGGATGCACCAACAGCTCGCTAAAGAACCGCCCTCACTCGAGGAAGGATTCGATGCGCTCATATCCCCCGAGGAGCTCGCGGACTTCGCAAAGACGCTTTAGCGCACCTGGTACCCCTCCCGCGCATTAAGCGCATCCGTGACCCGCTTCATTGCGGGATCGAGATCCGTGTCCGTCAGCGTACGATCCATGGACTCGAATACGAGACGAAAGGCATAGGAGATGCGGCCGTCCTTCTCGAACCGGTCGAAGAGATCGATGCGCACGAGCAGGTCGCCCGCAGCTCCGAGGATGAGGTTCGTGACTTGAGACTCTTCCGTGCCGCCAGGAGTCCATACCGCGATATCACGGAGCGCGAATGGTGACGTGCTGAACGGCTTGTACGCACCGAGATGGAGTTCGGCAGGCGCATATTCCTCACCGAGCTTCTCGAGATTTACCTTCGAGAGATTAAGCTCTGCCATCGAGGCATCGAGCGAATAGCGGGCGCTTGCAGGAGCGGCGAACAATTCCTGCTCGAGCGCCGCGACATGGTCCTTTATGATATCCGGCGAGCTCTTCGCTTCGAGCGCACGCGCGCCGAGCGCAAGCACGAGGGACTCCCCATCCTTGCTGAATACGTTCCCTATCTCGAACAGCTTCAATTCCGCATCAGGACCGATGATACGAGGAGCGACCTTCGCGTTACGCGTGAGCGCCTCCTCCATGTTCGTGAGCAGCGTCGCGCGAAGCCATGGCATATCTTTCTGGAGCGGGTTCGCGAGCTCGATCTCGCCCTCCTTCGCGAAGCTCTGCGTTGATATCTCGGAATATCCGCGTTCGATGAGGAAATCCTTGATGCGCTCGATACCGCGGTACCGCGACTGCTCAGCAGCCGTCGCTTGGAGCGGGAGCTCTACGCTCGGCACGTTCTCGTACCCGAGTATGCGGCCGACTTCTTCTACCAGGTCTTCCGGGATAGAAAGGTCGCGGCGCTCGAACGCTGGAAGCACAGTGAATGCGTCTTCCGTTTCCGTGTATGAAAAGCCGAGGCGGGTGAGCGCTCCTCGTACATCGTCCATCCCATACGACGAGCCGAGCAGCCCGTTTATCTTCCCGAGCGTGACCGAGACCGGAATGCTCTCTTCCGGAGATGGATAGGAGTCGGTGACACCGACGACTTCCCCGCCTGCGATATCCGTTATGAGCGCAAGCACATCGCGCATGCCGTATCCGGCAAGCGATGGGGACGGTTTGTTCTGGAAGCGCTGGCTCGCGTCCGTGAAGAGCTTGAGGGACTGGGCTGCCTTGCGTACCATCGTGCCGTCGAAGTTCGCGGACTCGATGATGATATCGGTGGTCGAAGCATCTATCTCCGCACGCTTGCCACCCTTGACTCCTGCGATGCCGATAGCGGCGTCGGCGTTCTTGTCTACGATAAGCAGCGCGTCTTCGGGAAGGACGTACTCATCGCCCGAGAGCGTGGTTATCTTCTCGCCCTCGAGCGCGCCACGCACAGCTATCGCATACGAGCCATCGGTCTCGACGAGCTTCTTCGCATCGAACGCATGGAGCGGCTGCCCGATATCGAGCATGACGTAGTTGGTGGCGTCCACGATGTTATTGATAGAACGCTGCCCGACCGACTCGAGCGCTTCTTTGAGCCATACAGGCGACGGTCCGACTTTGACGCCAGTAATGAGCGCCGCCACATAGCGGGGGCATTTCTCGGCGCTCTCGACCTCGACGACGAGACGGTCGGTCTTTGGGTATTCAGGTACTTCAGTGCGGAGTGGATCCGTCTTGAGCGGCACGTCGAGCGAGGCGGAAACCTCAAGCGCGACGCCGCGATGGGAGAGCATGTATGCCGCACGGTCCGGCAGTATCTTCACGTCGAGTACATCGCCTTCTATCTCCTCTATTTCAACTGCGTGGAAAGTGAGCGCGTCAGCAATAACTTCCGTTACCGGGAGTTCCGCATCGAAATACTTCTGGAGCCAGGTTCGGGAAGTCTTCATGCCTATGAGATATCGAACCCGTACGAGAAGCGCAGGTCGCCCGCATGGAAGAGACGGACGTCCGGTACCCCATGCTTCACCATGACGAGGCGCTCGATGCCGACGCCGAACGCGAAGCCCTGGTACTTCTTGGAGTCTATACCGACGTTCTCGAGCACCTGAGGATGCACCATGCCCGCGCCCATGACCTCGAGCCATCGCCCTTCCTTCCCGCTTGGGGTGAACCACACATCGACTTCGACCGATGGCTCGGTGAACGGGAAGAAGCTCGGGCGGAAACGTACCTGTGCGTCCTCACTCAAGTATTCCTTGAAGAACCTATCGAGCGTTCCTTTGAGGTTCGCGAGCGATACGCCTTCTCCCACGACGAGCCCTTCGTTCTGATAGAACTGGGCTTCGTGCGTTGCGTCCGTTGCTTCGTTCCTATACACCTTGCCGGGAACGATGATGCGGTACGGTGGCTGTATTCCTTGCGCCATCTTCTCTTCCATATACCGAATCTGCGTGGAACTGGTCTGGGTGCGCGGCACTCGGGAGGGATCCTCCTTCGTCCAGAACGTGTCCTGCATATCGCGCGCCGGGTGGTCGGCAGGCACGTTGAGTGCCGTGAAGTTATGCCACTCATCCTCGAGCTCCTGACCCTGCGCGACATCGAAGCCCATGCGGCCGAAGATGGCCGCTATCTCGCGTATATCGGCTGACAAAGGGTGCAGGCGTCCCGAATCCATATAGTGCGAGTATACACGCCCGTAATGGAAAAAACAGGCGTATTTGCTATACTTCCAAATATTGAGCGGGCTTCCGGCTCGCCTTTTTATGGGTCTCGAACTCTTCGCCTATCCATTCATATTCCTCGGCCTCTATTTCGAGGTCTTCATGCTCCTGACCTTCCTTTCCGCTCCCGCCAAGGAACGGAGGCTGCGCCAAGCTGCGACCCACACGCCGAGCGTGGCTATCGTCGTGCCCTGCTTCAATGAGGAGAGCACGGTGGCGGGCACTGCCCGTTCCCTGCTTGCGCTCGATTATCCCAAAGACAAGCTGGAGATAATCCTGGTGAACGATGGCTCGACCGATGGCACGCGCGTCGCGATGGACCAGTTCCAGGGCAATCCGCAGGTAACGGTCATACACAAGGAGAACGGCGGAAAGCACACCGCTATCAACCTCGGTATCGAGCGCGCCACGAACGCGGAGATAGTCGGCTGCCTCGACGCCGACTCATTCGTCGCTCCTGACGCGCTCCGCGAGATGATCGCCTGCTTCGATGATGAGAAGGTATCGGCTGCGACCCCTGCCATGTCGGTGCATGAACCGAAGTCCTTCCTCGAAGGCATGCAGAACGCGGAATACATCTTCGGTATCGCGCTTCGCCACACCCTCTCCGCAGTGAATGGTATCTATGTGACGCCTGGCCCCTTCTCGCTCTACCGCCGTTCGGTCATAGAGAAGGTCGGCGGATTCCGCCATGCGCACCAGGCCGAGGACATGGAGATGGCGCTCCGTATGCAGCGTGCGGGGTATGAGATAGAGAACGCGCCGAGAGCGCGGGTGTATACGAAGGTCCCGCGCACCGTGCCGAAGCTCATCAAGCAGCGCACCCGCTGGACTACGGGCTTCCTGCGTAACGTGCTGACCGATTACCGCGACCTCGTCGGCAACCCCCGCTACGGCGTGCTCGGCCTCATGGTGCTCCCGCTCGGGTTCGTTGCGGTGCTCGGCGGGGTTGGGCTCTTCGTACTTGCTTTATTCGAGCTCATCGCGCGTCTTGTGAAGACGTATATGGTCACGGAGGGCGTGCCGCTCTCGTTCATCCTCATGCCGCGCTTCTCGCTCGAATGGTTCTACGCACCGGTCACCTTCATCGCGGTCATCAGCCTCGTAGTCACCGTGATGTCGATAGGGTTCATCATCATCGGCCGCAAGGTATCCAACACGCCCGCGAGCCTTACGCTTTCCATCATCGGGTACACATTCCTGTACGTGTTCATCGCGCCGTTCTGGCTCGTCCGCGCGATGATAGACGTTGCTACCGGCACACGCCGCGCCTGGCGTTAGCCCATTAATCGGTATACTTTCCTTTATATGACCCGAACACCCATGCCGCTCCCCGTCCGCAACGCGCTTCTGGCGCTCGCGATAACCGTCGTTATCGCCGGCACCATCGTCTACGCCATCAACTATCTCGATCGCCAGCGCCTCGCGGAGCTCGACTCCATACAGAACCAGCTTGCGACCGATACCCTTTCCATAGAGACGCAGTTCGCGCTTCTCGAGGAGGCGCCCTGCGAGGACCTTTCCGAAGGCACGGCATTCTCCCAGGAGGTGGGTGATCTGGGTGACAGGCTCGCTCGAAGCGAGGAACGTCTTGGGAGTGATAACGCGGAGGTGCAGCAGCTGAAGAAGCAGTACACCCTGCTCCAGATACGTGACTACCTCCTCACGAAGCGTCTTGCCGAGAGCTGCGACGTCGAGCCGGTCACTGCCCTCTATTTCTATTCGAACGAGGGCGGCTGCGAGGACTGCGATCGCGCTAGCTACGCGCTTTCGTATCTCCGCCAGACATACCCGAGCCTCCGCGTGTATTCATTCGACTATGACCTCGACCTCGGAGCGCTTCGCACGCTCGTTGCAGTGGAGAAGGTGAAGCGTGAGTTCCCTGCCTTCGTCATCAACGGAACACGCTCGTATGGGTTCAGTGATCTCGAGGAGTTCGAGAAACGGTTCCCGAAGGAGTTGTTTAAGACGGCGAGCTCGACAGCCACTACGACGAAGAACGTCCGTTAGCAAGAAAGCCCCGACTGGGGCTTTCTTCTTTGCGTGAGCCGTCTCCCGGGCTCGAACCGGGGACCTACGCATTACAAGTGCGTTGCTCTACCAACTGAGCTAAGACGGCTTGGTATCTTTTTAGCACACTACTCCTCCGTTGTGTCCTTTTCCTTTATCGAAATCCGCTTGAGCCGCACCGTACGCCTGACATGCTCGACGGCCTCACGGAAGGTGCGATGCGGCTTCTCTTCGGTGACTGCCTGCTCACGCCCGCGCAGCTGACGCACGAAGCGGGTGAGGAGGCGCTCGATGAGTCGCACGACGACGAGCGAAGCGTGCGCGAGGTCGTGGAGTACGCGTTCGATTCCATCACGGACCGCGTCACGGAGGAACGCGCCCAGGTCCACGTGCGACAGGATGAAGCCCACCTGCCCCACCCTCCTATCAAGGCGCTTACGCACGCCCACGAACACCCGGTTACCACTCGCAGCCTCGAAGCCGGTCAGGGTCAAGAACCCTACCAGCAGGATGAGCGAGACCAGGATAGCGATGATGTAGGGCATAGGGTATGCCCGCCCGCCTGACTAGCGAGCGGAAAAGCGCGCGAACTTGGTGATCTCCACGCGCTCGCCGAACTTCTGCGATGCTTCGGTCACGAGGTCACGGACGGTCTTGGACTCATCCTTGATGTACGACTGGTTCAGGAGGACCTGGTCCTTGAAGTACGCCGCCATCTTCCCCTCGAATATCTTCTCCTGCATGTCGGCAGGCTTGTCCTTCACTTCCTCACGGAAGATGGCTGTGGCTGCTTCCCTTGCTTCTGGCTTGATATCCTCCTCAGCGAGGTATGCAGGGTTGGTGGCCGAGACCTGCAGCGCTATCTCACGAGCGAGCGCTGGGAACTCCGGATTGCGCGCGACGAAGTCGGTCTCGCAGGAAAGGTGGACCATCGCACCGATAGTGCCGTCGTGGACATATGCCGCGACTGCGCCCGCACCGAGCTCGCGGTCGGACTTCTTCTCGGCAGCGGCTCCCGAGCGCTTCTTGAGGAGCACCTCGGCCTTCTCGATATCGCCGTCGACTTCCTCGAGCGCCTTCTTGCACTGCATGATGGAAAGCCCGGTACGCTCGCGGAGCTCCTTAACGATGTCGATAGAGATGTCCATAGGTATGGTGGTCTAAGCGGAAAGAATAAATGGAATACGAAAAGGAACCCGTGAGGATTCCAAGCTAGCCCTTGATGCCCGACTCGAACGCGTCAGCGAGCTCGTCGAGAATGAGGGAGATGGCCTTGCGGGACGCATCGTTCGTGACGATTGGGTACGCTGCGTCCTTCAGGTCGCAGTCGGAGCTCATGACGCCGATGACCGGAATGCCCGCCATGCGTGCTTCCTTGGTCGCGTGCGCCTCGTGACGAGGGTCTACGATGACCATCGCGTCAGGGCGGCGTGCGAGCGTGGTGATGCCGGAAAGGCGCTCGTTAAGGCGGTCGATCTCGCGGTCGATGCGGATGCGCTCGAGCTTGGTGTACAGCTTGGTGAGCTCGCCGGTCTCGCGCTTAGCCGAGAGGTCAGCAAGGCGATCGATGCGCTTCTTTATCTCCGTGAAGTTGGAGATGGTGCCTCCGAGCCAGCGGCCGGCTACGTAGGGCTGCATAAGGCGCTTTGCGGTCGCTGCGACTGCGTCGGACGCCTCGCGCTTGCCGCCTACGAAGAGGACGGTCTTCCCGTCGCGTGCGAGCGCTGCGATAGCAGTCTTGGCTGCTGCGAGCTGTTCATCGGTCTTTACGAGGTCGAAGATCTCGACACCTCCTTTGTTACCGAGGATAAACGAACGCATCGAAGGGTGGCGGCGGCTCTTCACATGGGCAAAATGCGCGCCCGCCTCAAAAAGGCGGTCTACACCGGGGCCCGTGGTGGTATTGGTGCTCATATCGTTGATTTCACTAGCCTATCACAAGGTGTTTCAAGGCTCAATCCCCGTCCTCGGCTGGGCCTACCCCGCCCCTTGCAGCCGCCTCCTTTAAAGCCTCGATAATAGGGTCGATACCGCCTTCCATTATTTTAGGCAGGTTGTGCCAGCTCTCCTTCAGACGATGGTCCGTGACCCTATCCTGCGGGAAGTTATAAGTACGTATCTTCTCGGAACGGTCCCCCGTCCCTATCTGCCCAGCCCGAAGCGCCGCGTGCTTCTTCGCTTCCTCCTCCTCGTACAGCGTCTCAAGCTTCGCGGAGAGTATCTCCATCGCCTTCAGGCGGTTGTTGAGCTGGGAACGTTCGCTCGTCGAACGCACGTCTATGCCCGTCGGTGTATGGATGAGGCGCACGGCGGACTCCACCTTGTTCACGTTCTGCCCTCCCGCTCCCCCGCTCCTCGAGAATTCCATCTCGATGTCGGCAGGATTGATCTCGAACTTGGGCTTGGTGCGTATCGGGAGCGAAGCGACCGAGGCGGTCGAAGTATGGATACGCCCAGCCTTCTCCGTCAGCGGAACGCGCTGTACCCGATGCACGCCGGTCTCATGGCGCAGCGCCTCATAGGCATCGCTACCGTCTACCTGGAGCGAGAGGTCGTCGACCACCTGCACGCGCCATCCTTTCGCTTCCGCGTACTTCTGGTACATATCCCTTAATTCCTGCGCGAATAAAGAGGCTTCGTCGCCTCCCGCGCCCGCCCTGAACTCAAGCACCACGGCCTTGGGCAGGCTCTCCTCTTCCTTCTCCTTGTTCAAGATGTCTTCGATAGTAGAGAGGATCTCCCTCTGGCGCGCGCCGATGCGTTCCTCGTCCTCCGCAGCCATCTCGAGCAGCACGGCGTCCTCGCCTGCCGCCTCGCGCCCGCCTGCGAGCTCCACCTCCAAACGCTCATACTCCTCCGCGAGGTATGCGGTCTTGTGATTTGCCTTGAATTCGGAGGAGTATTCCATGTAGGTAGATGATAACGCACGAGCGCCCCGCCAGAGGCGGGGCGCTCGTTACGCGTCGTTACTTGCGCTTCGCTGCGGCTGCGCGCTGCTTGAAGCGCTCCACACGACCCGTCTTATCGAGGGTGCGGTCCTCGTTCGTATAGAACGGGTGGGACTTGCTGGAGATCTCGACGACTACCTTCGGGTATTCCTTCCCGCTGAAGGTGCCGGTCTCGGTCGCCTTAAGGGTCGTGCCGATGAGGAAGCTCTCGCCGGAGGCGATATCTTCGAAGATTACCTGGCGGTAATCGCTTGGATGGATGTCCTTTTTCATAACTCAAGGACTATACCAGAACCCCCTGCGAACTTCAATCTATATGGGTCGCTGGCTAGAACTCCTCGAACTTCGGCACGATATTCACGATGACGTCCTTAGTGAGCGCCCCGCAGGCAAGGCGGAAGGTTGTCTGGGCGGTTATGCCTGAGACCGCAGCTGAATCAGATGCGCTACAGGAAGCAACGGGCGTGGTCTTCACTAGTGCGCCGGTGTTCTGGTTCGTTACCGTACAGGTAGCGGACGCTGCGTCAGCGACGGTCCAGGAGAGCGCGGTGCCTTGGCCGATCTGGACCCGGTTCGGCGTAGCAGTGATATCGATAGGTCCCGCTCCGGTGCAGGAACCGCCCGAGGCCGGGTTCACCGTGACATTCGCACTGACCACAGGACTGGTTCCTCCAGGCCCAGTGCACTGTACCTGATAGGTGTGCAGACCGGTTGCTGCAGGGGTGACTGAATCGTTCCCCGAAGGCGAGCCACTGGTCGAGAAGCCCGTACCAGTACCGGTACACGACGTCGCATTGCTCGAAGACCAAGTGAGCGTGGAAGAGTTGCCAAGTGTAATAGTCGTCGGGGACGCGGAGAGAGTGGCGCTGGGAGCACCGCCTGACGCCGGCGAGACGTTCAGTACATTCCAGCCTGAGCAGTTGTCAGACTCATTCGATTCCGTCACGGCTCCTGTTCCATCAGCGCACATGCGCACCTGGTACGAACCAGCGGCGAAGGAGCGACTAGCCGAGACGTTCGCGGACGAACCTGCAGCAACCGTTATTCCGGGACTGGTCCAGGTGAGGGTGCCGTTACCCTGTACCTCGAAATACTGGGTAAAGGACGGCGACGCGGCCGCGCTTCCGCCATTCGTCACGGTACCGGTAAGCGTGATGCTGCCTGCGGTGCCCGAGGCAGGCGAAGTGTTTGTCGCCGTGAGGTTGGCCTGCGAGACGGCGCAGGTCGCCTCCGACGGTGCGGACGCGGAGCAGGAACCGTTGCAGCCGATGGTGCCGTAGTTAGTGGAGGCGCCGCAGGAGTTGGAGACCGAGCAGGAGGTGCCGTATGAAGGAGGGAGAGCCGGCGCAGTAGCGGAACACGAGCCGTTGCACTGAATAGCGCCCGAGTTCGTCGTCCCGCACACGTTCGCGGTAGTGCAGGAACTGCCGTACCCTGCCGGGTCAGCGGGCGCCGAGACGCTGCAGCTTCCATCCGACTGAACGGTACCGGTATTGAATTGCCCGCACGAGTTCGTCATGGTGCAGGCGACCGGTGTCGTGCAGCGGGGGTCGGTCTGGCAATACCCCCAGTTATCGGTATGGCTCCACTGCGGGGTCGCTCCACCGCATTTCTTCGTCGTTGAATTCACTTGCACATAGCCCATTTGCGACGCGTCACAATCAGCGAGAACCGGCTCCCCTCCAATACAGTTGATGGCGACAGGGATGCTCGTGGCCCCGCAACCGAGCTCGTTATACGGAGGACTGGCCTGCGCATTAACATGCTCGGAATAGAGGATGCTGCTCGCGATGATGATAGACGCGATGACGCACGTGAACGCCAGGATAATCTTCTTCGAAAGAGCTGGGAAAGTGGTCATGGGATGAGTTGTAGTATGTTCCATTCAGTCTCGAAGGTATAGATGCGTTTCGACTCACCTTGTTCGAGCGGATACCGGCGAACGTTCGTACCCCCGTCCGATGCGGAGAGCGTGTAGAGACCGGCATCCCCGAGCCCGAGGCGTACGTCGGACGGAACGTCTAGGTAGGTAGCGACCTGAACGAGAGTGCTTCCTTCCAGACGCCTAAGCTGAAGCGATCCATCGCTATCCATCCATGCGATATGGTTCCCGCGAGGCGACAGCACCGGCGATGGCTGGGCCCTCGCGGAAGTCTTTTCAAGTATGGATACGCTGCTACTCGCGAGCTCGGTCAGCATGACCCCTTCAGACGAGAACCAAAGCACTCGGGCGTCATCGAGGAAGAACGGCGAGAAGCCGGTGCCGAGCAACGTCTGGTTCTTATTCTCAGGATTGATTACCACCGCCTGCAGTTCAGCGGAAGGCGACGTCCTTTCCGTGAACGCAAGCAGCTTCTTGTTAGGTGAGAGATCGACGGTCGTCTTCTCCGATACGGAAGAGTGTACTTGCGCGCCATCTATAGCGAGCACTGTGAATCCATCCGGAAATAGGAGGATGGACGCGAACGCACCATCCTCTGTGAATGACGCGAAGGTTTCGGACGGCAACGCACCGTCGGTTATGGTATACGGCACGAACTCGCTACCGGCACGCGCATAGAGCGCGCTTGTTCCATTCTGGTTCGCAATGAAGCGAATCTTGGCGAGCTCTTCAGGATAGAAGAAATCGCTCCATGCCTGCTGGACGCTGTTCCGGAGGGGTGGATAGAAAAATATAGCGCCAGCGATAAGAGCGATGGCGAGAATACCGAGAACGAGCAGCGCTATCGGCCGCTTCTGTTTCTGTGGTGGTGCGACCGGAGCACTGACAGGCCGTGGGGGAACGAGATCCATATACATGATAGTAGCATCGCTTCCCCCCTACGTTATGGGGAATACGTTCCGTACACGACGGAAGGTTGCTTGAGGTTAGAACTCCTCGAACTTCGGCACGATGTTCACGATGGCATCTTTGGTGAGTGCCCCACACGTAACACGGTATGTGGTCTGGGCAGCGACACTTGAGACAGCGACTGAATCCGAGGCGCTGCAGGAGGAGACGGTGGTGGTCTTAAGCAATGCACCGGTATTCTGATTGGTCACGGTGCAGGTCGCGGATGCCGCGTCAGCAGCGGTCCACGAGAGCGTAGTGCCTTGCCCTGCCTGCACACGGTTCGGAGAGGCGGTGATGGTGACAGGGCCTGCACCTGTGCAGGAGCCACCTCCTCCGGACGCAGGATTCACGGTGATGTTCACGCTATCGACAGGACTCGTTCCTCCAGGTCCTGTGCACTGTATCTGATAGGTATGGACCCCGGTCGAGGCGGGAGTGACTGAATCGTTTCCCGAGGCCGCGCCACCGGTCGAGAAGCCCGTACCAGTGCCAGTGCACGACGTCGCGTTGCTCGAAGACCACGTGAGCACGGAAGAGTCGCCGAGCGTGATGGTAGTCGGCGCAGCACTAAGGGATGCGGTCGGAGCTGACGGACCTGCTGGTGGCGTGCATGAAGAGGATGAGCACTGGAGGCCTGCATCAGACGGGCATGCATCAATCGGTGCAGGAGTCGTAGCCGAGCACGACCCGTCGCACTGGACGCTTCCTGATGCTGTCATGCTGCATGCGTTAGGGGAAGAAGAGCAGGCAGCACCTTGATTGGCGACGCAGGCAGGAGGAGGTGGCGGACAAAGCGCGTCGGACGGCGTCGTGGCCGAGCAGCTGCCATTGCACTGCACGGTGCCGCTTCCCCACATACCGCATGCATTAGGAGTGGCGGAGGAACAAGCAGAGCCCTGATTAGCGACGCAGGCAGGAGGTGGAGCCGGTATCGTTACGGTCCAGCAGTAATCCGTCGGGCAGAAACCGCCGATTGGGCCTGTACAGCCAGGGCTGCAGGCTGAGCCTGGAGGCGGCGTGCCGCAGTATGCTGGATCGCCAGAAATGAACCCTCCCCACCATGCCTGGTAGCAGAACATCGTCGTGCTTTGGGCATGGACGATGTTACCGATGATGAAGCCGATAAGGATGATAGCCGCTGCCGCAGCGTACATCAGGTTCTTAAGCGTGAAGAGTTTGGAAATCATGGTATGAGCTGGAGTATTGAACCGGTACGGGGAAGGCCCTTCACCGGTGTCGGCTCGGACTGGTCACCGAGCGTATAGCGCCAAGGGTTAGTACCATCCGTGGTGCGCTCAAGTACGAATAAGTGCTCGTTGCTGAGCGCGATGAATGGACCCTTTGCGGCAGCATACGACCGAACGACCTGTATTCCCGAAGCATTGACCTTTGCCACCGTAATCGTGCCGGTATCGGGAGTCACCCACGCGAGGGTCGATGCGTCCGAAGACACTGCGGGCTGGGGATATGGAGGAGGAAGTGGAGTGACCTCAGCGGACAGGAGCGAGGTCGTGCCGGTGCGCAGGTCGTGCTTCATAAGGCCTAGGCTCGAGAACCATGCGACTTCATCCTCAGAGAGGAAGAACGGGGAGAATCCGCTACCAAGCAGCACCGGCGCTACGTCACCTTTTTTCATGAACATGACCGAGCTTGGGAAAGATGCAGTGGTCCTGCCGTCCACTTCCAGAAGCGATGCGGCACCCGTTTCAGTGAAGGCGACGCGCTGGCCGCTTGGAGATGCAGCTGCACTCGTCGTTACATTCTTCGATGCATGAAGCCGCTCCGCGCCGATGCGAACCTCGTACTCTCCTTGCGGAGCGAGCTGAATGGACGCAAAAGTATCTCCTCTGCGCGAGAAGAAGGTCGTGGGGAATATCGTGCCCACGCTCACTGGCTCATAGACGCCCTGACCGAGGTGGTAGAGCGTGTTCGTGTCCCCATCTTGATAGAGGAAGAATGCTTCATGTAGTTCGGTCGGAAGCAGATATGCATTCAAACGATTCCAGAGCGAGTCCGGCGATGTAGCGGTGAGCCAGACGCTCATCACTCCGACAGCGATGACCGCTCCGGCAAGGAGTCCTAGGAGTTTCATCTGCAGGTGATGTCCCATGTACCCCTAAAGCGTACCACCGCGTCTCGACGATATACGGCGAGGTTGTGGAGAACCTTGATCAGTTCGCGTTCAGGATATCGATGTCGTGCTGGAAGTTCGCCGCCTTGCCCATCACGCTGTTGGCGTAGCCCTGTCCGGATGTCGCCCAGTTCCCTCCTGCGTAGTACTGCGCTGCGGCACGGTGTTCGGCATCGGTCCCGGCTGCGGCGCCAAGCGCCTGGAGATAGAGTGCGGTCGCCATGATGGCGTGCTGCGCGTTCCAAGGATCGGTCGCCGCGACCCCGAGCGTTGCCTGGAGCCTGCTTTCATAGCTGGCCCAGGTGGATGGGATGAACTGCGTCGGACCCATCGCGCCGCCATAGCCGCCCGGGAGCGGGCACGAAACAGGAGTCGTGGACCAGTCACGACCGAGGGCTTCCATGATGCGCTGGAAGGGAACGGTATCGCGTGGCACTTTCATGGTGCCGAGGAACGGCGTACCAGTGTTCTTGCCCTTCCCGTCGCCCGTCTCGAGGCTCGTGATGTAGCACTGGCCCACGTTCTTCCCGAGGTCCGACTCCTGCGAGAGGATGGCGAGGATGAGCGCGGCGCGCACGCCGGTCTTGGCAGATGCTCCCTTCGCATACGCGACCGCGTCACCGAACTGGATGCCCGAGGTATCACGAAGCGGGAATAGCGTCGCGCGTATCTGCGCGGCCGTGCGCTCCTGCACACCCTTCAATTGGCGATACAAATCCTCCTGGCCCTTGGTCTTAGCGAGCAGATCGCTCTTCTCCGCTTCCTGCTCCTGCACCTTCTTCTGCTCGAGGATGTGCATCTGACGCAACTGCTCCTGGGAGAGCTTCTGCCCTTCAAGCTCCACCTTCTCGCCCTCGGCTTCGGAGCGAGTCGCAACGATATGATCGAAGGACGCATAGAGCGCCTGCTGCACGGCAGTGAATGCATCGAGATCGCCGAAGAACTCCGATACGTCCTGCGTCGAGAGCACGACTTCAATCAACGAGTAGTCATCTATCTGCTGCGTGTTCCGGATTATCTGTCCGAGCGACTCCTTCTCGTCCGCGAGCTTCGTGGTGAGCAGCCCGATATTGCGGGTATGCGTCTGGATGTTCCCAGTGAGCTGCGAGATAGCGACTTCGGTGGCGCGCACGCGGAGCTTCGCTTTCTTTATTTCCCCATCGAGTATGGCGATATCGCGTTTGAGCGAATCCCCCTCCTTGGAGAGCGAATCGATGGTGCCTTGGGTCGCGGCTATCTGCTGCTCGAGAGAAGCGAGCTGGCGCTCGAGCGATGCGCGCTGCTCCGGAGAGAGGTCCGGGTTCTGCGCGCTCGATATATGAGGAGAAATGGCGACGCCTATGAGAGCGAGTACGAAAAAGGGGACGAAAAGAAGGCGGCCGCGCATAAGAACTCGGAGAGTATATCACGTAGGACGAACGAAGAAGCCGCGCGTTACCGCGCGGCTTCTTCGAGAGCGTGAAGTGTTATTACTCCGCGGTCTCTTCTTCGTCCTTGCCCTTCTTCTCTACCTCGATCGCATCCATATCAGGGCCTGCCGTTGGCTCTTCGGCCTCGATAGCGACCGCCTGCGCGAGCGCGACGGTCTCCTCGCCATCAGTCGTGATGGTGACACCTGCCGGCGCCTTGAGGCTGCGCACGTGTATCTGGTCGCCTTCTGCTGCAAGCGCGGTGATGTCGACTTCGATCTCGTGCGGGATCTTGGATGGGTCCGCTTCGATCTCGACTTCGTGGAGCACCTTCACGAGGTTCGCTCCGAGCTTGACCGCCATGGACTCCCCGACGAAGGAAAGTGGTACGGCAACGTTCACCTTGGCGCCCTTCTCTATCGCATAGAAATCTGCGTGGCGAGGGATGGAAGTGACGGGATCAACATCGATATCATGGATGAGGACCTGAATCGGCTTCTCAAGACCATGGAGCTCGATGAGCGTGGACTCGCCTTCGTTGCGCAGAATGCGCTCGAAGTCCGTAAGCAGGATGGAGACGAGGACCGTCTCCTGCTTAGGTCCGTAAACGACGGCTGGCATGGTGCCCTCCGTATTCGCCGCGTGGCGCGCAGCTTTCCCCGTCGCCTCTCGGGCGGTTGCTTGTAACGTAATCATGCTGGCGAGTATGCCCGAAAAGCCGCTCTAAGGCAAGCTTATTCGCCTTTTGCTGCCTGGTATACCGACTTAAGCCGTGCCAGATACGCTTCCCGCGCAGCTTCCAGGTTCTCATCCTTGCCGCCCCACGCCCGAAGCGCCTCATCCTGGAGCGCGCGGGAATAGGAGAAGGTCATGGGCCAGGGGGCGCCCTTCGCTTTGGCCGCTCGCTCGATAGCGCGCAGGTTATCCGTCGACTGCTCAGGACTCTGGCCGCCCGAAAGGAATACGACGCCGCCAAGCCCGCGCGGCATCACCTTCATGAGCGCTCCCACCGTGTCCTCTGCCACTTCCTCTGGAGTGTCGAGCTTCCCGCTCTCTTTGCCCGAAATTGCCATAGCGGTCTTGAGTATGACGCCCGACATATCGATAGCATTGTTGGTGAGCGCTTCGACGAGCATGGCGAGCGTCTCCTCGAGCACCGCACGCGAGCGCATACGACTATGATTCCCTTCGAGCAATACCTCAGGCTCCACCATTGGTACCATTCCTGCCTTCTGGACTTCTACCGCGTACGAAGCGAGCCGCTTCGCGTTCTCCACCATTACCGCGGTGGTCGGAAGCCTGTCGCCATCGATACGAATGACGGCACGCCACTTGGTGAACCCGGTCGAGAACTGGGAGCGGTACTCGGTAAGTCGTTCAGGAAGACCGAGGAGACCCTTGGTAATGACTTCGTCGGGGCTTTCCGGATGCGGCTCAACGCCCTCATCCACCTTGATACCGGGAACGATGCCCTTGGAGGACAGTATTTCGCCGAATGGTCGCCCATCGTTCCCTTTCTGCCGGAGCGTCTCGTCATACAGGATGACTCCCGAGAGGTATTCCTCGATGCCTGGGCACGAAAGGAAGAGATCGCGTTCCTTGCGGCGCATCTCTTCTCCTGTTTCGATGCCATACGACGCAAGACGCTTGTCGGCCGAAGCGATGCTTTCATCAGCTGCGAGTATTCCCTTGCCCGGGTGCACGAGGAGACGTGCGGTTTCAAGTAGATCGGTCATGGAAAAAATCTTACCATGCTAAAATTCGTGCATGAAGAAATTGGATTTCCTTGCTATAGGCGACATCGTCTCCGAACCGTTCATCAGGCTCAAGGACGCGTACATCGCGACGAACGAAAAGGATGAGGATAATCTCTGCATGCGGTTCGGCGATAAGATCCCGTACGAGTCCGTCACCTTCGTTCCTGCAGTGGGGAATGCGAGCAATGCAGCAGTTGCGGCGGCTCGCCTGGGACTCAATAGCGCGCTGCGCGGGTACGTAGGCGACGATCGCTACGGCAAGGAATGCCTCGAGGTGCTTACGCACGAGGGCGTCGATACGTCATATATGGTCACGCAGGCCGGCAAGCAGACCAACTACCACTTCGTATTGTGGTACGAGACCGATCGAACCATCCTCGTGAAGCATGAAGAATTCGATTACGAAGTGCCTGAGGTCGAGGAGGATCCTTCCTGGGTCTATCTCTCCTCGCTCGCCGCGAATTCCCTTCCGTACCATGCAGCGCTCGCCACATGGCTCGATGCGCACCCCGGCAGCAAGTTCGCGTTCCAACCCGGCACGTTCCAGATGTCGCTCGGCGTGGAAGCGCTCAAGCCGCTTTACGAACGGAGCGATCTCTTCTTCTGCAACCGTGAAGAGGCGGCACGTATCCTGAAGCTCGAAGGACATCAGGACATCAAGGAGCTGCTCACCGCTGTCCGCGCGCTCGGGCCTAAGACAGCCATCATTACCGACGGTACCGAAGGCGCGTACGCGTATGACGGGGAACAGATGCTCTTCATCCCTATGTACCCTGATACTCGTGGCCCCTATGAACGCACGGGCGCCGGTGACGCGTTCGCATCGAGTGTGTGTTCCGCGCTCGCTCTCGGCAAACCGCTCGACGAGGCGCTCCTATGGGGACCTATCAACTCCATGTCGGTCGTGCAGGACGTGGGCGCGCAGAAAGGGCTCCTCACACGTGCCGCGCTCGAGCAGTACCTCGCACAGGCTCCCGCAACCTACAAGACCCGACCGCTCTAGAGCGGCATCGACGCAAGCGACGTGAAGTCGACCTGCATGATCGCTCGTACGATAGCGAGGACCATACCGCCGCCGAACAAGGATATGACGAGCCCTGCTACATAAATGCTCACCTGCGCATCCCTGCCGCCTCTATACCTCATACGGTTCTTTTCCCGCCCACAAGCGCACGCGCCTTCGCTGCGATAGCCGTGCTATCGAGCTTGTAATGCTCCATGAGTTCTTTAGGATCGCCCGATTGCCCGAAGCTATCGATCATGCCCATGCGCTCCAGATGCACCGGATATGTTCCGGAAAGGAATTCCGCTATGGCGCTTCCGAAGCCGCCCATCACCTGGTGCTCCTCTATCGTTATCACCCTGCCGGCGAGCTTGGCTGCCGCAAGCACTGCTTCCTCATCAAGCGGCTTTACCGACGGGACTGAAAGCACAATGGTGCCGATGCCGTCGGACTCGAGCGCGCGGGCCGCAAGGAGCGCGTCGTACGCGGACGGACCAGTCGCCATGAGCGCTAATACCGGCTTCTCGCTCTTCCAGAGCACAAGTGCCTTCCCTATAGAAAATGGGGTTTCGGGCGTGGTGAAGGTAGGGACCCCGGTGCGTCCGAACCTAATATAGGAGGGGCCGGGAGCTACCGCTGCCGCCATGACCGCCTTCTTCGCCTCCTCTGCGTCAGCGGGCACGATGACGTTCATGCCCGGGAGCATGCGCATGAGCCCGATGTCCTCGAGCATCTGGTGCGTCGCGCCGTCAGGCCCCACCGATATGCCGGCATGCATGCCGCACACGATCGCCTTCCTATTATTGAGCGCGATGCTCGTCCGTATCTGCTCGTAGTTGCGGCCAGGCGAGAACGCGGCATAGGAGGCGAAGAATGGGACCTTCCCGACAGCTGCGAGCCCTGCAGCTACCGTCGCGAGATTCTGCTCGGCGACGCCCACTTCAATATAGCGGTCCGGGAACTCCTTCTCGAACCATTCCGCTCGTGTGGATTCTTTCAAATCAGCACAGAGCACGACCACATTCGGATCGAGCTTCCCTGCCTCAACGGTTCCTGTACCGAACCCATCGCGGGTCGGCTTCTTCTCGATGTCCTTGCCGAACGTGTCGGCGACGAGCTTTGCAGCGGCAGCTATCATTTCTAGAGTATAACGTACGCGCTATAGCGTGCCGGTGAGGCTCCGTATCAAAAGCACGAGCAGTACAAGCGGCGGGATAAGCGGTATGAAGAGGAGGCACTTCATGGTCGCGAGGCGCTTAGGCGGGGAAAGATGGAGACCCCGGAATATCAAACGCGCGAGGAGAACCGCTATGAAGAAGGCAATGAGCCCGCCGCCATACAGAAGAAGCGTGAAATACAAACCGGCGCGGCAGAGCTCGCCACCGCTGCAGAACCCATCGAGCGCGAGCATGGCGAGGAGCGGAAGCAGGAAGAAAGCGAGCCACCCTACGGCGAGAAGTCGCTTCATGGCTGGTTACGCGTACTCGCCCGTGACCCGTCCATTTCCACTGCGAAGTGCCTTCATGAACCGCTCGGCCTCTTCCTTTGATGGAGGCTTCCCATGCCAACGATAGTCGAACTCTATTTCTGGTACGCCCTTGCCAGGGATGGTGTGCGCGATGATGACCGTTGGCTTCTCGAATATAGCTTTGGCGGTATCGACTGCGTCGCAGAATTCCTCCACGTTGTGACCATTCACTTCGAGCACATGCCAGTTGAACGCCTCGTACTTCGCGCGCAGCGACTCGAGCGGCATCACGTCCTCCGTCATGCCGTCTATCTGGATGTTATTGCGGTCTATCACCGCGGTCAGGTTCGAGAGCTTGTACTTGCCCGCGAACATTACCGCCTCCCATGTGTTGCCTTCCTGCAGCTCGCCGTCCGACATGAGGCAGTACACATGATTCTTCTTCCCGTCCATGCGCAGCCCATACGCCATGCCGCAGGCCTGCGAAAGTCCTTCGCCAAGCGGGCCGGCGGTGGTCTCGAGCCCCGGAAGGCGCTCGCGCTCGGGGTGCCCCTGGAGCCTTGAGCCGAACTTCCGGAGCGTAAGGCACTCCTCTACGGGAAAATACCCCGCGTGCGCCATCGTCGCGTACTGGACCGGAACGATGTGCCCATTCGAAAGCATAAGCCTATCGCGCTCCTCCCAGAGAGGATCCTTCGCGTCGTGCTTCAAGATATGGAAATAGAACGAGGCGAATATATCCGCCATGCCAAGCGGGCCCGCGGTGTGGCCCGAGCCCGCAGCGACAAGCATCGAGAGGATGGTCTCGCGTATCGCTTCCGCCTTTCCTTCTATCATCCTCACCTCCTCATCGGTCACGCTCATTACTTAAAAAGATAGCACGATGCGTAACCCTATCGTTCGTATATGCCGTACTCTTCCGCGAGCGCTTTATATTTATTCAGCTCCTCCTCGAGGTTCGGCGCCTTCCAGAGACCGGAGCCTATGACGAGGCGCGATACGCCCGCATCGAGGAGTACGGGAGCGGTCGTGAGATTGACACCTCCGTCGACTTGGACCGGTGTATCGGGATGCTGCTTACGGAACGCGGTTATCTTCCGGACGATGCGGTTGTCGAACGGCTCCCCCTGGCGCCCTATCGTCTTGATGCCCATGAACTGCACGTAGTCGACCTGCGCGATGTGTGGCTCGATGAGCGCGAGATCGGTCTCGAGGCCCGCGGCGAGCCCGATGGAGAGCAGTCCCGGCGCGAACCCCTTATCATGCCCGTACGTCACCTGGAGCTTCGTGAGGAGTGCCGGTAGGTTATGCGCGCTTTCCGCATGGATGGTTATCCGGGTCACGCCGTGGTCTATCCACGCCCCAGCGACAAGCGAGGGGTCCGCGACCATGAGGTCGAACTCGAAATTGAAGCTGCCGAGGTACGGAAGCTCGCCCTCGTTCGCGCCCTCTTGAGATTGCGCGTACGGCCAGGAAGCGGGAGAGGCATAACGACCATCGATGACGTCTATCTGCACGTCAGTCGCGAGGCCGTGGAGATGCGCGAGCTTATCCGTAAGCTCTTCGCGTGTCTTTGGAAGTATGGCTGGAACGATTGCGCCCATATGGAAAGTATACTCCGTGCCCGCCTACCGGACCGAGATCGATTGCGCGGACTAGAGCGTCGTGTCGTTCGGGCAGCCGGAACCTGACAGCGTTGCCGGGGATACGGAGTTCTTTCCGTTGCTGCCCATGCAGAGGTAGCGGTCGCCCGCAGGGGATGCCGTACGGCTCGCGTCGGGCAGGTACGCATACATCGAGAACATTATCCCTGGCTGCTTGCCGGAGACGACGCCCGTAGGCTGGTTGAACTGCAGGCAGACGCCGCCCGCGCCGCAGCCGGCACCGCCGTATGTCTTCAGGAGCGCATCGCATGCGCGCTTGAAGTTGGCCGAGTAGGTTCCCTTCAGCACCGCGCCGGAGGTACCGACGGTGCACGTTGCGCCCGGCGCCTTCGCCGCGCCGCCGTCCTTGAGATTGGTGTAGCTGCCGGTATCGGACATCTCGCGAGCCATGAGGGTACGGAGCTCGGTAAGCTGGCGCTTTATGGTCGCATCCTGCGCCTTGCTGCGAGACTGTGAGAGGCCCGTCATCACGATGGCGCTCATCATCCCTATGATGCCCACGACGAGCAGCAGCTCTATGAGGGTGAACCCGCGGGGTGCTGTGCTCATACTTATACGACGCCGGCGAGATTGAGGAATAGGAAGATGGCTATGCCGAGAGTCAGGAGCGCCGCGATGAGTATCACGCGCTGCGCTCCCTCGTCCGTCTTCGCGAGCTTCAGCTTATACACGATACCGGTGAAGAAGGATGCCTTACGCGGGCGATTGCTGCGCACTACCGACTGCTCCTCGTTGAATTGTACGCTCATACCAGTAAGTATAGGGTGTCTCTACCGGGTAATCGGAGGGCCTGTTGATAGGGCCTAGAACTTGGAAAGCCGCCTGATGTGGCGCTCATCGCCCGAGAAGGGGGTCGAAAGGAACATGCGTACCGCCTCGTCAGCATCGCTTGGCGACACGAACCGGGCACCGATGGAGAGGATATTCGCATTGTTATGACGCCGTGGAAGGCGGACGCAATCGTATCCATCCTCAGAATGACCCCCCTCTGCATCAAGCGCTCCTGTTACCGGCATCTTCCCGTAGAAGACAGCAGCGCGTGCTCCCTTCACCCGGTTAGCTGCCATAGCCTCTCCTTGCCCACTGCCACCAAGGATGATGCCGAGCGCTTCGGGCTCGCCTGCGACACGCTCGGCGAGCGGTGTGATGAAGTCAGGATAGTCGTCTTCCGGGTCCTGCGTATGCGTGCCCAAATCCTCTGCTTCATGCCCGAGCAACAGGAGATGCTCGACGAGCATTTCCTTCAGCCGGAATCCTGCGTGGTCCGATGCGAGATATATCTTCATGTATAGGTTATTAGTTTCTTTCATGTCCACGCTCGCTCAATACATGAGGAGCTGTCCTCCCACGAGCAGGAACTTCCCGAGGTTGAGTATGAGTCGTGCAGCAGGAGCGGGTTGCGCCGGCGCCTCCTCATTCCCCACCGCGTAGAACGTGGTCGGAGTGTTGTGGTTACTGTACTCCGCGTCTACCCACGCAGCAGTAAGCGCTCCACTGTATATGCGCACCTCGTCTATCTCGCCATCGAACCACTTACGGTTCGGGAACGTAGGAGCCTGGTTGTCCTGTATCCAACGCCGCTCGCCGCCGATAGCGCCGATGGTACTGGTAAGAGGGTTCGCCATGGTGTCCGTACCGCTCGCCTCGCTCACCCCGTTCACATAGAGCGTCTTCACCTTTCCTGTGGTGCGCGTGAAGTGCAGCATATTCCACGTGTCGTTATTGAGGTCGGTATTATCGTGGGCATGCTGCAGGCCCACCGCGCTGTTGTCGCGGACGATATAGGCTGCGAAACCGGTCTCGAAGTTGTCCACGCCGTCCGAGCCGAGCATGAGCCCGAGGATAGGGTCGGCATCGGTCGAGCTTCGGCTCGTGATGATCGGTTCGCTCTTATCACCCGTGCTGTCCGCATTAATCCACGCTTGCATGGATAGCGGAGTCGTTCCGGCCGCGAGCGTGAGCGTGCCGGAGACGAGACTGATGTACTGGGAGGTGCCGTTGAAGTCCTGGCTCGTTCCGAGCTTCCCGGCGACATCGCTCGCATTGGTGAGCGCAACGCCAGTGGCATGCCTATCGTTGGCGGTGGAATCTATATAGCCACCAGAAGTGGTATTGCCGTCCTCCTGGAGGTGGTACACGGCCCTATAGTTGGTCTCCCAAACGTTCTCCAACCCGTAGGTATCACCGCGGCCATACTCACTGGCGGCGGCGTTGCCGTAGTAGATGTAGAACTCGGTGTCGGAGGCGTTCGCGACCGTGGGCGCCTTGAAGTGGAGCTCGCCGGTGTCGGTGGCTGCGTCGTAGATGACGACTTCGCGCGCAAGCTCCGTCGTGCCGTCCCCGCTCGTGACGCGGATGTCGGAACCATCCGATTTCACGTTCGTATGGAAGCCCGCCGGGAGATTCGCAAGGTTCACGTACACCGGGTAGTTGGTGAGATCGGCGTCGACCTGGGCATCGTCAATGGTGATCGCGACGCGATAGCCCCACGAGGCGTTGTACCAAGGATCGCTCGGGTCGGCCAGCACCGAGAACGGCGCGATGAGCGACAGCATGAGCGCGAGCACGAGTATGGTCTGGAGTGATTTCACCTGCGTCATACATCTATGCTCTTCCTGCCTTTATCGCATGCTCCACGAGCGTATGGGTGTACCCCGCTTCGTTGTCGTACCACGCGAGCACTTTAACGAGATTCCCGTCGACGACGCGGGTCATGCCGAGGTCCGCGATCGATGCGAACCGTTCGCCGATGATGTCGCTCGAGACGAGTTCCTCATCGCTCGTCGAGAATATGCCCTGCCAGCGTGCGGACACCGATGCCTTGCGGAGTATGTCGTTCACCTCTTCCGCTGAGGTAGGACGCTTCGCAATGAAGGTGATGTCCGCGATGGAGCCGGCTGGTACCGGAACGCGCAGCGATATGCCGTCGAACTTTCCTGCAAGCGATGGATACGCTTTGGTCACCGCTATCGCAGCCCCCGTCGAGGTCGGTACGATGTTCTGCGCCGCTGCCCTTCCCTCCTTCATATCCTTCTTCGCGGGACCATCCACGATGGATTGGGATGCAGTATATGCGTGCGTCGTGGAGAGCACCGCTTTCTCTACCCCGATGGCTTCGTCGAGTATGGCGATGACTGGCGATGCCGAGTTCGTGGTGCAGGACGCATTGCTAGTGATGGCGCATTTCGAGAGACCTTCTTCGGCGAGGCCCATGAGCACCGTCGCACCGAGCGGGGAATCCTCTTTCACGGGCGCGGAGATGACGACCTTGCGAGCGCCTGCCGTGATGTGCGCGCTCGCCTTCTCGTAGTCGGTGAAGAAGCCGGTCGACTCGATGACCACATCTACCTGATCCTCCTTCCACGGAAGGAGCGCGGGATCCTTCTCGGAGTGGAAGCGGATGGGCTTGCCGTTCACCACGAGCATCCCGTTCGCCACCTCGACCGAGAAAGGCGCCTTCCTATATACAGTGTCGTATTTCAGCAGGTACGCGAGGTTCTCGAGCGACCCGAGGTCGTTCACGGCGACTACGTCTATCTCAGCGCGGTCCCAGGCCTGCCTGACGAATGCCCTGCCGATGCGTCCGAACCCGTTTATTGCGACTCGTATAGTGTTCATAGGTAGCAGGCTACTGAATGATTAATTTGCCCATGTTGAGGAGCATGGTACCGAGATTAAGGAATCGTGCCTGCCCTACCGGCGCCGACGGGTCCGGTGGCGCGATATACATAACCGCACCAACGGCCATGCGTGCCGGCGCAGTCGGGGCGCTCACCGGAGTCGTGACCCAGTTAATGAGGTCACCGACAGCGACCGCTACCTGATTGCTCGTGTTGTTCGCGGTCGTGTTCGTATCGGTCACGTTCGCGGTCAGTGATTGGGAAACGCCGCCGATGCGCGCAGTGAACGAACGCGAGTTGCCCGCACCCGGTGCGGTGTCATAGTCGAGATAGAGCTTCTTCCAGGTGAAGGCTATTGGGGCAACGGCTTGCGTAATGGCTTCACTGGACGCGTTGAGTATGTACCCGTGCGTATGCTGATAACGATCAGCAGCGTTGTTCGGATTACCACCGACACCCATCATCACGCTCTCTCCAGGTATGGTCGGAACGAAACGCATCGAAGTGTGAATGTTGGTCGAAGTTACGGTGCCCGTGACACTCTCGTGGACGACGACTTCATCGCCCGCCGAAATGCTGACGGCGTGAGTTACGTCGTTACAACTACCCGCGGCGTCCGACATGGTGCAGGTGAGCGTTGAATCCACCCCGTTTACGGTGAGTGCGACCGTGCGGGAAATACCTGCGCCTGGTGCACCCGAAGTCACGTACATCTTGTCGATGACGCCGTTCGTCGGAAATACGGTCGCGTAGGTGCTCGCGCCAACACTTATAGAACCTCCACCTCCTAAAGTGAAATAGCTGTTGCCGGTAGTATTGCTACCGACCCCTCGCGAGAAGATGAGGGATTCACCGCTCACGGTTGAATCGAACACCACGCCGACTTGGTAGTTTCCTGTTTGTGAGACAGGGGTTCCAGATGGAGTGATGCGGAAGCCGACCGTATCGCCTGCTGCGACCGTAACGGTATTGGAGGTGTCCTGCGCCGTGAGCCCGGCATCGGTTATCTGGACCGAAAGTGCGGAGGCTACTCCGTTCTTCATCAAGACGATGGTGTAGCTCGTGCCGGCAGATAGTGCGGCAGGCATACGCACATACAGTTTCGAGAAGGTACCCGCCGTTGGCATCGTATGGTTGAGGGCAGAGGCTCCAGGAGAGCCGACGTTCCCGGAGGGACCCAGAGGAATGAAACGGACAGCAGTCGTACTAAGGCTTCCTGACTGTGGGTTATAGGTCAGGATAGGCGTCGTCATTGCAACTACCTGAGCCGGAACGAGGAGGATGGCGAGGAGGATGAGAGGAATCTTTTTCATATGAGTGTGAGTAGTATAACGAACGGTTGCTAATTAGGGCGTCTCGCCGCTATCTCCGGGCCCTGGGTCGGGAGCGGGTGGCTCGGGCGTAGGTTCGGGCTGTGGTTCTGGTGTTGGTTCAGGAGTAGGTTCGGGCTCCGGGGTTGGTTCGGGCGTGGGCTCCGGATCTGGAAGCGGTTCAGGTGTTGGCTGGGGCTCGGGCGCCGGGGTAGGTGCTGGCTCGGGCTCCGGGGTCGGTTCCGGTTCTTCCTCGATGAGCTGCGGTTCTTGCTCGGTCTCGTCATCCCCTTCCGTCTGCACGATGAAGTAATCAAAGGTGAAGTCATCCTCTTGGCTTTCCGAGAGCTTCACGCGGAAGCTGCCCTCGTCGCGATCCGCGAGGAACCACGAGCCCACGAGCCCCGAGGTCGGCGTTATGAATATCTTGCTCGTGGTCGCCACTTTCGGATTGAGTATCTCGACTACCGTATTCCCCGCAAGCACAGTGCCGCTGCCGATAGCGGAACTGCCATCCTCGCCCTTCGCGATGAGCAGCTCCCCTATCTTTATGCGCTTGAAGTACGCGAGGCCGTTCTCGATAGTGGCATCGAACCCGCTCATCGCGCTCGCGAGCATGCTGCCGAACGCTATGTCGGTGAGTGACGTAGTGGTGGATGTTGCGCTCTCGAGCTCGGCGAGCCTGGTCTCGATCGTGTCGAGGCGTTCGATGACGAGATCGACGCGGCCAGCGAACTCCTGGAGGCTCGCGAGCGTGTACGAACCGAGCTTGTAGAGGTTCACGTCGCCTTGCTCGAGCACCGCGGACGGAAGCGTTGCGACGATGGTCGATGAGCCCGAGAGGAATTCTAGGGCGGTAGCGGGAGCGAGGAAGGCCGAACCAGATATGGTGCCAGTCGCGGTGAGCGTGCCTGCGCTGATATCGCTCGCGAAGAACTGCTTACGGAGCTCCGTATCGGGCTCGAACGAGGCCTCGAGATCATCGATGCGGGTCGCGAGGGTCGTCGTCGCAAGCGAGAGGTCTTCGGTACGGATACCGAGCTCCTGGATGGATTTCGTGAATACGGCGAGGAAGCCGAACGTGTTGAGCGTCTGGACCGAGCCGTCAGGATTGAAGAACGCGAGCTGCGGAGAGGTCGAGGCAGCGTTATCGGCCGTGAGACCCCAATGGAGCGTTTGCGCCTCATCGGTCTTGTAGTGGTACGAGACCGCACTGAGGCTCATGACGAGATCGAGCGCGTTCATCTCGAGCGGCAGGATGTTGTCCTTGTACCGCGCTGCCGAGACGGAACAGGTGTCGCCCGATTGCGTGGTGAGCTCTTTCGTCACCGCATCGATACAGACGGACTGATCGACGCCCGACACCGCCGAGAGCCCGTCGACCGCCACCGAACCCACCACCGAGAGGGACCTCCACGGGCTTGTAGTACCGAGACCGAAGACGGCCGCGCCGCGCGGATCGAGCGAGAAGGCGCTCGATGTCGAGGTGAGCGAGTCGCTCGACGTACCGATGCGGAAGATGCCCCCGTTGTTCGAGAAGAGGAGGTGCTTGCTATCGGTCGCAGCGTCGGTATCGGTGAGCACGAAGTACGGCGTCGTCGATGCTATCTGGAGCGTCCAGTTCGGGGATGAGGTACCGATACCGAGCTGGAGCAGCGAATCGTTCCAATGGAAGAGCGAGTTATTGGAGAGCGCGCTGCTGCTCGTCCAGAATGCGAGCTTGTTCGCAGCGCCCCCCGAGAGCGAACCGCCGGTAGAAAGACAGGTGCCGTTCACCGCATAGCAGCCGGCTGAGATATTGATGCCGCCCGTTCCGTAGAAAGTGGAAGTCGCGGCGGTGAGGTTAGCGATGCCGCCGACCGAGAAGAGCGAGCCCGGGGTACTCGTGCCGATACCTACGTTCCCGGTATTCGTTACGACCAAGTGCGTCGTGGTCGCGCTCCCGGTCGACGATGCGATGGAGAAGAGCGTGGTCGCGGTATCCCCGTTGTTGGAGTGGATGGAGAACTTCGCGTACGGGGAGGACGAACCGACCGAGAGCGAGCCAGACGTCGGAAGCGCGAAAGCAGTGGTTGTTGCCGGGAGCGTACCGAATACGAGGCCGCCGATATTGAGCTGGTTGTTCGCGGTCGCCGACGGGAAGAACATGTTGTTGCCGATGCCGATGTTGTTCGAGCCTGTCGAGAGGTTGTTTTCGGTCTGCGAAGCGCCGATAACAATGTTCGCGTATCCGGTCGTCACCTGTGAGGCAGCTTGGTACCCGAGGAACGTGTTGTAGTTGCCGCCCGTATCGAGCTTCTTCCCGGCACGATAGCCGACGGCGGTATACCCGACGGCGGTATAGTCGTTGTTGCCGTCAGCCGCGAAGGAACCTATCGCGACCGTTTCGCTGGCCCCGAGGTTATTGCGTGAAGCGAAGGTTCCCATCGCGACGCTGTTCAAGCCCGCCACGTTGTCCGTGAGTGCCTGATGGCCGAAGGCGCTGTTGTTCATTCCGGTCGTAGTGAACTTGAGCGACTGGTAACCGAAGGCGCTGTTGTTTACAGTAGCGTTCGAATTGAGCGACTGGTAACCGAAGGCGGTTGGATTCATACTCGCGCTCGTGGTCGCGCCCTGGCCGCCGGCCTGGAGTCCGAATATCGTTGCGGCATTCGTAGTCGATGCGTACCCGAGAAGCTGATTGTCTATCTTGTACCCCCCCGTCGCCGAGCTCGTATTGAAGAACCCGGATGCATAGGCATCGCCTGCGACGCCGAGCTTCGCAGCAGGTGTGGTTGAGCCGATGCCGACGTTGCCGGTGGTAGCGAGGAAGAGCGTGGAGGTCGCGCTCAAGGTCGTACCGTTCGCCGCGTAGT
>JAZKIU010000002.1:0-57534 GCA_040384705.1 Patescibacteria group bacterium
GTAGCGAGGAAGAGCGTGGAGGTCGCGCTCAAGGTCGTACCGTTCGCCGCGTAGTACGGGAACTGGCCGGTGGTGCCCGAGCCCACGGTGCCGGAGCCGCTTCCGCTACCGACGCAGGTGCCATTCACCGCGAAGCAGCCGGAGGCGAGATTGATGCCGTTCGCGAAGGTGGATGATGCTGACCCGGTCTGATTGATAGCGAGGACGTTCAAGCCGCCTGCGAATGTGGAGGTGGCGGTCGTCGTGGCCGTGTAATGCGAAGCCACGACTTCTCCCACGACCGAGAGCTTGGCGTACGGCGAGGAAGTACCTATACCGACCCTGCCGCTATCGCTTATGACCATGGAAAGGATCGGTGCTACGGCATCCGCATTCGATTGCTTTATATAGAACTCGAGCTGGCCCTTGCTGAACGTATCGGTTCGCTGGAACACGATACCGGCGCCGACGTTCGGGTTGGTGCCTGCGGACCATGCGATACCTTGGCCGACGCCGGTGGATGCGGTCGTTAACTTGAATACTGTATTGTAATTGGCTACATCACCGAGATTCGTGTACGCATCCTTGCTTGTACTTACGTAGAGCGGAGCGAGCGGAGCGGTGCTCCCGATGCCCACGTACCCGCTGGTCGCAAGGAAGATGCTCGATGTCGCCGTGAGCGTGGTGCCGTTCGCCGCGTAGTACGGGAACTGGCCGGTGGTGCCCGAGCCCACGGTGCCGGAGCCGCCTGCGGCACCCACGCAGGTGCCGTTCACCGCGAAGCAGCCTGACGTAAGGTTGATGCCGCCCGTACCGTAAAGGGTCGACGTCGCAGTGGTGAAGTTCGCAATACCACCAATGGACAGAGGCGATCCCGGAGTGGTGGTGCCTATACCGAGATACCCGTTGGTATTGATGGTGAGCGCTGACATCGAGCTCGTCGCGTAGGTAGTCGGCGAAGACGTCGCGATGTAGAGATTCCCGTTTATCGAACGGAAGTTATACGGATTAGAGGAGGTCGAGCCGTCCGCGAGCATGAGCTGCGGGAGGGTCGAAGTCGCGATAGTGACCTGGCGTAGCGGCGTAGTACTGGTGCCGACCGCGAGCGTGGCCCCGATGAGCGCGTCCTGCTGGAGGAACGTATCGCCGGCCACCCCAAATATTCCGGCGAATGAGCCGCTCCCTTGAGAGAGGACGCTTCCCTCATCATCGACGTAGAACACGAACGTGTCGGTCGAGTCGTATACGTTGAAGAAGCCGCCTGCGCCGAGCTTCACGTCCACGCTCTCGGTACTAGTAAGCGAGAGACTTTCTTCAGCATCCCCATTGAATTTGCTCTCAAGCGTTGCAAAGTTGCCGATATGCAGTTGCGCAATATCCGAGCCGGCCTTCACGCTGACCGCCCCGCTCGTGCTGATGCTGAGCGACGACGTCGCCGTAAGTGTGGTGCCGTTCGCAGCGTAGTACGGGAACTGACCGGTAGTGCCCGAGCCCACGGTGCCGAGACCGAGCGAGCTCGTCGCCGTCAGCGTATACCCTCCTGCACTGTTCCCCACCAGTATCTGTCCATACGATGGGAGCGTTGAGAGTCCCGTACCGCCGTACGCCACCGAGATGGTGGAGGAGGCGGAGACCACGCCATTGAGCGCTTGAAGAGGGCCGGTGAGGGAACCGATGGTAAGCCCGCCATTGAATGTATTGAGTGCGCTGAATGTGTTGGCGGTGTACGCCTTCGGTATGGTGGTCGAGGCGTGGATGTATGCGTTCACGCTCGCATCGAAGTCGCTGATCGTGGACGCCGCTTGGGTACCCGTGTGGTTGGCGCGGGCGAGGTAGTATGCGCCTTCCTGGCCATCGAAGGTGCCGGTCCAGTCGCCGGTGGCGTTGAGGGTGAGGGCGCCACCCACATTGCTGAGCCCGGTGCCCGTGAGGTCGGTGAAGGTCTCGCTGTTAATACCGAGGGAGGAGGTGGTGGCGTTGGTGGTGAGGAGCGTCGGGAATGTGTTAACCGTGGTCGAGGTCGAAGTGAAATACGAGGCGACCGCTTGGCCGGCGACGGAGAGTCGCGCGTACGGCGACGAAGTACCGATCCCGACGTTACCAGTCGCCGTATCTATATAGAGGCGGGAGTTCGAACCGTCCGTAACGTTCACCCCGGCAGCTGCCTCAAGATTGAGGACGTTAGCGCCTGCGGAGTTATAGATGTACGCGCGGTTCGTACCGTTCTGCTGGAACGAGAGCGAGCCTCCACTCGTCGCGTTCCCGATGGAAACGACCGTGTAGCCGACGACGCTCGCTGGCGAGCCGTTCCCTATCCCGACGTTACCCGTGTTCTCGATGAAGATGCGATTCGTGCCGTTCGTCTCGAATGCGAGCGCATTGTCATCGTTCGTACCGAGCGTCGCCGTATTAGCGAAGCTGTTCCCGTCCTGCTGGAAGAAGGAATAGCCGAGCGAGCTCGTCGCCGTCAGTGTGTATCCGCCCGAACCATTGCCCACGAGGACTTGCCCATAGCTCGGCGCGCTTGTGAGGCCGGTGCCGCCGTAGAGAACACCGATAGAGGTAGTGGCGGAGACCACACCGTTAAGCGCTTGAAGAGGGCCGGTGAGCGAGCCGATGGTGAGTCCACCATTAAATGTGTTGAGTGCGGTATATGTATTCGCGGTATATGCCTTCGGTATGGTGGTCGATGCATGGATGTATGCGTTCACTGAATCGTTGAAATCAGAGATGGTCGACGCCGCTTGGGTACCCGTGTGGTTCGCGCGTGCGAGGTAGTATGCACCTTCCTGGCCGTCGAAGGTGCCGGTCCAGTCGCCGGTGACATTCACGTTGAGGGAGCCACCCGAGATAGAGAGGCCGGTACCGGTGATGTCGGAGAGATAGTCCGCGCCGAGCGCGAAGCCGGTGAAGGAACCACCTGCTGCGGTGGAGGTCCCGGACAGGATTGCATTGCCTGTGTTGGTGACTGAGAAGAGCGTTGAGGTTGCCGAGGCGGTGGAGGAGCCGATGGCGAAGAGAGTCGTCGCGGTGTCTCCATTGTTCGTCTGGATGCTGAACTTCGCATACGGGGAGGAGGTACCGACGCCGAGCTTGCCGCTCGTCGGGAGCGTGAAGACGGTCGTCGTTGCAGGAAGAGTTCCGAAGACGAGGCCACCGATGTTGAGCTGGTTATTTGCGGTTCCTGATGGGAAGAATGTGTTGTTGCCGATGCCGATGTTGCCGGAGCCGGTCGTGAGATCGTTGTCGGAAGTCGAAGGACCGATGAGGATGTTGCTGTGCCCGGTCGAGACCAACTTACCCGACTGGTATCCCAGGAAGGTGTTGTAGTCGGAGCCGGTGACCATGGCATTACCGGCCTGATAACCGATAACGGTATACCCGCGAGCATTGAACGGCAGGCTGCCGGCAGAGAACGCACCTATCGCTATAGTTGCGGTCGCGCTCGTATTGTTAGTGGATGCCTGGTAGCCGACCGCGACGTTATTACTTCCGGTGACGGTCTGCGAAAGTGCCGAATCCCCGACCGCGACGTTGTCTGTACCAGTCGTATTCCTCCGGAGCGCCTGGAAGCCGAACGCATCGTTACTGAGCCCGGTAGTGTTCGCGCTGAGCGCTCGGTAGCCGAAGGCAGATAGACGGAACGTTCCGCTCGTCGTCGCATTCTGGCCGCCAGCCTCAAGGCCGAAGATCGTCGTCGAATGCGTCGACGACGCATACCCGAGCAGGCGTCCGTCCAGCTTGTACCCGCCGGTGATAGCGGATGTATTGAAGAACCCGGATGCGTAGACGTCGCCCGCGACACCGAGCTTGGCCGCTGGTGTGGTCGAGCCGATGCCGACGTTGCCGGTAGTAGCGAGGAAGAGCGTGGAGGTCGCGCTCAAGGTCGTACCGTTCGCCGCGTAGTACGGGAACTGGCCCGTGGTGCCCGCGCCTGTCACGCCAAGCCCGAGGGAACTGGTTGCGGTGAGGGTGTACCCCCCTGCTGCATTCCCCACCAGTATCTGTCCGTACGATGGGAGCGTTGAGAGTCCGGTGCCTCCATATGCCACTGAGATGGTTGAGGAGGCGGAGACCACGCCGTTGAGCGCTTGGAGCGGACCGGTGAGCGAGCCGATGGTCATGCCGCCCGAGAAGATGTTGCTGCCAGTGAAGGTGTTGGCGGTGTACGCCTTCGGTATCGTCGTGGAGGCGTGGATGTATGCGTTGACCGAGGCGTCGAAGTCGCTGATGGTCGACGCCGCTTGCGTCCCCGTGTGGTTCGCGCGGTCGAGATAGTAGGAACCTTCCTGGCCGTCGAAGGTGCCGGTCCAGTCGCCTGACACACTTGCATTGAGGACACCGGCAGTGATGGTAAGCCCCGTACCAGTGATGTCGGTGAGATAGTCCGCGCCGAGCGCGAAGCCGGTAAAGGCGCCAGCGGCTGCGGTTGAAGTACCCGACAATATTGCGTTACCCGCGTTGGTCACAGAAAAGAGGGTCGATGTCGCGCTTGCGGTGGAGGAGCCGATGGCGAAGAGAGTCGTCGCGGTGTCTCCATTGTTCGCGTGGATGCTGAACTTCGCAGCCGAAGATGACGACCCTACGGAGAGAGTGCCGGTGGTCGGGAGTCTGAATACGCTATCGGTCGACGTCGCCGGGAGCGTACCGAATACGAAGTTACCGAGATTGAACTGATTATTCCCCGTCGCGCTCGGGAAGCGGGAATTGAAGCCGATGCCGATATTGTTATCGCCGGTCGTGATATATCCAGCACCGGTGGTGTTGGTCTGCGCACCGAGGATGATGTTGTTGTACCCAGTGGTGTTGAGGTACCCAGCCTGGAACCCGAGGAAAGTGTTGTAGTCGGACTGGTTGCTGACCCTATACCCGGCACGATGCCCGAGATACACGCTCCCTTGCGAGGCGAAGAGACCGGATCCGGTGCCGGCCTGCGTACCGATGGCGACCGTGCTCGTCGCGGCGGTCGCGAGCGTCAGCGCCTCGTAACCCATGACTACGTTGTCCTGTCCCGTCGCCAATAGTGGTGCAGCATTGAAGCCCATCACCGTGTTACCGCTGCCTCTCGTGTTGGACGACAGCGCAAGATCGCCTACCGCCGTATTGTTGCCGCCGACCGTATTCAGTTCGAGCGCTCGCTGACCGATAGCGGTGTTGTGCTCTCCCGTGGTGTTCGCGCTGAGCGCCCGGGAACCGAAGGCACTGTTGCTGAAGATGCCCGAAGATGTCGTTGCGCTCTGTCCGCCGGCACCGATACCGAAGACGGTGACGGCGTTCGTGGACGACGCATATCCCACGAGCTGGTTGTCTATCTTGTACCCGCCCGTGGTTCCGCTGGTATTGAAGAAGCCGGATGCATAGACGTCGCCCGCGACACCGAGCTTCGCTGCAGGAGTCGTCGTGCCGATACCAACGTTCGTACCGGTGCTGTTGTATATGTCGGAGCCGGAGACGGACCAGTAGTTGGAGAGACCCAAGCTCGATGTCGCCGTCAGCGTATACCCTCCTGCACTGTTCCCCACCAGTATCTGTCCGTACGAGGGGAGCGTTGAGAGTCCGGTGCCTCCATATGCCACTGAGATGGTTGAGGAGGCGGAGACCACGCCGTTGAGCGCTTGGAGCGGACCGGTGAGCGAGCCGATGGTCATGCCGCCCGAGAAGATGTTGCTGCCAGTGAAGGTGTTGGCGGTGTACGCCTTCGGTATCGTCGTGGAGGCGTGGATGTATGCGTTGACCGAGGCGTCGAAGTCGCTGATGGTCGACGCCGCTTGCGTCCCCGTGTGGTTCGCGCGGTCGAGATAGTAGGAACCTTCCTGGCCGTCGAAGGTGCCGGTCCAGTCGCCCGTTGCGTTGAGGGTGAGGGCGCCACCCACATTGCTGAGCCCGGTGCCCGTGAGGTCGGTGAAGGTCTCGCTGTTAATACCGAGGGAGGAGGTGGTGGCGTTGGTGGTGAGGATGTTCCCGAATGTCTGCGTTCCTGCCCAGGTGTTGCTGGTGGTGGTGCCGAAGGCGAGGCTTATCGCATTAAGGGTGCGCACGAGCGGGTATGCAAAGGAGAGGGCGTTCTCGTAATCGACGCCGGCGAGGGCCGAGAGTATGCCGCCCGTACCGTTCCCCTTCAGAATACCCGTGAGCGTGGTGGAGCCGGTGCCGCCGTACGCCACCGAGATGGTGGAGGAGGCGGATACCACCCCGTTGAGCGCTTGAAGAGGACCGGTGAGCGAGCCGAGGGTGAGATTTCCTGCAGTGACCGTACCGGTCGCGGTAAGGTTCGCGAGCGAGAGATTGCCGGAGAAGAGCGCGTTGCCCTGCACCGAGAGCTGGGTCGACGCGGTGGTCGTACCGATGCCGAGGAAGTTGGAGAAGTACGACTTGCCGTGCACTTCGAAGATGCTCGTGAGTGTCGAGGTCGCGCTGTTCCCTACGATGACCACATCCGAGGTGTCGGCCGGATAGACAGCGAGGCTGTCGGAGGTCGTGGCCCATGCGCCTGCGCCCCCGCCGCCGCCGGTCGTTAGATCAGCGCCCCACGCAGGAAGGCCGCCCGTCACCTTGAGCACCTGGCTCGGATTCCCTATTGGAAGCCTCGTCAGATTGCCCGAACCGTCAGCGTAGATGAGATCGCCCGCCGCGTAGCTATCGAAGCCGGTGCCGCCGCGCGCCTGCCCGAGCGTGCCGGTAGTGTCGCCAAGCGCTATGCCGAGCGTCGATGTGGCGCGCGTTCCCCATGCGGAACCGGTCCAGGAAAGCAGATCACCGAATGCGCTACCGCCGATGTGCGGGACGGTCGATGAGCCGCTGATGTAGGAGCCCACCGCTGCGCTGAAATCAGAGATGGTCGACGCCACTTGGGTACCCGTGTGGTTGGCGCGGTCGAGGTAGTAGGAACCTTCCTGGCCGTCGAAGGTGCCGGTCCAGTCGCCCGTTGCGTTGAGGGTGAGGGCGCCACCCACATTGCTGAGCCCGGTGCCCGTGAGGTCGGTGAAGGTCTCGCTGTTAATACCGAGGGAGGAGGTGGTGGCGTTGGTGGTGAGGATGTTCCCGAATGTCTGCGTTCCTGCCCAGGTGTTGCTGGTGGTGGTCGAGAGTGCACTAGCGAAGACGCCTGTCGAGCTGTTGTACGTGAGCGGGTAGACCGCGGAGAGCGATGTGGAGGAGACCTTGTTGTTGAAGACGGACCAGTCAGCTGGGATGAGGAAGCCCTTGGTCGAAGCGGAGGCCGCCTGACCGTTGGTGTAGTCGATGGAAATGTTGCCGGACGTCGCGTCGAAGTCCGCAGCAGTGAAGCTCGCAGCACCCTTCGTGGTCCCGTCTGCTGCGGCGTTCTGTATGGAAAGCGTGGAGCCGCTAAAGGAAAGCGGTGAGGAGACGGTAGTCGACTGCGCTTGTCCGCTCGCATTGGTGGAAAGGAGCGAAGAGGTCACGCCTGTGATCGCGAGGTTGGTCGACGTTGCGGTGCCGACCACCGTGAATCCGCCGTTCACGGTTGAGGACGCGGTCGAGAGGAATCCGCTCGTGAACGTCTGGAGCGCGCCCCAGGTGTTGGCGGTCGTGGTGCCGAACGCGAGGCTGATGACATTGCTTGCGATCTGGAGAGGGTAGGTCGCGCCCGTGATGCGCGCGAGGTATGCAGCATTCCATTCCGTCGTCGAAGCGGTGAGCGGGATCACATAACCGGACGTGAGGGAGAAGTCGCCGGTGCCGCTGGTGTACGTGAGGCCGGTGGCGGACGAAGAGAAGAGGCCGCGCGCGGTAGAAGCGAAGTCGCTGATGGTCGAAGCGAGCTGTGTCCCCGTGTGGTTGGCGCGGGCGAGATAGTACGCGCCTTCCTGGCCATCCAGCGTTCCCGTCCAGTCGCCGGTCCTATCGAGCGTGAGCGCGCCTGCGGTTATGACGAGTCCGGAGCCGGTGAGGTCAGTAAGGTAGTCGCTGCCGAAACGGAGCGCGTTCGTTATCTGCGCGAGCGCGAAGGTAGAAGTTGCGGTGGTCGAGGTCGCGGTGAAGTATTCCGCGACCGCCTGCCCTACCACCGAGAGCTTCGCGTACGGCGAAGTGGTGCCGATGCCGACGTTCCCCGTCGGCGATACGAAGACGCTCGATGTCGCGGAGACCGTCGTGCCGTTCGATTCGTAGTATGCAATCTGGCCAGCGGTACCGGTGTTCACGGTGCCTGACCCACCGCCTCCTCCGCCCGTGACGCATGTCCCGTTTACCGCGAAGCAGCCGCCCGTGAGATTGATGCCGCCCGTCGCGTAGAAGGTGGAGGTCGCGGTGGTGAAGTTCGCGATGTTCGCGAGCGAGAGGAGCGAGCCAGGCGTCGAGGTGCCGACACCTACGTTGCCCGAGGAGTCGACGGTGATACGCGGAAGGTTATTCGTCTCGAGCTGGAGGCCCTGCGCGTCATTGGTGCCGAGCACCGCGGTCGTGCCGAAACTGTTCCCGTTCTGGAGGAAGAAGCCGGATGCGAGGCTCGAGGTCGAGACCGAGAGGACACCGCTCGCATTCATGAGGCCGTTGCCGAGAAGCGACGTGAAGAGATTGCTACCGAGGCGGAAGTTCGTCGTCGAGAAGGTGGTGGAGGTTGCGTATGTCGAGGAAGCGTTCGTCGCGAGGATCGTATCGATGTATGCGTTGCGCCAGGTGCGGGTCGACGACCCGAGGTCGTAGGTGCTCGTGGTGGACGGGATGAGCGACGAATCGATGGAGGAATTGATAGTGAGCGTGTCGCTCGAAGCATCGCCGAGGGTCGTGTTGCCGTTCGCCGCGATGTTGCCGGAGAAGACCGACGTTGCGGTGGTCGAGGTCGCGAGCACGTACGGTCCTGCGAGATAGTCGCCCGCCTCGATGCGCTTCGCGTAGAAGCCGCCCGCGAAGCTCGAGGTCGCGGTGGTCGAGGTGGCGGTGAACGATGGCCCGATGAGCGAGCTCGTGACGGAGAGGTTCGAGACGGTGAAGCTACCGACCGTGAGCGTTCCGGTGATGTTCGAGTCGCCGGTGACGGTGAGGTCGCCATTCACGGTGGTGTTGCCTGCGGAGAGCGCACCGGCGAACGCTCCAGTCGTATCGACGATGAGCGAGTTCACATGGATATCACCCGAGACCGAGGTTATGCCGCCACCCCCGCCATCGTTCTGGTTCTCGGCGTTCGTATTGATAGCTCGCTGGAGCCTGGCGACCCACGTATCGACGTATGCGATAGAGGCGCCTTCAGTGAACTGGTTCTGGTAGATGTTCTGCACCACCGTGCTCGTACCGGTACTGATGATATTCGTGGTGCCTGCGCCCGTTCCGGAGCGAGGATAATCGACCATGACTATCGGGAACCGGTTCGTGTACGGGTCGGTGAAGGTGGCGACCGCATAGCCCGCCCAGTCGAAGAATGCGGAGAAGGAACCGTAGGTGGCCCGTGCCAAGTACTGGGCACGGCCGAGGAACCAGCTCGGCAGCAGGGATACCGCGTCAGATGGGAAGGCAGCGAATGGCGAAGCAAGCCCCGCATTTGCAGCGACCGCCACGATCGGTTCTTCCTCGACGTACGCCAGCTCTTGTTCCTCTGCCGCGAGCGTCTTCGAAGCGTCCTCGCGCGCAGGCGTGCCGATGAGTCCTGCGTCGTACGCAAGCGAACCGAACGAGGTACCTATCGCGAGTTCGGTCGTGAGCGCTTGATGAGCGATGGTTCGGCTCGCCTCGGAGAAATCCGTGACACTGCGCTCGTATGCGAGGGGGGCCGTATGGATGCCGGTCGCAAGCGAGCTAGAGATGTTCCTTCCGAGTGCGAGCGCGCTCTCCGTCGCGAACGCAGGCACATCGTGCGCGCCCTCGGCCCATGCATACACGCCATGCTCGTACGCGTCCTGTACTGCGGTCACTCCCGCTGCGAATGAATTCCCGAATGAAAGGTAGGTGGCGGGAAGCGTTGCGACGCCATCCCGTATGAATACTCCTATCGAAAGAAGACTGCTTCCGCTTCCATCGATGTGTGCGAGATATGCGCGCTTCGCATGCTCGACGCTTGCGAGCGGATCAAGGAGTGTTACGACCGCGTCATGCGCAAGATTCGCGGATGGATCCGGGACGAACGCGGTGCGCTCCTCGATGAGGGTGAACGCGGAAAATCCGGCGGGTGCGGATAGCACGTCCGCACTAGTCAGCATCGCGCTGCCGAACGCAAGAATATCTACGGGTTCCGGCGCAGCCACCGCGTACACGTGAGGAGAAGAAACGGACGAGTTGCTCTCGATGCCGCGAATGCTGGTAGCGAGGCGAAGGCTGGTATCGACGAACGAGGCGATGAGACCCGAGGAAGCGACAGCTGAACTCGCCCCAAGAATGACTATAGTGAGCGCGAGCGCATACACCTGCCGAGTAAATACGGCGATCTTCGACGCATAAGGCGATGGAACCGATGTGATTGGGACGTGTCGTGGTACCGGCGCGACTGACTGCACCACTTCCTTTACAACCTCAATTTCCGCTGGCTCTACAACATCCTTGACCGTTTCGCTAACTACTTTCTGATATTCAACCTCACGCGCCTTAGACAAGGACTCAGCGAGTACTCGCTTTCGCTCCTCCTGTTCGCGAACGAACGCGAGTACGGATTCCTTCGAGACGAGCCATGCGCGACCGATTTGCTGTCCATCGATTTTTCCGGCACGGCACATGCGTGCGAGGTAGTCCGAATGGTACCCCGAAATTTCCGAGGCTTCCTTAGTCGAGATTAAATTGTTTTCAAGGAGTGGATGCATGTCGGATAACCGAATTAACTAAATTCTATCTGTCTTTTCGGAAATACCGCAGTAATTTTTGTGGATAGCTTTAGAAACTTTTCATGAAGGGAATTTACTCATCACGCGCGAAAAGTTTTAACGGCGAGGCTAATTAATACAGTGATCTTCAAAGAAGAAATCTTAAGCATGTAATCCCCTAAGAGGTTCTACGGTAAGGATGAATTCAAGAAAATGAGGGGACTATGCACGTCGATAGTTCGTAATGCGTGACTTCAGAGGCTCAAAATGGCTCGTAGAAGGCCGTTCGAATCAAAGACTGTGGAAATATGTGTCTCGAAATCTTAATTGAAGTAGCTAGTTGCAATAGTTGATACAAAAGAAATAAAAAACTCCGCATGTGCGGAGATTTTACTTGGTACCAATCTCGTATATACGAGACGAGAAATGCTTTACATACCTACTTCTTTATCTCGCTCTCTCCGCGTACGAAATCAAATACATGTCCGCGTACGCTTGTATCAATCCCGCGTTGAGCTAGAAATGCATCCATTACTCCGCTACCTACAAGGGCGGTTATGAGCGCCATACCTGCCACAGCTACCAGCACCGCTTGAATGCTGTTCACCCTTGAGCGTGATTTCCCGGTAATAGGCGCAGCGATTCGAGCATTCGTTCTTGGTCGAGGCGCTGACGTTCTCCTCGATAGATCAATGACTCCCCCGCTAACATGCGCACGCGGTGGCATAGCTTCGGCAGGAGATGGTTCAGGTCGCTTTATGGTAAATGGAACTCTCTCCTCTTCTTCAAATGAATCGAACTGCTCCTGCGCTTCGACATTCGATTGAGGGATTGTCGCTGGCGGTATTAGCTCCTGTGAAACATTAGATATGTTGTATTCATTAGATATGTCGGTTGCCCGAACCGCGACAGTATCTTCTTCGGGCATTTCTACCGGTGACTCAACCTCGACTTCCAATTGGGGGTACGGCTCATCCTCCATTGCCTTCTCCTCGTTCTGAGGAAGCGATCTTTCGCGCGTCTCGAACCACTCCTTCCAGGCATCTTGCATCATGGAAACAGCTGGTGTGGGCTCCACTGCTTCCACAACCACCTCTGGTGGCTTTGTAGCAGCAAATACGGGCATAAGCGGTGCTTCGGGCTCAGATACGTAGCGCGGAGCCTCCCATATCGCCGTAGATGCCTCCACCTTGAATTCAGACGAGTCCGTTGCTACCTCTTTCTTCACTGATTCGTTGCCAAAACGATGCGCTCTTATGGCAGATTCCAGTACATACCAGCTTCGTCCGACCAAACGAGCCTCGACACGACCCTCTCGGCACAATTGGCCGACATAATCCTTCGCATATCCTGTTATCTTGGCCGCCCGCTTCGACGAGATATATATCTTGTCTCCAATAGTCAGTTCATCCATGCTTTGAGTATAAGCTTTTCTCGTCTTGTATGAAATGGGTTGTTAACAAGATTCATATATGATTCGAGGACAAGTAAAAAACACCCCTCGGGTGCTTTTTATGCTCACTAATCTGCCGCATCTCCCCTATGACGGCTTCCTGATTTCCTCTGCTAGAAGAGTGGATATGGTCCCAGGATTGCCCGCTCCCTTAGACGCCTTCATCCCCTGGCCCACCAAGAACTGGAGGACGCTCTCCTTGCCTGCCAGGTACTCCGCTACGACAGTCGGGTGTTCAGCGATGACTGCCTGGACGATGGTGCGGAGCGCTTCGGGATCGCTCACCTGAAGCACCCCTAGCTCTTGAGCGACAGCGACAGATGAGGTGGCACCGGTTGCCACGAGCGTGGCGAGCACCTCTTTCGCACCTCGCGAGGATATCTCTCCCTGTTCGATCATTCGCGCGAGCTCTGCGAACGCTTGCGGCGAGAGCTTCGCGTGCTCGCCTGCAACATCCGATATTAAATAGTTGGCACCGATCTTCACGAGCGCCTGATTATTCTCAACCTCAGCTAGGAACATATCGAAGAAGGTGCTGTCTTCGACGCTTCCCGCAAGTTGCACTGCTGTTACATCGTTGAGTCCGAGGGATGCATACCGAGCGCGCCGCTCCCATGGGAGTTCCGGCATGGACAGGGCCAGCTCTTCCTTCGTCAGCCACGGTATCTCTGAGAGCACGAGCTTTGGGAGGTCGGGCTCCGGGAAGTATCGGTAGTCGGCACTCCCCTCCTTGAGCCGCTGCGGAAAAGTAATCTGTTTATTCTCGTCCCATCCACGGGTCTCCTGCGTCACTCGGCCTCCTGACTCAATGAGTTCTATCTGCCGTGCTACTTCGAACTCTATCGCGCGCTCGACCGAACGGAACGAGTTGAGGTTCTTGACCTCGACCTTCGTCCCGAATGTATCGTCCTTCGAAACGGAGATATTCGCCTCGACGCGCATCTCGCCCTTCTCAAGATTCGCGTGCGACGCGCCGAGCGTGCGCAGGAGAAGCTGGAGTTCCCGCGCGAAGCGTCCGGCCGTCTCGGCGTCATGGATGACCGGTTCAGTGACGAGCTCCATGAGGGGAACGCCGGCACGATTGAAGTCGACGATGCTTCCCTTCGCGCTATGAGCGGAGCGCGCAGTGTCTTCTTCTAGATGCACGCGAGTCACCGCGACCCCTGTGAGCTCGCCACCCGATACAAGCGGTCGCTCGTACTGGCTGATCTGGTATCCCTTCGGAATGTCCGGGTAGAAATAGGACTTGCGATCGAACTCGGTATAGTCCGCGAGCGTGCCGCCGATAGCGGTCCCGACGCGTCCAATGTGGCGGAGCGCTTCCTGGTTTATGACCGGAAGCGTACCGGGGTGCGCGAGGCAGACCGGGCAGATATTGGTGTTGGGTTCGCTCCCATCCGGATCGTTCGCGGAGTCGCAGAACATCTTGGTCCGCGTCGCGAGCTCCGCGTGCACTTCAAGGCCGATGGTGGGGCGATAACTCATTGGCTACACGGTACCCCGAGGGCGAGCCCTGGCGCAAGCGGCTACCGTCCGGGCGTGAGCTCTTTCGTGAGCCTGTCCGCGAACGCTTTCAGGAGCTCGTCATCGATGACCGAGAGCGGTATGACCTCCTTCCCTATCGCCTTGGAGAGGGTGGCAACAGCGGCTTCCCGCTCTGATTCAGGCAGTATATCCACCTTGGAGAGGACAACGATCTCCTGCTTATCCGTAAGATTCCCATCGACGGTAGCGAGCTCTTTTCGTATATCCTGATAGCTTTTTGCAGGGTCTTCTTGTTCAGCCGAGACGAGATGCACAAGGAATCGCGTGCGTTCGATATGGCGAAGGAACTTGGCTCCGAGACCTCGTCCGCTCGAGGCTCCCTCGATGAGACCAGGAATATCAGCGAGAAGGAACCCGTAGAAGTCACCGAGATGGGGGTCGAGCGTGGTGAATGGATATGCCGCCACCTTGGACTTGGAGCGGGTAAGCGAGTTCACGAGGGAGGACTTCCCCGCGTTCGGGAAGCCGATGAATCCAGCGTCCGCGATGAGTTTGAGGGTGATATGGATATCCCCACCCTGCCCCTTCTTACCCTTCGTGGTCTCGAACGGATTGCGGTTAACCGAGCTCTTGAAGTGGGCATTGCCGAACCCGCCTCCCCCTCCCTTATAGACGATGATGCGCTCGCCCTCCGAGAGTATCTCGTAGGTCTCGCCGGTAGAGGTCGTCGCAACGGTACCCACCGGTACCCGTATCACTGCTGGCTCGCCATCTTTCCCATGCTTGTCGTTGCCTCCTCCTGGGCCTCCGTCCTCTCCCTTGAAGCTCTTCGTGAACCGGTATGACGCGAGTACCGCGAGATCGCGCACTCCCTCGAGCACGACATCACCGCCACGCCCGCCATCACCGCCGGCAGGCCCCGCTTTCTCGAGCCCCTTCAAGTGGAGCCAACGCACGACGCCATCGCCACCGCGGCCAGCGGTTGCGCGTACGTTCATTTCATCGACGAGTGCCATATAACTTGAGCCTACCTGGTCGCGCATGAAAATACCAGAAAGGCCCCCGAGCTCCATATGGAGCTCGGGGGCCTTTCTCAAACGAGATTACGTGACGATGGTCCACCCATCCGCGAGCATCGGCTCGGCTTTCTTGTATTTAAGTGTCTGAGTTTCCTCTCCTCTGCGTATCGTGACCTCATCGTTGCGGCCATATGCACTGGTATTCACAATCGGAGCGGCAGGCGCGGCTTCGTTCCCGCTCTCGCTCGCAGCGACAAGCGCTCGGCGTGTTCGTTCTTCTTCGGCTCGGATACGAGCATCATCGGCCGGCTGGATATGCGGGAGGGAATCCGCGAGCGCCTGAGCGATAGCGTCCTCCATCACATTGAAGCGATCGAGTCCTTCGCGTCGGTATTCGATAAGCGGATCGCGCTGGCCGTATGCGCGCAGCGATACGGAGCGGCGAAGGTAATCCATGGTCTCGAGATGCTCGAGCCAGAAAGCGTCGGTGACCTGGAGTATGAGGCGGCGCATAAGCGGGAGGAACGCCTCGTCCCCTATCTCCGCACGCTTGGCTTCATAGGATGCGATAGCTTCAGTGTTGCCTGCTAGACGCATACGCACATGGGCATCCACCTCTTCGTCGGTACCAAGGAGCGCCGCACGACGCTCGCCGTATACTGCGAGGCGCTGTGTATTGAGAACATCGTCGTATGCGAGGACCTGCTTGCGGGAATCGAAATTGAAGCCCTCGATACGCTTCTGCGCGGTCTCGAGAGAACGGGTTATCATCCGGCTCTCGATAGGCTCGTCCTCGGGTATCTTGAACGATCCCATCACGTTCTTTATCATGTCGGACGCGAACACGCGCATCAGCTTATCCTCAAGCGAGACGTAGAATCTCGTTTCGCCAGGATCACCCTGGCGGCCCGAGCGGCCACGCAGCTGGTTATCGATGCGCCTCGCTTCATGACGCTCCGTACCGATGACCGCGAGACCACCGAGTTCTCGCACCGCTTCGCGCGCCTCGGGGGTCGCAAGCGCACCACCGAGCTTGATGTCGACGCCGCGGCCCGCGAGGTTGGTCGCGACCGTCACTTGTCCCTTCTTCCCTGCGTCTGCGATTATTTCGCCCTCGCGCTCATGATTCTTTGCGTTCAGTACCTCATGCGGCACGCCCGCCCTCTTGAGGTGCTCGCTCACCACTTCGTTATCCTCGATGGATACCGTACCGATGAGAAGCGGCTGACCCTTCTCGTTAATGGTACGTACGTGGCGTGCAAGCGCTTCGTACTTCCCCTTTGCGGTCTGGAAGATGAGGTCGTTATAGTCGGTACGCCTAACCGGCTTGTTGGTGGGCACCGCGACCACCTCGAGCTTATAGACGGTATAGAACTCCTCTTCGGACGAGATACCGGTACCGGTCATGCCTGCGAGCGCCTCATACATACGGAAATAGTTCTGGAACGTAACCGACGCGTAGGTCCGGGTCTCGCGCTGTATCGGCACGCCCTCCTTCGCCTCTATCGCCTGGTGGAGACCTTCCGACCACCGGCGCCCTGGCTGCAGGCGTCCCGTGAACTCGTCCACGATGACTATCTCGTTCTCGCGCAGCACGTACTCCTTATCCTTGCTGAAAAGCGCCTTCGCGCGCACGGCCGTGTCGAGATGGTGCGCGTACTTCATGCCGCCTTCGGTATAGAGATTCTCGATATTGAGCGCACGCTCGGCCTTGGCGATACCCGCTTCCGTTATCTGCACCGCCCGCTGCTTCTCATCAACCGTATAGTCCTCCTCCTTCACGAAGCTTTCTACTATAGAAGCGAAGCGCTCGTAGAGGCCTTCGACCGCGGCGGCAGGCCCCGAGATGATGAGCGGGGTGCGGGCCTCGTCGATGAGGATGGAGTCGACCTCGTCGATGATGGCGTAGTGGTGCCCACGCTGAACGAGCTGTCCGGGATCGTACGCGGTATTGTCCCGGAGATAATCGAACCCGAGCTCGTTATTCGTCGCGTAGGTGATGTCGGCTGCATACGCCTCCTTCTTCGAAACGGGGCGGAGATAGTCATAGAACACCTTGAAGGAGCCTGCTTCATCGCGTTCAGCATCCTCCGCCTCCGGCACATGCGCAGCATCATGTATATAGGAGCCGTTCGAAGTGACGACACCGACCGAAAGGCCGAGGTATCCGTACACCTGCCCCATCCATGCACCGTCACGCCGTGCGAGGTAGTCATTAACGGTCACGACATGCACGCCCTTGCCTGCGAGCGAGCGTAATGTCGCCGCGAGCGTCGCGACAAGCGTCTTGCCTTCTCCGGTTCGCATCTCGGCGATGCGTCCCTTGGCGAGCGCGAGACCTCCGATAAGCTGCACATCGTAGTGCCGCTCCTTGAGCGTTCTGTTAGACGCCTCGCGCACGAGCGCGAACACTTCCGCGATGTCATCGTTCTTCTGGGGCATGCCGCCCGTACGCTCGCGCACGGAGGCGAGTCGCTCCTGCATCTGTTCCTGCGAAAGCGCCTGTATTCCCTCCTCAAGCGAGAGAGCCTGCGCGACTACTGGATTCGCGGTCTTTATGAAACCTGAGGACTCGTTCTGGGCGAATAGGCGCCCGAGGATATCAGCCATATACGGAGCACTATACCTCTACGACGGCTTCGAAGATAGGCCGTAAGGAAAAGGAAAAACGCCCCACTGGGGCGTCGTTCCTAAGAATGCAATTACTTGCGCTTCTTTGCTGCCTTGCGCTTGGTCGTCTTCTTTGCAGTAGACTTCTTTGCGGCCTTCTTTGCAGGCTTGCGCTTGGTCGTCTTCTTTGCAGTAGACTTCTTCGCAACCTTCCTCTTTTTTGCTGCCATATGTCTGGATGAAAATTTCTACAACTAGTATTGTCGACCCACACGCAAATTCTTCCGAAGAAGTTCTTGCACGTGTGTTCCGTTATTTATTATTGCGCGTGCAGGATTTTTTTGTAACGAAAAAATAAAATGTGTGGATAACTTTATAGAAAAGTTTTGCGTAAATATTTCTGCGAAAAAAAATTATTCACTCGGAATATTCCGTACTTCGCGCTCGATGGTGATGCCGGTCGCGTCGAATACTTTCCGCGCGACTTCGTTCGCGAGCGTGTCGACATCAGACGCACGCGCTTCGCTGTCCGCAACGAGCACGAGCGGCTGATTCTCGAATAGGTGCGCGCGCGCGTTTCCATACCCACGCAGGCCGAGCACCTTATCCAGCACGTACGCGAGCGGTATCTTTATCTCTCCTGTTTGACCGAGCGGATACTGCGGTATCGCCCCATGCTGGGCAATGACCTCCCGGAATCGTTCGGAAAGCTCCGCGTATTTCTCCTTCGTGATAATGGGATTCTTGAAGAAGGAACCTGCCGAGCCATATACCGCGAGATCAGGGAACTTACGTGTCCGTACTTGGCGGACGGCATCTCCGATGCGCTTCGGCGTATCGAGCGGGATACCTCCCTCGGCGAGCCGTGCCAGGTCGCTATACCCCACCTGCGGCATGTTCTCATTCCCAAGACGGAGCGTCACCGCAATGATGATGAGATTGGGCTCACGCTTGAAACGGCTGTCACGGTAGCTGAAGCCGCACTCGTCCCGCGGCAAGGTATGAATAGTTCCGTCGGAGGCGTCCATGCACACGACCGACTCGAGCGCTCGCTCGAGCTCCATCCCGTACGCGCCGATGTTCTGGACAGGCGCGGCGCCCACCGTGCCAGGAATGCCGGCCAGGTTCTCGATGCCCCACAGGCCGCGCGTAGCTGCAGCCTCGACCAGCTCGTCCCAGATAACGCCCGCTCCCGCTTCGAGAGTGGTTACATTCTCATCCTCGACGAATGAGACACCTGGTATGCGCATGCGGAAGATGACGCCTTCGTACCCTGCGTCATGCGCAAGCACATTGCTTCCCTCTCCGAGCACAGCATATGGAAGCGTTCGTTCACGCGCGAACGCTATCGCTTCCGCCAGCTCGCTCTTCGTATGTATATCTATGACATAGCGCGCAGGGCCCCCGACGCGAAGCGTGGTAAGTGTCGCGAGCGGGACGTCTTCTCGCACCGTCATCTTCATTACGGAAGGCTACCGAGGAACGCCTGGCCCTGCGCTTGCGTCTCGGGATAGCGGGCCATGGCCGCCTGCGCTTCCATGCGTGCCTCGCGATACCGACCAGCAAGCGCGTACGCGGTCGCCAGTCGATAGCGCGCTGCGGCAGTGCTGCCTGCGCGCTCGACCGAGAAACGCAGGATACGTATGAGGTCATCGTATCGCTTCGATTCGTAATAAGCGCGGACGAGCGCAGGATGGTCTACGGTCGTCGTGCCGAAGTGCTCAAGGAGGAGCGCATCCGCTTTGCCATCCTCTCCGGTAAGGAAGTACCCGCTTGCAGCGTATGCGGCTAGATCGGGGAACTGGGGATCGAGCTCGTATGCAGCGCGGTACACATCTCGTGCTTCTTCGTACTTCCCTGCCGCCATAAGTATGGTCCCGTGCTCAAGGAGGAAGTTCTGCCGCTTGGGCGATAAGCGCTCGGCCACCCTGACTGCAGCGAGCGCATTCTCGTAATCCCCTATCGTTCGGTAGAGAAGCGCCATTTCTATATACAGCCTGGCATCGTCCGGAGCGCGCTTTATCTCCTTGCCCATCTCGGCAAGCGCAAGCGTGACGAATTCCGCACGGAGCGTTTCCGGGATATTCGGCTGCGTTACTACCTGAGCTGAATAGTTTATTAACTGCTCCCGTATCTCCTGCGTCGCGAACGGCTCGTCCTCGAGCGCCGCCTTGAAGCGAGCGAGGTTCTCTGCCGGACCGCCCGGGAGCGGGGATATGGCATAGACAAGATTGCTTGCCGCGCTCATGTTCGAGACGTTCACGATGAATACCAGGAGCAGCGCGACGACGCATGCGATAGGCGCGATGATCGCTTGCGCCTGCCCCCCCTTCGCTTCAGGTAATCGCTCGAGCACCCGCACGGGACGCGCGGAGGCTGCATGGGCCATTGCGAGCACCGCCGCGAGCGGTACATACGAAAAGAGATTGTCGAATACGAAGAGCGCCTGGAAGGCATACGCCACGATGGCGCCCGTAAGGAATATGCTTTCGGGGCGTGAGATAGGAGCTCGCAGGAGCGCGAGGACACCTGCCCCGAGCAAGCCGACGAAAAGCAGGAGCCCGGGTATGCCGCCCGCCACCAGCCAGTCGACGAATACGTTATGGGCCCTATCGAACCATGGCTCCTGGGCGAAGAGCGATGGGCGGTAGTGCTCGTTGAAGACGTAATTGAAGCCTTCCTGTCCGTACCCGATGAGCGGTCGCTCGGCGATAGCTTCGCCCGCCATCCTCCAGAGCGTGAAGCGGGTCTGTCCTTCGGCGAGCGATATCGAAGCGATACGGGAGAATACGGGGCTCTCGCGTATAACGCTTGCATCCCGCGCGAGCCAGAAGCCGCCGATGAGCACGAGTAGCCCGATGACGGCTCCGGCAGCGACGCCGCGCGCGCGCTTTCCGGAACGCACGAGCCAGAGGAATGCGCAGACAAGGGCCGCGGCAATGAGGCCGATGACGGCACCGCGTGTCGCGGTGTTGAACAGGACGACGATCTCGATGAGCGCGAGCGCGCCGAGGACATAGCGCATCCGGCCCCGGGACTCGAACGCTTGCCACAGGGTTACCGCTATCGCGAACAGGAGGTATACCGCGAGGTACGTAGCGTTGCCCAGGGAGGCATCGAGGCGAGCGGTGCTTTGATGGATGGCGAATACGGCTCCGGACGCGCCGCATGCCTGTCCTGCGCAGAGAAGCTGCATCAACCCGTGCCCGCACACGAATGCAGCAACACCGATGAAGGTCAGCCACCATTTGCGCCACAGGTTCCCCACCGACAGGACGGAGCCTGCGACCACGAAGAACAGGAAGAGGTGGATGAGGGTGATCCAGCCATCCATGCGCTCGAGATTGCTCCATAAGGCCTTGTGCGCATTTATCGCTAGGATGTCCGCGATGAACATCCATGCGGTAAAGGCACCGAACACGACCAGCGTCCAGGAGAAGCGGGGACGGTATTTCTTATCGGCTATCGCAAGGACGATGTACGCGACGGCAGCTATCTCGACGAGTATACGGAACGCGAAGCCCTTCCCGGTGATGAACGGGAAGAACATGTCATTCGCGACATATAAAGGAAGGAGCGGGACGAGGAACAGTGCAGCGATCGCTATCCATCGGGCGGCGTCTTTCATAATACGAGGAGTATACCTTGAAAATAGGCGGTGAAGGGTGCCTTTCCGTGATTATACGCCTTCTGCAGGCTCTGCGAATCCTTGGTTCACCCCGAGGATATTCGCGTACGTATCGCCCGACAGCCGTTGCGTGAAGAGAGCCAGGTCCTCTATGGCCGTCACCGTCTTCTTGTTCTCGTCTATCTCGAACAATCGATAGCCGTACGCCCTGAGGCTCTCGAGCATGCTCATCGGGTTGGTTCCCGACCCTCGGAGGATTGCTGGTTCGTACTCCGTGAAGAGAGCGCGGCTTTCCCGGAGCGTACGCTCCATGCCCGCGAACGCGCGCGGCTCCGCTCCTTGTATATCGATCTTTATCACCCCGACGTTCGTGACGCCCCGCTCTTCGAGCCAATCGTCCATCCGTATGGTCTCGACCGGTTGCGTCGTGCCCGATCCCGAGTCATCGATCAATGAATGGTTCCCTTTATTATCCTCGGATATGAAGAGTGCCCCGGTCCCGCTCGCATCCGACACAGCGCATTGAACTGCCTCTGCAGTGGTAAGGTCATTCGCCTGGATATTCTCCGAGAGGATGGAGAAATTCTCTCGTTCCGGCTCGAAGGCGAAGACGTGCCCGGCCGCACCTGCCTGCTTCGCAGCGATAAGCGTGTACAGACCGATATTCGCGCCGATATCGAGCACCGTATCCCCTTCCTGCACGTAGGAACGGAACACTTCCATCTGGAACGGCTCATAGACGCCGAGCATCAAGGCTCCCGATATGACCGGGTCGTGAGGGTGGAGGAGGAGCCTTCCTTCCGGAAGGGCGACCGACCGCGGAAGGATAAAGAGGAGCATCTTATTCGTCACCCACCGCAGGGGTGCGGGCTTGAGCAGTCGGGTATACACGAAGGATGCGGCTCCTGCTAGGGTCATACGTACCAGTGTACCGTTATCGCCGCACGAAGATGACCAGGCGGTAGACGAAGAAGCTCCACGTCGAAAGAAGGATGAGGATGAGGAACTGCGCCAAGAGATACCACACAGCGAGATATTCCACGAGCGCATAGAGCGCGACCGCATTGAACACGAGCCCGAACGCATTATTAGCAAGGAAGAATGCCACCTCCCTACTACGGACCTCGTCGCCAGCCGTGTGCGAGAAGGTCCAGAACTTCTGAAGCAGGAAGCTTACGACCACGGCCGCGACAAACGCGACGGATGCCGAGAGCATGTACCACGCCCCGAAGAGTTCCGTGCCCACATACAAGATGCCGAGGTTCGTCGCTGCGGCAAGAATGCCGCTTGTGGTGAAGCGAGCCAGCTCAAGCACGCGCGACCCCGTGCCTGCGAACGTATCGTCCTTAAAAGAGCGAAGCAGGTCCGCAAAGGCGGGATCCATGAGGAGCTCGCGCTCGCGAGCGCGCCAAGCGGAAGCGTGCCATGCGACATCCCCATGCCATCCGTCGAGCGCCGGCTCCGACCCGGGATGGAACGCTATCTCCACGCTCTCGGCTCCCTTTCGCCTCGCCTCGCCGAGTGCGCTCGCTACCGCTCCCATCGTGAGCGTTCCGGAAAGCAGGGTGCCGATGAAGTGGCTGGTGTGGGGCATGCCGTGGCGCGCGGCCGTAGGGCGATTGATAGCGGAAAGGATGTTGAGGCCGAGGTGACGGATGAGGCCCGTGGAAAGATACGCGAAGGGGAATTCCGTCGCCACGAAGAACGGCTCCCGCGGCATGCGGATGCGCGCGAACGGCGCGCGAACGAGGATGCTGAATACGCACGGGATCATATGTATGTGCTGATGGCCGTCGACCGCAAGCGGCGCGTCTCCTATCTCCCTGCGTATCAGTTCTATCTGCGCGCCTATCTCCTTCTCCAACTCCTGCCGCAGTATCCTGCGCGTCTTAGGCGATAGCGCATAGCACTTCAGGAGCAGCCCGAACGGGGAGTGGCGGAAGACTCCTCTTGCATCAGCGAGGTGCGGTATATCGTCTGGCGTCGAGAGCGCGATCCCCTCGGTAAGGTTCAGGTGCAGGGAAAGCGATAGAGTGTCGCTGCGTTTCTTCCATTCCTCGAGCGCGTACATGACCGCCTGGCCGTTCGGGATAACGCTTACGCACGATAGGGCTCCCCCATCGACCGCTTCGAGGACGGTGTCGGTAGCGCCGCGCGTGAGACCGAAATCATCCGCGGTAATGATAAGGCGTGCCGGCATCGTGCTTTTATGCTCGTTCACGCTTCACCACGAATAATGGCCGATTCACCGTGTCCTGATGTATCTTCTCGATATAGAAGGAAGTGAGCCCGAGGCAGATGAGCACGAGGCCGTTCAGGAAGAGAATCATGACCGCTATCATCCCGATGGGAGATACATCGACGGCGAGCGGATCTCCGAGAAGCAGCTGCTCGATGATTATGAAAAGGCCGAGGCTGCCCGCGAATATCGTGATGGGGATACCGAGGTACGCGGCGACACGGAGCGGGATCTTGCTATGCGAGACGAGCGCGGAGAAGCCGAGCGCTATGAGCTTCCGGTACCCGTAGCGCGCGGTGCCCGTGTGGCGCTTGTCGGCATCGAACGATACATACGCACGATGGAAGCCGAGCCAATCGATGAGCCCACGGGTCATCCGTCCATGCTCGGTGAATCGCTTGAACTCGTCGACGACCCTGCGATCGAGGAGTCGGTAATCGGTCGCTCCGGAGACGCTCGGGACATCGCTCATCACACGCATGAGGTAGGAGAATGTCCGGGAGCTCAGCTTGCGGAATGCGCCTTCGTCGGGATTGCGCTTGCGCACGCCGATGACCACGTCCGCGCCCTTCTCCCACTCCTGTATGAGCGCGGGGATGAGTGCCGGAGGATGCTGCAGATCGGCGTCCATAAGCACCACCGCTTCCCCGTCCGCGTTCGCAATGCCGGCTGAAAGCGCCGCCTCCTTCCCGAAGTTGCGCGAGAGCTCGATGCACGAGACCTGTGCACCAGCGTCCGCCATGGCTTTAATGACTGAACGGCTCTCGTCAGTACTTCCGTCATCGACGAAGAGCACCTGGTAGTCATACCCCGTAAGGTTCGCGAAGACCTCCCCGATACGCCCGTAGAGCATCTCTACATTCCCGGCCTCGTTGAACACCGGGACGACGACGGTTATACGCGTATCCATATATAGATGTGCAGATAGTATAGCAATCGAGACGGAAGTAAACGGGAGCCGAATACCTCCGCCCGCCCCCTATTCCGGGACCGGCACGACGATATGACGGGTCGTAACGACAGCACCCGGAAGCTCCGTGAACGCGACGAATCTCTCGATGCGCGGAAGGACGAGGAAATGCCCGGAAACGCCCGTCGCGAACCCGAACACCTTCGACACATCCGCGGTCGACAATGCTTCACGCTGCGCAAGGTATGCTGCGTGCCATTCCACGAGATCAGAACGCGAGAGGAACGTATATGCCGCGCCTTCTTCGAAAGAGGAGTTGAGGTTTGACTTGCAGTAATAGCGCAAGCCGAAATCGTTGCTCACGATCGTATCCGCTGACGTCGCCCCCATCCGCGCGAGCGCAGCGCAGGTCTCGCGGTATTCGCTCGAGGATATGTCATCGGGAACGCCCGAAAGCGCCTGCGGTATGTATGCTTCGGTATAGTCCGGATACCCGATAGCGAACTGCGCTATCTCAAATACAAGCGAGGAACTCCCGATACCGGCCACGACGAGAAGTACCACGATACCTTTCTTGTATCGGTATGCGCTTGCCTGAAACCCCATCCACAGGCTTCCTACCATCGGCACCATCGCGATGAACAGCCCGAGATAATAGAACTTCGATATCCGGCTCCATTGCTGGAAGATATAGGACGCGTTCGCATGCTCCATGAGGTAGAGATTGAGGCCGGGCGCGAGCAGGGCAAGCACGAGCGCTAGGACCATCATGGAAATGCCCCACGTCATGACGATTCTCGCGTGCGGGAACGGATACCGCTTCCGGAATGCACGGACACGCGGAAGCAGATAGAAGAATGCGATCGCAAGGACGAAGCATGCGCTCACTACTCCCATGTGCCGGTACCACTGCAAGCTCGCTTCCGGGAATTCCCATGCGTTGCGGAAGACCACAGCGCTTACATATGCCGCGGTCGGAGCAGCGGTATCAGCGACCGTATTGGATAGGCGCGAGAATACCTCGACGAAGAAATACGAACCTGCGGCCATGAACGCGACACCCGACACGAATGCTTCTCGGATGACGGTTACCACTCGCGTGCGTTCGATAAGGCGCGTGACCACAACCGCGCCGAGCGCAACAAACGCGAAGAGCGTCACCGTTACCGGATGAAGGAAGAGGAAGATCCCGAAGAGGGCGAACACGGGCCAGAGCGGTTGCCGCTCCAGCATGCGCCGCACCAGGAGACCGCTTCCTAGGAGGAAGAGCGGGAACGCAGCGGACCGTCCGATAGCCTCCCGGAAGGTGAAGACGCCGAAGAATTCTATGCCGGCGGCCGCACGCGGAAGCAGCAGGACCACCGCAAGCAGGAGCGCAGGCACCCACGGAAGGAAGATGAGCCGGAATAATGCATAGGCAGCGAGGCCGGTCGCGAGAATAAGCACGAAGAGGTACAGCGACTTGAAGGCATCGTGGCCAAGCGGCTCATACCATGCGAGCAGCACCTTCGGATGCAGGTACGGACCGAATTCGTATCCCTGGAGCATGTATGCGTCCGGCAAATCCCCGTCCCTCGCTTCAAGCGCGCCCGTCAGGTACACCAGCTCGTCATCGCTCTTTATGTGCGGGGCGGAGAGACTGAGCAGGATGCCCAACGCCGCGATGAGGGCGAAGGTCCCCATGACTACCGCGCTCCTGCGCACGTTCATGACAGAGCGCATCATAGCGAGCGGAGATACTCACGCAATTCATCATTCATGGGCGACGTACCTCTTTCTGGCATGGTCCAAAGCGACACACTCTTCACGCGCAGGATGGTGAACACCGTTGCGGCGTTGCGTCGCACTGCTTCCTCCCACGAAGCGAGCGCTGCGCTCCCCTTCCTGACACGGGGATGCAGCATCGCGTGGGCGGCATGAAATCGATGGAAATCCCCGGTGCGTGCGAATACGAATGCATCGGCAAGCGGTATCCTTCCTATCCACCCTTCCATCTCCCTATCGGTAAGCACTTGCTCGGGCAAGACGCAGAGCACGTGCACAAGACCCTCATCGATAATTGCGAGTGTTTCTTCAGGCTGTCGGGATGCCTTCTGATGCTTCGCGCACGCGCGGAGCATCAGATGGAACGAATACCAGAAGAGGCCGCGCATATGGTTGCGCGCCACGAACAGGCAAAGCCACGAGAATGAGATCGGATGGGAAAGCGCGAACCCGGTCGCATAGCTGAGCTCGGGAAGGCGCCGGTACATATCGATGGTCACGAGGGAGACTTCTCCCGGGTACCGCTCGTTATACTCACGTATATGGGTACTCTTGCCGCCGCCCGGGACGCCGCAGAATTCAACTACCATGGAGGGTGGGGGCGTGCTGGCGCATATATCCTTCACTCTATAGTATAAATCAGAATGATTGAACGATTGAGGACGTCCCTGGTCCGCGTGCTCCGCTTGAGCGAGAAGTATACGAGAACCGATATGGTGTACCTCACCAAGGGCGGCTTTTGGCTTCTCGTCGGGCACGCCATACAGGCGGTGAGCGGGCTCGTCCTCGCGATAGCATTCGCGAACCTCATCCCTAAAGAGGTGTACGGAACGTACCAGTTCGTCATGTCGGCGGCGGTCATCGTTTCCGCGTTCACGCTCACGGGCATGGATGCCGCCGTCTCGCGCGCGGTGGCGCGCGGTTCCGAAGGCGCGCTGCGCGCCGGGTTCCACGCGCAGCTTAGGTGGAGCGTGCTTATCGCGCTTGCGGGCGCGGTGCTCGCAGCCTATTACCATCTGAATGGGAACGATGTCCTCGCGCTCTCGTTCCTCATCGTCGGAGCATGCTCTCCCCTTCTTGAGGGGTTCGGGCTCGCTCGCTCGTACCTGGTGGGCAAGAAGCTCTTCCGCGAGACGGCGCTCCAGGGGCTCGCCCGCAGGATTCTTCCCGTGATGCTCCTCATTGTCACGGTCTTCGTGACGCACGACCCGGTACTCATCGTGCTTATGTACTTCGTCTCGCACACCGTATCGGCTGGTTTTCTCTATCTCCTCGTCGTGCGCCACTACCGCCTCCCGAAGACCGAGGAGACGGAGATGGTGGCGTACAGCAAGCACCTCAGCGTCCTGCGAACGCTGTCGGACATAACAGGACAAGCGGACAAGGTGCTGGTCTGGGCATTTCTCGGGGCCGCTCCCTTGGCCGCCTATGCGCTCGCGCAACTGCCCGTAACCCACCTCCAGGGCATATTCAAGCTGTTCCGGTCGCTCGTTGCGCCGAAGTTCGCCACCGCCTCGTTCACCGACCTTAAGGAGACCCTGCCCCGGAAAGTGCGAATCTTCTTCCTCATAACGGTCGCGATAGCCGCCGGATACATTCTTGCGGCCCCGTTCCTATTCGCGCTTATCTTCCCCAGCTATCCAGAAGCGGTACCGCTCTCGCAGGCGTTCGCGCTCGCATTGCTCGGGGCTTCCGGCATATTCTACAGCCAGGCCCTGACCGCGCATGAGAAGAAGCGTGAGCTCTATACCATAAGCATCAGCCAGAACATCCTGCGCATAGCATTGCTGGTAGTACTCTTGCCTCTCTATGGCATATGGGGCGCGGTCGCGGCCTTCCTCTTCCATCATCTCTATATAAATGTCGCGATACGTATATTATTCAGGTATGCGAAATAGGCGTACGCCATACCCGAGCATGCTACAGTTACGCTTTCCATCATGGCACCAGACTTGAGCGATACGCAGCGCCATCTTCCCTTCTTCAAGCGCTGGCTGAAATCAGTACTCTCCCTGCCCGTGGTCGTGAAGCACGTCCGGCGCATCCTCGAGCTCCAGGACTGGTTCATCGTTCCCACTACCCCAGAGCAGAAAGAGATAGTTCGTCTCGTAAAGCGGATAAAGCGTGAGGTCCGCATGGCGCTCAACAACCAGGAGGCCTATCAGATATACACGACGGTCCAGAAGGTAGCGAAAGTCAAAGGCGCGCTCGCTGAGGTCGGCGTATTCAAGGGAGCGTCCGCACGCCTCATCTGCCGCGTGAAGGGCGAGAAGAAGCTCTATCTCTTCGATACGTTCGATGGCCTTCCGCCGCTCGAGAAGATAGACGAAGCGCATTTCTATGAAGGCCAGTTCGCGACCGACTTCGAGAAGGTCTCCGCATTCTTCGCGAATGACCCGAACGTCATCATAGGGAGAGGCCTATTCCCCGCCGATACCGGACACATCGCGAAGGACGAAACGTTCTCATTCGTGCACCTCGACGTGGATCTATACCAGGGCACGAAGGACTGCCTGGAGTATTTCTATCCACGACTCGCCACCGGTGGCGTTATCCTCTGCCACGATTACGCGACCATCCCGGGCGTACGCAAAGCCGTCGATGATTTCTTCAGGGACAAGCGCGAGGTCGTCCTGGAGTCCTCCCGGAGCCAAGCGCTTATCGTAAAAGTTTCCTGAGAAAGGAGGTGAGCCCGGTCGTGCTCGCCGCATTCCGGACGATGTTCCACAAATGCCAAACAGCGAGTCCGGCACCGGTCAGGGCCCTGTCCACGAGCGAGATCTTCCGGCCCTCCGTCTCGCAGAGGAACAGGAAGTAGCGCTCCCAGTGCGTGCTTATGAATGCAGGCACATCGGGCGTTCGCTTCGCGCTCGGCATCCCTTCCCCGAGCTGCTGGCGCAGATGCGGCTCGCTGAGGAGGCTTCCGCGCCATAGGAGCGTCCGGAAGATAGCGGAATCGAGGGGAACGAATACGTTCTCGAGCATGTACGAGAATATCCGCTTCGTCTGCGCGCTCGCTCCGCACGGCGGCCAGTGCGGGAAGTATGCGGAGCCGGGTACCTCGATAGCATCCCTGAACTGCACGTACGCGTATTTCAGGATGCTATCGCGATGCACGCAGGATATGAATTCGAACAGGTCGAACGCTAGTATCGCATCGCAGAAATCCTTCAGGGCTTCGCGGCGAGCGATGAAATAGAAGTCGTGGATGAAATAATCTACCGGGCGCGCAAGCGGCACCCCGATGCTGCCTGGGTGATACGAATCGTTTTGCATGCCAGCGAAGAACGAGTCGAGCAGCTTCCTCAGGTCCACGTACGTATCGGTCCGTACCCGCACCACGTATTCGACGTCCGCGAGCTTCTCGAGCTCGATGAGGCCATGGCGTATCCCGATGAACTGCCGGTATTTGTTGCGGCTCCTCGTCGTGTACTTCCTTCTCCGCACCTCGCCCGGGTCGGGCATGGAGACGAGCGTCGCTCCCTTCCACCCATCGTCCGGAAGCACTTCGCTGTCCCACGTCGCGACGACTATCGTATCAAAAAGCGCGCCGTACTCGTCGATCATCCGCTGGATGTTCTCCCGGCAATCGTAGCGGACGAATCCCTTCTCTCCGAGGACCTTTTTCTGTATGTGCGCCTTCTTTCCTTCGTTTCCGATGGATAGAAGCGGGCCCTGGATGACGAGACCTATCTTCTCCTTCGTCATACAAGCGCGCGGAGCAGGCGTTCCGCCTCCTGCAAGGCCGGAATGTTACCCGTATCAAGCCAGGTCCTGAAAGGTATCCACTTGAACTTCGTGCCCTGCGCGCTCATGCGCTCTACGACAGGCACGTCCCCGAGCGACTGATCGGCAGGGTCGTTCAGATACACTTCTTCCACTGCGTCCCAGAATGATTCGTAGCTATGAATGCCCGTCATGCCTATGTGGATGGAATCGAATCGAGCAGCTCCCTTGCTTTGGATTTCCGTTATGTATCCATCGACTACCGTATGGCTCCCGTATTGAGCAATATCTATAGCGCTCGGCTCGGTGAGGTAGCCTGCCACCCAGTCCTCGGTTGGCGGCGGCACCGCCTCAAGGACGATGGTATCGCAGGCGTGGAATATGAACGGGCACTGGAGCAGCGCCTTTGCGGAGCGCATGGAGTACAGGAGGCTACTTCCCTCGCCGATGAACGGGTCGACCGTTACGAATTCGAACTTCCTGTCGGGGTACTCGGAAAGAAGAAAGTCCTTGACCTGGTCTCCCAGATATCCGAGCGTGACTACGACCGGGATGTCCTTCGCGTATGAATCGAGGACATACGAGACCGTCGCCCGGCCATTAACAGGAACGAGCGCCTTGTTGGTGTCCTTGGTCAATTCACCAAGGCGCGAGCCTGTTCCCGATGCGGTGAGCAGTAGCTTGTACGAGGGCATGGAGCAAGGATTACGCCTGAAGGGAGCGCCACAGATGCAGCTTGCCGAAATAATAGAGGAAGAGATTGAACGGATGGTGATGCAGCGGCGCCATGTTGAGCCAGATGAGCGCGGTGAGCGTCTCTACCCTGCGGGTATCATACCCATGCTCCGCGAGGAACCGCAGCAGTACCGCCTGGCAATCGACGAGCGCGCTCGGCCGCAGGATATCGACCAGCACATTCTTGCCCTCCGTTTCCATGGAATACAGGTTCTCGTTGATCATCCGATGGTTAACGGTGAGATTATGGTTGAGCTTCGCAAGGTCGTAGTACCTATCGCCCGAACGGAGCAGCCCGCCGAAGTCCTGCCTCCAGTCGATGAGGCAATAGCCGTCCTCCGTCTTCAGGATGTTGTCGAGTATGAAATCCCCGTGGAAGCGGGACTGGAGGCCCTGCGAGAGCGAATCGAAGTCCACCTGCTCGAGCATCTCCTTGAGCGATGGGATTTGCTCCCCATTGATGATGTGCTCAGTATCCTGCAGGCTGTTCGCCTCCAGGAACTGTGCGATACGCTTCTGCGTCTTATTCTGGTAGAAGGAACGGCAGACCTCGGAGAACGTCGCGGGGTCGACCTCGTCCTCTTCGTTCCAGAACGCCTCCTCTATCCACGTCAGGAACTTCTTGAAGTCGGCCGGCTGGGCGACATGCGAGTATAGGTCACCCTGAACGAATGCGTAGCGGTAGAAGTTCCCCGCGACCCCCTCCATCCTTGGGACGAACCCGTTGAGCAAGTGTCCACGCTCGGCACGGTTCTTGACGACGTTCGCATCAGCAAAGAATTTGATGACGTGAGTATCGAAAATGAATATGGTCTCGCCCGACTTATAGAGATCGTCGGGCGAGCTTCCCTCTTCGCGCCTGGCAGCCTGAAGCCCGGCCACGTTGCCGACATCATTCCAGGTCCCGAACTCAGCGGTAGCGACCGGCGTTCCGGACGCTATCATGTCCGCGAGCACGCGGCAGTCGTTCAACGCCTCGCCCGCGAAGTCGGTTCCCACCAATCGACCGAGCGTATCCCAGAACAACTGGAAGTCATGCACTCCTATTAGGCCGATATGGATGTAATCAGAATCGATAGCGCCCTTGTCATGAAATTGCAGCGTTCCTTCTTGGAGCGTCCATGATGCGTACTGCGAGGTGTCCTCGCCTTTGAAGACGCCGACCCAGTTCTCTGTTGGTGCCGGGATCTCGTCCGTTACCAACGTGTCGCACGCATGGAAGATGAACGGGCACTGAAGCGCGTCCTTCGCCTGGAACATCGAACGCCCGAGACTGCTGCCCGGTCCTTCGTACGGGTCGACGGTGACGTACTCGACCGCGAGCTTCGGATACGCCAAACCGATGAAGTCCCGTACCTGTTCCCCGAAATAGCCGAGCGTGACGACGAAATGCGTGTCTTCCGGGTACGATTCGATGATGTGCGATATCACGGGCTTCGTGCCGATGCGCACCAACGCCTTATTGGTGTACTCCGTCAATTCTCCGAGCCGCTGCCCGACGCCGGAGGTGGTGATGAGGACCTTGTGGGTCATGAGGTTCGTGCGAGCTCTGCGTCGATATGATTGCGGAATGAACGCACGGACTCCGCCAGGTCCGGACCCTTCTTGTATACCGCGGAGGTGCCGCATACGAGCAGGTCCGCTCCTGCGTTCACCATGGCCGCTGCGCTCTCGGGGGAGACGCCCCCGTCTATCTCGATACGTATACCGGGATATCCTTCGAGCTTCGTCCGCAGGTCGCTGATCTTATCCATCATGGAAGGTATGAGCTTGTGGCCCAGGATGCCCGGGTTTATCGCCATGAGCATGACGAGCTCGATGTCGCCGAGCACGTAGTCGAGCACGGAAAGCGAAGTGGCAGGATTCAATGCGACGCCCGCACGCGCGCCGAGGGCGCGAATGGTTCGAATGGTCTGATGGAGATGCTTCGTCGACTCCGCGTGCACCACCATGATATCGGCGCCCGCGTCGATGAATACCTTCGCGTAGCGCTCCGGGTCATCGATCATGAGGTGCACATCAACCGGCAGCGTGCTCAGCTCCTTCACCGAAGCGAGGAGTTCCGGATACAGCCCGAGGCGCGGCACGAAGCTGCCGTCCATGACATCGAAGTGGAGCGCGTCCATGCCGCCCGCTTCGAGCGCTTTCAGCTCTTCGGCAAGCGTTGCCGGAGAACCGCAGATGAGGGAAGCCGATAGTTGGTAGGGGCGAGCCATATGTTATTCGAGATTAGAGTGACGGCCCCACATGGTCTCGTGGGTTTCCCCCATATCTTTCATGAGACGCAATACTACCGCGTCGAAGAATATTCCCAAGCACTGCTCGTTGAGCGTCGTCATTGGCTGAACGGAAATGAAGTCCGCTACGAGCTTTGTCTTGGATGGGGCTTCTACCTTTACCACTACATCTGCAAGGGTGCCCATGCGTGACTCCGGATTACCGGTGATGAGCGCGATACGAGCGTTATTCTTTTTAGCGATGGCAACGAGATCGTAGATGGTCTGGGTCTCGCCGGAACCTGAAGCCACGAGCAGGAGATCCCCTTCCGAGATAGAGGGTACCGTGGCGTCCCCGAGCATGTGCGCATCGAGACCCAGGTGAGCGAGCCGCATCGCGAACCCGCGTACTGCCATGCCCACCCTTCCTGCGCCTACGAGCGCTATCTTCCGTGCCGAGCGTATGGCGCCCACCAACTCGTTCACCTCCTGTTCGTCCACCTTGCCGAGGACCGTTCCTATCTCCGCTAGGATGGTGGCGATGTCTTGCCTGGTCATACCTCTATAGTACAGCGTTATTGCGTGCCCCACTCACCCGCAGTGAGCTTGCCGTTCATAGGATCGAACGGCGTGAAGAACTTCTCGAGTATATGCAGGCAGGCTTCGGCGACCGCGCTATTCCCGCCGACCGACTCGGTGACGAAATCGGCTTTCGCTTTCGTCGTATAGAACGCGTTCGCTGGAGCGATGCCATAGGCGACCGCATCGAAGACCGCAGCATCGAATATCCCGTCCCCCATATATATGGTCTCCTCCGGGGCGAACCCGTTCTCCTTCATCCAGGCGACCCGCTCGAACGTGCTCGCGAGCTCCAGTCGGAGCTTCATATCATCCACTATCCGCCTCTTCGAGATGTCGAACCCTTTCCTGTCCCCGGTCACGGCGCAGATATTCAGGTGAGGCTTGAGGAGGAGGAGCGCATCGTTATCATCGGCCCCGAAGGCCTTCATGACCTTGCCTTCGGTCGAGTAGTAGAAACGGCCGTCCGTGAGCACGCCGTCCACGTCGAGGATGAAGTTCTTGACCTTTTCCATAGGGCCTCATTCTAGCACCAGCCGAGCCTAGGAGGTTACTGCCAGGAGATTGACAAAACTAAACAATATGAGTATAATAGAAGCTGGACGTTGATCATAGGAGATTCTTAGAGATGGGACACAGTAAGCACGGATGCGGCATGTTGCTGCTTACCGAGCGCTGCCGGAACCGGGGAGCATACCCCTGGATGAAGCAGATGCCGGAAGCCCCGGCCCTCCTGCTTCTGCAGCGCGGATACGCCGCCCCCACCTTCCCTGGCCACTGGGGAGCCCCCGGCGGACTCACAGAACTGGGCGAGACGAGGACGGAAACCGCTGTCCGCGAGACCCTCGAGGAGATCGGGATCGTGGCCACGCCCGACCCGAATCCCTTCTACGAGGGTGAATGGGTCGACCGCGACCTGTCGTACTTCACCGGCGACTGGCACGGGCCGGAAGTCCTTCTTCCTCAGGCCAGCGAGGTCTGCGGATACGGGTTCTTCCTGTACGAGCACGCGCTCGCGCTTCACCTCTCTTTCAAGTACCGGGAAGCGATCCAGCTTCTCTAGACCACCCTGCCGTCCGGATTCAACCCCGGGCGGCAGACTTTTTACATACCGATGCAACTCCACGTCCCGACACCTGGTTCACTCTATTGTCCCCCACGCCCCAGCGGGTGTATAACAATCAGTATTCGCCTCAATGGATAAGAAGGTACTCATCACCGACGCGGTTCACCCCGACGCGATAGCCCGCCTCAGGGAGGAGGGGTTTTCGGTGACCGAGCTCGCTGAAGAGGAGCGCGAGAACCTCCACGATCTGATCGAACCCTATCATGCGGTCGTCTGCCGCACGTCGACGACCTGCGACATCACTATGTTCGAGAAGGCGCCGAACCTTTCCGCCATCGCCATCGCTTCTACCGGATACGATCGGATAGACACCGCCGAAGCGAAGCGCCGCAATATCGCGGTCCTCGGGCTCCCTTCGTTCAATCACGACATCGACCCCGAGCAGGACGGGAACTTCGTCTCGACCGCAGAGCATGCCGTACTCCTCATCCTCGCCGTCCTCGGCGATTTCTATCACGCATACGAGAGCATGAAGGCCGGCCGCTGGGAGAAGAAGTTCCTGGTCGGGAACGAGCTCGCGAACAAGACGGTAGGGCTCTTCGGCTATGGACGCATCGCGACCCTAGTCGCACGGCGCCTTCAAGCGTTCCGTGTCTCGGTCATCGCCCACGACCCGTATGCGGACCCGGAGAAGGCGGTACGCGAGAATGTCGAGCTCGTCCCGTTCGAAGAGCTCTGCGAACGCTCGGACCTCATCAGCATCCACGCGCCCCGCACGAAGGAGACCGAAGGCAGGTTCGACCGCGACGCATTCGCACGGATGAAGGAGGGCGTATTCATCGTGAACACCGCGCGCGCTATCGTCATCGATGAGCCAGCGCTCATCGATGCCCTGCATTCAGGCAAGGTGAAGCGTGTCGCCATGGACGTCTTCCACGACGAGCCGGACGGAGTGCATGAGGGCATGAGCCGGAAGCTCATCGAAATGCCCTGCGTCATCGCGACCCCACATATCGGCGGATCGACCCACGAAGCATGGCGACGCATATCCATGAACGCTGCGGATAACGTGATTTCCTTCTTCAAGGGAGAGGAGGTGAAGAATCGTATCGTATGAAGGCGATAATCCTCGCGGCAGGAGAATCGAAACGGCTATACCCGCTCACGCTCGATAAGCCGAAGTCGCTCCTTCCGATAGAGGACAAGACCATTCTCGATCATCAGGTCGAAAGCTTGGTCGCCGTAGGGATAGAGGAACTCATACTCGTCGTTGGATACCACAAGCAACTGATCGTGGACCATCTGAAGGAGAAGGGCTATCCGATACGGATAACCTACATCGAGAACGAGCAATACAGAACGACGGGTCCTATCCTCGGCGGCCTCGCGCTCGTTAAGGAATACTTCCAAGAGCCGGTCATCTTCTTCCACTGCGACGTCCTCTTCGAGACCGATGCGCTCACGCGCCTTCTCGCGGACCCGCGTGACTCGGTCATGCTCTACCGCGCAGGAGCCTGGGACGAAGAAGCGGGCAAGATAGTCGTCGATCCTCAAACGAGCCGTGTTCTCGAATGCGGCAAGCACATCGAGCAGGAGCGCGCGAGCGGAGAATACCTGCAGATCGCAAAGTTCGGCGCTAGCTTCGGAGCCGCGCTTGTCGACACTATCGAGCTTCGAGGAACTACCGGTAACGACGGGTTCACTATCGATGCATTCAATGACGTCGTGCGCGCAGGCGAGATAGAAGCGTACGGACTCCCCTTCGACGCCCTCACTTCGGAGATAGATACGCCCGAAGACTATGAAGCAGCGAAGCGGGCGTGGAAGGAAAGGATATGAACACCCTCCGACACCTGCGGGAAGGGATAACGTACGGTCTGTTCCTGCTTTCCTGCCTCATGCCCCGGGACCAGCGTCTCTGGGCCTGCATCGGCTGGCACATAGGTGCCGGGACGGAAGTCTTCGCTGACAATACGAAATACCTCTTCCTGCATATCGCGAACAACCGGAAGGACTTGCGTGCCGTATGGCTCGCCAAGGACCCGGAGCTCGCCAGGATCCTGCGCGCGCGCGGGTATAGCTCCTACTACCAGCACAGCCTTATGGGAGTGTGGTGCGCGCTGCGCGCTGGCACCACCGTCATCGACGCGTACCTGCAGCCCGAGAACTATCGATGGTCCGGACGGACCCGTCTCGTGCAATTGCTCCACGGCAAGGGCATGAAGAAGGGCGGGTACGCGCAGAAGCCGCTGCATGCTCAAGATCGCATCTTCAGCACCTCCCCGTTCGTGAGCTCGATGCTGCCGCAGGTATTCGTCGAGAAGAGCCCTATCGTGGTCGCAGGATATTCTCGCGGGGACCTGTTCTTCAAGGAAATCCCGGGAAGCGATATCGGCGTGCATGAGCCCACGCGCATGATGCTCGAGGACACGCGCTACGCGAAACGCTTCCTGTACGCGCCGACATTCAGGCGAGGAGCGAAGACATTGAATATAGAGACGTTCCTCGACATACCGCACCTCTCTACGTGGCTCTTGGAACGAAGGTATCTGATGGTCATAAGCTTGCATCCGAAGTACCGGGACCAGGTGCGGAACCTTTCCTACCCGAACATCCACTTCCTCGAGGACTCGGACGTGTACCCGCTCCTTCCTCTCGTGGATATCCTCATCAATGACTACTCGTCGATATTCACCGACTACCTGCTTCTTGATAGGCCGATCATCTTCTATCCGTACGACCTTGCGGCATATACCGAGAACGAGGGCCTATCGTTCGAGAGCTATGACGAATACACGCCAGGCCCCAAAGCGTATACCTATCCGGAGCTTATACGGACGCTCGAAGAGACCGTGGCGCGCGATAGCCATGCAGGCGAACGCGCACGCGTCCGTGACCTATACCACACGTATCAGAATGGAGAGTCGTCCGAGCGCATCATGCGTGCGCTCGAGCGGTAGTCCTTAGCACGCCACCTCCTCGATCAGGGCCTCGTAGGCACGTGCTGTTTTCTCTATACTGAAATGGCTCGCGCTTTCCCGCGCGTATGCCCGCATCGAGTCTGGACTCGCACGGACCATCCGCTCGAGCGCGGCTGCAACCCCTTCAGGGGTCTCTTCATCGATGAAGAAGCCATTCCTTCCCTCTTCTATCATCCGATCGGGTCCTGCGGTTCGCGTTGACACGAGCGGGAGGCCTGCCGCAAGCGCTTCGGCATGGGCCAGGCCGAACCCCTCGATGCTCGACGTTGATACGAAGAATTCGCTCGCTCCATAGAAACGGAACACGTCCTGCTGGCTGCCGAGGAAGCGGATTCGGTCCTCGAGCTTCTGCTCCTTCGCGAGCTCCGTAAGCGGCTGGCGCTCTCCCCCATCGCCCACCATAAGGAGGTCGTAGTCGGGATGCGAGTGCGCGAATAGGGAGAATCCTTCAAGGAGGAGGCGTTGGTTCTTCTGCGGCACGAGACGGCTCACGTTCACGATATAGCGCCGGACCGGGTCGAGCCCGAGCTCTTGCTTGAATTCCTGCGCGCTCCTGTTCGCGAGCGCGGCTTGTATGCCGCGGACATCTACGCCGTTTTGTATGATCGTGAACTTGTCCGGCTGGATTCCTTCCTGCGCCATAGTGAAGGTTTGTACAGTCGGAGACACCGCTACTATCCGCTTCGTGCCGTACGACAAGAAACGATCGAGTCGGATTTGCGCCTTCGTCTTGTCCACGTACGTATTGTGCTCAACGATTATCGTTGGGTACCGCAGGATGAGCCCGAGCACACGCGTGATGGTATTGCTGAAAAATAGGTTCGAGAGCACGACTTGGGGCCGCTTCTTAACGAGCAGTACCGCAAGGGCTATCCAGCCTGGGATATCGAAGAATCCTCGAAACGAAAGCCGGTGGACCGGAAGATCGGCAGGAAGCAGATGATACATGTCATTGCGCCCTTCGAACGTGCGCAGGGTAACGAGGGTGATATCGAAGCGGGTCCGGTCAATGTGGGCCACAAGTCCCGCAAGCAACCGTTGCGCGCCGCCGACCAGGAAGTCGTTTATGACGATGACTATCCTAGTCCGCTTCATGGCCGCTATGCACGCATCACGTATACGTAGCTCTCGGTCGCGCGTTCGGTGAGGAACGGGACGACGAGCGCGCCATGGGACCAGACGGCTATCCTGTGCGCGACATCGAATAATACGCGCATGGGAGCGAAGGCCGCCTTCCATCTGAGCACGGCTGGGTAGGTGTGCTCGATGGTAAGTCCCGCCTGTCGGGCGAGGCTTTGCATATCGCTGCGGGTGAGCTGATCGCTATGGAGCGTCTGGTTCTGCGAGGACGCGGTCGTGATGAGCTTCGCGTTCTTCGTGATTATGATGATGCGTCCTCCAGGAGCCAGGAGCGTGCGCATCTTTGCGAGAGCGCCCGGCTTGTCATCGAAATACTCGAAGCAGCGGATGGCCGCGATGAGATCGTTCTCGCCCGGCGGGTTCGACGCCTGGAAGTCGCTATGCTCGAACGAGATACCTTCCATGCCGGTGAATCGCGCCTGCGCACGCTTCAGCATCTCCTGCGACTGCTCGACGAGATAAAGGGGCCCGGTGACCTTCGACTTTATGAGCTCGGTCCATACGCCGTCGCCCGGCCCCACTTCAAGCGCCCGTCCGTAGGTTCGGTTCCCGAGCGCTTCCTCAAGGGCGCGCTTCGTCTGGCGGTACTCGAAGGCCCGCACGGGCGATGAATGCCAGCGGTCCTGGGTATACGACTCGAGCGGCCCGACCTGGGTGTCGTAATAGCGTTTAGCGTATTCGTTCGTGAGCGGAAGGCCTACTTTCTGTTCCATGCGTCATTCAGATTAGCATATGCTGCGATTCAAGTTCGGCAGCGAGACGCTCCGCGAGCAGGGGTAGCGCATGCATGGCGGCCGCATCTTTTTGGAATTTCCGTATACCATCCTGCTCTCCGTCCGAGGCTTCAAGCATGCTCGTGAGGCGTTCTGCGAGCGATGCCGCGTCGGTGAATGCGGTCCCGCCACCCGCCATGCGTGCGAAGTCATCGCTTATGGCAAGCACCACGCACCCGGCCGCGATAGCCTCGAAGAGCGTCTTATCGAACATGCCTGACGGGGAGCAGTTCACGAAGATATCGTGCGCACGGAAGACGGGAGCAGCCTTCTCGTTCGGCACGCCCGGATAGAACCGGACCCTATCGTGGAGGCCGAGCGCTTCCACACGGCCCTCGAGGCTGTCGTGGTACGCAGCGTCAGCAGGAAGCGAGGAACCGTATATCGAGGCCACGAAGCTTATGCCCTTCCCTATCAAGAGCCCGAGCGCTTCGATGAACATGTCCGGGCGCTTCGAGGGAGCTATGCGCGACAGGAAAAGGATGGAGCGGGGTGCGCGCGGCGTCGCATCCGCCCCTTCGAACCGAGCGAGGTCCACGCCGACCGGCATGAGTACCGTCTTGCGATACCGCGCGGTATACGAGTGCATCGAGGTGCAGAATACCTTCGCGCAGAACGCTGCGGCGATGTCGGTCAGCAATGTTCCGGCGTAGTGGTTGCGCCACAGGTACATGCGCTTGCCGAGCAGCTTCCACAGCCAGCCGGCGGCGAGCACGTACTCCTGATTCATGTGCACGAATACGGCATCGTAGTCGCTGCGCAGGCGCCACGCATGCCTGAGGAACCGGACCGCATAGACGAGCGCAGAGCGAATACCGCGCTCTTTCCCGAGCGAGTGCACCCGCACGTTCGCGGGCAACGCGTGCTCGCCCTCGTACAGGCAGATGACCTCGATCGTCTCGAAACGCTTCGCGAGCTCTATGAGCCAGCCATGGTACGCGCCGAGCGCCTCGTCATTCCTATCGACGACCTGGGTTACGAACAGCAGCTTCATGGAAGTTCGGACAACGTACGTACGGACGACCACCTCCCATCTTCCTTCGTCCCATCACGAAGGATCTGGAACACCTGCACTCCCGGGCACGCGCTGCTCATATTCTCCAGCTGCTCCACCGAGTCATCCACGAAGACCGGGGATGTCCCGTACATGCTGATATGGGGAGCGAGGTACTCGCCCTTCGCCTTCCCAGCGGTGTATATGACGGCGATACGCGGGATGCCCGAAAGGGCGTTCTCGATCTTGCTAGCGCCATATTCCTTGTCCATGGCGGTTATAACCATGGCACTGTTCCCTTTGTCGCGCAGGAAACCGGCAGCGTCGGGGTAGAGGAACTGCGCTAATTCTCCCGGAGCGAATGGCTGTTCAGCCTCTCTCCCCTTCATATAGGCATCGAACGCAGCCGTATCGAAAAGCGTTCCCGCGAAATCGACGAGGTACATCATGCCGTCGTGCCCGCTATCGTGCGGGCGAGATCCTGCGCGACACGTGCCGGTTGATCAGTGGCGCCCGCAAGGTGCGCTAGCGCCTTGCGCTCGGCGTTCATGGTAAGTATCTTTCGTGACTGCACGTCCTCGATGAGCCCGACGATATGCACGGCAAGCGCGGCCGGGTCGCCCGGCGGCGCCACCAATACGTCCTCATATCCCGTAAACACCTCCCCGACGATGCCGACATCGGTCGTGATGATAGGCACGCGCGCGAGCGCTGCTTCTATGAGGGTGAGACCATAGCCTTCGTATGCGCTCGCCTGGATGTACGCCTGCGCGCTTCGCATGAGGGCGAGAGCGTCAGGGCGCCATCCGAGGAATATGACCTTGTCCTCAAGGCCGAGGGCATGCGCACGCTTCTCAAGCGAATGCCGCGAGCGCCCATCACCGATGATGAAGAGGCCTGCCGAAGGATAGAGTGTGGTGACGCGAGCGAGGGCCGCGAGTATATCCTCGATACGCTTCTCGGGTTCGAGTCTTCCAACGGTCACGAGCGCGAAGGAGAATGGGTGCGGTGGGAGCGCGACCGGTTCAGGAAGCTCGACGCTCGTTGCGATAGGTATGACCGTCACGGGAGCGATGCGGTTCCCGTAGCGTGCGATGAGCGACGCCTCGATACGCTTCGATACCACACGTATGCCATTTGCCTTTGGCAGCACCTTATTCGCGAGATGTAACCGAACCCTGTTCAAGAACGGCACGGGAACCTTTGGCGAGCGCATCACCCCGCTCCGGGTGAACCAGGGCGAGCAGAAGTCGGTGTGCACCTGGAGATGGAGCTTCGCTGCCGTCCCCTTCACCGCCTCGGACGCCACCCATCCGTACTCGAACGGGTCTTGGGACGACACGATCTCTATGCCCGCTTCCATAATGAGCTCCCGCGCCTTCCGCTTGAGCGCGAACAGGCTCGCAAGCTTCCCTCCCCCGACCGCGATAAGGATGAGCCCGCCTTCCTGCACTCCTTCTGCGTAGGTGCGTACGTCTTTAGAGTGCGCTCGCGACAGCACGTACAGCGTGCCTATCGACGCAGCATACATCTGCATGCGGGCACGCACCGGGCTCGCAGGATTGAAGAGGTTCGGGTCGTTCGAGATAAAGAGCGCCTTCATGCAATTGAGGTGAGGAGGGATTTGGTCGCGATTATCATCGCTTCCATGCTGAACCGTGCTGAGGATAGGCGTGCTCCTTCGCTAAGGCGTGCGCGCAGCGGCGCGTCACCGAGCAGACGCATGAGTGCTGCCCGGAGCGCATCGGTGTCCCGGGATGCTATGAGGAGCCCGTTCTCTTCATGGGTTACGAGTTCCGGGTTCCCTCCCACCGAGGTCGCGATGGACGGGACGCCGAGCGACAATGCCTCGATAAGCAGATGCGAGAGGCCTTCGTAGGATGAGTTGAGCACGAAGATATCGGCCTCCCGCAGGGTCGCGAGGGTCGCATCGTGCGCAAGCGCTCCAGTGAACAAGACTTTCCCGGGAGCGAGCTGCGCGGCCCTCTGCTCGATCCGTTCACGCGATGGGCCATCGCCCACGATGATGAGCGATGCGCCATCGATATCCGTAACCGCATCGATAACCCCCTCCATATGCTTCCAGGGAACCAAGCGCCCTATGGAAACGATGCGCGGCCGAGGGAGCGCGAGCACGCTAGCTGGCGCGGCTCCCGTCGTTTCATCGCGCATCGCGTTATAGATGACGGTGATGGCGTCGGCGTCGATTCCTTTCCAGGTCGAGACGATGCGCTTGAGGTACTCGCTCGGGACAATGATATGTACCGCTCTTTGGGCGACCCACGACTCCACGTCCTGAAGGAACCTGACCTCGAACGGGAGGCTCCGCGCCGTCACGAATTGGTCGAGCGTGTCGGTCACGCCGAAGCGTTGGCGTCCTTGTTCCCACGCATAATCCCCTACGACCTTCACGACCAGCGGCTTCCTGAGGATGCCTGCCGCAAGCGCCGCAGGAAGGCCCACCGACACGGGATCGAGCGCGAGAATGACATCAGCGTTCTTCCCGCTCCTGAGGAGCATGAAGAAGTAGAGGATATGGCGTATGCCGCTTGGATAGCGCCGCACGTGACCGAATTTCGCCACGATGACTTCTACACCCACCTCAGGCAAGGCTTGCTCAAGGGAGCGGGCATAGGTCGCAGGCCCGCCGGGATCCGGCGGATAGAGAGGGGCCGCGATAAGAACGCGCATACGTATATTGTATCCGGTTCGTGACTGCCCGTCGAAAGAGGCCTGTACGCTCCTGGTTCCATGACCTAGAATGCAGTTGACCACCATGGACACGCGGATACATATCACAGGCGGCTGCGGCTACGTCGGGAGCCGCGTGGCGGCAGCGCTCGCCCGGAAGGGATATGCGCTCACCATCATCGATAAGGCGACCCCGCAAGAACGCGGCGTCATCCTTCCGGAGAAGGCGGAGTACCGCAAGGCCGACCTCACCGATCCTGCGCAGGCGCGCGAATCCCTTAAGGACGCGGAATACGTTCTCCACTTTGCCTCGAACATCGGGCCCCTCAACTACATGTGGGAGCGGCAAGGAGAGATCCTCTGGGAAAATACCGCGATAGATGCGGCAGTATATCCCGCCCTGCGGGACGCCGGCACGAAACTCATCGTCTACTCCGGAAGCTCGATGGCTTTCCAGCACGCGCGCCGCTACCCGTATACGGAAACCGATCTGAAGGACACGCCCACTACCACGAATGTGTACGGCTTCTCGAAGCTCGCCGGGGAATACTTCTGCCGCGCATTCCGCCAGCAGTACGGGAACCCGCGGTTCGTCATCATGCGGTTCCATAACATCTATGGGCCGGGCGAGGACTCCAAGGGAAGCACCCCGGGCGATATCCATGTCATCCCTGCCCTGCTCGAGAAGGTGCTGCGCGGGCAGTACCCGCTCGAATTCATCGGCAACCCCGAGAAGCAGACGCGCCCGTTCACGTATGTCGACGATGCTATCGATATCGTCGTGGCGCTCCTCGAGGGGGCGCTCAAAGGAAATGAGGCGGTACTGGATCAGGACTTCAACGTTGCGTCCTCACCGGACGCGACGAACATCCTCGCCCTGGGCGAGCTCATATGGAAACTATTTGGCGACGATAGAGAGTTCAAATGGACGGCTGAAGAGACCGATGCGTCGAGAACGACCGCGGAACGCCGTGAAGTGGATATAGCAAAGCTTCGGTCGGTCATCGATATCGCTCCTGGAGTCTCTCTCGAAGAAGGGATACGACGCACGGCCGAGTGGGTGAAAACAAAGCTCTAAGAAGTACACGTGGAAAGCCGCCGGCATTTCTGCCGGCGGCCTTTGCTTTGTAGTTGAGCGTGCGATTAGGGCATCGCCGCAAGCGCGAGATGCGCGACCCGGAACGGGTACCAGTGCTGTTCGTGCTCCGGGATGCGGTTCAGGTCATCGGCCGTGAAGAGGCCCACGGAGTCGTGCTCCGCATTCATGCCCATCTTCGCGTCGATCACCTCGACAGGAACGTGCGCCGCGTAGCAGGGTTGCGTCGTGGACTGGATCAAGTCGGCCGCCGAGGTGCGATACACCCCAATGAGCGCTTCCGGATGCACGGGAACCCCGCATTCCTTCTCCGCCCGTCGGGCGATGAACTCGATGAGGGAGCCGTAGGCGGAGATGGAGCCGCCGTAGATCCACCAGAGGCCGCCGAACGCTTCCGTGCCTTTCCGCTTGGAGAGAAGCACGGCGGGCGTCCCGTCAGCGAGCCTGGTCACGATGACGATGTCGACGCAGGCGAGGTCCTTGGCCGCCTTGACGGCCAGGAGCATGTTCACGTCTTCGACGAAACTGGTGACGCCATCGGGGATAGCGACTGGCGCAGCCACGGCGACGAACGAGTGGTGCCGGAGCTTCCAATCTTCAGCAAGATTCGGATTCTCGGTAATGATTCCATCGGTCCCCATTTCATGGGCCTTTCTGCTAGCCGTTAGAGCGATCCGGTCAGGAGACCGGCTTCCGTGTATATTTTAGCCACATAATATGTATATGTCAATCTCTGCCCTTCCGTCCTCCGAGATAGCGAGCAAGTAGAGGCCCTGGGTTGCGGAGATTCTTCCGTAGTGAAAAAGCGAGTTCGCGGAGCGCCACGAATCCGGAAAGATGCGGGAGCGGCCAAGAGGAATACCATTCAGGGAGCACCGCATGCCGCTTCTGAAGTTCCTCATGCTTATCGTTTGCCGCATATGTGCCACGAAGCATGTCTACGCTCTTCCCGTCATTAGCATAGAACTGCATGAAGGCACGCATGTCCTTCGGGAGGCAGTGGCCTCCGAACGCGCGACCGTAGCGCAGATACGATTCGCCTCGCATTACGAAGTTGATGATACGCTCGACGGAATCGAGCTCCTCCTTGGAGTGAGGCGTCCCGATAACATCACCGAACTCGTTCACGAAAGCGATACGAACCGCGTTCCAGAGATTGGAGAGGTACTTCACGAATGCAGCTTCACGAGGCGTGCCCGTGAAGATTCGAGGCGTCTTCGCGCGCCACAGATTCAGGAAACTCGGCTCTTTCTTCATCGTACCGCCGGTCCCTACGACCACGTAAAACGGAGCGAGGCATTCCTCAACCGCCTTTTTCTCGTGAAGGAATTCGGGAACATAGTAATCAAACGCGAGCGATTCGAGGGAATCCGGTAGCACCGTCGAGCGCAGCACGACCGTGCCCTGTACGCCCTTCAGGGAATCGAGTGCGGCAGTGATGAGTGAAATATCCTGCACTCCCTCTTCGCTCACTCGATCACCGACGCACACGAGGTAGCAGGTGGTGAGAGAATCCTTAGCGAGAAGGCTCTCAAGACGTTCCATACGTTCATAGGCGGCTGCGTAGGTATCGTAGTGGCGCGTAGGACTGCCTGGGTCGTAGAAGGCGACAGGATATCCCATTATATCGAGCGCTATCGCGTTCGCCTGCCCCACCCAACCGAACCCGACAACGACGACCTGTTCACGTGTATTCATAGGTTTGTTTGCAACTATAACGAGCGCTCGCTCGACTGTCTATCGAACCCTTAACATCGGGTATACTCTCCAAATGAAGCTCGACGACGCCGGACGGAAGCGATTCGTATATATAACCCCCTACTATGATCCGAAGGTGCACTCCGGAGCGAACCGCAGATGCAACGAACTAATCGAGCGGTTCGTACGGGATTACCCCGACACGTTCACCCTCATCGTTACCAAGGGGAAGGCGCCAGACGGGTATGCGGGGAACCTGGTCGAGGTCGATTATCATTTCAACCATCTGAGTAAGTTCGCTGCGGCGCGCGAGATATCTCGCGCGCTCGACGCGCTTCCGCCTTCCATAGTCATTTGCGAATCGGTCCCCATCCCCTTCAAGGCGCTTTCTCGGCATGTGCATTTCCAGGTCGCGTACGATTTCCGCTATTTCACCGGCGAGAGTAAAGGGTTCTGGTATCGTCTTTTCTTTTCGAACTATCTCCGCAAGCAATGGCACGACTCGGAATTCATGGTCACGTGCAGCGAGTTCTCCATCGATGAGCTCAAGAAATACGTCGGGTACGATCCGGCTCGCGTCGTTAAGAGCTTCTTCGGCATCGACGAACGCGTGCTCGAGCTTGCGAAGACGCCGACTCCCGCCAAGGAGCTCGATATCATCTACGTGGGCCATTTCGAGAAGCGGAAGAACCATGAGCCGCTGCTCCGTGCGATAGCTGCTCTCGATCCCACGCTACGCGTGCTGTGCATCGGGAGGGACAACGGCCTCCTGGCTTCGCTGTCAGAGCTTTCTAGCGAGCTCGGGCTCACGAACACCACGCTCACCTCCGAGAGTCTCACTGACGCCGAACTTTGGGATCTCTACCGCAAGAGCCGCCTTTTCGTCTATCCGTCCGTGTACGAGGGCTTCGGCATCCCGCTCATCGAGGCGATCGGGCTACAGGTGCCCATCATCTGCACCGATATGCCCGTCTTCCATGAGGTCGGGGCGGATTTCCCGCTGTTCTTCGATGCGAACGACCCATCCGATATCGCCCTGAAGATACAGGAAGGGCTCGCGCATCCTCGGACCTATGAGGATTCAGCCGTGCACGAACACCTGAAACAATTCTTCTGGGAGACCATCTACCAGGATTTCGTTCGCGATCTCCAGGCGCGGGGATAGCGATACGCCGCCCCGCGGGCGCTCGGCGTTAGCCTATCCCGCGGGGCGTCTATACGTTCTGCATACGTGCCGCTTATCTCCTAATGCTTACCTTTAATAGTACTGAGCGTACGGGGAAAACGTTGCACTAGAACTTGTCCTTGAAGATATCGCGGAGTACGTTCTCAGGCACTTCGAATGCATCGGACTTGGGTTCTTCAGGTCGGCGCTCGGGCGTAGGAGGACGGGGTTCCGGGGGCTTCGGTCGGTCGTTGCGTTGCTGCGGGCGGGGAGGCTCCGGACGCGACTCCTTCTCGATGACTCCAGCGAGCGCGGACTTGAGAGAGGTATGGGTCTGCGTTCCCTTCTCTTCCTTCGCGGATTTAGCATTCGCCATCGTGCTCCTGAGTATCGCCTTCAGATCCTCCGCGCTCTTATTGCTCGATGGAGGAACGCTGCGGACTTCCTCGCGCCTCGGTTCGGGTCGCGGGTCTCGGCGCGGCGCATCGCTTTGCGGGCGTGGAGCGGGTCGCGCGGTGGACGGGCTCGGTCGCGGTCTATCATTTGCGCTCGACTCCTTCGGCGGGTATTTAGGAGGATACTTCTTCACCGGAGGTTCCGGTGGTTCCTCGTTCGCTGTGAGCGTGAGCTCGCTGTATATGGCTTCCTCGATACCGGCGCGGGGGTTGCCGAAGTGCGTGCGGGACGACTCGATGACTTCCGGGCGGAACGAGCGCGGCGGCTGGTCGATGGGCGGGATGGTAACCGCGGAGAACGGCCGAGAACCGATGCCGTCAATCATGAGCGACAGGTATATCTGCGCGAATCCCAGGTTCACGAGGTCTTCCGGGATGAATTCTGGCGCGAACACGACCTCGAGCTTCTCCGCATCGAACGGACCGACCCGGAACGCGATGGTCGTACCCACGTTACCGAACACGGCGGCGGCCACCTCCTCTTCCATCTGCTCCACGTACTGGTGCGCGATGATGAGGTTTAATTGGTACTTGCGGGCCTCGGAGAGTATCTCGGCGAACGTCTCGTTGGCGAAGTTCTGGAATTCGTCCACATAGAAATAGAACTTGGGAGCTTTCTTGAGCTCATGGCCCGGCAGGTCGGCGCGGCTCATCGCGCCAAGGAAGAGGCGCGTCGTTATCATCGAGCCGAGCAGCTTCATGTTTGTGTCGCCGACGAGACCCTTGGAGAGATTGATGAGGAGTATCTTGCGCTGGTCCATCATCTCGCGGATATCGAACGAGGACTTCGGCTGCCCGATGATGTTGCGGATGAGCGGGTTGCTCGTGAACTGCCCGATCTTGTTCTGGATGGCAGGCGTCGCTTCCTGCGTATAGCGATCGGTGTACGTATTGAACTCCTTTATCCAGAAGTCCTTCACGACCGGATCCTTCACGTTATCGATGACTTTCTTCCTATACGCCTTGTCGGTATACATGCGGTTCACGCCGAGAAGGGTCGCTCCCGGATACTCAAGGAGCGCGAGCAGCGTATTGGAGAGGATGTACTCCATGCGGGCGGACCAGGCGTCCACCCATATCTTCTTGAACGTCGCCATGAGGCCCGACACCACGAGATGCCGCTTGTCGTATCCCACGTCCTCCATGACGTTGAAGGCGATGGGCTGCTCGAGGTCGAACGGGGCGAAGTACACCACGTCCTTGATACGGTTCTCCGGTATGAAATCCAGCAGCTTATCTATCGCGCTTCCGTGCGGGTCGATGAAGGCCATGCCCTCCCCGTTACGGATATCCTGGATGGCCATGTTCTCGAGCAGGGTCGACTTGCCCATGCCCGTCTTCCCGATGACGTACATATGGCGCTCCCTATCCTTCGCCTTGATGCCGAAGGGCGTGCGCTTGCCACGTGAATCGGTGGCGGCGAAATAGGTTACTCGTTCCGGATTCTCCATTGGCTCACAGTATACCGCGCAAACGCGAGGGAAAAGTAACGACCCACTCATGCGGAGTGGGTCGAGACATACGAACGCTTGGATTTAGCACATCTGCTTGAGATCGCCGTTGGCATCCCGGACGCCGGTCGCAACATCGTCCTGAAGTTCACGAAGCCAATCAAGCGCGTCACAGATGACGTCGAGCAAGGGGTTGGCCTTGCGGACCTCGGACGTAGCTCCTGCCTCGGCCTGGATGAAGAGTGCAGGATGCTCCGAACTAAGCATCTTTAAGCGTTCCTGAACAAGTTCCGGATTGAAGAGCTTCCGAATAGGCATCTGCTCCAGATAGTCGGAGTAGTTACCGCCCTCCGGATTACCGGTGGTGATGATGAAAGGGTCGCTATGATTACCCATGGGTTCCTCCCGACAAAGCCTCTGCTTGGAAAATACTACCGAAAGGAGGAGCTGTCCATCGTTACTGATACTGGATAAACATCGGCCGCGGCGTGAGCTTCAGCAGGTCAGCGGGCTGAAGCAGTCTGTCGGACGGCGGCTTCATATCGTTCTTATAGAATATCTTGAATCCGGTGAACTGGACCGGTTCCGGCGCGATGAAGCTCTTGTACGTGTTTATCTTCTTCGCCGGCGGTCCCCATCCGTCCATGACCATGACTATCTGCACTTCAGGCCGCGTCTCGATGAGAGCATAGTCCGTGACCATCCTTTGGGTGAATCGATGGATGACCAGGATCTTGGGCGGCAGGTCATGCTCCTGCACGAGCCGCGCGAGGTATGCGGACGCGCGATTGATGTCGCCTGCCGACACCGTACCGATAACCGTGCCGGGTGCTTCCCCACCTTTCATATTGAACTCGGGATCTATCGCGAGATGGCCATTCACGCGCGCGAGGTACGGCTCGAGGGTCTCTATCTCCGCCTGCAGCGGAGCGAGCCCAGCCTGCACCTCAAGTATGACGATTCCGTCCACTTGCCCGGCCATCGTGAATGCTTTCTCGATATGCTCGTCCGGCATCTGCAGCCGATAGTAGCCTTTCGGGCCGGGGCTTTCCTGCGCGGTGGAGGATATATAGTCGATGGCCATGACCACGGGCGTAGAGGGATCAGCTGCTTCCCATTTCGCCTTCTCTCCCTTGAGGCGCGCGAGCACGACGTCCGGCTCGAACTCGCCCAGTATGCCCATCTTCGTGGAATAGAAGTTGCCGTAGTACGCGATGATGCGCTTCATCGGCAGGATGGCGCCCACCTTCGGGTACGCGGTCTGGACCGGCCACTTCCGTACGGTCGTGGTCGAGGTAGTGGAGGCGTAGTTCGCCATAGCGATGAGCCGTTCGTCATAGAGCGCGGTATCGAGCTTTGGGGGTACGGGCGGCAGGAACTTCGCAGCGAGCGAGGTGGTGGCGGTAGTCCCCTCCCTCGAATAGTTCGCATGCATCGCTATCGCGTACGGGATGCCGTGCACCGTCACCGCGGTCACGATGAGGCCGAGGCCAAGTATGGCGACTATCGGATTACGAAAGAACCGTTTGAGATGCTTCATGTATTGAGGATGTGCGTTCCGCTCGGCGCTTCCGGCGGATGCGCAGCGTTACGCCTATCAGGGCGACGATGAGCCCGAGGGCGAGATAGAACCACATGAGAATAGAAAGCGGAAGCCCGGTGAACGGAGAGATCATGAGGAGCGCTCCTATGATGATGAGCAGGCTTTCACGCGACATGGGACCAAGTATAGCAGTTCCCGTCTCGCTCTAGAATTCCCCTATCTTCGGGAGCGTATTAACGATGATGGCCTTCATGAGCCCCCCAGATGAGTCGATAGGTGTCTATGGCCTAGACGCTGACGCAAACCACGAATTCCCCACGGACCTGGTCAGGATGGTCCTTGAAGTGGGTCACTACGTCTTCTGCGCTCCCTTCTACGAGGGATTCGTGTATCTTCGTGAGCTCCCGGAGGACGGTGACCTTCCGCTCAGCCGGGAGGACTTCAACGAGCGACGCGAGCGCCTTCTCGATGCGATGCGGGGATTCATAGAACACGACGGTACGTTCCATCTCCGCTATCTCCTTGAAGAGCGTCTGCCGTCCTTTCTTGTGCGGGAGGAACCCGAGGAATATGAATTCGTCGGTGCGGACGCCGGCGATGGAAAGCGCGGCGGTGAGCGCGGAAGGTCCGGGGAGCGCCTCGATGATAACGTCGTCCCCGAGCCTGTCCCTCGCTTCGCGCACGAGTGCGCTCCCGGGGTCCGAGATGCCGGGCGTCCCGGCGTCGGTCACGAGCGCGATATGCTTCCCTTCCCCGAGCAGCGTGAGGACGCGCGTCGCCGCGAGCTTCCCGCTCCGTGCGTGGTACACGAGCAACGGCTTCTGTATGTCGTAGCGGGAGAGGAGCTTCGAGGTCATGCGCGTGTCCTCGCAGGCGATGGCGTCCGCGGCCTTGAGCGTATCGAGCGCACGAAGCGTTATATCAGCGAGGTTCCCGATAGGGGTCGCGACGACCGAAAGCGTTCCTTTCATACCGATACCCTACTCGCTCGACGGGTAAAAAGCGAGGTGCAACTTACGCGACAAGCATATCCGCGACCTTGTAGATGTCGCCCGCGCCCATGGTCATGACCACATCCCCTTCTCCTGCTTCCTCGAGCTTTTCGCGTATCTCATCGAAGGAGTCGAGCGTTATCGCGTTCACGCCATGTTTCCGTATCTCATCCGCAAGGATCTTATTTGAGACCGTTCCGTCATCCACCTCACGAGCTGCATATATTGGAGCGATGACCACGATATCGGCCCCTGCGAATGCGGTCGCGAAATCAGGAAGGAGGTCACGTGTCCGGCTGTAGAGATGCGGGTGGAATGCGACGTATACCTTACCTTCCGTCTTCTTGCGCAGCTCGGTGATGGTGTTGCGCACCGCGGTCGGGTGATGCGCATAGTCGTCGTACACCAGCGCTCCGCTCTTCGCCCTTCCTTTGTATTCAAAGCGGCGCCACGTGCCTTCGAACGCTGCGAGGGAGGTGCGTATTGATTCATGAGAAATGTCAGGGAGCGCTGCTTTGGCGGCGGCGGCGGCGGCGCGCGCATTCATCTGATTGAATTCTCCCGGCATGCGAAGCTCGAAGTCCCCTTCCTGGGTGTAGTCGATGACGGTGGCGGGCAACCCCTCGAGCACTGGAGCGATGGTAGGGCTATTCGGATCGGTCACGATGAACCCATCCGCGGGTACCTTCTCCGCGAGCGTACGGAACGCCTGCTGCACGTCCGCGAGGTCATGGTAGTAGTCGGTGTGATCGAACTCTATGTTCGTGATGACGAGGATGGAGGGCGCGAGCGTAAGGAAGTCACGCTTGTATTCGCAGGCTTCCACCACGAACAGGTCAGAGGTCCCGGGAAGGTAGTTCGAGCCGAAGTCGCGCACGATGCTCCCCACGATAGCGGAAGGGGCCGCACCTGCGTCCCTAAGTATGCGCGCCGCCATGCCGGTGGTCGTGGTCTTTCCGTGGGTTCCGGCTATCGCGATGGTCCGCTTCCCCGTCGACACTTCCCCGAGCGCAGTGAAGTATGACTTCTGCTGGATGCCCAGCTCCTTCGCGCGCATACGCTCGGGATTGTCTTCCCATACTGCTTCGCTGTATATAACTACATCGGCATCGCTGGGCACGTTCTCCGCCTTCTGGCCTATCAATACCGAGATACCCTTCCGCTCGAGCATCTCCGTCACCGGGCTCTCCTCCCTATCGGAACCCGTAACGACGACACCGCGGTCAGCAAGAAGCTGCGCGAGCGCGGACATGCCGATGCCGCCGATGCCGACGAAATATGCGCGCTTATGCTCCATACGCTTTGATGAGGGCCATGAATTGGTCTCCCCTATCATACTCGTTCTTGAACATGCCGAATGATGCGAACGCCGGCGAGAAGAGCACGGTGTCGCCTGGCTCGGCTATAGCGAAGGCTGCCTCGACCGCAGCTGCGAGCGTCCCATGCACTGATGCGCCCGGAAGCGATGCACGGATGCGCTCCGTGCCCGTTCCCTCAAGGAGCATCACGGCTTTCGTCGCCGCAGGGATCCGTTCGAGAAGCGCATCCATATCGAGCCCCTTATCAGCGCCGCCCATGATGAGCACCACATTCCCTGCAGGCAATGCATCGAGCGCGGCGAGCGTCGCCTCGGGCGTCGTCGCCGTCGTGTCGTTATACACCGCGACACCATCCACTTCGCGCACGTATTCAAGCCGGCCCGGCACCCCCGCGAACGCTTCAAGCGCGGCTTTCGATACTTCGTCGTTGATTCCCATGCTGCGGGCTGCGGCAAGGGCGAGCGCGGCATCGTACCGGGCGTGAGCTCCTGGGATACGCAACTTCCACCCGCTCGGCATATCCTCGTTCCCTACGAGTGCGAGCTGTCCCTTTATACATCCCTGGTATTTCTCTTCTATGAGCTCCATGCACTGCCTCCCGAGTACGAACGTGTCCTCAGGCCCCTGGAAGAGGAATATGTTCGCCTTGTCGCTCAGGTACGCATCGAGATCATCGTGGTAGTAGTTCAGGTGATCGGGGAAGAAGGTAGTAAAGACCGCGGTATGCGGGCTCATCTTGCTTTCGCCGAATCCCTGGAGCTGCCACGAATCGAGCTCGAACAATGCGACGTGTTCTGGTGTCGCTTCCGTAAGGAGCGAGAGCGTGGATACGCCTCGGACGTTCCCGCCGAGCAGCGTCGGCACTCCTGCCGCCTGCAATATTCCATGCAGCATATGAGTCGTCGTGGACTTGCCGCGCGTTCCCGTGATGCCGATGACCGGAATGCCTGCGAGCTCGGCGAACCATGACGCGCTCATCTTTATAGGAGTGCCTGCAGCGCGCGCTGCGTCGAGGTATACCGAGGGATCCGGCACGCCCGCCGCTTTCAGTATGAAATCGCGCCCCCGGAAGTCCTCGATGCGGTGCTCCCCGAGGGTGTAGGTAATGTTCGGGAACCCGGCGAGCTTCTCGAGGGATTCGGTGAGCTCTTCCTTCGATTTGAGGTCGGTGATGATGAGCTCAGCGCCCATAGACGCAAGGTAGTGAGCGTCTCCCACGCCACGCCCCAGGAGCCCGAGCCCGAGGACGGTTATCTTCTTCCCCTCGAAATACTGGCGCGCGTCCATGCTAGGCATCCTAGCGTATTTGCAGGGTTTACCAAACAAAAGGAGAGGGCCGAAACCCTCTCCCTCGTTATGCTGGCAGGACTGCTGAGTAGTACGCCGCCACATCGGTCTTGGTCTTGAACGACGTCAGCTTCGCCCACATCTGGTCGCCGATCGAGTAGTGCCACCACTCGGTCGGGTTATTCACGAACCCCGCCTCGCTCATGAGCCAATACAGCAGTCGCCTGTTCCTCATCCCCTCCTCTTCCGAGAAAGAAGATTGATTCTTCTCCAGGTAGTCGGTGTGCGCGGGCGCCGAGACATCGTCGAAGATCGTTCCCATCCAGAGCTGTTCTCCTCCTATCTTCCGAACGGTCACGTCGAGCGCAGCACCGGTCGCGTGCGGCGGCGGCGAGTTCGGATCTATCTCCGCTTGGGTGCGTGCGCCCCTTGCCCAATACCGTTCCACCTCCTTCGTCACCTCGTCTTCTGTCCACGCGGGATGCTGCTGCCGGATACGCTCAGGGAACCACACGTCGTGGAAATGGTTCTGGATGGCGAGCGGCCGCCACGCATCGAACACGAATAGCTGGAGATCGGCCGTAGCGAGCCGGGTATTCACCGGCACGAGTGCCTCGACGACGCTCTGCCGCAGGAAGAGTTCAGGCACCGCGCCCGGGATGCGCTGATAGTAAGGAGCGGCATCGGTGCGGTAGTAGTGGTTCTCCCCCGCGATGCCTGCGTTCCGGATGTCGATACATGGTTCATGCGACGCAGCGGAAGGCACGAGCGACCACTGCCGATAGCCGAGCTTCGCCTCTCGAGTGGCTTCAAGGTCCGGAATAGGCCGGTCCCTATATTCTTCAAGCGCTTTGAACACGGCGTTGTTCCTTATGGGTTGGACTCCGGAAGGACTATACCCGGCTTGCGTAGAATGCGGAAGCCTAGCTCGCGCACGGGATCTTCGTCACGGTATCTACCGCTTCGAGGTACCGCATGCTTATCGGAACCCGTATGAGCTGGTACGGCTGCGTGAGCGCATCGGTGACGGTGCAGCCGGCTCCTGGTTCCATCTGGCTTATGGAAACGGTACGGGTATCGCCCGCGTCCGTTACCTTCGTTACCTCGATGACGTGACCGCCGGATGACTTGGTGCCCGCGAAGACGCCGATGACGTATTCCTTCGAGAAGTCGATGGACGGTACCGCCATCTTGTCGTCGCCATGCGCGAGCTTCCATACGCGCAGGAACGATTCCTGGTCGCGGGCGGCATAGTTCTTACGCTCCGCCATATCGCTCGCGTTAGCTCCGCTATCAAGAACGGAGAACGTGACATCGGTCTCGATATCGGGCGCGCTCGGTACACTCGCTACCTGGTTCTCGAACGAGGTCGGGGTGCCAGTCGCGCTGTCCGGCGCATAGAAATAGAAGTAAGCACCGAGGACTATGGCGACGACGCACAGAGCGAGGACGACGAGCGTATTTCTCATACGGAAAGTATACCGCTGCCGGGCGGATGAAGGGACGCGGGTGGGTATAGGAAAAGCGCGCGACCCGGAGGCCGCGCGCTTAACCGCGTTAGAGCGGCGTTGTGAGCGTACGCAACGCGCACCACGAACCCATGAGCGGTCGTTCGCTCCTGAAGTAGAGGTCTCGCGCACGTCGATATATGTCGAGCCTCCGCAGGCTATCCCGGATGTGTCGAGCGTCGCGCACCGCCCGATTGATGCAGAACCACCCGAACTGCCGGATGGATTCCTCTCCTGACCGCAATGCGACATCGGCGCACGTTAGCTCGAGAGACTGACGCACGGATTCGCATACGGGTTCGAGGATGGCGCGATCGAGGCCGCAGCGAGCGGCTTCAAGCGCCTGCTCCCGCAAGAGGTTGCCGGTAGGTTCTCCCGGAAACCAGGTGCCGTACCACAGAAGAAGAGCGGAGACGGCCTCCAACTCCTCGGGATTACCTCCCTGCATGGCGACGGCTGCCGCCTCCTGGATGTCCGGCATCAGGCGGAGCAGTTCCGCCGTGACGTTCACGTAGTCGCGCGCGTCGTAGTAGACCTTTGCGACCTTGAGCACATTCTCGGTGGAACGGTCCCTCATAAAGCTCATGCGAGCGTTATCGACATTTCGGGCGTAATCCTCCACTCGGGGGAGCCGCGCGATTACGCGGGGGCTTGCGAACGACATGTTAATCACCTCCTTTCAGGTGCAGTTGTCTGTCCGCACTATGCTATGAAAACTATATTAGTGCAAGCGGAAGGATTCGAACCTTCGACCGCTCGAGTATCAGTCGAGTGCTCTACCAACTGAGCTACGCTTGCGAACCTCCGGATACTATCAGAAATCCCCACCCCATTCCAGTTCCCTCCGGTTTCTTCGATATACTGCACGTAAGGATGGTACATCGCGGAACAACCCGTGAAGCCAAAGGCCTCAACCAAGCGAGGCAGTCTACCATTGAGGAAAAGCAGAGACGTCACCGTAATAAGCTCCGTATCTGGAGGAGAGCGGTGAAGCGCCTTGCGCTCGCGCCCGCATAAAAGTACAGGGCGGACGACTCTCCGAGGAGAATCGTCCGCCCTGTACTCTAGTGTGTATCTAAGAAATCTCGCCCTCTTGTGTTCCGCCTATTCAAGCTCGTGAAAGCGTCAATTGAGCGCTTCCACTTACTACCGGTGCGTTTTTCCGGCGTCCGAGTGCCTGTTTAAGGACAGAGCACCATCTCCTCAACAATCCGAAGATTGTCGATCGACCGGATGAGCGTGATTCCTCACGACTCTGTTCCGATTGGATATGTTCCACGACCAGCTTCCGCTAGCCGTGCCTTGTTACGACTTACTCCCTGTCACTGAATTTACCGTAGTCCTGCGTAAAGCAAGATTTCGGGTACCCCCAGCTTCCTTGAGTTGACGGGCGGTGAGTACAAGACTCGAGAACGTATTCACCCTGGTATGGCTGACCCAGGATTACTAGCGATTCCATCTTCACGAGGTCGGTTGCAGACCTCGATCCGTACTGGGGTCGGTTTTGGGGATTTGCTCCACCTTACGGTATTGCGTCCTTCTGTACCGACCATTGTATCACGTGTGCAGCCCCAGGCATCAAGGGACATGCTGATTTGGCGTCATCCACACCTTCCTCCCCCGTGAGGGGGCAGTCTCGCCTGACATATATAACAGACAACGTGGGTTGCGTTCGTTACCCCACTGAAGGGAACAGCTCAAGCCACGAACTGACGACAACCATGCATCACCTGCCAAACACCCTCGAAGGCTTCCTCCGTTTCTGGAGGCGTGCAGTTTGGTTTCTAGCCTGGGTAAGGTTCTTCGCTTACCGACGAATTAAGCCACATGATCCACCGCTTGTGCGAGTCCCCGTCTATTCCTTTGAGTTTTAATCTTGCGATCGTACTACCCAGGCGGCTCGCTTACCGCGTTAGCTTAGTCCCGCAGAGGGTCGATACTCCGCAGAACGAGCGAGCAACGTTTAGGGCCAGGACTACTGGGGTATCTAATCCCATTCGCTACCCTGGCTTTCGTGTGTGAGCGTCAGATTCGGGCCAGTGCACTGCCTTCGCCTTTGGTGTTCCCCACGATATCAACGGATTTCACCCCTACACCGTGAGTTCCATGCACCTCTCCCGACCTCAAGTCATGCCGTTTCTCCCGCGGGCCAGAAGTTGAGCTCCTGGATTTTACGGAAGACTAACATGACCGCCTTGACACCCTTTACGCCCAATGATTCCGGATAACGCTTGGGGCCTCTGTATTACCGCTCCTGCTGGCACAGAGTTAGGAGCCCCTTATT